>SRJI02000051.1 GCA_005473895.2 Carideicomes alvinocaridis
CCGCCGCCGGGCTTGCCGCCCCGGGCGGGCCGCCCCGTCGCGTTCGCCTCGGCCGGGCGCTCGCCGCCGAGGACGGGAATGGCCTTGCCCATGGTCTTCTCGATCGCCTTGAGCTCGCCGACCTCGGCGGGCGCGCAGAAGGTCACGGCCCGGCCGTCCTTGCCCGCGCGCGCGGTGCGCCCGATGCGGTGGACGTAGTTGTCGGGCACGTTGGGCAGGTCGAAATTGTAGACATGCCGCACGTCCGGGATGTCGAGCCCGCGCGCCGCCACGTCGGTCGCCACCAGCACCCGCAGCTCACCGCTCGAGAAAGCCTTGAGCGCGCGGTCACGCTGCCCCTGGCTCTTGTTTCCGTGGATCGAGCCCGCGGCGTAGCCCGCCTTTTCCAGCGATTTCTTCAGCCGTTCCGCGCCGTGCTTGGTGCGGGCGAAGACCAGCGCCAGCTCTTCGCGGTGATCGTCCAGCATGTCGATCAGCAGCGCCGATTTCTCCGGCTGGTCGACGAAATGGATGCCCTGGTCGATCTTGTCGGCGGGCTTGCCCGGCGCCGCGACCTCGACCCGGACGGGATCGGTCAGGTAGGCCTGCGCCAGCTCGTTCATCTGTTTCGGCATGGTGGCCGAGAACAGCATGGTCTGCCGGTCCTTTGGCAGCAGCGGGGCGATCCGGCGCAGAGCGTGGATGAAGCCCATGTCCAGCATCTGGTCCGCCTCGTCCAGCACGAGGAAGTTGGCCAGGTCCAGCCGCACCGCCTTGCGGTCGATCAGGTCGATCAGCCGGCCGGGGGTGGCCACGAGGATATCCATCCCGCGCTCCAGCTTCTGGATCTGCGGATTGATCGAGGCGCCGCCGACCACGATGCCGATGCGCAGCCGGTTCTCGCCGGCATAGAGGCGCAGGTTCTCGACGATCTGCTTGGCCAGCTCGCGCGTCGGCGCGAGGATCAGGCTGCGCACGGATTTCGGCGCGGGCTTGCCCTTCATGCCGGTGATCGCGTGGATCAGGGGCAGCCCGAAGGCGGCGGTCTTGCCGGTGCCGGTCTGTGCCAGGCCCATCACGTCGCGGCCGTTCATGGCATGCGGGATGGCCTTGGTCTGGATCGGGGTGGGGTCGGTGATGCCCTGTTCATTCAGGCGGGCCACCATCTTGGGGTCGAGCCCCAGCATGTCGAAGTCCATCTCGGACAAATCCTTTCTCGCGCCGGCCATGGGCCGGGCCGCGTTGACTGCGCCGTCCGCGCGGATCTCGCGCGGCGCGGTCGCAGGGGGCGCGCCCGGCAGGGGGCACGGGCCGTATTGCCCATGCGCCGACAGGACGCCGGAACCCCGCGTGAATTGGGAACCTGGAAAAATGGCCCGCCTCGCGCCCCGGTCTGTTTCCGCGATGCACCGCCCGAGGGGGGATCGCGCCGGGGCCCCTTCGCTGCTCACGCGGCAGGAGGCGGGGTCTGGGGTGACATGGCCCCCGCGCCGGGGAAAGTCAACCGCGCCCGTGACGGGGCCGCGCCATCGGCGGAAAAGGCGCTCAGCCGAGGCTTTCGCGCAACGCTGCTTCCATCTGCTCCGGGTTGTCCACGCGGCGCAGGAAATCCCGCAGCGACGGCGCGGCAAAGCCCTGCTGGATCACGTGGTCGATCAGCGCCACCAGCGGACCCCAGTAGCCCTTGGTGTCGAGCAGCAGGATCGGCTTGCGGTGCAGGCCCAGCTGCGCCCAGGTCAGCACCTCGAAGAATTCGTCCAGCGATCCGGCGCCGCCCGGCAGCACCACGATCGCGTCGGAATTCATGAACATGACCTTCTTGCGCTCGTGCATGGTCTCGGTGACGATGAAGCGGGTCAGGTCGGTCTTGCCCACCTCCCATTCCACCAGGTGGCCGGGGATCACGCCGAACGTGTCGCCGCCTTCCTGCTGGGCGGCATTGGCCACCGCGCCCATCAGCCCCACATCCCCCGCGCCGTAGACCAGCCGCCAGCCCGCGCGCGCGATCCGGCGCCCGGTTTCCGTGGCATCCTTCATATAGGCCGCATCCGCCCCCGCGCGGGAGCCGCAATAGACGCAGACGGATCGAGACGGCATGGCGAACCCCTTTGCAAATCATGCTTTTGACCCCCGTTATCCTTGTTGATATGCTCGATCAACTCAATTGGGGACCTGCCGCGAAAGCTGCCGGACATGGGAAGATGAGACAGGGGTCTGGGATGAGGCGCGTGCGATGAGGGGCGCGGCATGAACCGCCAGGGCATCGCGATGCTGCTCGGCGTGGCGGGGGCCGTGGTCGTGGCCGGCGGGCTCTACGTGAGCGGCGTGATCTGGCCGGGCCCCGTTGCGCGCGAAGGCGGCGGCGAGGAGACCGGGCAGGCGGCGCTTCAGCCCGGCATCGGCGCCGCGCCAGACGCGCCCGAAGCACCCGCGCAGCCGGGACCGCAGGACGAAACCGCCATGACGGAAGCGGCTGCGCCCGAGGGCGAGGCGCCGTCCGGGGCGGAGACCGCCAGCGCCGCCTCCGACGCCGGGTCCGCTGCGGAGGCGGAGACGCCCGCCGAGGATCCGGCGCCCGCGCCCCCCGTCTTCGACCTCGTCCGGGTGGAGCCCGAGGGCAATGCGCTGGTCGCGGGCAGCGCCCTGCCGGACAGCCTCGTCCGCGTGCTGGTGGATGGCCGGCCCGAGGGCGAGACCCCGGCCGATGCGGGCGGCAAGTTCGTGGTCTTCCTCGACCTCCCGCCCAGCCAGGCGCCGCGCGTCCTGACCCTGGAAATGGTGCTCGACGACACCACCGTCGCCTCCGAGAGCGAGGTGATCCTCGCCCCGACCCCGGTCCAGCTTGCCGAAGCCGAGCCCTCGGCCTCCGACGGGACGGGGGATGCCGCGCAGGGGGCGGGTGACGCCGCAGAGGAGACGGAGCTCGCCGCCCTCGCTCCGGCCGAGCCGGACTCACCGGCCGCGGGTCGGAGCGCCGGGGGCGGCGCAGCGGATAGCGAGACCGCCGGGAGGGTTTTCGCTCCGGCGCAGGGCGACCAGGAAGACCAGGCTGCCGTGGCGCCCGAGGGCGAAGAGGGCGCTCCGGCCGACGGCACCACCACGATGGCGGGGGGCGGGGAGGCGGACCAGCCCGCCGAACCGGCCGAGCCTTTGGAGATGTCCGACGCAGGCCCTGCCATGCCGAACACGGGGCCGGCCTCGGAGGACGAAACCGCGGCGGCCCCGGTGATTTCCGGTGCCGACGGGTCCGAGACCGCCGGCGTCACCGCCGACACCGGCGGGACCACGGCCGACACCGCGCAGGCTGGCAGCTCCCCCGGTCCCGAGACCGCCGAGACCGCGCCAGAGATCGACCTCGACGGGCCGGTTGAGGGCGCGGAGACCGCCGCGGATGGCGCTGAAAGCACTAGCGATGACGCCGCCATTGTCGCTGATGCAGAGAGCGAAAACGGCGACGGCATGGCAGGCGACGATGCGGCGACGTCAACCGCTTCGACACGGGACAAGCCCGCGTCCGATGCGGCGAGTTCGCAAGTCGCCGGTGCAGAGCCCTCCACGACCGCCCCGGCTGGCGACGCTCCGTTGTCCGGGCAGGCCGGGGCAACGGGCACCGAACCCGCACCCGAAAGCGGGGACCAGGCGGAGACACAAGCCTTGGCCACAGCCCCGGAAGCTGCGCCCGCCGAGAGCGATAGCGGTGACGCGACGCGCGATAAGGCCATAGCCGGCGCGTCGGGCGAGACGGGGCCCTCCAGCAGCCCCTCTGCGGAAGACACGCCAAAGGACGCCGACCGTCAGGATGCCTCCGACGACACCAAGGTCGCGGGAGCGGAGGATGCAACGGCCACACCGGAGCCGGGCGAAACCGATGGTGCTTCCGACATGACATCCGCTCCCCAGCCGGGCCATACGGTCGCGGGCCGGGACGGCGGGGGAACGTCATCGGACACCGCCTCCCGCCTAGAGACGCCGGAAAGCGGCGCGGTGGACATGGCCGGCACCGGGAGCGCGGGCGTCACCGTGGACGACACCGCCTCGGGCGACATGGACATCGCGCAGGCCGAAACCGGCGACGCGACAGAGGGTACGACCCGTCCCGGCGCCGATGGTGCGGCAGAGGATGCTTCCGCAGAAGAAACGCCCCCGGCGGACGAGGCCACGCAATCGGCCTCGGCCGGCGCATCGGACGAGTCCCCGGGGGGCGAAGACACGCCCGCCGAGGACGCGGCCCCCTCCGACACCGGCACGGCCGCCACGGACACAGCCCCGACCGGCGGCGCCATGAGTGCCGAGGACGCAGCCCCCGCCGGTGACACACCGGACGCGGCAATCGCGAACGCGGAGGCCGGCGCCGGGGAGGATCAGCCCGCGACCGCCTCGGCGAACGAAAACACGAATGCGGAGGGCGGGGCGCCCGCGACCGCCCCCGCGCCGGAGACGGAGTTGGCGGCGCGCCCGGAGGTGCCGGACGAGGGCAGCACGCCGCTTGTCGCCCCTGCCGACGAGGGCGCGCCCGCCACGCCCACGGCGGTGCTGCTGTCGGACAAGGACGGCGTGCGGGTGATCCAGCCCTCCCGCCCGGGACAGCCGGAGGCGATGGACAGCGTGTCGCTCGATTCCATCAGCTACGACGACGAGGGCGAGGTGAGCCTCTCGGGCCGCGCGCCCAAGGGCCATTCTGTGCGGGTCTACCTCGACAACGCGCCGGTCACCACGTCGCGCATCCGCGAGGACAAGTCCTGGCGCCTGAGCCTTCCGGAGGTGGATACCGGCGTCTACACCCTGCGGGTGGACGAGGTCGACGAGAGCGGCGAGGTGACCAGCCGGCTGGAAACCCCCTTCAAGCGCGAGAGCCGCGAGGCGCTGGAGGCGGCCGATTCCGCCGTGGCCGACCTTCCGGTGCGCGCGGTGACCGTCCAGCGGGGCAACACGCTCTGGGGCATCTCGCGCGAGCGCTACGGCGAGGGCATCCTCTACGTCCAGGTCTACGAGGCCAACAAGGACCGCATCCGCGACCCCGACCTGATCTATCCCGGCCAGGTCTTCACCATCCCCGAACTCGACGAGGAGAACCGGCGCATCGCGGAGTGACAATGGCCCGGTGCGGGGGGCGATCCGACCTGTCCTGCTCAGCGAGGCCTAGGAGGACGGCATTCGCGATCCCGACGTGATCCACCCCGGCCAGGACTTCAGCGCCTCCACGCTCGCCGTGTAGGACCTGCCGCGCCGCGGAGTGACGGCGGGCCAGTTCGTGGGAGGCGATCCGCCATGTCCAAGCCTGCGAGGCGATGGAGGACGGCATCCGCGAAAACGAGGTCATCCAAACCGGCCATAACTTCTGCGTCTCCGAACTCGGCCCAGAGTGATGGCGAGCCGGAGATGACGGGGGCGGCGGCGCGGGGGCGAGCCGCCATGTTCGAGTTCCACAAAACGAACAGGCACCAAATCCGTGACTCCGGCCTGGTCCATCCCAGTCATCAGCGACCCCCACGCACAACTTCGAGGACAGGCGGATCCCGGAATGACCGGGCCAGGCGCGGTGAGGGCCCGCTCCCTCTCTCTACCCCCGGGACCGGCGCGGCGATCGTCGGCCCCTCTGGCAATCCGGCCGCCATGCGCCTAAATCTGACCGCTCACCAGCCGGGAGCGATCCATGACAGCCAGTGACCCCTCCGCCGCGGAGATCGCCCGACAGGAGCGGCGCTCGGGCCTGCGGACGATCCTGCGGGTGACCCCCTATCTCTGGCCCGAGGGCGAGCCCTGGGTGAAGCGACGGGTGGTGCTGGCGATGCTCGCGCTGCTGGCGGCCAAGCTGATCACCGTGGCCACGCCCATGCTCTACAAGGGGGCGGTGGATTCGCTCTCGGACGAGCCGGGGGCGAACATGCTGATGCTGGGCGCGGTGGGGTTGACCGTGGCCTACGGCATGGCGCGGATCTTTTCGAACGGCTTCCAGCAGGGCCGCGACGCGGTCTTTGCCAAGGTGGCGCAGCGGGCGCTGCGGCAGCTCGCGCTGGAGACATTCACCCATATCCACCAGCTGTCGCTGCGCTACCACATCACGCGGCGGACCGGCGGGCTCAGCCGGATCATCGAGCGTGGGGTGAAGGGGGTGGAGTTCCTGCTGCGCTTCCTGCTGTTCTCGGTCGGGCCGCTGATCCTCGAGCTGGTGCTGGTGGCCGGCGTGCTCTTCTTCATGTTCGACGTCTGGTACCTGGTGGTCGTGGCGGTGACCATCGCGCTCTATGTCTGGTTCACCTTCAAGGTGACCGAGTGGCGGGTGAAGCTGCGGCGCAAGATGAACGACCAGGACACCGACGCCAACCAGAAGGCGGTGGATTCGCTGCTGAACTACGAGACGGTGAAATACTTCAACGCCGAGCGCCGCGAGGCCGCGCGCTACGATCGCGCGATGGAGGGCTACGAGGATGCCGCTGTGCGCACGGCGGTGTCGCTCGCGGGGCTGAACTTCGGCCAGGCGGTGCTGATCACCGGGGGGCTGATCGTGGTCATGGTGATGGCGGCGCTGGGCGTGCAGCGCGGCGACCTGACCGTGGGCGATTTCGTGATGGTCAATGCCTACATGATCCAGATCACCATGCCGCTCAACTTCCTCGGCACGGTCTACCGCGAGATCCGGCAGGCGCTGGTCGACATGGGACAGATGTTCGATCTGCTGGAACGCCCGCGCGAGGTGCAGGACCGCGAGGGCGCGCCGGCGCTCGACGTCCGGGGTGGGGTGGTGGAGCTCGACGACCTGTGGTTCGGCTACGACCCGGCGCGGCCGATCCTGCAGGGCGTGTCCCTGACCGTGGGGGCGGGGCAGAACGTGGCCATCGTCGGGCCCTCGGGTTCGGGGAAGTCGACGATCGGGCGGCTGCTCTTCCGGTTCTACGACGTGAGCGGCGGGGCGATCCGCATCGACGGCCAGGATCTGCGCGAGGTGACGCAGGAAAGCCTGCATGCCCGGATCGGGGTGGTGCCGCAGGACACGGTGCTCTTCAACGACACGATCCGCTACAACATCGCCTATGGCCGCGACGGGGCCACCCAGGAGGAGATCGAGGCGGCGGCGCGGGCGGCGCAGATCCACGACTTCATCGCCTCGCTTCCCGAGGGTTACGACACCCAGGTGGGCGAGCGGGGACTGAAGCTCTCGGGCGGGGAAAAGCAGCGGGTGGGCATCGCGCGGACGCTGCTGAAGGATCCGCCGATCCTGCTGCTGGACGAGGCGACCTCGGCGCTGGACACCGATACCGAACACGAGATCCAGGGCGCGCTGAAGCGCGCCGGCGAGGGGCGGACGGTGATCACTATTGCCCATCGACTGTCGACCATCGCCGATGCGGACCGCATCGTCGTGTTGCAGGACGGCCGGATCGTCGAGCAGGGATCGCATGAAAGCCTGCTTGCGGCCGAAGGCCGCTACGCCCAGCTCTGGGCGCGCCAGCAGGCCGAGGAGGTGGCGGCCGCCTGAAAGGCGGCTGCGGCCGCCGGAGGCCCGGAGGGCCTCCGGCACCAAGCGTCATTCGGCGGCGCGCAGCGGCTTGGCGCCGCCTTCCTGCGGAAGGCGGCCGGGGCCGGACTCGTCCGGCCAGATGATCAGCGGCGCCTTGGTGCGGCGCGCTGCGCGCGCCAGCGCCCAGTCGCGGGCAACGCGGCTGGAGCGGCCGAGCGACAGGCGCGCCAGCAGGCGCGCCACCCAGAGCACGTAGGTGGTGAACCAGACCCGCAGCGCCAGCAGCGAGGGGGTGACGACCAGGGTCAGCACCGTCGCCACACCCAGGCCGAAGACCACCGCCGTGGCCAGGTTCTTCCACCACAGCGAGGTCGGGTTGTTCAGCGCGTAGCCCCCCGCCTCGAAATCGAGGCTCAGCCCGATCATCATCGGCGTCAGCCCCGCCATCGTGGTGATCGTGGTCAGGATCACCGGGCGCAGCCGCGCCTCCGCGGTGCGGACGATCGCCTCGATGCGCGGCATGTACTGCGCGTATTCCTGGAAGGTGTCGATCAGCACGATATTGTTGTTCACCACGATCCCGGCCAGCGCCACGATCCCCGTCCCGGTCATGATGATCGAGAAGACCTGCCCCGTGACCAGCAGCCCGATCAGCACTCCGGTGGTGGAGAGGATCACCGCCAGCAGCACCAGCACCGCGTTGTAGAGCGAGTTGAACTGCGCCAGCAGGATGATGAACATCAGCCCGAGCGCCGCGCCGAAGGCGGTCACCAGGAAGGACTGGCTTTCCTCCTGCATCTCCTGGTCGCCGGTCCATTGCCAGCCGATGCCGGCGGGCAGCGGTTCGCTTTCCAGCCATTCCGTCAGCGTGGCGATCCGTTCGGTTGCGGTGACCGGCGTGGCCGAGAGCTCGCCCGCCTCCGCCCGCGCGGCGAGGGTGGCGGGGGTCACGCCCTCCGCCGTCTCGACCAGGTCGTAGCGCGTGCCGTCCATCTCGAAGCCCGACGCGTCGACTGCCCCGGCGGCGGCCCCGTCGCCCGCCTCCCGGCCGTAGCCCAGCGTCTCGTCCCCGGCGTCGAAGCGCAGCAGCCCGTTGGCCACCCCCGCCTTGATGTCGAAGTAGCGCTTGCCGTCGAAGCGGCTGATCTCGGCCAGCTTGGCCACCGGCTGCCGCGTGATGAAGTTCGACAGCGGCACCAGCCCCGCCTCGGTCCGGACCTTGAGCGTGTCGAGGGTCGACAGCACGCGGTCCTCCTCGGGCAGGCGCACCCGGATCTCGATCTCCTCGTCGGAGCTCTCCACCCGCATCGTGTCGAGCAGGATGCCCCGGGTGACCAGCTGCACCATCGCGCCCACCGTGGCCACGTCGGCGCCGTAGCGCCCGGCCTTTTCCACGTCGACGTCGATCTGCCAGTCGATGCCGGGTAGCGGGCGCGTATCCTCCACCAGCGTCAGGCCCGGCACCTGCTCGAACTTCTCGCGGGCGGTGCCGGCGGCGGCGACGAGGGCGTCCCAGTCGTCGCCGGTCAGCCGCAGATGCACCGGCTTGGCCGAGGCCGGGCCCATGTTGGTGGCCAGGATCTCCACGTTGATGCCGGGGATGCGGCCCAGCTGTTCGGTGAGCTCGGCCAGCACCACGTCGCCGTCCAGGTCGGGCCGGTCGGCGCGGTCCTCCCAGGGGATCGTCTCGAACTGGATCTGGCCGATCGTGTCCTTGGGCGGCTGGGCGCCCCCGGTATTTGTATTGAGCCCGCCATCCCCGGCGAAGGCAAAGGCGCTGTCCACCCCGGGATGGGCGTTGACGATGGCCTCGGCCTTGCGCACCAGCGCATCCTTCTCGTCGAGGCTCAGGTTGCCGCGCGCCTGGACGTAGACGATGGCCATCTCGGGCTCGGATTCGGTGAAGAAGGAGGTGCCGTTGCCGTGCTCGCCGTAATAGCCGAAGATCCCCATGACGAAGGCGCCGACCGCCGCGATCGTCACTAGCGGCATGATCGGGTTGCCGGTGAGCAGGCGCATGAACCAGCCGAAGGGCGAGGGGCGGTAGCGCGCGTCGATCCGCTTGCGCCGCGGCTCCACATGGGCGGCGCCGAGCGTGATGGATGCAAAGACCGAAGCGGCGAGGAACAGCACGATGCCGGGCAGGTACTGCACCGTGCCCTCCGCGATGGGCTCCCCGCCGAAGAGATAGCCGGGATTGAGCACCTGCATCGCACCGACGAAGAGCGCGTAGATCGCCACCGGGACCAGCGCCGCGCGGACCAGCCAGGGCAGGCGGCGTTTCAGCGCCTCGCTCGACCGGCGGAAGACGCGGCTGACCCGGCCGGTCACCCCGCCCATGACCGGCAGGTAGATGAGCGCCACGACCAGGCTCGCCGACAGAACGAAGATCAGGGTGACCGGCAGCATCCCCATGAACTGCCCCGCCACGCCGGGCCAGAACAGCATGGGCAGGAAGGCGCAGAGCGTGGTCGCGGTGGAGCTGACCACCGGCCAGAACATCCGCTTGGCGGCCTCGACATAGGCATGCATCGGGCCCACGCCCTCGGCGATGCGGGTGTCGGCATATTCGACCACCACGATGGCCCCGTCGACCAGCATCCCCACCGCGAGGATCAGGCCGAACATCACGATGTTGGAGATCGTCACGTCCATGATCGCAAGGAAGGCAAAGCACAGCAGGAAGGAGGTGGGGATCGCGAAGCCCACCAGCAGCGCCGCCCGCGTGCCGAGCGCCGCCAGCACCACGATCATCACCAGCGCGATGGCGGTCAGCACCGAGCCCTCGAGCTGGCTGACCATGGAGCCCACGATGCGGCTCTGGTCGTTGGATGTGCCCACATGCACCGCCGCCTGAAGTTCCGCCGGCCAGCCCTCGCGCGCCTCGGCCACCACCTGCTTCACCTCGTTGGCGGTGTCGATCAGGTTGAAGCCCTTGCGCTTGACCACCTGCAGCGCGACCGTCTGCTCGCCGTTGAAGCGCGCGGTGGAGGTCCGGTCCTCGAAGGTGCGGTTGATCTGCGCCAGGTCGCCCAGCGTCACGATACGGTCGCCGTTCTTCTTCACCGGCAGGGCGTAGATGTCGCGCACGTCGTCGAAGCTTGAGGGGATCTTGACCGAAAAGGCGCCCTGGCGCGACTCGACCTCGCCGGCGGCGATGAGCTGGTTGTTGTTCTGCACCACGGAGATCAGCTCGCCGGCGGTGATGTTGTAGCTTTCCAGCCGGAGCGGATCGATCACCACCTCGACCATCTCGTCGCGCTTGCCGGCGATGGCCGCCTCCAGCACCGCGTCCATCCCCTCGATCCGGTCCTGCAGGTCGTTTGCCACGCGGTTCATCGTCCGCTCGGGCACCGGGCCGGTCAGGTTGACGATGATGATGGGAAACTCGGAGAAATTGATCTCGTTGATCGCGTATTTCTCGGCGCCTTCGGGGAACTGGCCCTCTGCGGTGTTCATCGCGTCGCGGACATCGGCCAGGGTGGAGGACTTGTCCCACCCGAACTCGAACTCCATCAGCACGCCGGCATAGCCCTCGGCCGCGGTGGAGGTCATCTTGTCCAGCCCGTCGAGATCGGAAAGCTCGGTCTCCATCGGCTTGACCAGCAGCGATTCCGAATCCGCGGCAGAGATACCGGGGAAGGGGACCGAGACGTAGAGCGCGGGGATCTGGATGTCGGGCTCGCCCTCTTTCGGGAGGGTGAAATAGGCAAAGCCCCCGGCCAGAAGACTGAGGGCGATGAAGGCCATGACCATCCGCGCGCGCGAGGCGGCCCAGTCGACCACGCCGGTCATTGGCTGGCCTCCTCGTAGGTGGGCCGGACGGGCACGCCCTCGGTCACGTAGTCCTGGCCCACGGTGATGACCCGCGCCTCGTCGGGCAGGCCCGAAAGCCAGACACCGTTCACCGTGTCGCGCAGCAGCGTCACCGGCCGGAACTCGGTCACGTTGCCGGCGCCCACCAGCCGGACGCCCAGCGTGCCCTCGTCGTTGAGGGTCAGCGACGATTGCGGCAGCAGGTGGGCCATGGCGCCGTCGGCCTCGATGGCGATCTCGGCGGTCTGGCCATCGCGGATGGCGAAATCCTCGTTCGGGACGGTGATCTCCACCCGGAAGGTGCGGGTGGCGGGATCGGCGCTGCGGGACAGGAAGGAGACCTTGCCGGTCAGCTCGCGGCTGCCGGAGGTCAGGCGGGCGCCGGCCCGGGCGCCGGTCTCGATCCGCGCCACCTCGGTCTCGGGGACGTAGCCCACCAGCTTGATCGGGTCGAGCTGGATGACCGTCGCGCAATGGGCGCCGGCCGCGCCCTGCGCCTGAAGCAGCGCGCCCAGCTCGGCGGTGTCGGTCTCCAGCAGGCCGGCGAAGGGGGCGGTGACGGTCAGCAGCGCGATCTCGCGCTCGGCGGCGGCCACCGCGGCCTCGGCGGACTGGATCGCGGCCTCGGTCGATTTCAGGCCGGATTTCGCGGATTCCACCCCCGCCCGGGCCGAGCTGAGCGCGGCCTCCGCCGTGGCGACGGCGGCCAGGGCCGAGGCGACGCGCGTCTCGCTGGCGAACCCGCCCTCGGACAGCTTGTCGGCGGCATTCTGGTTGATTCGCGCCTCCTGCAGCTGCGCTTCGGCCTGGGCGAGCTGGGCGCGGGCTTCGGGCAACCGGGCCTCGGCCTCGGGCACCTTTGCCTCGGCCTCCGCCTGGCGGGCACGCGCCTCGGCGAGGGAGACCTCGCGGGTGCCGGGATCGAGTTCGCACAGCACCTGACCCTTCTCGACGAAGGTGCCCTTGCGCAGCGGATCAGAGATCACGCGGCCCGAGGTCTCGGCCATCACGTCGACCTGGCGGGCGGCCTCGGTCTCGCCGCGCAGGATCACGGCGCTGTCGATCTCGCGCGCCTGCGACACCACCGCGACCACCGCGACCGCGCCGGCGCGTTCAGCCTCGGGTTGCGCGGGCTCGGCGGCGGCCGGCTCGGCCTCTCCGGACGTGTCTGCCACCTCCGGCGCGCCCTCCGCGGGGTCCGCGTCACGCTCTGCCGGGCCGGGGGTCAGCAGGTCCTCGAGGCTCAGCCCCTCGCCGCGGGCATAGCCCAGCAGGGCCTCGCGCTCGATGATCACCATGTAGAGGACCGCGACCACCAGAAGGGCCGTAAGGAAGGGAATGATGCGCATCTGAAAAGCCCTCGTTCCGGCCCGTCCCGGAGATATTGCGCGTAGACATATTGAGCCCGACGCCTAATGCAATAGTCCATGGTTGAATTTCTGAACTCCGTGGTTCAGCTACGACGATCCCGCGTCCCGGTCGTCCCGGCCCTTGGCACCCGCAGGACGCTGGGATAAGAGGGGCCAGACCAGCGACGAAGGACCGGCAGACAGTGAGCGACCGCGACAGTTTCATCGACGAGGTGACCGAGGAAGTCCGCCGTGACCGGCTGTTCGCGCTGATGCGCCGCTGGGGCTGGGTGGCCGTGCTGGCCGTCCTGCTTCTGGTCGGGGCCGCGGCCTGGTTCGAATGGACCCGCGCGCAGGAGCGCCAGCGCGCCGAGGCCCTGGGCGACGCGATCATCGCCGCCCTCGACAAGGACGAAGCCGAGGCCCGCGCCGAGGCTCTGGGCGCGATCGACGCGGAAAGCGCCGGGGGCGAGGCCGTGCTGCGCCTCCTGACCGCGGGCGAGGAAGCCGCGGCCGGACAGGACGAGCAGGCAGTCGACGCGCTGGAGGGCATCTCCACCGACGGGGACCTGCCGGAAATCTACCGCCAGATCGCGACCTACAAGGCGCTGATTCGTCAGGGAGACTCGGTTGATCCCGCAACGCGCCGCCAGGGCTTCGAAACCCTGGCACAGCCCGGATCCGCGCTGCGCCTGCTGGCAGAAGAGCAGCTGGCCCTGCTCGACGTGGAAACCGGCGAGACCGAGGCGGCGATCGAGCGGCTTCGGACGATCGTCGCCGATGCGGAGGTGACGGCGGGCTTGCGTCGGCGGGCGTCTCAGTTGATTGTGGCGCTGGGCGGAGACCCGGCAGCCGTCTCGCAGGGCTGACCGGCAGGCCAGACCCGCGCCGCCATCGCGGCGGACCGGGCGAGACAAGGGCGAGGAAGAGGGCGAGGACAGCGTGACGATCCGAACGGGCAGGGGCATCAGCATCGCATCGGGACTCGTGCTTGCGGGTCTTCTTCTTTCCGCCTGCGCCGGCCAGGAGGTCATCCTTCCCGGCATCCGCGAGGATGTGCGCGGCGTGCTGCAGAACCCCGAGCCAATTCCCGCCGCCCAGACCCAGGCCCCCGAGGTGAACCGGGCCGCGCCGATCCGGCTGCCGGCACAGCGCAACAACGCGGCCTGGCCGCAGCGCGCGGTCAGCCCGCTTTACCGGACCGACAACGCAACGCTTGGCGGCAGCCTGCAACTTGCCTGGAGCACGGATATCGGCGACGGCGACAGCCGCCGGTTCCGCATCTCGGCCGATCCGGTGGTGGCCGGCGGGCGGGTCTTCACGATGGATTCCCGCTCTCTCGTCTCCGCCACCTCGGCCAGCGGTCAGCACCTGTGGTCGCATGACGTGAAACCGGCGCAGGCCCGGGCGGGCAGTGCCGGTGGCGGGGCCCTGGCCTATGGCGACGGGCGGCTCTTTGTGACCTCGGGCTATGGCCGTCTCGTGGCGCTCGATCCCGAAACCGGGGCAGAGCTCTGGACGCAGGATCTCGACGCCTCGGCCACCGGCAACCCGACCTATTTCGGCGGGCTGGTCTACCTGGTGGCCGGCGACCGCACCGCCTGGGCGGTGGAGGCCGATACCGGCCGCATCCGCTGGCAGAACGATTCCATCGAGGACGTGAGCAACATCTACGGCGGCCCGGCCCCGGCCCTGACCGAGGACCTGGCGATCTTCGGCTATGGCTCCGGCGAGGTGCAGGCCGCGTTCCGCAAGGGCGGGCTGACCCGCTGGACCGCCTCCGTCGTCGGCGCCCGCGAGGGGCGCGCCCGGTCGATGATCGACGACATCACCGGCGATCCCGTGGTCGACGGCAACCGCGTCTACGTGGGCAACCAGTCTGGCCGGCTGGTGGCGCTGAACCGCGACAGCGGCGAACGGATCTGGACCGCGAAATTCGGCACGATGGGGCCGGTCTGGCCCGCGGGCGGGTCGATCTTCCTGGTCAGCGACCTGGGCGAGCTGCTGCGCGTGGACGCGTCGGACGGCAGCCGCATCTGGGGCGTGGAACTGCCCGGGTTCGTCCGTGACCGGGTCCGCAAGCGCGCCGAGATCTACACCCATCACGGCCCCATCCTGGCCGGAAACCGCATCATCGTGGCCTCGGGCGACGGCTACCTGCGCCAGTTCGACCCGGTTTCGGGCCGGCTGCTGGCGGCGACGGAGCTGCCGGGCGGGGCGACCAGCGCGCCCGTCGTGGCCGGCGGAACGCTCTACGTGGTGTCGAAACGCGGTCAATTGCTGGCTTTCCGCTGAGCCGCGGATAGGTTATGCGGCGGGTTCCCGAATCCCGCGGAGCGTGACATGAGCTTCTCCCTCGCCATCGTGGGCCGGCCCAATGTGGGCAAGTCCACGCTTTTCAACCGCCTTGTGGGCAAGCGCCTGGCCCTGGTCGACGACCAGCCGGGCGTGACGCGCGACCTGCGCGAGGGCGAGGCGCGGCTGGGCGACCTGCGCTTCACGGTGATCGACACGGCGGGGCTGGAAGAGGCCACCGACGAATCGCTGCAGGGCCGGATGCGCAAGCTCACCGAGCGGGCGGTGGACATGGCCGATATCTGCCTCTTCATGATCGACGCGCGCACCGGGGTGACGCCCACGGACGAGATCTTTGCCGAGATCCTGCGCAAGCGGGCGAAACACGTCATCCTCGCCGCCAACAAGGCCGAGGGCCGCGCCGGCGAGGCCGGGGCGCTGGAGGCCTGGAATCTCGGGCTGGGCGAGCCGCTGAGCCTCTCGGCCGAGCATGGCGAGGGGCTGGGCGACCTGTTGCAGGTGCTGATGCCACTGGCCGACGCCCACGAGGCCCGCGCCGAGGAGACGGCGCCGGTCACGGAAATCGACGTGGACGAGGAGGGCGAGACCGGGGTCAGCCACGCGCCCACGCGCGAGCGACCGCTCCAGGTCGCAGTGGTCGGCCGGCCGAACGCCGGCAAGTCCACCCTGATCAACCGCATCCTCGGCGAAGAGCGGCTGCTGACCGGGCCCGAGGCGGGCATCACCCGCGACGCCATCTCGCTGACCATCGACTGGCAGGGCCTGCCAATGCGCATCTGGGACACGGCCGGGATGCGCAAGAAGGCCAAGGTGCAGGACAAGCTGGAAAAGCTGTCGGTCTCGGACGGGCTGCGCGCGGTGAAATTCGCCGAGGTCGTCGTCGTGCTGCTGGACGCGGCCATCCCCTTCGAGCAGCAGGATCTGCGCATCGCAGACCTGGCCGAACGCGAGGGTCGGGCGGTGGTCGTCGCGGTCAACAAGTGGGACGTCGAGGAAGAGAAGCAGCAGAAGCTGCGCGACCTGAAAGAGGCCTTTGACCGGCTCCTGCCGCAGCTGCGTGGCGCGCCATTGGTCACCGTCTCGGCCAAGACAGGCCGCGGGCTGGACCGGCTGCGGGCGGCGGTGGAGAAGGCGCACGAGGTCTGGAACCGCCGGGTGCCCACGGCGCAGCTGAACCGCTGGCTCGGCGATATGGTGGAGGCGCATCCGCCCCCAGCGCCGCAGGGCAAGCGGATCAAACTGCGCTACATGACCCAGGCCAAGACGCGGCCGCCGGGCTTTGTTGTGATGTGTTCGCATCCCGACAAGATGCCCGACAGCTATACCCGCTACCTGGTCAACGGGCTGCGCGAGAGCTTCGACATGCCGGGCACGCCGATCCGCCTCTGGATGCGCGGACAGAGCGACCGGAACCCCTACAAGGGGCGCAAGACGCGCAATGCCGGCGCGCTGAAGAAGCACCTCAAGAAGGGCTGACCTCGGGGGACGCCGCCCAGGATCTCTGGGGGCGTGATCCAAAGGGGCGCTTCCGCGCGCTGTCATTGTCCAAATCGGCGAGGCGACGCGCTGTCCTGCTGGCTGCGCGCGCGGCCCCGGGGCGAGAGGGCCCCGTCCTGCGCGCGCGGCAATTGGTGGGCGGGGTGCTGGAGGCGGCGCCGGGTGCCGGATCTCGACGCGCTGCTCGCGATGGGATCCGGGTGGCCGCCTTCCTCCGTTCAAGCCGCGCGGGCGCCGGGTGCCGGTTCGGCTCCGGCGAGCGCGCGGACCAGTTGCCGGCCCTCCTGCATGGAGAGCAGCGGGCAGGCCGGGGGGCCGTAGGTGGTTACGCCGTGCTCGGCCAGGCCGGGGATCAGCTCGAACAGGTCCGCCGCCAGGGCGGGGCCGAGGCTGCGCAGGCCCTGGGGTCCGGGAAAGAAGCTTTCGACCGGAGCGCCCTCCGCCGAGATCACCGCGTGGCGGTCGAGGAGGATCGCGACATAGCCGATGTGGCGGCGGCCGGCCATCTGGCGGATCCCGGGCAGGCCGGTGAGCGCGCGCGCCGGCACAAGGACCGGACCGCTGCTGCCGCGTCCGGGCAGGCCCCGCGGCGCGTGAAGGGCGATCCGGTGTTGCGGCGAGACGGTGAGGTTGCGGGTCGGGCGGCCGGGGCCGAGGCTGCCGGCGGCGATGCGGATTGGGCGCGCGCGGTCGGGGGCGCCGGACAGATCGACCTTTCGCTCCGCGCACCAGATCACGCGGCGCAGGGCGCCATCCTCGCCGCGCAGCCGGTCGCCGGGGCGCAGCCGTTCCACCGGGCGCGGGCCGCTTTCCGTCATCAGCATCGTGGCGCGGGCGAGGCAGGGAAAATCCTCGAAATCCAGCTCTCCGTCATTGTCACCGATGGAGGGATCGCCGGCATCGTTCTCGCCGTGGGTATAGGTGAGCGTCTCCGCTTCCGCGGGCAGGCCGTTCAGGTCGATGACAAAGCGGGCGGAGGTGAAAACCAGGTGCTCGTCCCCCGAGGCGAGACCCTGTTGTTCATCCGGCTGCGCGCCGGTTCGCGGCATCACCGTCTTCCCTTGGGAATCGTAGATCGTCACGAATTGGCCGTTCCGGAACTCCGTCGCGCCGGGATTCACCTGTTCGACCACGACCTTGTAGATCTCGTCGCTCTCACCGAGCGCCTTCGCGCCGGAGAGGGTCACGATGCGGTCCAGGTTGTTGCCCTCGCCCCGTAGCGCCTCGAAGGTGCCGAGCTGGTCGCCCCGAAGATAGAGAGTCACCGTTCCCATCATCCTGCTCTCATCGCTGCGGCCCACAGAGGCATGAACCGCCCCGGCAGCCGCGCCCCCGACCCACGCCGACAGTGGGGCCGGCGCCGTTCTCGGCGCAGCGCCAAGCAAGCCCTCGCCTTCCGCAGGCAATCATCTCATGCGGAGATTAAGTCAGGATGAACAAGGTGGAGATTTGCCACGGCCGGGGCGGCTTTCCGCCTCTTTCCATGCGAAGGGCCGGCCGGATCGTCAAAAGCGGAAACGTCGCCGGGCCCTCATGCTACCAGCCTTCGCGCAAGGACGCGCCGGACAGGCCTGCCCGGCGGTGCCCCTGCTGCGCGGCAGGAATGGTCAGTAAGTCCGGATCAGCCCCACCAGCCGGCCCTGCACCTTGACCGAGCCCTCGGGCAAGACGCGGGTCTCGTAGGCGGGGTTGGCCGCTTCGAGGGCGATCATGCCGTTCTGGCGGCGGAAGCGTTTCAGCGTCGCCTCGTACCCCTCGACCTGGGCCACCACGATGTCCCCGTTATCGGCGCTGGCGGTCTCGCGGATGACCACGATGTCGCCGTCGTTGATCCCGGCCTCGATCATGGAATCGCCCTTCACCTCCAGCGCGTAGTGCCGGCCCTGGCCGGAGAGCAGGGCCGTGGGGATGGTGACCTGTTCGTCATGATCCAGCGCCTCGATCGGGACACCGGCGGCGATGCGGCCGAGCTTCTCGATCTGCAGCGCCTCGCCGCCCATTTCCATCGCGGCGGCGGGCCGGCTGTCGGGGCGGTCGCCGTCAACCACCTTGGGGGTGAAGCCCTGCGCCTCGCCGCCCAGGGCCTCGGGCAGCTTGACGATCTCGATCGCGCGGGCGCGGTGGGCCAGCCGCCGGATGAAGCCACGCTCTTCCAGCGCGGTGATCAGCCGGTGGATACCGGATTTGGAGCGCAGATCCAGCGCCTCCTTCATTTCGTCGAAGGAGGGGGGCACCCCGTCCCGCTGCAGGCGTCGGTTGATGAAATCCAGCAGATCCAGTTGCTTGCGGGTCAGCATTGCTCGGGCCTCTTTTCCGGTGCGGGGCGCATGTTTTGTTTTGTTCTACCCATGTTCCCGTTTTGTGTCAACCGGAGCGGGCGATCAAGACTGACGCCAGGCAGCCCAGTCCTCCGGCGTGTCGAGGTCCAGCCGCGCGCGGTCGCCGGGCAGCGCGTGCAGGCGCAGGTTCTCGGCCAGCTCGAGGATGCCGGCGGCGCCGCCATCGCCCGAGATATCGCGGAAGTGCGGCAGCATACGCTTGTGAAAGATCACCGGGTGGCCTGGCGCTCCGTCCTCGGTCACCGCGCGCAGGGCGTCGGGCTTCATCGCCTCGAACTCGGCGATCATCTCGGCCAGGTCGGAGGCTTCGAGCGCGGGCATGTCGGGGGGCAGGATCATCAGCCCCTCGGCCTCTTCCGGGACGGCGGCGGCCCCGGCTCGAAGCGAATGCGCCATGCCGAGGGCGGCGTCCGGCACGGGCACCGGCAGCACGGCCAGCCTGTCCAGCGCCGCGGCGCGATCATGGTCTCCGTCGCGCAGGGTGACGAGCACGAGATCGGAGGCGGCCAGGGCGCGTTCCGCCATCAGCCGCAGGCAGGGCGTTCCGCCGACGGGCTCCAGCAGCTTGTCGCGGCCCCGCATCCGCGACGAGGCGCCCGCCGCGGGCAAGAGGATGGCAATGCTCATGGCGGAAGACTAGGGGCGCGCGCCGGGCCGGAAAAGGGCAGAGGTGCGCGCGGGGCGACATGCGCCGGATTTCGCGGAGCGGCTCAGCGCGCGGCCTCGGCGGAAAGCGGCGGCTCGGTCAGCAGGCGGGCGGGGCACATGCGGCCGAGAATCTCGATCTCCGCCTCCAGGCCCGGTTCCGCCAGCTCTGCCGGAACGAGGGCCAGCGCGAGGCTCTTGCCGGCGTAATGCGAATAGCCGCCCGAGGTGCAGAACCCCTGCACGCGGCCGTCGATCCAGACCGGCTCGTAAGCCACCGCGTCGGCATCCTCGGCCTCGACCTCGAAGGCGACGAGGCGGCGGGCGGGGCCTGTCGCGCGCTCCTTCTCCGCGGCGTCGCGGCCGATGAAGCGCGCCTCCTTCTTCCAGGCGATGAAGCGATCGAGCCCGGTCTCGGCAGGCGTGTAGTCGGGGGAATATTCCCGCATCCAGCCTCCGAAGAAGCGGTCGAGCCGCAGCGACATCATCGCCCGCATCCCGAAGGGGCGCATGCCGTGGGGCTGTCCCGCCTCCCAGAGCACCGACCAGAGCGCGCGCTGCTCCATCGGGTCACAGTAGACCTCGTAGCCCGGCCCGCCGGTATAGCTGACCTTCTGCACGAGGCAGCGGGCCAGGCCGACGCTCGTCTCCCACGCGTCGAGGAAGCGCATCGGGGCGATATCGGTGCGGGTGCAGGCGGCGAGTACCGCCTGTGCCGCCGGCCCGGCGATCTGGAAGCCGGTGGAGCGGTCGGAGATGTTGTCGACCTCCACCCCGTCCTCGAGCTGCTGCAGGAACCAGCGCATGTGGAAGGCCTGCGCGCCGTAGGAGGCTGTGAGCCGGAAGCGCTCGACCCCTTGGGCGTCGGCGAGGCAGGTGATGGTGAAATCGCCGATGAGGCGTCCGGCGGGCGACAGCATGGGCGACAGCGCGATGCGCCCTGGCGGGGGCACGCGGCCGGCCATGATGCGGTCGAGCCAGGTGCGGGCGCGGGGGCCTGTGACGCTGTACTTGCCGAAGTTCTGTACCTCGTTGACGCCGACCGCCTCGCGCACCGCCCGGACCTCGCGCGCGGTGGCGTCCCAGGCGTTGGAGCGGCGGAAGGAGGGCGCCTCGATCCGCGGCTCGTCTCCTTCGGCGAAGTAGTTGGGCACTTCCAGCCCGTATTGCGCGCCCCAGACCGCGCCCATCTTGTCGAAGATGTCGTACATGGGCGTGGTGCGGAAGGGACGGGCGGCCGGCAGTTCCTCGTTCGGGTAGGAGACGGAAAAGCGGCGCTGGTAGTTCTCGATCACCTTGGGCCGGGTATAGCCGGGACCGGCCCAGTCGCCGTAGCGCGCCACGTCGAGCCCGAACGTGTCACGCTCGCATTCGCCATGGACCATCCATTGCGCCAGCATGAGCCCCACGCCGCCGCCCTGGCTGAACCCCGCCATGACGCCGCAGGCCGACCAATAGTTGCGCAGGCCGGGGACGGGGCCCACCAGCGGGTTGCCGTCGGGGGCGAAGGTGAAGGGGCCGTGGATGACGGACTTGATGCCCGCGCGTTCCAGCACCGGGACGCGGGCATAGGCGAAGGCCACCGAATCCTCGATCTTGTCGAACTGGTCGGGCAGGAGCTCGTGGCCGAACTCCCACGAGGTGCCGTCCACCGCCCAGGGCTCGCAGGGTTGTTCGTAGAAGCCGATGCAGAGCCCGCGGCCCTCCTGCCGCAGGTAGCTTTCGCCGCCGGGGTCCATGACATGGGGAAATTCGCGGCCGCGGTCGAGGAAGGCCACGATCTCGGGGATCTCCTCGGTCACCAGGTACTGGTGGGCCATGGGCATGACGGGGACGGTGAGGCCCGCCATGGCGCCCACCTCACGCGCCCAGAGACCGGCGGCGTTGACCACGTGCTCGGCGTGGATCGTGCCCTTTTCGGTGACCACGTCCCAGCTGCCGTCGGGGCGCTGGCGGGTTTCCAGCACGCGGTTGTGCAGCACGATCTCGGCGCCGCCCATGCGGGCCGCCTTCGCATAGGCATGGGTGGTGCCCGAGGGGTCGAGATGCCCGTCGAGCGGGTCGTAGAGCGCGCCGAGGATGCCCTTGGTGTTGACCATGCCGTCGGTCAGCTCGGCGATCTCGGCGGGGCCGAGGATCTCGGTCTCGAGCCCCATGTAGCGGTGCTTGGCCCGTTCGGCGAGCAGCATGTCGAAGCGGCCGGGGCTGTCGGCCAGCGTGATGCCGCCCACGTGATGGAGCCCGCAGGAGAGGCCGGTGCGCTCTTCCAGCTCGCGGTAGAGGCGGATGGTGTAGCCCTGGAGCGCGGCCATGTTGGTATCGCCGTTGAGCGTGTGAAACCCGCCCGCCGCGTGCCAGGTGGAGCCGGAGGTGAGATCCGAGCGCTCGATCAGCATCACGTCCGACCAGCCGAGCTTCGTCAGGTGGTAGAGGACGGAGCAGCCGACGACGCCACCCCCGATGACGGCGACGCGGGTGGTGGTTTGCATGGGGCGCTCCTCGTGACGGCTATCGCGGGCAGGATCGGAGCGGGAGGGGGCCGTGGGCAAGCCGGTTTCCGACATGTCGTGTCGCTGGGGGGATAGTCGGGGGGGAGGTGGGGCGGTCGACGCGGGGAGAAAACTTTTCAATGAAAAGTTTTTGCGAAAATCCTTATTAAGGATTTTCTAGCGGATCACACGGACTGGCTCGGCGTTGCAGAAGATGACCACCTGGCCCGCATTCTCCACGGCGTGGAACCCTCGGCGCGTCAGCTCGGCTTGAAAACGGTGCCAGCCCACCAGCCGCTCCACATCCTCGATCGAGCGGCGGATGATGCGCCCTTCGCGCGCGGCCTTGGCCTCGAACAATGTCTGAAGCCAGGCGTCGGCGCGGGTCACCGGGCGTTGGTAGGTCGGAACGGGGCGCTGGATCTCCATCCCGCATCCTGTGCCGGACGAAGTTACTCCAACGTTAACCCTGCTCCTGGAAATACCGCAGCACATGCACCCGGATCGCCGAGGCGAGCCCCTGGTCCAGCCCGCGGCCTTCGTCGATCTTCGCCGCCAGCGTGTTCACCCCCAGCCCCTCGGCCCGGGCGATGTCGCGGAAGGCCTGCCAGAACTCGGGCTCCAGCGACACGCTGGTGCGGTGACCGTGGAGCGTTAGGGAATGCTTCTCCGGCCGGCCCGACATCGCGCCCGCCCTCAGTCCCGCTTCTTGCCATCGAGATCGCGCGCGGCCTTCTCCGCCTGCGCGCGATCCGCTTTCTTCTGGGCGCCGGTCCGCCCGAACTTCACCGCGTTCTCGTCGGCGCGGGCCTTGTCCTCAGCCCGGGCCTTCGCCTTGCGGAAGCGGTTCAGGTTGACCGGCGCGGCCATCAGCTGGGCCCGATCATCTTTTCGGGGCGCACGACCTCGTCGAAGGTCTTTTCGTCCACGAAGCCGAGGGCGATCGCCTCTTCCTTCAGGGTGGTGCCGTTTCTATGCGCCGTCTTCGCCACCTTGGTCGCGTTGTCGTAGCCGATGGTGGGCGCCAGCGCCGTCACCAGCATGAGCGACTCGTGCAGCAGCTTCTCGATCCGCGGCTCGTTGGCCTCGATCCCGGCCACCATGTTGTCGGTGAAGGCCGAGGCGCTGTCGCCCAGAAGCTGCATGCTCTGCAGCACGTTATAGGACATCATCGGGTTGTAGACGTTGAGCTCGAAATGGCCCTGGCTGCCGGCGAAGCCCACCGCGGCATCGTTGCCCATGACATGGGCGCAGACCATGGTGAGCGCCTCGGCCTGGGTCGGGTTCACCTTGCCCGGCATGATCGACGAGCCCGGCTCGTTCTCCGGCAGCACCAGCTCGCCCAGCCCGCAGCGAGGGCCGGAGCCCAGCAGGCGGATGTCGTTGGCGATCTTGAAGAGCGAGGCGGCGACGGTTTTCAGCGCGCCCGAGAACATGACCATGGCGTCATGGGCGGCCAGCGCCTCGAACTTGTTGGGGGCGGTGACGAAGGGCAGGCCGGTGATCTCGGCCATGTTCGCGGCGACCATCTCGGCCCAGCCCTTTTTCGTGTTGAGCCCGGTGCCCACGGCGGTGCCGCCCTGCGCCAGCTCGTGGATGTCGGGCAGGCAGGCCTTCACCCGCTCGATCGCCTTGCGGACCTGGTGCGCGTAGCCGCCGAATTCCTGGCCGAGGGTCAGGGGGGTGGCGTCCTGGGTATGGGTGCGGCCGATCTTGATGATGTCCTTGAACGCCTCGGACTTCTCCTCGAGCTTGGAGGCCAGCTTTTCCAGCCCGGGCAGCAGCACGTCGCGCGCCTGCATGGCGATGCCCACATGCATGGCGGTGGGGAAGGTGTCGTTGGAGCTTTGCCCCATGTTGCAGTGATCGTTGGGGTGGACCGGCTTTTTCGAACCCATCTCGCCGCCCAGCATCTCGATCGCGCGGTTCGAGATCACCTCGTTCGCGTTCATGTTCGACTGGGTGCCCGAGCCGGTCTGCCAGACCACCAGCGGGAAGTTGTCGTCGAACTTGCCGTCGATCACCTCGCCCGCGGCGGCGATGATGGCGTCGGCGATCTCGGGCTCCATGTTGCCCAGTTCCTTGTTGGCCTGGGCACAGGCCTTCTTGATGACGCCGAGCGCGCGGATGATCGGCACCGGCTGGCGTTCCCAGCCGATGGGGAAGTTCATGATCGACCGCTGGGTCTGGGCGCCCCAGTACTTGTCTGCGGGAACCTCGAGAGGGCCGAAGCTGTCGGTTTCGGTACGGGTGGTCATGGGCTTTCCTCGTCAGCCAGAAGTCGCCGAGGGGATAGCCGGGCCGCCGGGGAAAGTCCATCGCAAGGCGGGCCGGGATCGCAGGCAATGGCTACGCCCGGAGCGACCTCAGCGCCTCACCTCGGGACGGGACAGGCCGGGGGCCTCTATGGCGCCGGGGTGCCCGCGGCCGGGCGCCGGGCCGGGCTGTGTCATACGGGGATGAAAGGGGGCGGAGCGCCAGTGCCACGTCAGCTTGCGCCGGGCGGAGGATTATTTCCGGAAACTGTCGAGGCTCACCACCTCGGCGTCGCGCTGCGGCTCTTCCTCGGCGTCTTCCTCGATCTCGGCGGTCTCGTCCTCGTCCGCCTCCTCCTGGGTCTCGAAACGCAGGCCGAATTCCACGGACGGGTCCACGAAGGTCTTGATCGCGTCGTAGGGAATGTAGAGCGGCTCGGGCGCGTCGCCGAAATTCAGGGTGACGGAAAAGCCCTCGTCGCCGACCTCCAGGTTGTCGAACCAGTGCTGCATCACCACGGTCATGTCCCCCGGATAGCGGGCGCCCAGCCATTCGGCCATCTCCACCCCGGGATGGGTCGTGTCGAAGGTGATGAAGAAATGATGCTCGCCCGGCAGCGTCCCCTCGGCCTGCACGCCGCGCAGAACCTCCTGAATGAGGCCGCGCATGGCACGATGCATCAGGTTGCCGTAATCTATGGTGCGGGACATGGGCTCTTACTTTCAGGAACGGATCCCAGCATAGGCGATTCGTGATCGAGGAAAAGAGGGCGCGCACCATCGGCCCGGTCCCATATCACCGACCTCGGATGTCGGGGCACGGCAGCCGCCTCCCGGTATCGGGTCGCATCTGGTCGAAAGAGGAGGAAAGTGCAGGCTTCTGTTGCCAGGTGCCTGCGAACCCCGCCTTACGCGGCTAGGCGCAAGGGCTTCAAGTTTCGGTCTTGTTACCGCTTACGCAGCAACGGCGACCGGAGCACGATTGTCGTTGGCAATTATGCTTTACGGACCGATAACGGTGGTACCTCACCGGGACAAAGCTACCCTTTTACACGTTCGTCGATCCTGTTTCGGCCCCATGGTCCCCCAACGAGGGTTTTTGGTGGAGCCGCCGGGTACCGCCCCCGGGTCCGATCCGCTTATTATGAGCGCGTTTATGTCCATAGTCCCCGAAGGGACATCCGGAATATAGGCCGGCGGGACGGGCATTTAAAGGGCATTTCGACGGCCGTGACCTAAACGGCAGGGCCTTGGCGGGCGCCGCCCGGCTGGCTATCCTGATCCGGTCATGCTGCGAAGGGGGAGGTGATGGGCACGGGCCGTCGGAAACGGACCATCGGGCCGGTGGCCGGGCTGGCCGTGCTGCTGGGGGTCGGTGGCGCCCTGGCGGGAAACCTCCCGCGGGCGCCGGAGGATCGCGACTATCGCCCGGTGCGCCTGGAGGAGGCGGCGCTGGGCCAGCTGCTGTTCTTCGACCCGGTCCTGTCGGGCAACCAGGAGGTCGCCTGCGCCACCTGCCATCATCCGCGCTTCGGTACGTCGGACGGGCTGTCGCTGCCCATGGGGGACGGGGGTATCGGGCTGGGGCCCGAGCGCCGTGCCGATCCCGACAATCCCCCCGAGGACCGGGTGCCGCGCAATGCGCAGGCGCTGTTCAATCTCGGGGCGCGGGAATTCCGGGTGATGTTCATGGACGGCCGGGTCGAGGCGGATGACAGCCGGCCGGGCGGCATTCGCTCTCCGCTGGGCGAGGACATGGTGAAGGATTTCGCCTCGGTCCTGTCGGCGCAATCCATGTTCCCCGTGCTCTCGGCGGACGAGATGGCCGGGCATTACTCGGAAAACGAGGTCAGCCGCGCGGTGCGCCAGGGGCTGATGACCGGCGAAGGCGGGGCCTGGGATATCATCGCGCGCCGGGTGGCGGCCTACCCGGACTACGTGGAGTGGTTCGCCGCGGTCTATGACCGGATCGACACGGCGGAGGATATCGACTTCGTCGCCATCTCCGACGCGATCGCGGCCTTCATCGAGTTCGAATGGCGCTCGGACGACGCGCCCTTCGATGCCTGGCTGCGCGGCGAGGGGACCTTGCCCGCGGCGGCGGAGCGGGGGGCCGCGTTGTTCTACGGCGAGGCCGGCTGTTCCGGCTGCCATTCCGGGCCGTTCCTGACCGATCACGACTTTCACGCCATGGGCGACGTGCAGCTGGGGCCGGGCAAGGCCGCGGCCTTCGAGCGGCACCAGCGCGACACCGGGCGCTACGAGGTGACGGGCGATGCCGCGGACCTCTATGCCTTCCGCACGCCGTCGCTGCGCAACGTGGCGCAGACCGGGCCCTACGGCCATGCGGGCAGCCACGCGGAGCTTGCCGATTACCTCGCCGCCCATGCCGATCCGCTGCGGGAACTGGCGCGCTACGACCGGTCCCGGCCGGTCCTGCCCGAGATGGAGGCGGAGGATTGGTGGGTGATGGACCGCGCGGACGAGATCGAGCGCATCGTCCGCGCGGTGGAGCGTCCCCCCCTGCGCCTGCGCCGGGGGCAGATCGACGATCTCGTGGTCTTCCTGGGGACGCTGAGCGATCCCGTGGCGCTGCGGGGCCGGCTGGGCGTGCCGGCACGGGTGCCCTCGGGCCTGCCGGTACCGGGATCCGCCGTGGCGACGGTCGCGGAGGGGGCGGCCGGGGCGGGGCCGGCGGAGGCCGAACCGGGCGAGGAGA
>SRJI02000272.1 GCA_005473895.2 Carideicomes alvinocaridis
AAGGCGGGCAGGGCGGCCGGGAGGACCACCAGAAGGGCGGTCTCGAGGCGCGAGGCGCCCAGCACGCGGGCCGCGCGACGCAGCTGCGCCGGCACCTGGTCCGTGCCGGTGGTGAGGCCGGCGACCACGGCGGGGACGGCGCCGGTGAGCATCACGAAGTACGCGGTGGCGTCGCTGAGGCCGAACCACAGCACCGCGAGCGGCACCCAGGCCACGTTGGGCAGCACCATCAGGGCCGTGAGCAGCGGGCCGAACGCCCGCCGCAGGACGCTGACCTGTCCGAGCACCAGGCCCAGCCCGACGCCGACGACCACGGCGAGTGCGAAGCCCACGACGGCGCGGCCCACCGACGTCGCCACTGCCTGCTGGACGAGGCCCTGGGCCCACAGCGTCCCGAAGGCCCCGAGGACGTCGCCGGGACCGGTGATCGGCTCGCCGCGCGCACCGGCCAGCCACGCGAAGGCCTGCCAGATCGCCACGAGCAGGACGACGGCGGCCACCGGGAGCAGGACCCGGCTCCAGTCCCGCCCGGCCAGACCCGTACGACCGGGCGAGCCGGCGGCCTGG
>SRJI02000273.1 GCA_005473895.2 Carideicomes alvinocaridis
ATCTCCTTGAGCACCTTCTTCAGGCGCTCCTCGAAGTCACCGCGGTAGCGGGAGCCGGCCACGAGGGAGCCGAGGTCCAGCGAGTAGAGCTGCTTGTCCCTGAGCGTCTCCGGGACGTCGCCGCGGTCGATCGCCTGGGCCAGGCCCTCGACGACGGCGGTCTTGCCGACGCCGGGCTCGCCGATGAGCACGGGGTTGTTCTTGGTGCGGCGGGAGAGCACCTGCATGACGCGCTCCATCTCGCCCGCACGCCCGATGACCGGATCCAGCTTGCCGTCGTGCGCGGCCGCGGTGAGGTTGCGTCCGAACTGGTCCAGCACCACGGAGCCGGCGTTCTGGCCGGCCTCGGCGCCCTGGCCCACCCCGGCGCCGGCGGTCTCCTTGCCGCCCTGGGCACCGCCCTGGTAGCCGGAGAGCAGCTGGATGACCGTCTGACGGACGCGGTTCAGGTCCGCGCCGAGCTGCACGAGCACCTGGGCGGCCACGCCCTCGCCCTCGCGGATCAGGCCGAGCAGGATGTGCTCGGTGCCGATGTAGTTGTGGCCGAGCTGCAGCGCCTCGCGCAG
>SRJI02000274.1 GCA_005473895.2 Carideicomes alvinocaridis
TTATCCAAATCCAAATCATCAACAGGATCACTGTTTATGTTTCCAGTATATTTCTTAATGGTGTCTTGTGCCTCCATTGACAAGTCATCCACCCGCAATTCACTAATAAATATTCTGGGAAACTCTGGCTGCGGTGGCGCATACCAATACGCGTTCAGCTTTTTTCCTTCAAAAAAGTAGTAATCCTTTTTGGTATACCCATAATTCAGAAAAATCTTCTCAAAAGATGCAATTCCCAAATTGGGAACACCCATGGTCCTAAAAGCTATATGATCGTTCACAATATCATCTTGATTATCGATCATCCCCTTTTCTATCATAGCCCCAGTAATTTTCTCTACATCTGGGACTCTTTCCCTGTAAGGCCCCATCAAGGCTTTCAATACTTGTTTTAACCCTTCAATGTCAACCGTTTTCATAGCTTATGATTTTTCTTTATCACATCAAAATTAAATGTACTTTTGATTACAAACAATTCTTATTAATTATAGAATGATTAATGTTATTAATCAATTAGAACTGCACCATATTAAAAGTTTTATGGCATTGGCTGATGCCCTTCACT
>SRJI02000275.1 GCA_005473895.2 Carideicomes alvinocaridis
TTGCCGGCGTCGATCAGGCGCTGCAGGTTGGCCGAGACCGGGAAGCGCTCCGCGCCGAAGGACGCGGAGAGGGACTCGGACACGTGCTGGGCCACGGGGATGCCGACCATGGCCAGCAGGGTGAACGGCGTCATCGGCAGGGCCAGCGGGTCCACCGCGTGGTCGGCCTCGTGCGCGTCGGTGCCCTCGTCGAAGGAGTTCTGCACCTCGCCCATCATGCGCAGCAGGACGCGGTTGACCACGAACGCGGTGGCGTCGTGCACGAGCACGCCGGTCTTGCGCAGCCGGCGGGTCAGCTCGAACGCGGTGGCCACGACCTCGTCCGTCGTCGCCTCGGTCCGCACGATCTCCACGAGCGGCATGACCGCCACCGGGTTGAAGAAGTGGAAGCCCACGAGGCGCTCGGGACGCTCGAGGACCTCGGCCATGGCGGCCACGGACAGGCTCGAGGTGTTGGTCATCAGGATGGCGTCCTCACGCACGATGCCCTCGAGCTCGCGGAAGACGGTGCGCTTGACCTCGAGTTCCTCGAAGACGGCCTCGATGACGATGTCGGCGTCCGCG
>SRJI02000276.1 GCA_005473895.2 Carideicomes alvinocaridis
TTCGTTGTGGAGGTGCTGAAAATGTTCGAAATCTATCTCCATCAACTTACTCCGGAGGCAATTATAAAGCTGAATATCTTCGTGTGGGCCGTGAGAAGCCAAGGTCTGRARCCTGAYGCRAAAAGYTTCTGCAATATACAYGAATTATCATACGAGACAAAACCTTGGGGTAAGGAACAGTATCACAAYAATTTTGGCTGCTACAGTTTCGKTTCTCGGTCYGGGTCAAGCTGYCCCGTGCCAACCTTTCGGAAGAGATGGCCCGGMGACTGGATGACAGAATGGTTYTATGTGAAGAATGAYCTGRCAGTACGRGAAGATATYAAAGGTATAATYATGCGCCCTATTTGGCAAAGCTTCGGCCTKCGGAGGCCGAAGGTKGAAATGAATGAAGCTGCCGAAGAATGCCAGAGGGCCTTCGGCGTYATCTGYTCTTTTATTGGAACAAGAGATTTAGTACAAGAACATATTGCCTTCCGGGTRTGGCCRCTYGCRGAGAAATGGGAAATGCCWCAAGAAACCAYAAAAGAGACCGACGAAGGTGGGCTTGTGAGACTGAAGTAC
>SRJI02000277.1 GCA_005473895.2 Carideicomes alvinocaridis
TGCTCGTCCATCTCGCGGGCCCAGTAGAACGCGGCGTCCGTCGTCGGGCCGAAGCCGTCCAGCGCCCACAGCGAGGCGTGCGTGACCACGCACCGGAACCGATCGGTGTGCCCGGCCACCCAGTTCGCCATGTAGCCGCCGAACGAGCCGCCCATGGCGGCGGTGCGGTCGCCGTCGACGTCCTCACGCGCCACGACGGCGTCCGTGAGCGCCATCAGGTCCGTGTAGGGCGCCTGGCCCCAGCGGCCCCAGCCGCGTTCGATGAAGTCCTGGCCGTAGCCCGTGGACAGCGCCGGGTCCGGCAGCAGCACCGCGTAGCCGCGCGCCGCCATGATCCACGGGGTCCAGCGCCAGCTCCACGCGTTCCACGAGCCCAGCGGACCGCCGTGGATCCACAGCAGCAGCGGGTGGCCGCCGGCCGGCGGCTCCCCCTCGGGGAGCACGAGCCAGCCGCGCACGCGCGTGCCGTCCTCGGCGACGGTCTCCACGTCCTCGAGGGTGCCCGGGATCGCGGGGCGCTCCACGGGGTTCGGCAGGCGCGTGGCCTCGCCCGTGGCCAGGTCG
>SRJI02000278.1 GCA_005473895.2 Carideicomes alvinocaridis
GACCGGCGCGTGGTGATCGTCGTCAACGACAACGGCCGCTCGTACGCGCCCACGGTGGGCGGCGTCGCCGAGCACCTGGGCGGACTGCGCCGCGGGGTGCTGGACAAGGTGCGCACCCACCACCGCTACGAGCAGACCCTCGACTACCTCAAGCGCCGCCTCCAGGAGGCCGGCCTCGCGGGTGAGCTGGTGTACCGGCCGCTGCACGCGGCGAAGAAGGGCCTCAAGGACCTCTGGGCGCCGCAGGGCCTGTTCGAGGACCTGGGCATGAAGTACATCGGCCCGGTCGACGGTCACGACCTCACCGCCATGGAGGAGGCCCTCGAGGACGCGCGGGCGTACGGCGGGCCCGTCATCGTCCACGCGATGACCGAGAAGGGGCACGGCTATCCGCCGGCGGTCGCGCACGAGGCGGACCAGTTCCACGCCATCGGCGTGATCGACCCCTCCACGGGCGAGCCCATCACCTCGTCGACGGCCCAGTCGTGGACCTCCGTGTTCGGCGAGGAGATGCTCGCGATCGCGAATGAGCGGCCGGACGTCGTGGCCATCACCGCCGCCAT
>SRJI02000279.1 GCA_005473895.2 Carideicomes alvinocaridis
CGCAGGCCGCCGCCCTGATGGCCGGGAACGACCCGGTCCCTGACGTGGCCGGCCTCGACGACCAGGGCAGGCCGGCCACTGCTCAGTGCGGAGGGGGTCGGCCTGGCCGGCCGCCTCCACGGGCCGGCCTCCGTCGAGCTCCACGGCGGGGATCGCCTGCTGCTCACCGGCCCGAACGGCGCCGGCAAGTCCACGTTGCTCCAGGTCCTCGCCGGCATCCTCGAGCCCACTGCCGGCCGCATCCTGCGGCACACGGGCGCGAAGATCGCGCTGCTCGCCCAGGAAGTGCCCGCATGGAACCCGCGACACACGGCGCGGCAGGCGTTCGAGGCGCACCTGCACCGCAACGGTCTGATGGCGAGGAACAACGGTGTGCCGTCACTCGGGTCATTGGGCCTGCTAGAACCGCGGAGCCTGGACACGCCCGTTGGGCGGATGTCTCAGGGGCAGCAGCGAAGGCTCCACCTGGCGCTGTGCCTGGCTGAACAGCCGGACCTGTTGATGCTCGACGAGCCGACCAACCACCTCTCCGCCGCGCTGGTGGACGAGCTCACGGACGCCAT
>SRJI02000280.1 GCA_005473895.2 Carideicomes alvinocaridis
GCCTCGTCGACCAATATCAACCAGTGCCAACCGAAGAGCACTCCATCACTCACGCCTCTGCACGATGTGCACTGTGGGGGGGGGATCCTCTCTGTCCAGGTCCTCACGCCCATACCTGCCGGTGCTGAGCCTCGCCGAGCTTCTCGAGCACCTGACCTGGGTCGTTGATCAGTTCGAACACGCTACGAGGGCGTGTCTGAGAGTGCCTTCGACCACGCGAGCACAGCATCCAGGACCACGGCAGCCCGGTCGACGATCGCGTACTTGTCGTACCGGGTCGCCAAGCCCCGGCCATTGCTTCAGGTGCGCGTACTGGCGCCCGATCACGTCCCGGCCCTACTCAGCCTCCGAGTCCAGACCCACGGGTCGGCCGCCGGCTGAGCCGCGGCGTCTGCGGTGGCCCTGCTGGTCAGCCGGTTGGGGAGGACGGCCTTGATGCCACCGGCGCGCAGATGGGTGCCGATCGCCCGCGATGAGTACGCCTTCTCGCCCAGCACCGTCGACCAGCTGATGGGTCTTCGTGCTCAGCCCGCCCCGGGAGCGCCCGATGCCGTGGTCGGCGG
>SRJI02000052.1 GCA_005473895.2 Carideicomes alvinocaridis
GTGGACGGTCGCGCGGAGATACATGTCCCTTGAAACGGTCGCGCGCGTCACCGACAATCCGGACATCAGGTTGCCCGCCGTGGCCACCTGATCAGGCTCGGACCTCTCCGAAGGTCGGCGCTCCTACACCATTTCCCGGGACACTACCTCGATGGGTCGTGTCCGTCAAGCTGGTGTAATTTCCCGGATGGCCTGAGGGCATGATCAGGCGACTTTCGTTGTGATGCTGAGAATGGGGTCGATCTCCTCCTTGTCGATCTGGGCGAAGGCGTCGACCATCATGTAGCGGCTTGCCGTCTGCCATTCGTCATTCTGTTCGAAGAGAACAGCGCCGATCAGGCGCATGATTGAGGCCTCGTTGGGGAAGATGCCCACGACATCGGCGCGGCGCTTCACCTCTTTGTTCAACCTTTCTATTGGGTTGGTAACCGGTATGAAGATCCCGGTGCCGATGTTCGGCCCCGATTTTCGGATCAGGGTGTATGCTGCGAGCATCCGGGACAGAGGCACCGGGAGCACGAAAGTGCGGGCAGGCCGATCCACACGATGAGCTGCGAGCTCGTGTTAGTAGCTGGCCGCCTCTGCGACTCGCCCGGTTGCGCCGAGAGCGCGAATCCGTAGTTGTCGTGTCGCCCGCCGCTCCCGCCTGTTTTCATTAGCAAGGGAGGCGCGCATGCGACGCGTGATTGGCATCGACATCCACCGAACCTTCGGAGAGGTGGTGATATGGGAGAACGGCCTGACCCGGCACGAGGGTCGGGTCGATATGACACGAACGGCGCTCGAGGGTTTTGGGCGGCAGCTCTTCAAGACAGACGAGGTCGTGATCGAAGCGACAGGGAATTGCATGGCGGTTTCGCGGGTGCTTTCACCTCACGTCGCGCGAGTGGTGATCGCCAACCCGCTTCAGGTGAAGGCGATCGCTCATGCCCACGTGAAGACCGACAAAGTGGATGCAGCGACTCTGGCGAGTCTATACGCCGCGGGCTATCTGCCGGAAATCTGGACACCGGATGCGGCGACGGAGCGGCTGCGCAGGCTTGTCGCTCGCCGCTACCAAATCGTGCGCCACCGCACCCGGATCAAGAACGAGGTACATGCGATCCTGCACGCGTATCTGATCCCGAAATGCCCGCATGCCGACCTGTTCAATCGGCGCGGCCGCGACTGGCTGACACGCCAACCGGTTCCGGAGGATGAACGCGCCGCGATTGCGCGCCATATCCGCGAACTCGACCGGCTCGGGGATGATCTTGCCCGACTCGACCGCGACATCGCGCAAGATGCCTTGAAGGACGAAGAGATTCAGCGCCTCCTGACAATCACCGGGGTTAATCTGGCGGTTGCCGCGGGCCTGATGGCGGCGATCGGCAGCATCGAGCGGTTCAAATCGCCGCAAAAACTGGTGAGCTACTTTGGTTTGAACCCGCGTGTGCGCCAATCCGGTCTGGGGCCTGCCCACCATGGCCGGATCAGCAAGGCTGGCCGCAGCCATGCCCGCGCAATGCTCGTCGAGGCGGCCTGGGCCGCCGCGAAGGCACCGGGACCGCTGCGGGCTTTCTTCATCCGCATCAGGGCGCGGCGCGGACATCAGATCGCTGCCGTGGCCGTGGCCCGCAAGCTTGCGACCCTTTGCTGGCACATGCTGACGAAAGGCGAGGATTACCGCTGGGCCCGGCCCAGCCTTGTCGCCCACAAACGCCGCGCCATGGAACTGGCGGCCGGGTTGCCGCAGAAGAAAGGCAACAGGCGTGGCACAAGCTATGCGTACAACGTAAAGGAGTTGCGCCAACAGGAAGCCAAGATCGCCCAGCATGCGGAAAAGAGCTATGAGCACTTCGTTGCGGCGTGGCGGGCGCATCCTCCCGGAAAGGGCAGAGGGTGTGCGGCCGCCTCAAACCGGCAGGAACTGAATAGGCTGCCCGGTGACGCTTCCAGCCGACACGCCACGCTTCGCCCCGAGGTCGACCGCACCGTCAAAGAATAGCGAATTCCGGCGGAAAAGTCTTGTCGATCTCATCCGTCGAGTGCAGCTTCGTCCGGTGCTGGCGAGGAAATGAAATGTAGGCCAGGACATCGTGCTCGCTGGCATCCATGAGATCGGCCAGCTTTGGCCACCGCGGGCGGAGTTGTTCTGCTACCTTGCGCCAGGTCTCGCCGGCATGGGAGCGATCGGGCTGATCGAAAGCCTGCCGGATCGCGGCGGCGACGACGGTGTGCTGGCCGCGCGAGACATGTGACAGGGCATTGCGCATCCAGTGAACGCGGCAGCGCTGCCAGGTGGCTTCGAACACCCGAGAGATCGCCGCCCGGAGTCCGGTATGCGCGTCACTGATCACCAACCGGACGCCTCCGAGGCCCCGGGCCTTCAGGGAGCGCAGAAACTCGGTCCAGAAGGTCTCGGCTTCCGAGGGGCCGATGCCCAAGCCGATGATCTCGCGCCGCCCCTCGGTGTTCGCTGCGACAGCGATTATGGCCGCGACCGGCACGATGCGCCCGCCTTGGCGGACCTTCAGGTAGGTGGCATCGAGCCAGACATAGGGCCATTCGCCGGTGAGCGGGCGGTTCAGAAACTCGCCGACACGCTCGTCGATGTCCTTGCAGAGCTTGGACACGGTGCTCTTGGAGATGCCACTCAGCCCCATTGCCTGCACCAGATCGTCGACGCGCCGGGTCGAGACGCCCCCGATCCACGCTTCCTGGATGACGGCGACCAAGGCTTGCTCTGACGTCTTCCGGGCCTCGAGGAAGCCCGGGAAATAGCTGCCCTGCCGTAGCTTCGGCACCCGCAGGTTCAATGTGCCGAGACGGGTATCGAGAGCGCGATCGCGGTAGCCGTTGCGCCAGGTCGTGCGGTCGCCGCTGCGCTCGTGACGCCCGGCACCGATCAGGCCTTCGACATCGGCCTCCATGATCAGTTGCAGCACGGCCTCGGCGATCGTGCGCAGGAAGTCACCCTGATCGTGCTTGGACAGCAGCTCGGATAGGTCCATGTTGGTTTTGGTCATCGGGGTCTCCGTATGGCTTGGGGTTGAAGCGTCGAAACTCCACCTCAATCCTACACCTCGATGGCCACCCGGGATCACACCGTCAGCGGCGTCGAAATTACACCAGCTCCTCGGACACTAACCTCGGCGACGGCCTGAGGGGCTAAGACACGGTCATAACTACGTCGTTAGCGACGTGTCTTAGCGGAGGCTGCATGAGAGGCGAGATCCTTGGCGTCGAGCGGCGTCGGCGCTGGAGCGATGACCAGAAGCTGTCCATCGTGGCCTCTGTGGGTGTGAACCGCGCGACGGTCGCCCATGTCGCTCAGCGCCACGAGATCACCCGGTCCCAGATTTACAGCTGGCGGCGAGAGCTAAAGCACAAGGGTCTCCTGCCGGAGGATGAACCCGCCCGGTTCCTCAGCTTGCCGCCGGTGCAGGCAGCACCGCCGCAGGGTGGCGGTGATGGCATTGGCTCCGACGACCTTGTCGAGATCGTGCTGCGCGGTGATCGTCGGCTGCGCGTGCCCGCAGGTCTCGGCGATGCTGCCCTGGCGCGCCTGATCCGGGTGACGGAGGCGGCATGATCGGGCCGGGAACGGGGGTCCGGGTCTACCTGGCCTGCGGGGCCACCGACATGCGCAAGGGGATCGCCGGACTGGCCGCGCTCGCCCAGGACGTGCTGCGGCAGAACCCGGCGGGCGGCGCGGTCTTCGCCTTCCGGGGGCGCCGGGGAGATCGGCTGAAGCTTCTCTACTGGGACGGCCAGGGGTTCTGCCTCTACTACAAGGTTCTGGAGCGGGGCCGCTTCCCGTGGCCCGCCGCCGGAGACGGCGCCGTGAGGCTGACCTCGGCGCAGCTGGCGATGCTCTGGGAAGGCATCGACTGGCGCCGTCCGGACTGGGGTGCGCCTCCGGCCCGGGTGAGCTGATACTTCGCCAAAACCCCTTGTTTTGCTGGTTATGGACCGCACGGGATGGTAAGGTCCCGCATGTCCGGAGCCTCCTCCCTTCCGCCTGACGATCCTGCCAAGTTGCGCGCTATGATCGCCGCGCTCGAGGCCGAGAACGCGGCCATGCGGGCGGAGACGACAAGGCTCACGGCCGTCTTGAAGGCACACGAAGCGCTCGTTCAGGCGCTCCAGATCCGGATCGCCAAGCTCCAGCGTCAGAAGTTCGGTGCGAGCTCGGAGAAGATCGAGCGCGAGATCGAACAACTGGAACTGGCCCTCGAGGCGCTGGAGGTCGCGGCTTCCGCCGCCCGGGAGCCCGAGGAGGAGCCGGAATCAGAGCCCGCTATCGCGGAACCTGCTCCCACGCGGCGCAAACCGAAGGTCTCGGCGGCAACGCCCCGCGAGCGCATTGTGCTCGATCCCGGCGATGCCTGTCCCGCTTGCGGGGGCGAGCTGCGGCTCGTCGGTGAAGACATGAGCGAGATCCTCGAACTGATCAGCGCACGGCTGAAGGTGATCGAGACGGCGCGACCGAAGAAGTCCTGCCGGAGGTGCGAGAAGATCACCCAGACCCCGGCGCCTGCACGGCCGATCCCGCGCAGCATGGCCGGACCGGGCCTTCTGGCGCACATCCTCGTCTCCAAGTTCGACGATCATCTGCCCTTGTATCGACAGAACGAGATCTTCGCCCGCATGGGCGCGGAGATCCCGGCCTCGACGCTCGTCGACTGGTGCGGCCAGGGTGTGCGGGTGCTCTCTCCGCTGGTGGCGCGGATCAGGGCTGACGTGATGACCGCCGACCGCCTCCATGCCGACGACACCCCGGTGCGAGTGCTCGACCGCTCCAGGCGGCTCGAGGGACTGGGAAAGGGCGTGAAGGAGGGCCGGATCTGGACCTACCTCCGGGATGACCGGCCATGGGGCGGGACAGCGCCGCCCGGCGTCGCCTACTTCTTCTCACCGGACCGGAAGAGTGCGCATCCGCACCGCCATTTGGCCGAGTTCACCGGTGTTCTCCAGGCGGACGCCTATACGGGCTTCAAGGCGCTCTACGAGCCCGATGTCACCGGCGCGATGCGCATCCGCGAGGCGGCCTGCTGGGCACACCTGCGCCGGGACTTCCACGATGTCTGGACCGGCACCAAGTCGGAGATCGCCCGGGAGGCGCTGGACCGCATCGGCGCGCTTTACGACATCGAACGCGAGATCACCGGCTGCTCCGCCGAAGAGCGGCGACGCGTCCGGCAGACCCGCACGCGCCCTCTGGCGGAGGACTTCAAGGCGTGGTCGGAGGCCCAGCTCGGCCGGGTCTCCGGCAAGAGCGCACTGGCCAAAGCCTTCCGCTACGCGCTCCGCCGCTGGCCCTCCTTCACGCTCTTCCTGGAGGACGGCCGCGTGGCCATCGACAACAACCCGGCCGAGCGCGCGATCAAGCCGGTGGTGATTGGTCGGAAGAATTGGCTCTTCGCCGGAGCCGACGCCGGGGGCGAGACCCTCGCGGAAGCCATGACGATCATCGAAAGCGCGAAGCTCAGCGGCCACGACCCCGAAGCCTACCTGGCAGACATCCTTGCCCGCATCGGAGATCACAAGATCAATCGCCTCGACGAGCTACTGCCGTGGAACTGGGTGCCGCTCGCTCAGGAGGCCAAGGCCGTCGCCTGACCTGCGGTTCTCACCGGTCGGTTACGGAGGTTCAGCGGAACGGCTACCGGGACCGCGACTGGGACACCCGTGCCGGGCGGATCGCGCTGGAGATCCCGAAGCTGAGAAAGGGGCGCTACCTGCCCAGCTTCCTGGAGCCGCGCCGCACAGCCGAGAAGGCGCTCGTGGCGGTGATCCAGGAGGCCTACGTCCAAGGTGTTTCCACGCGCTCCGTGGACGATCTGGTGAAGGCTATGGGCGCGGGCGGCATGTCGAAGAGCCAGGTCAGTCGCCTCTGCGTCGAAATCGACGAGCGGGTGAACGCCTTCCTCTCTCGCCGCTGGAAGGAGCCTGGCCGTATCTCTGGCTCGACGCGACCTACGTGAAGGTGAGTGAGGGCGGACGGATCGTCAGCCGCGCTGTGATAATCGCCGTCGCGGTCAACGAGGACGGCAAGCGCGAGGTTCTTGGCGTCGCGACCGGCCCTTCCGAAGCAGAAACGTTCTGGACCGACTTCCTGCGCTCTCTCGCAGACCGTGGCCTGCGCGGCGTGAAGCTGGTGGTCGCCGATGACCACAAGGGGCTGCGGGCTGCTGCGCGGCGAGTGTTCGATGCAACGCACCAGCGCTGTCGCGTTCACTGGATGCGCAACGCGCTCGCCCATGCTCCGCCCAAGCAGCGCACGGCTGTGGCAGCCATGCTGAAGACGATCTTCGCCCAGGAAAACAAGGCGGACGCCGAAGCCCAATGGGAGGTCGTGGCTGACGCGCTGCGCGAGAAGCAGGCGAGGCTCGGCGCCCTCATGGATGCCTCGCGCGACGACGTGCTCGCCTACATGGATTTTCCCCGCGAGCACTGGGCTCAGATCGCGTCGACAAATCCACTGGAGCGGGTGAACCGGGAGATCAAGCGCAGGTCCGACGTCATCGGCATCTTCCCGAACGACGAGGCAATCATCCGGCTCGTCGGCGCGCTGATGCTTGAAACCAATGACGAATGGACGGTTGCGCGGAGATATATGTCTCTTGAAAGCCTCGCGCACGTCACCGACAATCCCGACATCAGGCTGTCCGCCGTGGCGACCTGATCAGCTTTGGACCTCTCCGAAGGTCGGCGCTCTTACACCATCCCCCGGGGCACTACCTGGAAATCCAGTATTCAATGATGGCGCAGGCCGACCAGATGATGAATTCAGAAGATGCCAAACGCGGTATGGATGCGTGGCGTCGCAAGGACACCCCGGTTTTTGAGGGGCGGTAAGTAATTGTGACATACGGTTGGGCGTGTCGCTAGCCGAGGTCCAGCTCGGCTAGCGCTACCCGAATTGAAGATCTGGGTCGCTGAAATATCGGGTGTCCGGCCCCATGTAGTCTGCAACGGGATTTGTCCTTGATCGTCGATTCGGGTTCGCCCCGGTTTGAAGACAGACAATGAAGTGAACGAAAATCCTGGGCGAACAGATCCTCGGCATCCTGAACGAGCATGAGGCTGGCGCGAAATGCGCTGCCCTGTGCCGTTCAGAACTGCGGGTGTGCCGGATTACAGGGGCAGATCGTAAGATGGTCCGCTATCAGGCGCAGCGTGTTCCGGAACGGTGCTGCGCGGGGGTGCGCGCCCCGCGTCAGAGGCCCAGATAGGCTTCACGGATGCGCGGGCTCTCTATCAGCTCATGGGCAGGACCCGACAACACGACATTTCCGGTTTCCAGCACATAGCCGCGGTCGGCGATCCGGAGGGCGCCGAAGGCGTTCTGTTCGACCAGCAGGACCGTCAGGCCCAGTGCCTTCATCTGGCGGACCACGTCAAAGATCTGGTCCACGATGATCGGGGCCAGCCCCATCGAGGGCTCGTCCAGTAGCAGGCACGTGGGGCGGCCCATCAGCGCCCGGGCGATCGCCAGCATCTGCTGCTGCCCGCCGGACAGCCCGCCCGCCGCGAGCGCTCGTTTCTGCTTGAGCACGGGGAACAGGGCGAAAGCGTCGTCCATGTCCCTTTGCACCCGGTCGTCGGCATAGAGCCAGGCACCAAGGCGCAGATTTTCCTCGACCGTCAGATTGGCAAAGATCTGACGTCCCTCGGGGCTCTGGGCCAGCCCCCGGCTCAGGCGCCGGTGTGCGGGCAGGGGGACGATATTCTCGCCGCGAAAGGTGATCTTGCCTGCCGCGACCGGTTGCACCCCGGACAGGCAGCGCAGAAGCGTAGTCTTGCCGGCGCCGTTTGCGCCCAGCAGGCAGACGATTTCGCCAGAGGCGATCTCGATGTCGATCCCGTGCAGAACCTCGATCCGGCCATAGCGTGACCGCAACCCTTCAACGCTCAGCATGCAGCACCTGATCCTGTCCGTGTTGGCCGAGATAGGCGGCGATCACCTGCGGATCGCGGGCGACCTCGGCCGGGGCGCCCTCGGCGATCTTGCGGCCGTGATCGAGCACGACGATATGCGCCGAAATCTTCATCACCAGTTTCATGTCGTGCTCGACCAGCAGAATGGCCACGCCGGAGGCGGCGACCTCGGCGATCAATTCGTCGATCTCGGCCGTTTCGACGGCGTTGCAGCCGGCGGCGGGCTCGTCGAGCAGCAGGATGCGCGGCTCCAGCGCCAGCGCGCGGGCGATTTCCAGCCGCTTCAGCGCCCCATAGGACATGGCGCGCGCTTCGCGATAGGCGCCCTTGTCCAGCCTGACCCGGCGCAGGAGGGCGAGCGCATTGTCCGCCGAGGCCCGGGTGCTGCGGCGCGAGGAGGACAGGGCGAAGAGGTCGGGCAGGACATGGGCCCTTTCGCGCAGGTGGTGGCCGACCATGACATTCTCCAGAAGCGTCATATCGCCGAAGAGCTGGAGGTTCTGAAAGGTCCGCGACAGGCCCAAGCGCGCCAGCAGATGAGGTTCCATTGCCGTGATGTCGCGGCCGTCCAGGCGGACCTGCCCCTGCGACGGGCGATAGAGGCCGGAAATCATGTTGAACAGCGTGGTCTTGCCCGCCCCGTTCGGCCCGATGACCGAGACGATCTCGCCCGGGCGCACGGCGAAGGACACCCCGTCGACCGCCTTGATGCCGCCGAACGCGATGCCGAGATCGCTGATGTCGAGAAGGGCGCTCATTCCTCGTTCCTCCCCTTGAGGCGTTTCAGGATGCTGGGGAGCAGCCCGTCGGGCAGGAAGATCATCACCAGGATCATGACCAGCCCCAGGACCATGTGTTCGTACTGGTGAAAGACCGTCAGGAGTTGCGGCAGGGCGGTCAGGATCGTGGCGCCGAAAATGGCACCGAGGACCGAGCTGACGCCGCCCAGCACGGCCATCGTCACCATCTGCACCGAATGCATGAAGCCCGCGACATCCGGCGTGATGAGCCGGTTCATCTGCGCCAGCAGCGAGCCCGAGACCGAGGCATAAACCGCCGAGACGACGAAGGCATGCAGCTTGTGGCGGGGCACGTCGATACCGATGGTCCGCGCCGCGACCTCAGAGCCATGAAGCGCGCGCAGGGCGCGGCCGGTGGGGCTGTCGAAGAGGTTGAGCGCAAGCCAGGCGCCGAGGATCATCACCAGTGCCGCCACCCAGTACCACAGCTCGCCCGCGCCGACCCGCAGGCCCATGTCGCGCAGCAGCCCCCGCAAGCCGAGGTCCGGCACCGCGATGCCGTCGGGGCCGCCGGTCCATTGCGCCTCGTTCAACAGGACCATGGAGATCAGGATGCCGAGGCCCAGCGTCGCCACGCCCAGGTAATAGCCGTGCAATTTCAGAATCGGCCGGCCGACCACCCAGGCCAGCGCCGCCGAAAGCGCCGCGCCGAACGCGATGGCGGCCACCGGCGGAATGTTCAGATAGACCGGGGCGAGGGCGCAGGAATAGGCACCGATCCCGGCAAAACCGGCATGGCCCAGGCTGATCTGGCCGGCATAGCCGATCAGGATCACCATTCCGGTGACGGCAATCCCATTGATGAAGATCAGCGCGCCGACCCGGTAGTAGAAGCCCGACGGAAAGAACAGCGGCGCGGCGGCGACCAACAGGACGAGGATCAGCAGCGACAGGTATTTGGGTTTCAGTTGCATCGGCCTACACCCGGTCCGTCGATTTGCGGCCCAGCAGCCCCTGCGGCAGGAAGGTCAGCACCAGAATGATCAGGATGAAGGACACGGCATCCTTGTATTGCGAACTGACGTAGCCCGCGGTCAGTGCCTCCAGCACCCCCAGCAGCAGCCCGCCCACCAGGGCGCCCAGCGGACTGCCCAGCCCGCCCAGCATCGCGGCGGCAAAGCCCGACAGGGCGAGCGCGACGCCGGTGTTGTAGGCGGTCATGGTGATCGGCGTGACCAGCAACCCAGCCACCGCGCCGATCGCGGCGGACAGGCCGAAGGACAGCGCCATGATCGCGCGTGTGTTGATCCCGACCAGCGAGGCAGCGAGCGGGTTATTGGCTGTGGCGAGCACGGCCTTGCCCGTAAGGGTGCGGGAGAAAAAGAGCCACAGCAGGGCAAAGGTCAGGGTGGCCCCGGCAATCACCCACAGGCTTTGCGGCAGGATCGTCGCCCCCAGGATCCGCAGCGCGGCCTCGCCCGAAAAGCCGGGATAGCGGTGGATCTGCTTGTCGAACAGCAGACCGGCCGCGCCCTGCAGAAAGATCGCGGCGCCGATGGTGATGATGATCAGCGACACGACCGGCGCGCCGCGCGCGGGCGCGATGGCCAGCGCGTTCAACGCGACCCCCAGCGCCGCGGTGCCGAGGATGGCGAGCAGCGCGGCCAGCGGGACCGGCAAGCCGGCGGCGATGCCGAAGGCGGTGGCCATGCCGCCCAGCATGACGAACTCACCCTGAGCGAAATTCACCACGCCCGAGGCGTTGAAGATGATGGTGAAGCCGAGCGCGAGCAGCGCGTAGACCGCACCGACGGTGAGCCCGGACAACAGGAACTGCAGGAGATCGGACATAGAGGCTCCGGGGGGCAGAGGACCCGGGCGGCACCTGTCTCAGGTCCGCCCGGGTGGGTCGATCACGGGGTTTCGGACCAGGTGCCGCCCTGGATCTGCAGCAGGCGGAAGGCCGTCAGGTCCAGCCCGAGGTGATCGTCCGCTGCAAAGCTGTAGGTCCCGGTCGTGCCGACAAGGCCCGCGGTCGCCTCGATCGCGTCGCGCAGATCGACGGGATCGGGATCGGCCTCACCGTTGCGGGTGATGGCGTCGACCAGAATCGCCAGCGCGTCATGGGCATAGCCGCCGAAGGTCGAGACGGGCTCGTTGTAGCGGCCGACATAGGCGTCGCGATAGGCGGTGACCACGGCGCGCTGAGCGTCGTCCTCGGTCAGTTGGTCGGCGATCAGCAGGGCAGTGCCCGGCAGGCGAACCCCCTCGGCATTCTCGGCGCCCGAAAGGTCGATATAGGCCTGCCCGGCAACACCGTGCGACTGGTAAAACGGCAGTTCTATGCCGAGCTGGCGATAGTTGCGGGTGACGATGGCCGGGCCCGCGCCGAACCCCGGGTTCAGCACCGCCTGCACCCCCTCGGTATTGCGGATATTGGTGAGCTGGGGAACCATATCGGCGTCGCCCGGCGCATAGCGCTCGTCAGCCGCAATCTCGATCCCGTAGCCCGCCGTCACGTCCAGGCATTGGTTGCGCATCGACGCGCCAAAGCCGTCAGTGCCCGAGATCATGCCGATCCGGGTGATGCCCTGCGCCTGCATGTCCTCGAAGAGCTTTTCGCAGGCCATGCGGTCGGTGTGCGGGGTCTTGAAGGTGAAGGGATGCACCGGGTCGATGATTTCGATCCCGCCGGCGAGCGAGATAAAGGGGATTTCCTCGTCCTCGGCCACCGAGCGGATGGCCAGCGAGGTGCCGGTCGTGGTGCCGCCGATGATCGCCACGACCTCGTCATGCTCGACCAGCCTTGTGGCATAGGTGCGCGCGTTATTGGGGTCGCCCCCGTCGTCATAGAGCACCAGTTCCAGCGGCTCGCCCAGCACGCCGCCGGCCGCGTTGATCTGTTCCACCAGCAGGCGGAGCGTCTTCGCCTCGGGGTCGCCCAGGGCGCCGGCCGGGCCGGTTTCGGCGAGCGTGGCGCCGATGCGGATCTGTGCCAGCGCCGCAGGGCTGCCCATGGCGAGAAGAATCGCCGCCAGGGCGAGGGATTTCGGGGTGCTCATCGGGTCCTCCCTGACCGTGTGATCGTGCGACTGACCGGGCAATGGGCCCTAATATATGTCAGATCGTTCGGTTAATTTATACGAAGGAGGCTGAGCAATCAATCCGGCATTTCAAGCATCTGTTTTCTGAGAATTTTGCGAGAAATACAGGAAAAACAGCATATAGACCGATAAATCCGCCCGCGTGCAGCGCAGAGCATGGTCTCAGAATGAGGCAAGAACCCCCTTGACAGACTCGTTGTGATTCTCAAAAACAGAACGAACGTTCGGATAATTTGTCCGGCCATCCCTGAGTGAGAGAGCGCCATGGTCCAGACCGAAGCCCCCTCGCGCGTCGCAGAGCTGATCGAGCCGACACGCGTTCACAGTCGCCTCTATTACGATCGCACGATCTTTGACGAAGAGATGCGCAAGATCTGGCACCGGACCTGGGTCTATATCGGGCACGAGAGCGAGGTGCCGAACCCCAACGACTATGTCACCAAGTCGATCGGCCCGACGCCGGTGCTGCTGGTGCGTGATCGTCAGGGCGAGATCCGGCTTCTGCTCAACAAATGTCCGCACCGGGGCAACCAGCTCTGCGCCTACAAGCAGGGCAACCGCGCGACCTTTACCTGCCCCTATCATTCCTGGACTTTCGCCAACACCGGCGAGCTGATGGGCTACGCCCTGCCGGACGGCTACGAGGGCGTGTCGAAGGCCGGCGTGAGCCTGGGTAAGGTGGCGCGGATCGGCATCTATCGCGGTTTCGTCTTCGGCTCGATGGCCGAAGAGGGGCCGACGCTGATGGAGCATCTGGGCGGTGCCAAAGCGGCGCTGGACCAGCTTTGCGACAATTCCCCGACCGGCGAGATTGAACTGACGGCGGGGTTCCTGCAGCACCGCACCAAGGCCAACTGGAAATTCATGCTGGAAAACGAGACCGACGGCTATCACCCCGGTTTCGTTCATTCCTCGATCTTTCAGGTGACCAAGAGCGGTATCGCCAATCTCTATGGCAAGGATTCGACGGCGCTGACCCGCGACTACGGCAACGGGCATACCGAATTCGACCTGCGCCCGGAATGGCGGCGCCTCGACACGCCGCTCAAATGGTTCGGCACCTCCGAGGAGCGTCTGCCCGAGTATACGGCGGCGATGAAGGCGGCGTACGGGGATGAGCGGGCGCGGCAGATCATGATCGACGGCTCGCCCCACACCATGATCTTCCCGAACCTATTCATCGCCGAGATCCAGATCTTCGTGCTGCAACCCGTGGCCGTGGACGAGACGATCCAGCATGTCACCGCCGTCCAGTTCAAGGGCGCGCCCGACATTAACCGCCGCCTGCGCCAGCAGACCATGGGCTCGGTCGGGCCGGCCGGTCTGCTGCTGGCCGACGATACCGAGATGTACGAGCGCAACCATCGCGGGGCGCTGATCCACGATCCGGAATGGTTGGTCCTGAGCCGCGGCCTGCATCGCGAGCGCACCGATGAGAACGGGTTCCGTGTTGCCCATTCGACCGACGAAGTGCCCCAGCGCGGGATCTGGCGGCACTACCTCAGCCTGATGCAGGAGTGATTGCGATGGACCCGATGCTTGCCGAGAAACCGGTGGATTTGGCGGCGCTCAGCCCCGTCGATCTGCACCACCGGGTCGCGCAATTCCTTTACCACGAGGCCCGTCTGCAGGACACCCACGCCTATGACGCCTGGGAGCAGCTCTGGGAAGACGACGCGATCTACTGGGTGCCGGCCAATGGCCATGACACCGACCCCGAGCGGCAGATGTCGATCCTCTACGACAGCCGTTCGCGCATCAAGGTCCGGGTCGAGCAGCTGAAGACCGGCCGCCGTCATACCCAGACCCCACGCTCGGAACTGGCGCGGCTGATCTCGAATATCGAGGTGGCGGCGGTCGAGGGGGCCGAGGTTTCGGTGCGCGCCAATGTCCTGATCTACGAGGACAATCTGCGGGGCGAAACGATCTGGGCAGCGCGCAACGACTACCGGCTGCGGCTGGTCGAGGGCGCTTTCCGGCTGGTGCGTAAGAAGGTCGGGCTGGTGAACAACGCGCGGCCCGTCTTTACCCTGTCCTTCTTGGTGTGAGCATGACCGACTGGATTTCCGAAGGCCCCGTGCTGCTGTCTTTCGACGCGGGCGTGGCGACCGTCACCCTGAACCGGCCCGAGGCCGCCAACGGCATGAACATCGCCTTCATGCAGGCGCTGCATGCGGCGGTGATGCGCTGCCATCGCGAACCCGGTGTGCGCGTGGTGCATCTGCGCGGCGCCGGGCGCAACTTCTGCGCCGGTGGCGATGTGCGCGAATTCGCCTCGATGGGCGAAGGGCTGGGCGACTTCCTGCGCGAGGTCACCGCCTGGCTGCAGATGGCGATCGGCGCGCTGATCCGGCTGGATGCGGTGGTGGTGACCGAGGTGCAGGGCTTCGCCGCGGGCGGCGGCGGGCTGGGCCTGGTCTGTGCCTCGGACATCGTCATTGCCGGCGAGGGGGCGAAGTTCATGGCCGGCGCAACCCGCGTCGGCATGGCGCCGGACGGCGGCGCCTCGGTGATCCTGCCGCATCTGGTGGGCTTCCGCCGGGCGGCCGAGATCGTGCTGTCGAATCGCATCGTCGAGGCGGCCGAGGCCGAGCGGATCGGCCTGATCACCCGCATGGTGCCCGACGCGGATCTGTCGGCCGAGGCGGCAAGAACCGCAGCCCTTTACGCCACCGGCGCGCCGCTGGCGCAATCGGCGGCGAAACGGCTGTTGTGGAACGCGCTCGACGTGGAACGCTGCCTGCCGGAAGAGGCGCGGACGGTGGCGGGCCTCTCGGCCACCGCGGACAGCCGCGAGGGGCTGGCGGCGGTGATCGAGAAGCGCACCCCGCGCTTCACCGGCCGCTGATGCGCCGCGCCTTGGTGACCGGCGGCGCGGCGGGGATCGGCGCGGCGACGGTGCGGCGGCTCCAGAGCGATGGTTGTGCGGTCACCTTTGTCGACCGTGACGGTGCGGCGGGGCAGGCGCTGGCGGCCGAAACCGGGGCGCGTTTCGTGGCGCTGGACGGGACGGATACCGCGGCGGTAACGGGGTTTCTGGCGGGTGAGGATGTCGACATCCTTGTCAGCAATATCGGCGCCGACCAGCATGCTTTTTTCACGGCCACGACGCCCGCCGACTGGCAGCGCCTCTTGGCGGTGAACCTCGAAAGCACCTTTGCCTTCTGTTTCGGGGTCCTTCCCGGCATGCAAGCGCGGGGCTGGGGGCGCGTGGTGCTGGTCTCGTCCGAGGCCGGGCGGCTGGGGTCCAAAGGCGGGTCGGTCTATGCCGCGGCGAAGGCGGGGCTTCTGGGTTTCGGCCGGTCGCTGGCGCGGGAAAACGCGCGCTACGGGATCACCGTGAACGCGGTGTTGCCCGGCCCTGTTCAGACGCCGATGGTCGACCGCGCCGTGGCTGAGGTCGGCGAAAGGATCCTCGACGATATGGCGCGGCTGACCCTGCTGCGCCGCCTCGGCCAGCCCGAGGAGATTGCCGCAGCCATCGCTTTCTTCTGTTCCGAGGACGCGGGCTTCATTACCGGCGAGGCGTTAGGCGTCTCGGGCGGGATGGGTTGCGGCGCCTGATTTCTTACGGAGTTTTCCATGCCCCTGCTTTACTTCGTCTCTCCGGACGGCGAGACGCGCAGCGTCGAGGCCGAGCCGGGCCTCAGCGTCATGGAGGCCGCGCGCCGTGCCGGTATCGCGTGGATCGTGGCGGAATGCGGCGGTGCCTGCTCCTGCGCAACCTGCCATGTGCGAGTCGATGCCGATTGGATGGACCGGGTCGGCGCGCCGGGTGCGGGCGAGCAGGACATGCTGGATTTCGCCGAGAATGTCGGCGATACCTCGCGCCTGTCGTGCCAGATCGTGGTGACCGACGCCCTGGACGGGCTGGTCCTGCATTGCCCGAGCTGACGCTCAGAGCGCGCGCCACCACGCCCCGATTTCGGCCAGCGAGGCATCGGCCTGGGGCAGGGCCTCGAACACCTGAAAATGGTGGCACATGCCGGGATGGATGCGCAGGGTGACCCCGTACATCTGCTGGTGCAGGGCCCGGGAATCGTCCAGCGTGATGTCGCTGCCGCCGGCGTGGATCAGCACCGGCGGCAGGCCGTCGAGGTTCGCGAACAGGGGCGAGACGCGGGGATCCTGCACCGAGGGTCCCTCGCGCCCCAGATAGCTGCGCGCCATGGCTCTGAGCTGCGCGGGTTTCGAAAACGGATCCTCGGGCGCCAGTGCCTCGTAACTCGCGCCCGACAGCGACAGGTCCAGCCAGGGCGACAGAAGGATCAGTGCCCGGGGCAGCGGCAGGCCGGCGTCTCGCGCCCGCAGGGCCGTCAACAGTGCCAGTGCGCCCCCTGCGGAATCGCCCAGCAGCGCCTGCGGGGCCTGGTTGGTGTCCAGCATGGCCCGGTACACCGCCAGCGCGTCGTCGCTCGCGGCGGGATAGCGGTGTTCGGGGGCCAGCCGGTAGGCGGGCAGCAAGAGTCGCATGCCCGTCGCCCGCGCCAACCGCGCCACCAGTCCTGCATGCGACGCAAGGCCACCGATCTGGAACCCGCCACCGTGGAAATAGAGGCCTGGCGGCGCCGATGGCTCGCCGATCCAGACGACGGGCAGACCCGCGACGACGGCTTCGCGCGGCTGCGCCAGCGCGGCACCCTCGGGGCCGACCTCGGTCAGATAGGTGGCGAAATCGGCGCGGATCGCAGGCAGGTCCATACCCGCCCAGCCGCCGACCCGCCGCCGCAGCGAGGCCCGGATCGGCGCCAGCGGGTCGTTCACGCCTCGGCCCTATGCAGGACGCGCACGGCCTTGGCCTCATAACGGGGCAGGGTGCCTTCGGGGTGGCATTCGACGCGGATCGACATCCCGAGGCGGGCATGCACCTCGCGGCAGATCTGTTCCTCGATTTGGGGGGCGGGCCGGGCGTCGCGGGCACTGGCCTCGACGGCGACGGTGAGGGTGCCGATGGTCACGCGCTCCTTGTCGATGTAGATCTGCCAGGCCTCTTTGACGACGCCCTTCACCCCGGTGATCACGTCCTCGATCTGTGAGGGAAAGACCATCACGCCCTTGAACTTGATCATGTCGTCCGAGCGGCCGATAATCCGTCCGATCTTGCGCATTCCGCGCCGGCCCGAGGGGCAATCGTACGGCCGGGGCGACAGGCGGACCAGATCGCGCGTGCGCCAGCGCACCACGGGCGAGGCCTGTTTGGCGATGGTGGTAATGACGATTTCGCCGATTTCGCCCTCAGACACGGGTTTCATCGTCACCGGATCGAGGATCTCGGTGATGATCGTATCCTCGTTCAGCAGATGCAGCTCGTCGTCGGCATGGGTGAAGGGGGTCGAAATGGCCAGGACCGGACCGCCGGCCTCGGTCGTGCCGTAGATATTCTGCGACTGGAAGCCCTCGGGCATTTCGGCCTCGAGCTGCGCGCGGAACTCGGCCGAGACGGATTGCCCGCCCAGAATCGCCGTTTTCAGCACCCAGTCGGTCTTTGGGTCGATCCCTTGCGCGCGGGCTGACTGTACCAGGCTCATCAGCCAGAGCGGCGACATCGAGGCCACGTCATAGGCGTGGTCTTTCAGCCAGCGCGCGGCCAGATCGCCGCGGCCCGGTCCGATGGGAAAACTGGTGCACCCCAGCTCCCGGAACCCCTGATCCAACGCCGGCCCGCCGATCCACAACCCGTAGCCATAGCCCTGGTAGGCACGGCTGCCGGGTTTCACACCGGCGGCGGTCAGCAGCCGGGCCGTTTGATAGGGCAGCAGCGTTTCGAAATCCGCGCGCGTCATGCCAAAGAGGACCGGCAGCCCCGTAGTGCCCGAGGTGGCGACGAAGCGCTGCACCTCCTCCATAGGGACGGTCAGAAAGGGGAACGGATAGTGCTGGCGCAGGTCGGCTTTCTCCAGAAACGGCGTATGCTGTAGGCCGTCCGGTGCCGCCAGATCCTCGGGTGTCATGCCGACCGCGGCAAAGTGCTTCCGCCATGTCTCGCTCTGGGCCAGATGGCGGCCAAAGGCGGCCAGCCGGTCGCGCTGCAACGCCAGGATGCCTTCCCGGTCCAGGGATTCGATGTCAGGGTGCTGCATCGCGTCTCCTCCTCCTCTTCTGGCGCAACCGCGTTTCTGCGCCTATTGCCATTTAATAGTCCGAACGATTGGACTAATCAAATCAAGAATCATCTCGGATTCACCTTTCCGACGCGGTCGCCGGCGGTTGGCACGCGGGCCGCAAGCGCTTATACCTCGAACGGACATACTCATAATCGGGGGCCGCTCGGTGGCAAGGACACGATCTGCGGAATACGACAACATCCACGACACGATCATCGACCGCGCGGCCTCGGTCTTTGCGCGGCGCGGCTTTGCCGGAACGTCCATCGGCGACATCGCCGAGGCCTGCGATTGCTCGAAGTCGCGTCTTTATCATTACTTCGACGGCAAAGAGGCAATCCTGCGCGATCTGCTGGAGACGCATGTCGATTCGCTCCTCGACCGGCTCCGCCCGGTGGTCTACCGCGAACTGGACCCCGGGCAGCGCTTCCTGCAGACGGTCAAGCTGTTCCTCGAGGTCTATTCCGTCTCGCGCGATCGGCATGTCGTCTTGCTGACCTGCCTCGATTCCCTGCCCGAGGACCAGCGGCAGACCATCATCGCCAAGCAGCGGCAACTGATCGGCTATGTGCGCGACGCGCTGCTGCAACTGCGGCCGGATATTGCCGAGGACCGCGTGATCTCGCTGGTCGACACGATGCTGTTCTTCGGCATGATCAACTGGACCTATACTTGGTACAGGGCCGAGGGCCCCGTGGGGCATCAGGAGTTGGCCGAACGGACGGTCGACCTGTTCCTTAAGGGCTATGCCGGCATCTCGCCGCGGGCGGGCGGTGCGCAGGTCACAAAATAAGTTGAACGACCGTTCTATCTATTATATCCGTGCTGAGGGGCCCGATACGGGGCATCCGCAGGGCGGGAGGAATCGTTGGGCAACATCATCCGGATCGGCGCCTGCCTGCCGCGACTGAGGCTCGACCGGCGCGCGATGGCTCAGGCGATGGGCTGGCTAGTGCAGGGTGCGGGCGCCGGGCGCGGGACGCGGACGCTGGGTTTCTGGGACGAGGACAGCGTGACGCTGGCGGTCGAGGCGGCGCGCGCGGCGCTGGCGGGCGACCGGGCCGAGAGCCTCAGCTTCTGCACCACGACGCCCCCCTTTGCCGAGCCGCAGAATGCCGCGCTGATCCGCGCCGCGCTGCGCCTGCCGGGACTCTGCCGCACCCAGGATTGCACCGGCACCCCGCGGGCCACGTTGCTGGCGCTGCATGCGGCGCTGGAAACGGACGCAACCGCGCTGATCGCAGCGGGCGACCGGCTGGTGGCCCAGGCCGGCAGCCTGGCCGAGGCGCGGATGGGCGATGGCGGGGCGGCGGTGCTGACCGGGCCGGGGGAGGGGCTGTTCACCTGTTTGGGCGGGGCCAGCCTCAGCCTGCCGTTCCTGCACCGCAGCCGCGCCAGCGGCAGCGACACCGCCCTCGATTGGGAGGAGCGCTGGCAGCGCGAGGCGGGCTATCAGACGCAGATCCCTGCTGCCATCGCCGCGGCGCTGGACCGGGCCGGGGTGGCGGCTGAGGCGGTCGATCACCTTGTCCTGCCCTGCCCGATCCCGGGGACCGGCGCCGCTGTCGCCCGCAATGCCGGTCTGGGCAATGCGCGGCTGGCTGCGGATCTGGCCGACCACTGCGGCGATACCGGGACAGCGCATCCGCTTATGATGCTCGCTGCCGCGCTGCCACAGGTCGCGCCGGGTCAGCTCGTGGTGCTGGCGCAGCTCGGTCAGGGGGCCACGGCGCTGGTTCTGCGGGCGGGCGAGGCGGTTCGCAACCATCCGGGCCTGCCCGGCCTCGATACCGGCATTCCGGAAAGCAATTACCTGAAACTGCTGGCCTTCCAGGACCGGTTGGACTGGGACCGGGGGCTGCGCGGGCGCTATATCGTGCCAGAAGCGCAAAGCACCGCCTTCCGTAATGCCGAGGCCTTGCTGGGCTTCGTGGCCAGCCGCGATCCGTCGACCGGACAGATCCGATTCCCGCCCCGCGCCGATGAGGCGGGCGAGGTCTGGCCCCTCGCCGACAGGGGCGGCAGGCTGGCGACGGTGACAGCCGACCGGCTCGCCTATTCCCGCCATCCCCCCAGTTGCTACGGGCTGGTGGACCTGAACGGCGGGGGGCGGCTGATGATGGATCTGACCGATCCCGATGCCGCTGAACTGGCGGTGGGCGATGCCCTGCACTTTGTCTTCCGCGTCAAGGACATCGATCAAAACAGCGGCTTTCGCCGGTATTTCTGGAAAGCCGTGCGCGACACGGCGCAGGTCTGAGGGGGCAACATGGCAACGGGCCTGAAGGACAAGGTGGCAATCCTGTCGATGGGTTGCTCGCGCTTCGGTGAGCGCTGGGACATGGGGCAGGAAGACCTGATGCGCGAGGCCTATGCCGAGGCGCTGACCCGCGCGGGGATCGACCCGCAGGCGATCGGGGCCGCGTGGTATTCCTCGCATTACGACGACATCGGCGCCGGCAAGTCGGGGGTGCCCATGGCCATGGCGCTGGACCTGCCCGACATCGGTGTCACGCGGGTCGAGAATTTTTGCGCCGGCGGGACCGAGGCATTCCGGGGCGCGGTCTTTGCCGTGGCCTCGGGGTCGGTAGACATTGCGCTGGCGATGGGGGTGGAAAAGCTCAAGGACACGGGCTTTGCCGGGTTGCCCACCGCCTCGCGCGGGATGTTGGTGCCGATGTACCTGCCGACCCACACCAATCCCGGGAACTTTGCGCAACTGGCCCGGGCGTACGAGGCCGTGCACGGGATCGCGCGCAGCGATCTCAAGCGGGCCATGGCGCATACCTCGATGAAAAGCCATGCCAATGCGGTGGCGAACGAGAAGGCCCATCTGCGCAAGCCCATCACCATCGAGCAGGCCGTTCAGGCGCCGCTGGTGGCCGACCCGCTGGGTCTGTTCGATTGCTGCCCGGTCTCGGACGGCGCCGCCTGCGCCCTGGTCACCACGCCCGAGATCGCCCGCGCCCTGGGTCAGGCCGAACCGGTGCTGGTCAAGGCGATCCAGATCGTCACCTCGAACGGCTGGGAGGCCCAGCAGCAGGGCTGGAACGGTGCCTACGTGCACACCACCCGCCGCGCCGCGGCCGCGGCCTATGCCGAGGCCGGGATCGCCGATCCGCGGCGGATCAGCCTGACCGAGCTGCACGATTGTTTCTCGATCACCGAGTTGGTGACGCTCGAGGATCTGAGTCTGGCCGAGCCGGGTACTGCCTGGCGGGCCATGCTGGACGGGCGCTTCGGTGCCGACGGGGCCCAACCCTGCCAGATCGATGGTGGGCTCAAATGTTTCGGGCATCCGGTCGGGGCCTCGGGGTTGCGGATGCTGTACGAGGCTTGGCTGCAATTGACCGGTCAGGCAGGTCCGCGGCAGTTGGGCACCGCGTCCACGGCGCTAACGCACAATCTTGGCGGCGCGCCGGCGCAGAATGTTTGTTCCGTCACCATTGTCGGGCTTTGAGCCATGCGTCGACCACGACCCCTTTTCCGCCGCCACCGACGATTCGGGCTTGAGTCTCGACTTCCGGCAATGGCTCAGCGCCCGCGAATACTCGCCGTGCCCGCGGTAGCTGCGGGTGATTTCGGGCAAACCCAGAAGAGGTGAGCCTCAAACACGCGGCCCAACGTGCTCACACAGGACCGCCCGGGTGCAGGTTTCGATCGGAGCCCTGCCAGCGGAACCTGTGCTGCATCTCCTGCTCAAGGGCGAGATCCTTCCCGGCGCTTTTCATAACCGGCCGCAACCTTTCGTGTCGCGTAGCCCTTAATTGTGAGATGAGAAATCCAAGGAAATCAATGGCTGTGCTTTGCCCTTAAATATGAGATTCTGCCTTTAATTCCGATATTTTTGCCCTTAAAGCTGAGACAGGGCTCACAGACTTGAGCGGCAAATATCTATGGATGATGATGGCGAGGGCTCCGTTGCCGTTGGTGCTGAGGAAGCGCGTAGGGCCATCGTTCTGCGTCCGCTTGTTCAGGCATATCTCAAAGGGACTGAAAGTCTGGAAAGTGGCATCAATGACGCCATTTGGGAGCTTGGTGTCAGCAGGGCGACGGTCTGGCGCTGGATAAAGCGGCTGGCCGAAGAAGGTGGGCGCACCAGTGCCCTGGCTCCGCGGAAACGGGGCCGTCCAGTCGGTACGGCCGTGATATCAAGCAAGGTCGAAGCGGTGATCGAAGAGCATCTTCGCCGTTATTTCTTGCGCCGGGAGCGTTCGAGCCTGTCGCGCGTCGTGACAGAAATCCGCAGCGCGTGCTGGCAACAGGGCCTGCAGCCACCGACGCGGCGGACGGTTCAGCGTCGTCTGGATGCGATGGATGCCCGCGAAGTTGCGAAGGCACGAGAGGGCGCAAAGGCGGCTCGCCAGAAGTTTGCGCCGGTCACGGGTGAAAACAAGGCAAATCATCCTCTGGAAATCGTACAAATCGACCATACGCCCGCAGACAATATTCTTGTCGACAGTTTTGAGCATTCTTGTCGACAGTTTTGAGCGCCAAGCAATTGGCCGGCCTTGGGTCACGCTGTCGATCGACATCGCAACGCGGATGGTAACCGGATACTACACTTCTCTTGAGGCTCCTTCGCGTCTGTCTGTGGCGCTTTGCCTGACACAGGCGGTGGCCCCCAAGGCGGAAATTCTTGCGGAATTGGCGTGCAATATTCCTTGGCCCGCACAGGGCAAACCGCAAAGCATCCATGTCGACAATGGCCGCGATTTCCGGTCGCGGGCCTTTCGATCGGCATGTGCTGAATGGGGGATCGATCTGGTCTATCGACCGCCGGGAAGTCCTCACTTCGGAGGTCACATCGAACGTTTGATCGGGACGATGATGGGGGCCGTTCACCTGTTGCCGGGAACAACGCAATCCTCGATCGCGGCCAAGGGCGACTATGACGCCGAAGGCATGGCCACGATGACGTTGAGTGAATTCGATCGCTGGTTTGCTCTGGAAATCTGCCGTTACAACAACAGCATTCATTCAAGTCTTGGCTGCACGCCAGTTGCCAAATGGGAGGTTCTCTCAGAGAAAATGACGGGCGACATACCCTTCGAGATGGAAGCTTTTCAGGTGAGCTTCCTGCCGAGCGAACTGCGCAAGATCAGGCGTGACGGCATCCATCTGTTCCAGATACGGTACTGGTCCGATGCCCTTGCAGGCCACATCGGGCGCGGGGATGGAAAGGTGGTCGTTCGCTACGATCCTCGCGATATCTCAATGATCTGGGTCGAACTGGACGATGGCCGGTATGTTGAGGCGCGGTACAGGAACCTGGAAATTCCGCCAGTGTCCCTCTGGGAATACCGCGAAGCCATGAGGAGGGCTCGGGCCCTTGGCAAGTCCGGGTCCAATGAGCTGGTTCTGGCTGAGCTGATCCGCCAGCAACGCCAGGTCGAAGCTGAAAGCCGGGGCCTGACGAAGGCCGAACGCAGAACCCGTGAAAGAAAAGGGACATTGGAGGGCGCCAACTCGGCCGTCTCGTCAACCGAAGGGCTGCGCCCGATCGATACGGGTGATACATCGCGCCCATTGTTCAAGGTGGAGAGATGGTGAATTGAGGGCAAGGACAACTGAGGAAGACGGTCGGATCGCCCTCATTCAATCAGACATCTGGATCGGCTTTCCGCGGGCCGAACAGGTGTTGGACCGTTTACAGGGTATGATCGAAGCGCCGAGGCAAACCCGTATGCCCGGGCTTCTTGTGCATGGCGCTTCCGGGATCGGAAAGACGATGATCGCCCGCAACCTGTCGCGCAAGTACGCACCGGAATACGACCCGGCGTCAGGCATCACCCGCACACCGCTGCTGCTGTTGCAAGCGCCGCCCGCACCCGACGAACGGCGGTTCTATCTGCACATCCTGGCCGCCGTCGGCGCCCCTGCAACGGCACTGAGCGCCCGCGCTCAAAATGTGGCTTCCCTCGAAGTCCGTGTCATCGCGCTCTTGCGCGACCTTGGCCTGCGGATGATCATGATCGACGAGGTTCACAACCTSTTGGCCGGGACCCACCGCGAACAGCGCCGCTTTCTCAATGTTCTGCGGTATCTMAGCAATGAACTMGAAGTGTMGCTGGTATGCCTCGGGGTCAGCGAGGCCGTCGATGCCATCCGTGGTGATATCCAGYTWGCCAGGCGGYTGGAYGAACATCACCTGCCAAACTGGCGCGACGATGCCGAGTTCTCGGACATGATCCARACACTCATCGCGGCAATGCCCCTCGAGAAGAAATCCAATCTGAAGGTCAAGTCACTCAAGCAGATACTTGCGCTGACCGGTGGGGTGACCTCGCGCATCTTCGCCCTGATCAAGGATCTTTCCATCGACGCGATTGTCTCTGGTGAGGAATGCATCACTGATGACGCGATCGCAAAATGGACGCCGGTTTGGTCGCGCCATGCGAAGGCCCATCTGCGGTATGCCGGGCATGGTGCGCTGCGTCGCGCAGGGCTTTCCGTCACTGATTGGGCGCTCCTTTACCGGGCCAACATCGAAGTCGAGAGCGCATACAATCCCGCAGCGCGTAGCCCTGTCGGTGCCATAGGCCTTGGACAGCGAAAGCCGCCAACACACCACCGACCGCGGTCTAGCTCTCGGGGTAGTGCCCCACCGGTTGGTGTAGGAGGCCGCGCGCGGAGCCCCCGGCGTAGCGCAGCGCGCGGCCGGGTGTGACGCTGGCGGCCACCGCCGAACTTCGAGAAGGTTCGGGTTGCGAGACCTTGAACCAAGAACGGAGATGACGATGACCGACGACAGAATGACGCTGATTGAGCTGGTTGAGAAGCAGGCTGACGGCGACCTCGTCCGCGAGATGCTGGCCTTCGCGGCCGAGCGGATCATGGAAGCGGAGGTGGAAGAGCGAACCGGCGCCGCGAAGGGCGCACGTTCGCCCCTGCGGGAGGTTCAGCGGAACGGCTACCGGGACCGCGACTGGGACACCCGTGCCGGGCGGATCGCACTGGAGATCCCGAAGCTGAGAAAGGGGAGCTACCTGCCCAGCTTCCTGGAGCCGCGCCGCACAGCCGAGAAGGCGCTCGTGGCGGTGATCCAGGAGGCCTACGTCCAAGGTGTTTCCACGCGCTCCGTGGACGATCTGGTGAAGGCCATGGGCGCGGGCGGCATGTCGAAGAGCCAGGTCAGTCGCCTCTGCGTCGAAATCGACGAGCGGGTGAACGCCTTCCTCTCTCGCCCGCTGGAAGGAGCCTGTCGACTACTGCGCGCATCAGGTCATCCTGAAGCTCGAAAGTCTCGGGCTAATATCGGGCTGAGAGATGCAGCTCGTGCGCCCCTCTTTACCGGAGAGGGCGTGCATGGTTGTCTTGAAGAATCTTTCTTCCGCCGGACCGCAGTCCCTGTCGCTGTCCGAACGGCAACTGGACCGTCACGTATATCGTGACGGTCCTTCTTTCGCAGAGCAAGCCCGCCGAGGACCGTAGTCAGCCAGGCATCCGCAGCGTCGGACAAGGGCCAGACTGAACGTAAGTGCTCGGGACGGGGCACTTGCGCCGCTCGGATGTCAATGATATCTAGTTGACCTGAGGACGACCTCCCCACCATGGGTAGGGCATTCAGGACGGCCTGGCCCAGTTCGAAGAGAACGCTGCCATGGCATTGCGAACCGCACTCCCTAACTCACCATAAGGATGCTCTCGCACTCGCCGAAACTTCGCGGAAGGTGACCGCGGGACAACCCTTACGACTGAACCGTGACCATTCGAACACAGTATGCCCGTGCTGAAGCCGCGTGGCCTGCTGGCACGACGCGAATTTGATAGGGGGTATCTATCGGGCCGTGTCCCAACCCTGGCTCGATACCCGGGTCGCCGGTTCATCCCAAACCCAGGCCTGCGACCCACCTTTCCGCGCTGCGTCGCAGCAACCAAAGCCTTTTTGCCATGCGTCTTCGCGCACCTAACCCATACGAAAGGTAAGGATATCCATACCTTTCTCCATGAGATGACTTGCTAGGCGACACCTCTTGTCGGATTCGGATGACCCTTTCTGGATCCGGCAGCGGGTCGCCGGCGACTTTAAACCCCCAGACAGCGGCCCGCCCAGCATCGCACTTGCGAGATGCCGGTTGATCAGTTTCGTTTTCTGGACTGTCCCCACGACAGCTTTGTCGCGGGAACTCTGTTCATGTTGACCCGCCCTGTCAACATCGCGTCGGTGGCGAGGCATCTATTTTCGAAGCACCAGAACCAGGACCAGTCATCTCGCCCAAATTCAGTCATTCGGCCGTTCGTGGCGAGGTCCAGAAGCGAGACCCCGATGGTCTGTCAGGTTGCCTATGCAAGCCGTGTGCCCCGACCACGATAGTGCCCCCGCGCGTGGTGTAGGAGCGTCGACCTTCGGAGAGGTCCGGGTCTGATCAGGATGCCACGGCGGGCAACCTGACGGTGGGATTGTCGGTGACGCGGGCCAGGGTTTCAAGGCTCATGTATCGCCGCGCCACTGCCC
>SRJI02000281.1 GCA_005473895.2 Carideicomes alvinocaridis
GCGTCTCCTGTTCAGGCGGCGGATGCGTTCATCCGCCCGTGCCGTTCCGGTCCGAGGACCGGGCGGCGACTGCGTGACCCCAGCGGGATTTGAACCCGCGTTACCGCCGTGAGAGGGCGGCGTACTAGGCCGCTATACGATGGGGCCGTGCGCCACGTCCGAGCGTCTCCGCCCGTGCGCGTCCACTGAGTCCGAAGACTCGCTGGGGTACCAGGACTCGAACCTAGAATGACGGTACCAGAAACCGTTGTGTTGCCAATTACACCATACCCCACTGTCGGTCAAGCATGCCTGGCCGATGTGCATCATATTCATGAGCCCGGTGTTCCCGGATCTCTCCGGCAACGAGAAAGAACTCTACACCCTCCGGGCGGCGCGTGCAAAATCGGCGGGTCAGGCCGCCAGCCAGGTCCGCAGCCCGCCGATCGCCCGCATCCGCCAGCACGCGTGCTCCTCGTCCCAGAGCGGCTCCTCCGCCCCGCCGTGGGCGGGGGCGTCGGGGCTCATCCACACCGGAACGAGCCCCGCCGACCGGGCCCCCTCGACGTCGTGACGCAGACTG
>SRJI02000282.1 GCA_005473895.2 Carideicomes alvinocaridis
GCATGAGTATAATTTGCATCACATCGGCTTGGGACCCACCGCCCTCTCCGTTAGTGGTGGGGCAAATGAATATCCACCCACGCCCTGCCGGTACCCCTAGTTGCCTTATATGCCTTCCCCGCGCAGAAAGACGACCCGCTCTACAAGACTCGCCGACAAACAGCACGCTGAAGTCGAAGCGGCCTGGGGCATCTACCAGCGCATGGTCACTGCCTACCGGGAACCCGACCGGGAGCTCGGCAAGTTCCTCATGCATCAGCTCATCGGCTCCCTCGCAAGCGGCGTCCCGGCCCTGCTTGTCGAGGTGCGCAAGCTCGGCCGAACCCTGAAGAAGCGGGCCGCCGACGTCCTGGCCCACTTCGACCGGCCCGGCACTTCCAACTGGCCGACCGAGGCCATCAACGGGTGCCTCGAGCACCTCCGCGGCTCCGCCCTGGGATTCCGGAACCTGGCGAACTGCATCGGCCGCAGCCTACTCGAATGCCAGCGGATTCATACCCCACCTGCACCCTCATTTACAATAAGCCGAATATATATCCCAGTGAGTGATCATTATTCCCAG
>SRJI02000284.1 GCA_005473895.2 Carideicomes alvinocaridis
GGTGAAGACGGTGGCGAACACGGTGGCCGCGGCGTACGCGACCGCCAGCCACCGCCAGTTCCGGCCGAGCCGGTGAAGACGGTGGCGAACACGGTGGCCGCGGCGTACGCGACCGCCAGCCACCGCCAGTTCCGGCCGAGCCCCTCGAGGATGTAGTACGCGGGCCCGCCGCGGTACTCGCCGCGGACCTTGTGCTTGTAGAGCTGTGCGAGCGAGCTCTCCACGAGCGCCACGGGGGCGCCGAGGATCGCCGTCACCCACATCCAGAACAGCGCGCCCGGGCCGCCCAGGTAGATCGCGGCCGCGACGCCCGCGATGTTGCCGACGCCGATGCGCCCGCCCAGGGCCATGGCGAACGCCTGGAACGAGCTGATCCCCGCCGACGACGATCCTCCCCTGGCCAGCTGACCCACCATGTCCTTGAGCAGCCGCACCTGGGGAGCCGCCATGCGGATCGTGAAGTACAGGCCCAGGGCGAGGAGCCCGACGACCATGGGCAGGCTCCACATGATCGAGTTGGCGGCGGTGACGAACTGCTCCATGGCTTCTTCCCAGGTCGCG
>SRJI02000285.1 GCA_005473895.2 Carideicomes alvinocaridis
CTGAACACCCCGGAGATGACCGAGGCGGACGGCGTGCGCCCGTCCCAGGAGGGCACCGCCGTCGCCAAGGACATCTTCCTGGTCGGCTCCGGCCTGGCCATCGCCGCCGACTCCGTGGCCAACCGCCCCGGCAAGCGCCGCAAGGCCGCCAAGAAGCGCGCCGCCCGCATCGAGGGCGCCCGCGACGCCAAGGTGCAGGCCATCCGCGACGCCCAGGACGAGAAGGTCGCCGCGATCCACGCCGCCCGTGAGGAGCAGGTCGCCGCGCTGCGCGAGGCCCGTGACGAGCTGAAGAAGCTGCGCAAGAAGGCCTGACGCCCCCGCCGCATGCCTGAGGGGCCCCGCCCGGACCACGGTCCAGGCGGGGCCCCTCACGCATGCGCCCGCCCACCGGGGCACGGCGGGCGGGCAGGCTCAGAGATCGATCTCGGTGGGGTGCAGCACGCGGCGCAGGAAGTCCTGGGTGCGCGGCTGCTGGGGATCGGAGATCACCGCGGCGGCCGGGCCGGCCTCCACCACGACGCCGCCGTCCATGAACACGACCCGGTCGGCCACCTCGCG
>SRJI02000286.1 GCA_005473895.2 Carideicomes alvinocaridis
CGCGTCAGGGTCGTCGACGTGGTTGATCAGGACGCGGGCGTAGCCGACCGCCTCGCCGTCGACGTACGCCAGGTAGCGGCGCTGCGTGTGGTCGGTCTCGGCGGCCGCGTCAGGGTCGTCGACGTGGTTGATCAGGACGCGGGCGTAGCCGACCGCCTCGCCGTCGACGTACGCCAGGTAGCGGCGCTGCGTGTGGTCGGTCTCGGCGGCGGCCTGGATGAGCGCGTCCCTGGGGGTCTCGTCCCACTCGGTCGTGCCGATCAGCTCGTGGTTGTACTCGTCTCCGAGGCGGCAGTAGGCCCGCCAGTGGGGGTCGTCCGACGAGGCGGGCAGGGGGAATTCGATGATGTCAGGCATGCGGTGACTGCTTTCTGCAGAAAGGGGTGGGCGCAGAAGCACCCGTCGAGCCGTGCTCGAGACGGGCGCGCGGGGAGGGCCGGTGGTGGGTCGTCGGACCCACGGGGTCACTGCTGCTGCATCATGACGTGAACTGTGTCACGACGCGGATCGGTGGGCAAGGGCCTTTGTCGTCGAGATGCAGCGCGGATTTCACCTGATGCG
>SRJI02000287.1 GCA_005473895.2 Carideicomes alvinocaridis
GGGGAGGGCCGCGGAGAGGTTCTCGGCGCCGTCCTCGGTCACGAGGATGTCGTCCTCGATGCGCACGCCGATGCCGCGGTACTCCTCGGGGACGGCCAGGTCCTCCTCCTTGAAGTACAGACCCGGCTCGATCGTGAAGACCATGCCCGGCTCGAGCACGCCGTCCAGGTAGAGCTCGCGCTTGGCCTGGGCGCAGTCGTGCACGTCGAGGCCGAGGTGGTGCGAGGTGCCGTGGGGCATCCAGCGCCGGTGGTGCTGGCCCTCGTCCGAGAGCGCGACCTCGGCCGAGACCGGCAGCAGGCCCCAGCCGTCGAGGCGGTCGACGAGCACCCGCATGGCCTCGGCGTGGAGCTCGCGGAACCGGATGCCGGGGCGCAYGATCGCGAAGGCGGCGTCCGCGGCGTCGAGGACCGCCTGGTAGATGCGGCGCTGCACGTCCGTGAACGTGCCGGACACGGGCAGGGTGCGGGTGATGTCCGCGGTGTAGAGGGAGTCGTCCTCGACGCCGGCGTCGAGCAGGAGCAGCTCACCCGGGCGCACGGCGCCCGTGTTGCGGATC
>SRJI02000288.1 GCA_005473895.2 Carideicomes alvinocaridis
GCTCACGCAGAAGGACTGGTCCTCCGTGGGGAGGTCCTTGATGTCCGCGAGCGTCTCCAGGCCGAGCTCCTCCGCCCGGTCCTGGCGCACAGAGAAGGTGTAGGTGTTGTCGAGTCCGGCCGGCGGCAGCCACACCAGGCCCTGCTGCGCGTCCTCGTCCCGGACCGCGGCCCACTGCGCCTGGGCGTCCGGGATCGGATCGGTGTGGCCCAGGTACGTGATCCAGGCCGTCCCCGTGTAGTCCCATTCGACGTCCACGACGCCTGCGACCTGGGCCTGGCGCGCGCTGAGCGAACCCGGCATGTTGGTCAGATCCTCGACGTCGGCCCCCGCGGAGCGCAGCAGGATCGCGGTGATCTTGCCGAGCACGACGCCCTCGTTGAAGTTCTTGGAGCCCACCGCCACGTGGGCGCCCTCGAGGTCGATCCCGGCGACGTCGCCGGCGGGCGTGCCCGAGGGCAGGTAGCCGCCGGCGGTGCTCAGCCCGCACCCGGACAGGACCAGGGAGGCCGCCAGGCCGAGCGCGGCGAGCGCGGCACGGGCGGGGGTCCGGACGCGG
>SRJI02000289.1 GCA_005473895.2 Carideicomes alvinocaridis
ACCGGGCGCAGATCCACTTCGCGTATTGACGCCCTCCGGAGCCCCGGACGCCGACACGGCTCGAACCCCAGCCCGTGATCCTCTGGACTGCGGTTCGAGCCGTGTGCGTGGGGTGCCCCCGGCGGGACTCGAACCCGCAACACGCCGATTTTAAGTCGGCCGCCTCTGCCAGTTGGGCCACGGGGGCGTGGCGGGCCCGTGGACGCGGACCCGGGTGCGGACGACGCCGGCCCCGTCCGATGCGCTCGGACGGGGCCGGCGGCCCGCTGGCTGCAGGATCAGCCCTTCGAGGACTCGAGGGCCTGCTGCCGCTCGAAGCGGCCGGGCTCGAGCTCGACGCCGGCTGCGCGGCGGAACGGGTTGAACGGGGTGTCCAGGCCCTCCACCGAGGTGGAGTCGCGGCCGAACAGGGTCTCGGCGACCCAGCCGGAGAGGATGCGGAAGCGGCGGTCCAGGGTGGGCATCGCGTAGGCGTGGTAGCCGCGGTGCGCCAGGAAGGCGGCCGGGCCGGAGATCTTCACCCCGAGCGGGTTGCCGACGCCCTTGAAGAAGCCCAGG
>SRJI02000053.1 GCA_005473895.2 Carideicomes alvinocaridis
TCCAGCCGGTCGCGCAGCAGGTCGCGGCGGGCCTCCAGCAGCGCCGGGTCGAGCCGGAGCAGCACGTCCCCAGCCGCCACCCTCTCGCCGTCGCGCACCAGCACCGCGCCGACCAGCCCGTCCCCGGGGCTCTGCACCGTCACCGGGGCCCCCGCCTCCGTCGCCCGGCCGGCGGCGATCACCGCCCCGTCGATGCGGATGAAATGAAAGAGCGCCAGCAGCACCAGCAGCAGCGCGCCGCCGGACAGGGCCAGCAGCCTCTCGCCGCGGCCGAAATCGGTCCTGGGCGCCATCCTCATCGTCCCGCCTCCTGGGGCCGGCCGCGGGCGGTCGTCCGGGTGGTCTTTTCACCCTCCTCCCCGGAGCTGCTGCCCGCGCCGGACCCCGTCCTGTTCTCCGCCCTGTTCCCCGTTCTGTTCCCGGTGGCGCGGCTCCCGGCGGCACCGTTCCCTGCAGCGGCTCCCCCGGCACCATTCCCTGCGGCCCCGTTCCCTGCGGCCCCGTTCCCGGCGGCGCCGGGCCCCGGGGTCTCGCCCCCCTGCCCCGCGTCTCCCGGCCCGGCCTCCGCATCCTCCACGGCACCGCGCTCCGCCCCCGCGCCCGAGCCGGAGAGCGGGGACATCGTCATGCGCATGATCTCGTCCTTGTCGCCGAACCGCGCCACCCGGCCCTGGTGCAGGATCAGCACCTTGTTCAGCCCGACGATCACGCTCGGCCGGTGGGCCATGACCACCAATGTGCAGCCGCGCTTGCGCAGATGGGCGATGGTCCGGCCCAGCACCTCCTCGCCCGCGGCGTCGAGATGGGCGTTGGGCTCGTCCAGCACCACCAGCTTCGGGCGGCCATAGATCGCCCGGGCCAGGCCCAGCCGCTGCACCTGCCCGCCCGACAGGGTCGGCCCCTCGCCGATCCGGGTGGCATAGCCCTCGGCCAGGCCCAGGATCATCTCGTGCACCCCGGCCATCCGGGCGGCGGCGAAGATGTCGCGCTCTTGGGCATCCGGGTCGAAGCGGGCGATGTTCTCGGCCACCGTGCCGGGCAGCATCTCCACCTGCTGCGGCAGGTAGCCGATATGCCGCCCCAGCTCGTCCGGCGCCCATTGGTCGAGCGTCGCCCCGTCGAGCCGCAGCTCCCCGGCCTCCGGGGTCCAGCCGCCGACCAGCAGCCGCGCCAGGCTCGACTTGCCGGCGGCGCTGTTGCCGATCACGCCCAGCCCGTCCCCCGGCGCCAGCTCGAAACTCACCCGGTCGAGGATGCGCCGCGGCTCGCCGCCCGAAGGGCCGGGGACCAGCTTGGTCACGCCGGCCAGCTTCAGCGCCCCTTTCGGCGCCGGCAGGCTGACCCGTGCGGGCGCGGCCGCGTCGAGGGGGGCCTCCCCCGCGCGGGCCCTGTCCGAGGGCGCCTCCCCGAAGGCCGTCTTCAGCCGCCTGTGGGCCTCCAGCGCGCGGCCGATGCCACCCCATTGGGCGATCACCTGGTCGACCGGCGCCAGCGCCCGCCCGGCGAGGATCGAGGCGCCGACGATCATCCCGGCGCTGATCTGCTGGTGCAGCGCCAGCCAGGCGCCCATGGTCAGCAGCATGGATTGCAGCAGCAGCCGAAAGGCGCGCGAGACGGCGGCGAAAAGATCCGACCGGTCGCCGCCGCGCTGCCCCCGCGCCAGCCCCGCATCGTGCAGGGCGCGCCAGCGGGCGGTCACCGCCCCAGCCATGCCGAGGGCGCGCAGGGTCTCGGCGCTGCGCCGGCTGCGTTCGGCAAAGCGGGCGGCCTCGGCCTCGCCCGCGGTCGCCGCCCGAAGCTCGCCCCGGCCGGAAAGGTGGTTGAGCCAGGCCAGTCCCGCCACCACCCCGGCCCCGGCCAGCGTCAGCCAGCCAAGCCAGGGATGGATGAGAAAGACGGTCAGCAGGAAGATCGGGATCCAGGGCAGGTCGAAGAGCCCGCGCACCGCCGGCCCGGCAAGGAAACCGCGCAGCGTGTCGAGATCGCGCGAGGGGCCCACCCCCGCCGCGCCCGCAGCGTTTCCGTTCCCCGGCCCCGACCCCGTCCCGCGCAGCTGGAAGGCAAAGGCCGGCCCGGCGAGCAGCCGGTCGAGCCGGTAGCCCGCCCGCGACAGGATCCGCGCCCGCACCGCCTCGTAGAGCCCGAGAAAGCCGTAGGCCACCACGACGATCACGAAGAGCCCCATCAGCGTGGGCACCGAGCCGCTGGCCAGCACCCGGTCATAGATCTGCAGCATGTAGAGCGGGCCGGTCAGCATCAGCAGGTTCACCCCGGCGCTGAACAGGCCGGCGAGGATGAAACTCCGCCGCAGACCTGCCCGCGCGCGGCGATAGGGATGCGGATCCGCCGCCGGTTCGGGGGCCGGATCCGAAGCTTGGCGGGACACATCGTCGGAGGAGGTCGCGGGGGGCCTGCCCCCGGGCCGCGTTGCCGGTATCGCCATACTCTTCCCCCCGCGGCCGGCCGTCGCGCGACCGCAGCTGTTACCCGTGCCGGCCAGCCTAACACGGCCCGCCCGGCCACCGCTATGTCCTGCCTCTATGAAAGAGCGGTTTTTCTCAGCACTTTCGCAGGGATGGGCAGCCACGGCCCCCGCCACGCCCCGCACATGACCGCCGGCATTCGCACCCCCGCCGGACCCCGATCGGCCCACCTCCGGGCAGGAGACCGCCGCCCCGGCCCCCGCGGAGGCAGATCTCCGGTGGCACGCGCGCGCGATATTTCACACATTGGCCCCGGTGAATCGCGCTCGGGGAGCGTGCCTGCCCCAGCCCGGAGACCCGCCACCCGATGACCACCGCCTCCCGGATCACCATCCTGATGGCCACCCGCGACGGGGCGGCGCATCTGCAGGCGCAGCTCAATTCCTTCCGCGCGCAGGAGCACGGGGAATGGGATCTCTGGGTGGGCGATGACGGCTCCACCGACGCCACCCGCGAGGTGCTGGAGAAATTCCGCCACGAAGAACGCGACCGCCGCGAGGTGCGCCTGCTCGACGGGCCGCGGCAGGGGCATGCCGCGAACTTCCTGCATCTGCTGACCCATCCCGAGCTGCCGCCCGGCCCGGTGGCGCTGTCGGACCAGGACGATGTCTGGCTGCCGGGCAAGCTGCGGCTGGCGCTGGCGGCGCTCGGCCGGGCCGGGCCGGTGGCGCTCTACGGCGCGCAGAGCCTGCATACCGATGCCGCGCTGCGCCCGCTGGGCCAGTCCCCCCTGCCGCGCCACCCGCCCTGTTTCCGCAACGCCCTGACCCAGAACGTGGTCAGCGGCCACAGCACGGTGCTGTCGGCAGGCGCGCTGGAGCTGGTGCGCCGTGCCGGCCGGCCCGAGGCGGTGCCCTACCACGATTGGTGGCTCTACCAGCTGGTCAGCGGTGCCGGCGGCGAGGTGGTGATCGACCCGGCGCGGGTGCTGCTCTACCGCCAGCATGACGGCAACGCGATGGGGGCGCATCGCGGGCTGGCGGCGCGGCTGGTCCGGGCGCGGCAGGTGCTGGGCCGGACCTATGCCGGCTGGATCGCCGCCAATCTCGCCGCGCTCGAGGCCGCCGATGCGCGCGGCGCGGTCCTGACGCCGGAAAACCGCGAGGTGATCGCCGCCCTGCGCGCCGCGCCCCGCCGGCCCGGCCCCGGGCGGGCGCTGACCTTCCGCCGGCTGGGGCTGCACCGCCAGACCGGGCTGACCACGGCGAGCCTCTATCTCGCCGCCGCCCTGGGACGGGTCTGACCGGCGCGGGAGAAGTCACTGATCCGGGGAAAACAGTCTCTATGCAGGCCTGATCCGGCCTCGGGCCCCGCCTGACCCAGTCTCGAACGCGGGCGCGACTCCCGGCCCGGACCCAAGCTCAGCCGCCTGAGGGCGGGACCACCCGGGTCATGTTCTCCTCGTGCCGGGCGATCCCCTCCTCGACATCGGTGTAATAGTCGAGGCGCCCGCCCTCCAGCACCACCACCGCGTCGCAGAGCTGGCGGATCTGGCTCATGGAATGGCTCACCACCACGGCGCCGGCATTGCGCATCCGGGCCTTGAACAGCGCGTCGCTGCGCGCCTTGAACGAGGCATCGCCCACCGCCGTCACCTCGTCCACCAGGTAGGTGTCAAAGGCGATCCCCATGGAGACCCCGAAGGCCAGCCGCGATTTCATCCCCGAGGAATAGGTCTTGAGCGGCAGGTGGAAATGCCCCCCGAGCTCGGCGAATTCCGCCACGAAATCGATCAGCTCGTCGGTATCCACCCCGTAGATCCGGCCGATGAAGCGGCAGTTCTGGGCGCCGCTCAGCTCCGGGTGGAAGGAGCCGGCAAAGCCCACCGGCCAGGAGATCGACCCGGTGGACCGGATCCGCCCCGAGGTCGGCGGCTGGGTGCCCGCGATCATGCTGAGCAGGGTCGATTTCCCCGCCCCGTTGCGCCCCAGCAGCCCCACCGCGGCGCCGGTGGGAAAGGTCAAATTCACGTCCTGCGCCACCACCTTGCGGCGCCCGTCCATGACGAAGACCTTGGTGAGGTTCTCGAAGCGGATCATCGCGCCCCTGCCCTCCTCGGCTCAGCGCCGGTCGCGGATCGAATAGATCACCAGCACGCCGATGCCCCAGATCAGGAACAGAAACAGCGTCACCACCCCCAGCAGGGTCAGGCGTTGCGGATATTCCGCCGTCTGGGCGGTGGTGGGCTTCATGTAGGCGGCGAGGTAGCGGCTCTTGCGGCGCGACTCGGCCAGGGCGGCGTCATAGGTGGCCAGGGCCGAGACATAGGCCTGCTCGGCGAATTCCCGGTCCACCGACAGCCGCTCGTATTCGCCGACGATATCGGCAAAGGCCTGGGTGCCGCCCGGGCCGCCTTCCACCCCCAGCTTGCCGCGCTCGGCCGCGATGCGCTCGCGGATCACCTCCAGCCGGCGCTGCGCCTGGGCCAGGCGGGGATCGTTCTCGCGCGCGGTCTCGCGCAGCAGGTCGAGGGTGATGATCGCCTCCGCCTCCTGGCCCTGCAGCGTGCCCAGCAGCCCGGCCTGGCTGCGCAGGTCCATCTCCGGGTCGACGATCTGGTTCTCGTTGCGGAAGCGGGTGACGGTCTCGCGCGCCTGTTTCAGCCGCTCCACCGCCTCGTCCAGGTCCTCGCGGGCGAAGCGGATCGAATCCTCGCGCGCCACGGCGCTCAGCTCGTTGATCATCTCGGCGCTGCGGTCGAACAGGGTCTCGGCGATCAGCGTGGCGTCCCCCGGGCGGAAGGCCCGCACCTCCACCTCGATCAGCCCCGACCCCGCCCCGTAGGAGATCCGCACCATGTCCTCCCAGTAATCCACCAGGGTCTCGATCGGGGCCTCGGGATCGAGGGTGAAGAACGGGTCGGCCTCGGGGCGCGACCAGATCTCGCGCAGGCCGATCTCCTCGTCGATGTCCGAGACCAGGCGCTGGCTCTGGATATATTCGTAGAGGATGTCGGTATCCGAGGAACTGGAGCCCGAGAGGTTCTGCAGCCCGCCCAGCAGGTCCATGGCCGAGGTCGCATCCTCCCGCCGCACGGAAAAGCCCATGCGCGAGGCATATTGATCCGCCGCCACCGCCCAGAGGTAGAAGGCGGTCCCGGCCGCGGGCAGCAGCACGCAGGCGAGGAAGCTCACCAGCACCATCCAGTGCCGCTTGCGGGGCCGGGCGGGGCGTGCCGGCGGCCGGGCCGGGCGGGCCTCGCCCCCCTGCTTGCCCTGCCCCGGTTTCTGGGCGGGCTTCGGTTCGGGCTTTGCGCCCGGTTGCGGCTCGGATTTCGCGGCCGGCTTCGGCTCCGCCGGCGGGGCCTGTTCCGGCTGATCCGGGGCCTTTCGGGCCGTATCAGGCTCTGTTCTGCCGCCGGGTCCGTCGCCGGGCTCGCCCTGCGGCGCCGCGCGCTCCGCCTCGGCGGGGCCGGGAGAGGGAACCGGGCGCGGACCGGGCCGGGTCGTGCCGGCCTCGGCACCGCCTTGCGCGCCGCCTTGCGGACCGCCGGCGGCGGGGTCGGCGGGTTTGGGCTTGGCGGGTTGTGTCAAACGGGCCCCATCGCGATGTCAATTGCCTGGACGGGATGCTAATACACCCACCGAAGCCAGACCACCAGTTTCCCGAGGACCCGCCGGGCCATGACCACGCAGGATTTCGCCTCCTCCCCGCCGCCCTCGGCCCCGCCCAGGCTCCCGCCCCGGCGGCGGCTGGCCAGCCTGCGCGCCATCGTGGCGCTGATCCTGCGCGAGATGGCCACCTCCTACGGCCGCTCCCCCGGCGGCTATCTCTGGGCCATCCTGGAGCCGGTGGCGGGCATCGCGCTGCTGTCGCTGGTCTTCTCGGCGCTGATGCGCAGCCCGGCGCTCGGCGTGAACTTCCAGATGTTCTACGCCACCGGGATGCTGCCCTTCATCATGTTCACCAGCATCCAGGCCAAGGTCTCCACCGCGCTCGGCTATTCCAAGCCGCTGCTGGCCTATCCCACGGTGACCTATCTCGACTCGCTGATCGCGCGCTTCCTGCTCGACATGATGACCAAGCTGCTGGTCAGCTACATCCTGCTGGTGGGCATCGCGCTGTTCTACGAGACCCGGATCACCCCCGACCTGCCGGTGATCATCGAGGCCTATGCCCTGACGGCGCTGCTGGGGCTGGGGATCGGCACGCTCAACTGCTATATCGGCACCCGCTTCCCGGTCTACCGGCAGGCCTGGGGGATCATGATGCGGCCCATGTTCATCATCTCGGGCATCTTCTTCCTCTACGAGGCGATCCCCGCGCCCTATGACGACTACCTCTGGTACAATCCCCTGATGCATGTCATCGGCCTGATGCGCAGCGGCTTCTATCCCACCTATGACGCGATCTACGTCTCGGTCCCCTTCGTGCTGCTCTGCTCGCTCGTTCCGCTGGCCCTGGGGCTGGTCCTGCTGCGCCGCTACCATACCGACCTACTGGCGATGTGATCCTCGATGCCCACGCTCTTCATTCATTCCGGCCTGCACAAGACCGGCACCACCAGCCTGCAGAAGGCGCTCCACGACAACCGCGCGGTACTGGCCCGGCAGGGGCTGCTCTATCCCGAGACCGGGGTGCCGGAAAATCCCGCCCATTGGGGCCATCACGACCTGGCCTATGCCCTGCGCGACCCCGAGGCGGGGCCTGCGATCTGGCACCAGTTGCGGCAGGAGGCCGACACGGCGGGCCATGACCGCGTCGTCGTCTCCTCCGAAGAGCTGGGGCTTCTGCCCTTTCCGAAAATGCCCGGCCCCAAACCCTACAGGATCATCGCCGAGGCCTTCGACGGCTGGGAGATCCGGCTGATCTGCTACCTGCGCCCGCAGGCCGAGATGATCACCTCCACCTACAACCACCACGTCAAGGCAGTGGGGGAACACGGCCATATCCTCGACTTCATCGGCCGCATCGCCGGGCGGCTGGATTACCAGCATTACCTCAACGTCGCCGCCTCCGGGCTGGGCGAGGGCGCGATCCGCGTGCGCCGCTACCAGAAGGCCCAGATGGTGGAGGGCGACATCATCTCCGACATGGCCGCGCAGATCGGGCTCGACCTTCGCAAGGGGTTCAAGCGGCCCCCTGCCCCGCTCAATCCCGGCCTGACGCCCGCGGGGCTGGAGGCGATGCTGGAAGCCAACCGCCGGCTCGAGGGCCAGCCAGAGGCGCTCAGGGCCGAGCGTCAGCGCATCCTCGCCCGGCACCGCGCCCCCGCCTTCCAGCAACACGACCTGCTGGGCCCGGACGTGCGCCGCGCCATCGCCGCGCTCTACCGGCAGAAGAACCGCCACGTGGCGCGCCGCTTCCTCAAGGAAGATGCCGATCTCTTCGCGCCCGAGCCTCACGGCGCCCCCGTGGGCTGAGGCCGAAAACAGGCTCTGTTCCGGCCTAAAACGGCTCTGACCCGGCGCCCTGCGGTGACGGCGTCAGAGCCTCTCGCGCACCGCCGCCAGCACCGCCTCGACCAGGGCCGCGTTCTCCGGGCCGGCCTGTTTCTCCAGCCGCGGCGTGTCGGGCCGCCAGTCCGGCGCGGCCAGACCCGCCGCCTGAAGCACGGGCGGCAGGTGCCCCGCGGGATCGGCGCTCATCGCCTCGTAGGAGACCGGCCAGCGCCCCAGCCCCGCGGCCTCGGCGATCAGCCGGATCCGCAGGTTCGCCTGCTGCAGCCCGGTCACCGTGCGCAGCACCGCCTCGGGCGGAATCACCTCGGCCTTCGGTGCCCGCCCGCCGCTGTGCCGGCTGGTCCAGCGCCCCGATTGCTGCGCCAGCCGGAAGGAGACCGCCTGCCGCAACAGGTCCGCCCGCTCCACGTGAAGCAGCACGGTGCCCGGGAACATCGACGGGATATTGCCGCGGATGAGCATCGCCAGCTGCGCCCATGAGGCCTTGAGCGCCAGCGACCGGCCCGGCCCGGCCTTCTCCGCCTCGAGCCGCGTGATGTAGCCGGGCAGCCCGCCCTCCTCCGCCGAGGCGCCGCGCCGCTCCACCGTGTCGGCGTTGAGCATCTCGCCCGCCCGCGCCGCGCGCCCCGCCTGCGCGACATATTCCGCCAGCAGGTTGGAGCCCGAGCGGTTGGTGAAGGCGATGATCACCAGCGGCGCGGCAAAGACCGGCCCGTCGCCGTCGAACCGCATCCGCCCGCCGCACAGGCCGGAGATCCGCCGCTCGTGGCTGCCCGGTTTCCCCAGGGTCTCGAGCGGGCCCGCCACCGGCGCCGGCCGCCAGGCGGCAAGCGCGAAATGCAGTCTCTGCCACATCATGCCGTCTCTTTCCGATCCACGCCCAGAGCGGCCTTCAGGGCCGGAACAGGGTCTGTTTCTCCCAAGCGCACCACCTGCCCCGGTGCGCCCTCCGCCACCGCCCGGCGCACGGCGTCCCCCTGCGCGCCGAGGTCGAAGCTCACCACCGGCAGGCCCGTGGCCAGCATCTCGTGGGTGGTGAAGGAAAAGGTCTCCGGCCAGATCGAGGGCATGAGCCAGCGCGAGATCCCGTAGCGCGCCACCAGCCCCGGCAGGTCGCGCATCTCGTAGCTGCCATGCACCCGGCTGGGCGGACTCAGGCGGTAATCCGGATCCATCTGCCCCAGCACCACCAGGCGGCCCCGCCCGCTCCGCGCCAGATCGCGGCTGAGCGCCTGCAGCAGCGCCGCCCCCTTCTGCGCGCCGATATTGCCCAGCACGCCGATCACCGGCCCGTCCTTTGCCTGCCCCGGCGCCAGTCGCGGCGGCATCTCGGGCAGCGCGTGGGGTTGAACCGTGATGCGCCCCGCCACCTGCGGATAGGCCACCGCCAGGATGTCGCGGCTGGAGCCGGAAAAGACCGTGACCCGCTCTGCCGCGGCCAGCAGCCGCCCCCATTCCGCCTGCCAGCGCGCCAGCGACACCCGCTCGCCCCCCGGCCGCTCGTAGTGATGGGCCGCGTCCCCCTCCAGCGGCCCGCCCGCCACCGGCACCCCGTGCCAGGCCCCGTCGGCGCCCAGCAGCGTGTAGGAGGGGCTGACCGGGAAGTAATCGTGGATCAGCACCTCGATCGGGTGCTCGGGCCGGCCCTCCTCGCCCGCGCCCGCCAGGTCCAGCAGCCGCGCGGGCAGGGTGATCGCGTCGCGCTCATGGACCCCGCAGGAATAGATGATCCGGCGGCGCGGCAGGCTCTGAATTAGTCTCTGCACCAGCCCGAAATCGTTGGTCAGCCCCTCGGTCACCCCCTCGGGGGCGTGCAGCTCCAGCTTCCAGCGATGCCCCTGCCCGACCCGCAGCACCACCGCCGCACGGCCCGCCGCCCGCTCCTCGGCGATGCGCGCGAGCAGCCAGGTCTCCGCCCCGCCGCCAAGCGCATGGGCGAGGTAAAGAGGCACCGGATCCGCCTGCCGCGCCGCCACCAGCGCGAGGCCCAGGGCCAGCCGCGGCGTGGTCAGCGGATCGCGGCGGATGAAGTCCTGCACCTGTCCGTCGTACTCCGGGTAGCGCGAGGAGAGGATGCCGAGATTCCGTTCCAGCAGCCGCTGTTTCTGTGCGCTACCGAAGGATTGCCCGCCGCGATGCTCGACGAAGAGGTTCGGCGCGCAAAGGTGCCGCCCGCCAAGCGCCGCAGCCTTGCGGCACCAATCGTTCTCCTCCCCGTAGCCCTGGCCGAACACCGTGTCGAATTGCGGTATTCGGGACAGGAAATCCGGCGACAGCGCCATGCAGAACCCCACCCCCGTGGGCGCCTCCGCCAGCCCCGCCACCGGGTCGAGCGCAGCCGCGGCGCGGTCCACCGCATCGGCGAGGCCCGGGGCAAGGTCGGTGCGCTGGCAGATCGCCGGCACGGTGAAGATCTCCGCATCGTTCGACATCGGCGTGACCGAGGCCACGTCAGGCTCTGCCAGCGGCGCCAGCAGCCGGGGCAGCCAGCCCGGCGGCACCAGCGCATCGGCATTGACCAGAACCACCGGATCCGCCGGCCAGCGCTCCTGGGCGATGGCGAAGCCGCGGTTCACCGTGCCGATGAAGCCGAGGTTCTCCTCGTTCTCGATCAGCTCCACGTTTCCGCGGCCAGCACACCAATCCCGCAGGAAGGGGCGCACGCGGGCGTCGGGCGAGGCGTCGTCGATCGCCAGCAGGCGCCACTCGGTGCCGGAATGGGTGGCGATCCGGTCCAGCACCTCGGGCAGCAGGTCGAAAGCGTTGTAGATGGGCAGGATCAGCGTGGCCGGACGCTCCGCCGGGGCAGGGGGCGGATCCGCGGGAAAGAGTCCCGCATTCATCACCGCGGCGTCGGAGCGGGGGACGAGCGACAGGCGCTCCTTCACCACCTCCCGCGCGCCCAGGTCGCCGCCGCGTTTCCAGCGCCAGATCTCCGGCGCCAGCCCCGCCAGCGCCGTGCCGAAGCGCAGGACCAGCCGCATCCGCTCCAGCCGCAGCCGGGTGGCGGAGATGCCGGGCAGGGGGAAGCTCAGCGGCGGCCCTTCGCCGCGTTCCGCGAGCAGGGTAATGGGGCCCGGAACGAAGGGCACGTCGAGGGTGAAGCCCCGCCGCGCATGGCCTTCGCGTTGCAGGTCGGGGATGACCCATTGCCGATGGCCCCCGGCCTCCACCCCCATGCGCTGCGCCTCGGCCCAGCCTTCCAGCCGCATCCGGTTCCGCCGCAGGGTGACGGATTCCAGCCGGCCGATCTCGCCGCCGCGCCCGTCCCGAAGCGCGAGGCCGGGGCGGTCGAGGGCGATGTTCATCTCGGCATAGCGCAGGAAGATGCGGTAGATCCGGCCCGGCAGCACGCGCGGCCCTCCTCAGATGCCCAAGATAGATGCGGCTGGGCGATGTTTCGCAGCGAAACAATTGCCGCAAGACACTGTCTTTACATGGAAAAACGCGTAGAGGTTACTGCGAAACAGGCTCATTTCCCGCTCCGTTTCGCCATCCAGGCCACCAGATCCCGCGCGAACGCCTCGTCCGTGCCGCAGATCAGCAACCGGCCTTCCGCATCGCGATAGACCCGGCCCGAGCGGCCTTCGGACAGCGCCGTGGCCCCGGGCAGCAGGGCGGCTTCTTCGGCCCGTGTCAGAGTCTCTGCAGGGGCCGCCGCGCCCTGCGCAGAGTCTTTCCCGCCCGCCTCATGCGACCCTATTTCCGGGCTTCGGGTCTTTTTCCGCCCCTTCAGCCGCTTCGGCGCCTCGCGCATGGCCGAGTCGATGAGCTTGCGCTCCGCCGCCCCGTCCGCGGGGTCGGCCGCGCCCAGCACCTCGCGCAGCCGCGCCTCCAGCCCGGGGCGGTCCTGCAGGGCCTGGGCCAGGTCCAGCCCGAACCGTTCGGTCAGCGCCTCGGGGAAATGCAGCACCCCGTCCAGCGCATGAACCAGCGGCAGGAAGGCCCCGATCTTGGAGCGGCGCGCGCGGGGGACGGAGGCGAAGAGTTCGGCCAGGGCCAGCTTCTCGGTCTCGAACACCCCCCGCTCCGTGGCGCGGACGACGATGCGCGCACGCTCGAAATGGGAGATGTTGGCGCGGATCTCGTTCTCCTCGATCATCGCCATGTAGGCCGCGGGCGCATCCTCGGGCTGGCGCAGCAGGGCCTGGACCACAGCGAAGCGATCCTCGCCCGTCTCCTCGTGCAGCTCGCGGAGCGCGGCGCAGCGGCGCCAGCCCGAGAGCAGCCCGTAGCGCTCCCCCGGCAGGGCCACCACCTCGATCGGCGTCTGCTGGCCGCGGCGCAGCAGGCTCTCGCGCAGGATCTCGGCCTCCTGCGGGTCGTCGGCCATGCGGTCGCGGTCGATATGGTCGAGCACCACGGCGTCGAGCGGCAGCTCCACCACCATGCGCCCGCCCTCGCGCGCCGCCTGCCAGCGCTGCGCCATCTCGTCGAGCGCGGCGGCACTGGCCGCGCCGCCGGCCACCTCGGCGATGGGGGGCGAGCGGCGCAGGGGGGACATGGATTTCACCTCCGGCGCCGGGGCAGAGCCGGTCTGGGAGACAGGCTCGGACGCGGTCAGGGCGGCGGCGGGGGAAAGGCGCTTGCGCTTGGCCATGGGCTCACTCCTTGGGGGCGGGGCAGGGGGCCAAGCCCACCGGATCGGGGTTAAGAGGGGATAGGCGGCGCGGGCGTTGCATCGCGTCGAAAGAGGGCAGCGGCCCGGAATTCAGTCTCTGTTCCGGCCTCATTCCGCGGCCTCCCCGGCATTCGACGCCTCGCGCTGGTCGCGCCGCCAACTGCCCAGCAGGAGCTGCTTGAGCGCCGCATAAGTGGCATCAAACGTCTCGCGCCCGCGTGCATAGGTCTCGCGGTTGAAGTCGCGGTAATCGGCCTCGTAGATGCCGCGCACCTGTTCGCCCGCCTGGCCGATCAGCGCGGTGTAATCCTGCCGGTGGGGCGAGAGGACGGGGCCGAGATAGGCCTGCATCAGCGCGGCGAGCTCCGCCTGCTGGGTGCCGTCGTAGCGGGTGATGACCGCGCGCACCGCGTCCCATTGAAAGGCCAGCCCTTCGCGGCCCAAAGCGCGGGCCGCCACGTTCTCCGCCTCCTCGATGGAGGAGAAGGTAGAATGCAGCATGTCGAAGAAACGCCCCGTCGAGTCGAACTCGAGGAAGGACGCGCCGAGCGGCACCAGCAGGATGTCGGCGGCGGCCAGCCCGTTGATCGTCAGGTAGCCGAGCGCGGGGGGCGTATCGAGGAAGACAATGTCGTACTCGTCCAGCAGCCCGTCCGCCGCCAGCCCGTCGGTCAGCGTGTCCCAGAGCTTCCAGCCACGGCCCTGCATCCGCCAGACGGGGATCTGGAACTCGGCCCAGTAGAGGTTCAGCTGCGCGCCGATCAGGTCGATATTGGGCCAGTGGGTTTTCTGGACCAGCGTCCGGGCGGAGGTGTCGAGCGCCTCGGAGAGCGTGTCGTCCAGCGGCAGGGGCGCCTCGCCCCGGTCCAGGCGGCGCTGGTTCTCCGACCGCAGGTGGCGGGCGTAGTGGCGCGCGATGAGCGGAAAGACCGTCTGCCACTCGTCCTCCACGCGGCCGCCGAAGATCGAGGTCATGCTGCCCTGGCTGTCGAGGTCGATCACCAGCACCCGGTAGCCGTCGAGCGCCGCGGACATGGCGAGATGCGCCGCGGTGGAGGTCTTGCCCACGCCGCCCTTGAAGTTCGCCACCGCCACCATCTTGGCGGGCAGCCCCTCGGGGCGCCAGGGCAGGTAGTTCTTGGCCTTGGAGCCTTCGGCCGCGAAATGGGCGCGCAGGCGCAGCACCTCGTCGAGGGTGAACCACTTGGCGCCGCCCTCGGTCTCGGACCGGCCCTGGGGCAGTTCGGGGTTCTGCTTCAGCACCCGGCGGAAATGGCCCTGGGCCACGGGGATCAGGTAGCGCGTGATCTCCCAGGTGGAGAAGAGGCGCAGCGACCGGCGGCCATCCTCCTCCAGCCCCCGGGTGGCGAGGTCGTCGCGGCCGGCGGCACAGGCCCGGGCGATGCGCGCGAATTCGGCCGTGTCGGCGGCATGGCCGAGAATGCGCTCCGCCGCCTCGGGGTCGAGGTTGAAATAGGGGGGCAGCTCGCCCCGGGCCTCAGCCTTCATGCTCTGCTCCTGTCGCCTCCGGTCCGGTCCCCGGGCGGGCTTTGGGGCCGCCCCCCGGTTCGGGTCCTGTCCGGTTTTTTCCGGGTCCTGCCTGGGTGCCCCTTCACCGGATCAGCACCCGATGTGTGGCGTTTCGGTCAGGATAGCGAAAAACGCGCGACATGGAAGCAAAAGGTCAACATTGGCGGATTTTCTCAGCAGATTCGGAGGGTTTTCGCCGGCGCGGCGGTGCATTTCGGGGTGCTGCCGCAGGGCTTGCAGGAAATTTCGCGGTTAGATCCTGTTAGTTGAATCGTTACGGGATCCGGCGCCTTTCGCCAAGGGCCAGTAAAACAAGGGCGATCGGGGCGCGGGAAAAGGCCTGCCCGACTCTGATCCCACGTTCGCGCGACTCCGATCCCCCGAGGTCGCGATTCAGATCCCCCGTTGCGGCGCTGGACGCAGGCTGTGGACAAATCTAGGGTGGGTGTCACTGAAACCCCGATAACGGCTGCAGCACAGATGGCCGGCGGGGGGACGGGCAGAGCAGGCAGGGACCCCGGGCGATCCGGGCCCCGCGACAGGCACGAGGGCGGCATGGCGGCAGCGACATCCGGGGGCGATCCCGGGACCGGATCCGGAGGGCTTCTGCCCGACCGGCACCCGACGGCGGATTTCTTCGTCTGCGACGTCTTCGACGCGGCGCCCAAGGACGACCTGGGCTCCATGGAGCATCCGATCTTTTCCCTCTCCACCCGGCCCGACCGGCGCATCCTCAGCTACGAGCATAACGGCACCACGGTGGAGGTGGCGCCCTCGGTCCGCGGCCGGGCGACGATGCATGACAAGGACGTGCTGATCTACTGCGTCTCCCAGCTGATGGCGGCGATGAATGCGGGCCGCGCGGTGTCGCGCACGCTGCAGCTCAAGGCGCATGACCTGCTGGTGGCCACCAACCGCGACACGTCGGGCGATGCCTATACCCGGCTCAAGGAGGCCTTCGAGCGGCTGGCGGGGACGCGGATCACCACCAACCTCGCCACCGGCGGGCTGGAGACGACGCGCGGCTTCGGCCTGATCGACAGCTGGGAGATTCTGCGCCGCTCGCGCGGGGGGCGGATGATCAGCGTGACGGTGACCCTGTCGGAATGGCTGTACCGCGCGGTGCTGGCGAAATCGGTGCTGACGCTGTCGCGCGAGTATTTCCGGCTGCGCAAACCGCTGGAGCGGCGGATCTACGAGCTGGCGCGCAAGCATTGCGGGCGGCAGGCCACGTGGCAGGTGAGCCTCGCGGTGCTGCACAAGAAGGCCGGGTCGACGGCGCCCCTGCGGGTCTTCCGCGCGGCGCTGCGCCGGATCATCGCCGACGGCAACCTGCCGGAATACCGTCTGCGCGAGGCCGGCGGCGACGTGATCGCGGTGGAGCGGATCGCGGCGAAGGCGCAGCCGGGGCAGGGGCCGGTCCTGTCGGAGGCGGCGCTCGAGGCGGCGCGCGACCTGCGGCCCGGGGACGACGTGCATGCGCTCGCCGCCCGCTGGCGCGGCTGGTGGGCCGAGACCGGACGGCCCCGGCTGGGCGACGCGGATGCGGCGTTCCTGGGCTGGGTGAAGCGGCAGCGATAGGCGCACCGCCCTGGCCCGAAGGGCCGCGCCCGACCCTCCCCCCGGGAGGGCGCATCGGCGATGTCGCTTGCCGCGGGGCCGACGGGAAGGCTTTGAGGCCGGCCCCGACCACCGGCGGATCGCGGCGCCCACCCGAGGCTCGGGCGCGGCCCTCCGGACCCGCCACCCCCGCTTTTCCCCGCCGCGCGGGACGGATAGAGTGCCCCGGACCTTCAGGAGAATGACATGGCCGAACGTGCCCCCCGCCCCGCGGATGCGGCCCCTCACGCCGAGACCCCCGCCGATACCACCTCAGCGACGGCCCCCGATCCCACCGCGGCGCTCGCCACCGCGCGGCGCGTGCTGGAGGACGAGGCGGCGGCGCTGAGCCAGCTCTCGCGCGACCTGCCGGAGGACTTCGCCCCGGCGCTGCAGCGCATCCTCGAGAGCCGCGGAAGGGTCATCGTCTCGGGCATCGGCAAGTCGGGCCATGTGGGGCGCAAGATCGCCTCGACGCTGGCCTCCACCGGCACGCCCGCCGCCTTCGTTCACGGGGCGGAGGCCAGCCACGGCGACATGGGCATGGTGACCCGCGAGGATATCTGCCTGCTCATCTCCAATTCCGGCGAGACGGCCGAGCTGCGCGACCTGCTCTACCACACCCGCCGCTTCGCGATCCCGCTGATCGCCATCTCCTCGCGCCCCGGCAGCACGCTGATGCAGGCGGCGGATTACCGGCTGACCCTGCCGGATCTGCCCGAGGCCTGCGCCATCGGCATGGCGCCCACCACCTCCACCGCGCTGACCATGGCGCTCGGCGATGCGCTGGCGGTGGCGCTGATGGAGGCGCGCGGCTTCGTGGCCGAGGATTTCGGCGTCTTCCACCCGGGCGGCAAGCTCGGCGCACAGATGCGCCGGGTGAGCGAGCTGATGCACGGGCCGGACGAGCTGCCGGTGCTGGGGCAGGGCGCCGGGATGGAGGAGGTGCTGCTGACCATGACCTCCAAGAATTTCGGCATCGCGGCGCTGCTGGACGAGGACGGCCGGCTGTCGGGCGTGATCAGCGACGGTGACCTGCGGCGCAACATGGCCCGGCTGATGCAGAGCCGGCCCGCCGAGATCGCCAACCCCTCCCCGGTGACCGTCGCCCCCGACACCTTCGCGGCCGAGGCGCTGGCCATCCTCAACGCCCGCAAGATCGGCGCGCTGCTGGTGGTGGACGAGGGCGGCCGCCCGGTGGGCATCCTGCATCTCCATGACCTGCTGCGCGCGGGGGTGATGTGATGAAGACCGTCATCGTGATCCCCGCCCGCCATGCCTCCACCCGCTATCCCGGCAAGCCGCTGGTGACCCTGCGCCAGCCCGACGGCTCGGCAAAGAGCCTGATCCGCATGAGCTGGGAGGCCGCGCGCCGGGTCGCGGGCGTGGACGAGGTGCATGTGGCCACCGACGACGACCGCATCGCCCGGGCGGTGGAGGATTTCGGCGGCTCGGTCCTCATGACGCCCGAGAGCTGCGCCAACGGCACCGAGCGTTGCGCCGCCGCGCTGGAGGGGATGGAGGCCGAGCCGGACCTCGTGGTCAATTTCCAGGGCGACGCGCCGCTGACCCCGCCCTGGTTCGTGGAGGCGCTGATCGAGGCGATGCGCGCGGAGCCCGGCATGGCCATGGCCACCCCCGTCCTGCGCTGCGACGCCGAGACCTACGAGGCCTTCGTCGAGGACCGCCGCTCCGGCCGGGTGGGGGGCACGACCGCGGTCTTCGACCGGGAGATGCGCGCGCTCTACTTCTCCAAGGAAGTGCTGCCCTATATCGGGCCGGGCGCGCTGCCCGACCCGGTGCCGGTCTTCCACCACGTGGGGGTCTATGCCTACCGCCCCGACGCGCTGCGCGACTACACCGCCCGCCCCGCGGGTGTGCTCGAGACCCTGGAAGGGCTGGAACAGCTCCGCTTCCTCGAGGCCGGCCTGCCCGTGCGCTGCGTCGAGGTCGAGGCCCGCGGGCGCCTGTTCTGGGAGCTCAACAACCCCGCCGACGTGGCCCGGATCGAAGCCGCGCTGGCCCGCAACCCGGAGGTCTCATGACCAATACCGTCACCATCCGCGACGTGCCCTTCGGCGGCGATCATCCCGTGGCGCTGATCTGCGGGCCTTGCCAGCTGGAAAGCCTCGACCATGCCCGCATGATGGCCGAGAGGATCGCCGAGGCCTGCGCCCCCACCGGCACGCGCTTCGTCTTCAAGGCGAGTTACGACAAGGCCAACCGCTCCTCCATCGGCACCGAGCGGGGGCTGGGCATGGAGGAAGGCCTGTCCATATTGGGCCGGATCAGGGACGAATTCGGCGTGCCGGTGCTGACCGACGTGCACGAGCCCGGCCATTGCGCCCCCGCGGCCGAGGTGGTGGACGTGCTGCAGATCCCCGCCTTCCTCTGCCGCCAGACCGACCTGCTGCTGGCCGCCGGAGAGACCGGCCGCGCGGTCAACGTCAAGAAGGGCCAGTTCCTCGCGCCCTGGGACATGGCGAACGTGGCCGCGAAAGTGGCCTCGACCGGGAACGAGCGGATCATGCTCTGCGAGCGGGGCACGTCGTTTGGCTACAACGCGCTGGTCTCGGATTTCCGCGGCCTGCCGGTCATGGCGCGCACCGGCTACCCGGTGATCTTCGACGCCACCCATTCGGTGCAGCAGCCGGGCGGGCAGGGGGGCCGCTCGGGCGGGCAGCGCGAATTCGCCCCGGTGCTCGCCCGCGCCGCGGTGGCGGTGGGGGTCGCGGGGCTGTTCATCGAGACCCACGAGGATCCCGACCGCGCCCCCTCGGACGGGCCCAACATGATCCCCGTCGGGCTGATGGAAAAGCTGATCGGCCAGCTGCGGGCGCTGGACGACCTGGCGAAGTCGCAGGAGCCGGTGCTGCCGCTCGACTGAGCGCCTGTTTCGCAGCGAAACATCTGCTGCAAGGCTCTGGAATCACGCACGGATCCGGCGAGAGAAGAGACTGCGCCGGAGCGCCCGCCGGCTCAGCCCAGGTGCACGCGCCCGGCCGGGTAGCGGATGCGCGGCGGGATCCGGGTGGCGAGGAAGAAGCCCAGGGTGAGCGGGCCCACCCGGCCGATGAACATCATCGCCATGACCACGATGCGCCCCAGCGTGTCGAGCTCTCCGGTGGTGCCGCGGGTCAGCCCCACCGTGCCGAAGGCCGAGACCACCTCGAAGGAGAGGTCGAGGAAATCGCCGTCATGCGAGGTGAGGATCACGAAGATCCCGGTCATCACCACCAGCACGCTGACCATGGCAAGCGCCAGCACCTTCATCACCTCCTCGTTGCCGAGGCTGCGGCCGAAGAGGGTGAGCGTCATGCGCCGCCGGAAGAAGGAGACCATGGCGATCAGCAGCACCACGAAGGTGGTGACCTTGATCCCCCCGGCGGTGGAGGTGCTGCCGCCGCCGATCACCATCAGGCACATCATCATCAGCGCGGTGCCGTCATGCAGGCCCGAGATCTCGACGGTGTTGAATCCCGCCGTGCGCGTGGTCACCGCCTGGAACCAGCTGGCCAGCAGCCGGCCGCCGGTGCCGTCGATCGCGCCCAGGGTCTCGGGATTGGTCCATTCGATCAGCGCGAAGCTGGGCACCGACCACAGGATCAGCGCCGCGCTGCCCGCGAGCATGATCTTGCTGTGCAGCGTGAGCCGGTGCCAGCCCCGGGTCTGGGCCAGGTCCGACAGCACGGTATAGCCCAGCCCGCCGACGATGAAGAGCGCCGGGATCACCAGGTTGATCAGCGGATCGGCGACCCAGGCCGAGAGCGAATCCGGAAACAGCGCGAAGCCCGCATTGTTGAAGGCCGAGACCGCGTGGAAAAGCGCGTCCCAGAGCCCCGGGCCCCAGCCGAATTCCGGCACGAAGACCAGGGCGAGCAGCGCCGCGCCGGCCAGCTCCACCCCCAGCACCACCCGCAGGATGACCCTGACCAGCCGCAGCAGGTCGTGCAGCGAGGTCTGGTTCAGGTCCTCGCGCAGGTAGATATGGTGGGTGAAGCCGACCCGCCGGCCCAGCATCGACAGGATCAGCACGGCGAAGGTCATCAGCCCCAGCCCGCCGAGCTGGATCAGCAGCAGGATCACCGCCTGGCCGAACAGGCTGAAGCCGCTGCCGGTATCGACCACGGCCAGCCCGGTCACCGTCACCGCCGAGGTCGCGGTGAAGACCGCGTCGCCCCAGCCCAGCGGCACCAGCGCCGCGCCGGGCAGTTTCAGCAGCAGGGCGCCGGCGCAGATCAGCCCGGCATAGAGCAGGGCCAGCACAGCCGGGGGCGGCACCCGCCGCAGCAGGCCGCGCCGGAGCGCGCCGCGCCCGAACAGGCCCCGCAGAAGGGACGGCGCCCTCATTGCCCGGACTTGAGATTGTCCGCGAAGGCCCGCAAATCCTGCCGCTTGCCCAGCAGCAGGAGCTTGTCGTCGGTCTGCAGCCGGGCCGTGCCGTCGTCGCAGGGGATGAAGGTGCTGTCGCGCATCAGCCCGAGCGCCACGATGTCGTAGGGCGAGAGCAGGTCCTCGTCGCCCACCGGCCGGCCCTGGATCGCCTCGGGCACCCGCAGGTCGACCACGTGGTAGCCGTTGCCGAGGCTGACATAGTCCCTGACAAGGGGGTTATGCAGCATCTGGGCCACGTGCTGGCCCATCTCCTGCTCGGCCAGGATCACCCGGTCGACCTCCATCTTGGCGAGGATGCGGTGGTGGGTCTTGCTGATCGCCTTGACCCAGACCGTCTTCACCCCCAGCACGCGCAGGTTCATCGTGCACAGGATGTTGGCCTCGAGATCCTCGCCGATGGCGACCACCGCCACGTCGTGGACGCCGACGCCGGCCTCGCGCAGGGCCTCCTCGTCGCGGCCGTCGGCGATGATCGCCTCCGACAGCGTGTCGGCCAGCCGGGTGGCGCGGGTCTCGTCGATATCGATGCCGAGGACCGGGTTGCCGAACCGCGCCAGCTCGGTCGCCACCGTGCTGCCGAAGGTGCCGAGCCCGATCACGGCGAAGCTGCGGGTGGTCTTGTCGTGCTGCATGGCGTGGCGCATCCGGCGCATCCTTTCCCGAAGGCGGGCGGCTCGCGCGGCCCGCGGCGCTGGAGGGATCTGTGACGCCGGACGCGCCGGGATGCAACCTTTCCCCGGGGCGGGGCCCAGGAGCGGGGTCGTGAGCGGTGCGGCGGGCGGTGCGGCGGCCGGGCGGAGTCGGGCCGGAACAGGCTCTATTTCAGCGCATTTGGCAGCCAGACGGCGATTTCCGGGAAGAAGAAGATCAGCGCCAGGCCCAGCAACTGCAGCCCGACGAAGGGACCGATCGAGCGGTAGATGTCGCCCATGGTGACGTCGCGCGGCAGGACGCCCTTGATCCAGAACAGCACGAAGCCGAAGGGCGGGCTGAGATAGGCGATCTGGATGTTGACCACGAAGAGCGCGCCGAACCACAGCTTGTCGACCCCCAGCCCGTCGAGGATCGGGATGAAGAGCGGCGTGCAGAGCATGATGATCGCCCAGTCGTCCATCACCATGCCGAGCACCAGGATGATCACCATCATCATCAGCATGATCCCGGTGGTGCCGCCGGGCATGGCCAGCACCAGCTCGGTCAGCAGGTCCTGGCTGCCCATGGAGTTGAAGATGTTGAGATAGACCGTGGCGCCGATCAGGATCCACAGCCCCATCCCCGTCAGCTTGAGCGTCGAGACCAGGGATTCCCGCAGCACGTACCAGGTGAGCCGCCGGTAGAGCAGGTTGATCAGGAAGGCGCCGGCCGCCCCGAAGGCCGCGGCCTCGGCCGGGGTGGCGATGCCGCCCCAGATCACCCCCAGAACGATGAAGATGAGCACCGCGAAGGGCCAGATATTGACCACCGCGCGCAGCTTCTCGGCGGTGGAGAACTTCTCCTCCTTGGGCAGGCCGGGCCCGAGATGCGGCTGCATGCGGCAGCGGATGCCGATATAGATGACGTAGAAGCTGGCCAGCATCAGCCCCGGCACGATCCCGGCGAGGAACAGGTCGCCGATGGAGACATTGGCCAGCAGCCCGTAGAAGATGAAGGGCACGCTGGGCGGGATCAGCGCCCCGAGCGCGCCGCCGGCCGCGATCGAGCCGATGGCGATCGAGCGGTCGTAATCGTATTTCATCATCGAGGGATAGGCGATCTGCCCCATCGTCGTGGTGGCGGGCGGGGTGATGCCGGTCACCGCGGCGAAGACGGTGCAGACCTGCACGGTGCCCATGGCCAGCCCGCCGGGAATGTGGCCGATCAGCTTGTAGACCGCGTCATAGGCGGCCTCGGCGATGCCGGAGAACCGTATGAGCCCGCCCATGAAGAGAAACAGCGGCACGGTGACCAGGATCGAGTTCCAGGGCGTGGAATAGAACCCGCTGGGGATCGCCAGCAGCGCCCGCGGCTCGAAGATCATGGCAAAGAGCACGGCGGTCCCGCCCAGGCCGAAGGCCACCGGCAGGCCGAGGAACAGCAGCGTGAAGAGCACGAGGAAATAGAGGGCGGTTACCAGTTCGAGGCTCATGAAATCGGCATTCCTCACCTGTCTGCCCGGCCGCGCATGGCTCTGCCGGGGCGCGGGGCTCTGTCTGTCGGGAAAACCGCCGGCCCGACGGGGCCGGGCCGGCGGCGTGGAGGGTCTCGGGGGGCGCGGCGCTCAGTCGGCGCCGACCTCCTCCTCGAGATATTTCTTCCAGAGCTCGACGCCCTTTGCATTGCCCTCGGATTGCTCGGCGATCTGCGGCCAGACCTCCTCGATCGATTTCTCGCGCATCCGGGCGATTTCCTCGTCGGACAGCTCGATCACCTCGCCGCCGGCATCGCGCAGCACCTGCAGCGCCTCCTCGACGCCCTCGGCATGCATGCGGCTGGTCTCGAAGTAGGTGTCCTTGAAGATGCCGTCGATCTGGTCGCGCTGCCACTGGGTCAGGGCGTTCCAGCTATCGAGGTTGATGTAGATCTCCTGGTGCTGGGCGGGGTTCCAGCCGGGCATGATGGCGTAGTCCACCACCTCCTGGAAGGACATGTCGTCGATGCCGCCGGTATCCCAGTAGGTGCCCTCGATCGTGCCCAGCTTGATCGCGGTGTAGATGTCGCCCGCGTTCATCGAGACGGGCGAGCCGCCCATGGTGGAGTGGAACAGCGCCTGCGGCCCGCCGGCGCGCATCTTGTGGCCGGCCAGGTCCTCGAGCTTGCGCACCGGGAAGTTGGTGAACATGGCGTTGGGGCCCTGGTCGCTCCAGCCGGCCCAGTGCAGGTTGCGGTCGTTCGCCGCCTGCTCGACGATCTCGCCGATGCGGTAATCGGGATTGCCCCACATGGCGTCCCAGGCCTGTTCGGGGCTGTTGGCGCCCATCGGCATGCCGAAGGCCAGCATCCCCTCGGGCATGTCGCCGCCATAGACGGTGGCCCAGCCGGCATAGCCGTCGGTCTGGCCCGCGGCGGCGGCGGCGAAGGCCTCGGCTCCGCTCACCAGCGCACCCGCCGGCTCGACCCGGATCTTGACGGTGCCCTCGGTGGCCTCCTCCACGGCTTCCACCCAGGGCATCACCCCGTTGTCCCAGCCGGCATCGGTCTGGTCGAAGGCGGGCTGGAAGACCCATTCGGTCACCTCGTCGGGCGGCCCGTCCTCCTGCGCCAGGGCGGCGGCGGCCGGCAGCGACAGGGCCCCTGCCATCAGGACCGTCCAGGAAATTCGTCCTCGGGTCATGTCAAAACTCCTCCTCTTGAAACGGGTGGGACCGACGCCCGGCCGCCGCGGGATCCTTGCCCGCGACAGGCCCCGGATGGGACGTCAGCTCTCCGGGTGCTGCCCGAGCGCGACCTGACAATCGCGCACGAACTTTGCCAGAACGATCAGGATGACGATGATCCCGGTGAGCGGGATCATGAACTTGATCGGGTAGATCGGGATCGGCACGGCGGTCGGCGTGACCTGCTTGAGCTTCCACGACAGCATCGCCGCGTCGTAGCCCTTCCAGACGAGCACGCCGAGAAACAGGAAGGCGAAGGGCGCCGTGACGATGTCGAGGATCGCCTTGGTGCGGTCGCGCCGGTTGGCGTAGAACAGGTCGAGCTTGACGAAGCTGTCATGCTTGAGCGCGTAGATGCCCCCGGTGCAGGCCAGCAGGACCATGGCGACCTGGAGCGTGGTGCCGATCCACATGGACGGATCGTTCAGCGCGTAGCGCAGGAAGACATCCGTGACGCCGAAGGCCATGCAGTAGAGAATGAGCACCCAGCCGATGCGCCCCATCCCCTCCGCGATCGCGTTGATTGTCGCCTCGACTGCGCGCGATAGCATGCACGTCCTCCCTGAGCCCCGACCGTAGAGCCGGGCCGGACCGCGCTCATAGGTCCAGCTTGGGGATGAGGATAGGTCCAGTGGCGGGAGGGGGTGGCGCGCTACGGGGCGTGATCTGGACCGGGGAGGTGAGGTTGCCCGCGCAGAGGTGCGTGGGCCTTCCGCGGAGGCAGGACCAGCACGATTCACATGTCATGCGGGTCATGGAACTCAATTACCAAGGTGACGCCTTTTTCGCTCCGGAGACTTCCTAAACGAATTTGGAAGATCAATTTTCTCAAGACGGTGTGTGGCTCTACGGCTGTAGACTTATTATTTCGGTACGATCCACGGAACGTTTAAGTCAAACCACTCAATTTGCTGGATATGATGGGCGTATTTCTGCGCCAACGCCACCCAAATTATTTGACATTCCGGTTGCTGCTGTTTCTCAATCTGAGCATAAACCTCATCGAACAGCGGGTTGAGCAGCGCCATGTCCGTGCAGTGAATAATACCGGTATTGGCGACCTGCGCGAACTCATTCAGAAGCCCATTTTTGCAGAGTTTATCGACCCAACGTACAGTTGCAGGCATAGTCTGCGCGTAGCGAGGTTGACGACTTGCTATCTCTATTTCCTCTCTTATGCCTTTCCGTGTCGGGCTGCTGCGGATCATAAGAGATTTGGTCCGTTCCATCCGAGTGTAGAGCCAAAGCAGGTGGCAGTCCTCCATAGCAACCTTGTGATCGTAATAGGTGAATCGGTCAAAGCGGTGATATTCTGGATAGTCGTGAAGAAATTGAAAGAATTTTACATACTTTGACTGGATCGATGAGACCCGTAAATCATCCGCAACCGGGAAGCGTGCCTGATCTACAAGAATGAAATCCCAACCCTTTTGCCTCGCCTGAGCTTCAAGTGCCGCATCGTTGGCGATGAAAATGGCCTTAACCTGCTCCGGCGCGGGATGGAGGGCGGCTGGCGCGCGGCCGAAATAGCAACTAACGACAAGATGACGGTTTTCCTGAGGCACTTCAGACTCTCTTTGATGGTAGAGGAGGTTGTTAATCACTGTGTGCAACTCTGCAAGTATCATCTCTAGGTGTCACACGTCGCAGCTTAGATAGTATCCTGGTGGTAGCTTCGGTTTGAGTCTGTGGGAGGTGACCGGCCGCGCCTCGCTATGGCCGGGCGAGCAGGGTCAGGCGGTAATCGCCGCCGGGGCCGGAGGCATCCGTCTCTGTCCGCAGGGCGGGGGGGCAGGCGTCGAGGAAGAGCCGGGCCGCCTCGGCGCCGGAGAGCGGCTCGCCGGTCTCTCCCAGCCAGTTCACCAGCAGGATGCGGCCCCCGGGGCGTAGGGCGGCGGCGGTGCGGGCCGCCAGGTCCACGATCTCGGCGGGGGTGAAGTAGTAGAGGATCTCGGAGAAGACGACGAGGTCGAAGGAACCGGCGGGCCAGTCGCCGGGCAGGTCGGCGCGCCGGAAGGTCACGCCCGGCCCGGCCAGGCGCTGCTGCGCCGCCGCCAGCGCCTCCCGCGACAGGTCGAGCGCCAGCACGTGGTCGCAGCGCCGCATCAGGTGGCGGGTGAAGGCGCCCCCCGCGCAGCCCAGCTCCAGCGCGGTGCCGCAGCGGCGGGGGAGCGCGGCGGCGCAGGCGCGGAACTTCTCCTGCTCGTAGGCGGAGGACCAGAACTCCCAGGGATCGCCGCCCCCGGCAAAGAGCGCCTCCCAGCGTGCGGCGCGCGCGCTCATGGGGTCACTCATGGCGCTCACCTTGGCGCTCACCCATGGGACAGACCATGATCGGGGCCCAGCAGGAACAGCTCCGCGTGGTTTCGGAAATGGGCCTGGGTCTCGGGCGTCATCACGAAGCCATCGGGATCGTCCGGCACCAGGGGGCCCATCTGCGAGCGATGGGCGGCGATGGCCCGGGACTTGGCCTCGTGGAAGGCGGGGGCGTGGAAGCGGACCAGCCGCTGCCCGTCAAAGGGCGGGGTGTCGACGAAGCGGCCCCAGACCGGGGCCTCCACCGGGTCCGGCAGGCCGAGCGCGCGGCAGAGCCGGGCCGACCAGCGCGCGCCGGCGGCGTGGTCCACATGGGGATCGCCGCGCCAGCAGGTGACGAGCCGGGTCAGTCCGTGCCGCCTCACCGCCGCCGCGATGCGCGCGGTCTCCGCCTCCGAGGGGCGGTCGGGGGCGCCCGGATCCGGATGGCCGAGGGCGATGATCTCGGCG
>SRJI02000290.1 GCA_005473895.2 Carideicomes alvinocaridis
GGCCGACCCGGTGGACCAGTCGATCATGGCCACGCGCCGCGAGGTGTTCCCGCTGCACGGGCTGGACCCCTGGTTCGACTGAGCCGGCCCGCGTCCCGGTTCGACCGCGGCCCGTGCGGCCGGTATTGTGGCCGAGAACGTTTCCAGGCGTTCCACATCCGGTGGAATGCGGGTCGGCGTGTCCGGCGCCCCGGATGCCTGCGGTCCCACGACCGCCGACCCTCGCCCCGATTCAAGGAGTCCCCATGGGATCTGTGATCAAGAAGCGCCGCAAGCGCATGTCGAAGAAGAAGCACCGCAAGCTGCTTCGCAAGACCCGTCACCAGCGTCGCAACAAGAAGTGACGCCCGCGCCCTCCGGGCGCTGACGAGACGAAGCCGCCGTCCCCTTCCGGGGGGACGGCGGCTTCGTCGTGGACGGCGATCCGTAGAGTGGGGCCATGACCGCCGACCTGCCCGCCGCCACCGCCCGTGTCCAGCTGCTCGTGAAGCCCGGCTGTCACCTGTGCGCCGAGGCCGAGGCCGCGGTGGCGCAGGTGTGCGATGCGCGGGGCGAGGC
>SRJI02000291.1 GCA_005473895.2 Carideicomes alvinocaridis
TCCACGAGGTTCTGGTCGTTGGTGTAGGCGTGCACGGTCTCCACGTGGCCGTGGTCGATGCCGTAGTCGTCCTGGATGACCTTGAGCACCGGGGTGATGCCGTTGGTGGTGCAGGAGGCCGCCGAGATGATGGTGTCCTCGGGCGTGATGTCGTCCGAGTTCACGCCGAACACGATATTCTTCATCTCGCCCTTGCCCGGGGCGGTCAGCAGGACCTTCGCGGCGCCCTTGGCCTGCAGGTGCTGGGACAGGCCCTCGTCGTCGCGCCAGCGTCCGGTGTTGTCGACGACCAGCGCGTCCTTGATGCCGTAGGAGGTGTAGTCCACCGTGGTCGGATCGTTCGAGTAGATGACCTGGATCTCGGTGCCGTTGGCGGTGATCACGTCGCGGTCCTCGTCCACCACGATCGTCCCGTCGAACGGGCCGTGGATCGAGTCGCGGCGCAGCAGGGAGGCGCGCTTGATCAGGTCATCCTCCGAGTTCTTGCGCACGACGACGGCACGCAGGCGCAGCTTGGAGCCACCGCCGGCGTGGTCGAGGAGGATGCGGGCCAGCAGG
>SRJI02000292.1 GCA_005473895.2 Carideicomes alvinocaridis
ACACGGCCTTGATGCGCTGCTGGAGGTCGTGCTGGGCGTCGCCGAGCTCGTCCCGCAGGAACGCGCGCTTGAGCAGGCCCACGCCGTGCTCCCCGGTGAGCGTGCCGCCGAGTTCCAGACCCGCGCGGAACAGCTCGCCGGCGGCCTCCCACACGTCCGCCGGGATCGACGCGGCGTCCTCAGCCGCGCCACCCACCTGCGCCGCCGCGCCGAACAGCAGGATCGGGTGCAGGTTGCCGTCCCCGGCGTGGGCCGTGGTGGGGATGGCGACGCCGGTGCGTGCCTCGATCTCACGGATCCGCGCGAACATCTCGGCCATGCGGCTGCGCGGGACGGCCACGTCCTCCACGAGCGGGGTGCCGAGGCGCTCGAGTGCGGGGAACGCGGTGCGGCGCAGGGCCATGAGGGCCTCCCCCTCGGCGGGGTCCACGGTCACGGTGACGTCCCCGCCGTGGGCGCGCATGAGGGCGGCCATGGCCTCCCCGTCCGCCTCGGCGCCGGCGCCGTCGGCCTGCACCAGCAGGAACGCGCCGGACTCGGGCAGGGCGGCCCCGCGTT
>SRJI02000294.1 GCA_005473895.2 Carideicomes alvinocaridis
AGGGGTGCGGGCCGTTCCGCGTTCCGGGGCTCAGGCCTGGGCGAACCGGGCCTTCTGCGCCTCGAAGCGCTCGCGCACGACGGCGGGCAGCGACTCGCCGAACCGGCCGAGCCACTGCTCGATGAGCTCGTTCTCCTCGGCCCACTCCGCGGCGTCGACCTTGAGGGCGTCCTCGAGGTCCTCGGCCGACACCTCGATGCCGGACAGGTCGAGCGAGCCCGCGGCCGGCACGAGGCCGATCGGGGTCTCCTCGGCCTCGGCCTTGCCCTCGAGGCGCTCCACGACCCACTTCAGGACGCGCGAGTTCTCGCCGAAGCCGGGCCAGGCGAAGCCGCCGTCGCGGTTGCGTCGGAACCAGTTGACCAGGTAGATGCGCGGCAGCTTCTCCGGGTCGGCCTTGCCGGACTCCCTGACCCAGTGGGCCAGGTAGTCGCCGGCGTCGTAGCCGAGGAACGGCAGCATGGCCATCGGGTCGCGGCGCACCACGCCGACGGCGCCGGCGGCGGCCGCGGTGGTCTCCGAGGAGAGGGTGGCGCCCTTGAGGATGCCGTCCTCCC
>SRJI02000296.1 GCA_005473895.2 Carideicomes alvinocaridis
CGCTTGAGGGGCAGGGACGGGCCATGCCCTGCACGTCCGCACCCGCCGGTTAGGACGTTCCCTACGAACCGCGCAGCTCCCGAGGCGCACCTCAACACACGGTGCACCGCCGGCCGGCCATCACAGCCGCGGTCCCGCCCCAGGACGAAACCGTCCTCCCCGTGACTTCGTGCGTCGCCGCCCCCGGCTACCCCCACGCCCGGCGACAGATGCGTCCCGCCCACAACGGAGCGGCAGAGGGCTCGGGCCAGGGGAGGAGAGGGGAGCGCGTCAGACGGGAGCGGTCGAGCACGGGTACCCCGCCCACCGTCCCGCCGCGGCGGCACGGCGCTCGCGCCCTCAGAGACGGCCGTTTCACGTGAAACGCGGACCCCCGACATGCCCAGCGTTTCCGCTTGTCTTCCTACCGCTTATCTCCCGGGCTGCACTCACTCACGACGAAGCCCGCCGGAGGGAGCGATCCCCCGGCGGGCTTCGTCGTCGTCAGCAGCGCCCCCGGGCGACCGCAGCACCAGACCGCCTGCGCGTCAGCCCTTCACGGCCGGTGCACCGCGGCC
>SRJI02000297.1 GCA_005473895.2 Carideicomes alvinocaridis
CTGCCCGCGCACCTCGTACACCCACGGGACGCCCACGGCCTCCGCAACCGCGCGGGTCACCACGGCGTTGACCCAGTGGGTGGTGGTGTGCAGGACCGCCGGGCGGCGCTCGAGGACCAGATCGAGGAGCATCCGCGCGTGCTGAGCCAGCCGTCCGTCGAATCCCCGGGCCAGGCTCGAGGGCAGGAGGCGGTGGTACACGATGCCGTCCACCATGTCGCGTCGGGCGGCGGTGAGCACGCCGGTCTGGACCGGCCAACCGAGCCGGGTGACGGCCTCTACGTGCCAGCCCTCGTCCCGCAGCGCGCACGCGAGGCTGTGGCTGCGTTGCGCGTATCCGGAACCGGTGTGCGGCAGGGAGTTGGTCAGGACGAACAGTGCCGAGCCCGGGCGGGGCCGATATCCATCGGCCCGGTCCCGGTCTGCCCGCGGCAACGGCAGGGCGCCCCCGCGCAGAGCACGCACCTCGGAGGCGAGCCGGGCTCGCACGACACCGTCCCGGCCGGTGCCGCCGAGCAGGGAGATGGCCGCCTCGACGTCACCGCGGTGCCAGGCC
>SRJI02000298.1 GCA_005473895.2 Carideicomes alvinocaridis
CCGTCAGCTCGCCCGGTCAGGACGACGGCGTGCCGGCGGACTCCGCCGCCTCCGAGCGCCCCTGAGCGCGGCCCTCGCCGACGAGGAGGCGACGCAGGGCCGGCTCGGCGGAGCCGGCGGCCAGGAAGAAGAGCTCGTCGCCCACCTCCAGGACCTCGTCCGCCGACGCCTGCCGGGGGGCGCCGTCGCGCACGACCGCCACGAGCGGAGCCTCCTGCGGCCAGGACACGGTGCCGATGCGCCGGCCCTCGAGCCAGTGCTCCGCCGGGACCCGGAACTCGGACAGCGCCGCGCCGCCGGCCTCCAGCCTGAGCAGGCGCACGAGGTCCCCGGTCTCCACGGCCTCCTCCACGAGCGCCGTCATGATCGAGGGGGTGGACACGGCCACGTCCACGCCCCACGACTCGTCGAAGAGCCAGTCGTTGAGCGGGTTGTTGACGCGGGCCACGGTGCGGCCGACCCCGAACTCCGAGCGGCTCAGCAGGGAGCACACGAGGTTGACCCGGTCGTCGCCGGTCGCCGCGACGAGCACGTCCGCCTCCAGGGCGCCGCACTG
>SRJI02000299.1 GCA_005473895.2 Carideicomes alvinocaridis
GCAGGCGGGCGGCCAGGCGTCCGAGGCGGCCGGCGGGGGCGGGACGGTCCACGACCTCCACGGCGGTCGCCTCGACCCCGGTGCGGACCTCCACGCCGGCCTCGCGCACCACCTCTGCCATGGCATCCACGAGGGCCGCGAACCCGCCGAGGGGGTACTGCACGCCGTCGGTGAGGTCCAGATGGGACATCAGGTGGTACATGGCGGGGGCCCGGTCGGGGGACGTGCCGAGGAAGACCGCCGGGTAGCCCAGGATCTGGCGCAGCCGTGGGTCCTGGAAGCGGGCCGCGACATGGGAGCGCAGGCCCCCCAGCAGCTGGGGCCCGAGGACCGGCAGGGCGCGCAGGACATCCGGGTGGGCCAGGGCGGCCGGCCGGCGGAAGTCCGTGTAGAGGAAGTGGTCCTTGGCGAGCCCGTAGATCCGCGAGGCGGAGTCGAGGTAGGCCCGCAGGCGGCTCCCGGCGCCGGGCTCGAGGGACTCGAACAGCGTCTCCGCGTGGCCGGTGCGCACGTCCACGGGAGGCTCCTGGAGGTGCCCCTCGAAGTACACGCGGTA
>SRJI02000054.1 GCA_005473895.2 Carideicomes alvinocaridis
CCGCTGCGCTTCGCCTTCGGTGTGGCCGGGCCTTGGCCAGCTGCAAGGTGACCATCATTGCAACGCAAACAAGGAGAAGAGCAATGACCACGAACTGCATCAAATTCACCAGCGCCGACATCGAAACCGCCAAGGGCGTCGGCTCCATTTCGACCCTGACCTTCGACCTCGACATCACGGTCGAACCCGTCGCGAGCACGAACCCGATGGCCCCCACGCACCGCGTCCTCGGCCGCTCCCCGCGTGGCAAGCTGGTCGAATGCGGCGGTATCTGGAAGAAGCAGAACAGGGAGACCGGCGCCGACTACTACACGCTGACCATCCGCGACCACGGCTTCAACGCCAACCTCGGCAAGGCCGCCAACCAGGACGATCTGTCCCTGCAGGCCGTCATCCCCTGGGGGCCGAAAGAAGCCGCGTGACGCAAAGAATCGGCTAGGGCAACCCGGCCGATTCCCGCTGCTTCCCTTCACGTTGACACGCATTCCCCGCATTTTGGAACCAGTGGTTGGCGCGCTTGGTAGAAGCAACTGATCACTGAATTGGCTCAAGGTGATGATGACGCAATCTGTTTCGGATTAGACGGGTTCGTGGTTCCCCTAGCGTTCTGAGGCTTCGAGTGTCTTTCCCTTTGACAGCCGTGCAGAGCGGAAAAATAAAATAATAACAGATAGATAAGGCGAAACTGGCGCGAGATTAAAGTTGACTGCACATCCGAGCTAGTGACAGTTTTCCCTAGATATTGGGTAGCTACATTCTTCGATCGCTACACTTTGTCGAGACATCTAGGCACGCTGGTAGATTGGGTAAGATCTAACCGCCGGGCGAAAATCGTTGTTAAGACCCAGTTTTCCGTGTAGATGACACTTTAATGAGCGAAATCGCTGAAAAAGCGATATTTAGAGGACAGGCGGATGCGAGAACGGTCTTTTGCGGCTGATACGAAGGATCAACCCTTCGACGAGATCATCCTACAGCAAGGAGAGTTGATTTCCGACCGCCTCAATATGTTGCGGCAGGAACAGTATCCTCCGGACGCCCAAAAAGGTCTACGTCAGTTTTCATTGGCCGAGGTTGCCTACTATCTCGGCGTGACGCAGTCGACCATTAAGAAGCTTCATCTCGAAGGTAAAGGTCCTGAACCTGAAACATCGTCATCCGGGAGGCGCAGCTACTCGGCCGAGCAGATGCTGGAACTGAGAGCTTATCTCGATAAGCATGGCCGCCCCGGAAAACGCCGTTATGTCCCCTATCGGCAACCTGGCGAAGAACTGCACGTCGTGTCTGTCGTGAACTTCAAAGGGGGTTCCGGAAAGACCACTACCGCCGCCCACCTCGCGCAGCACTTGGCGTTGAAAGGGCATCGAGTTCTTGCGATCGACTTGGACCCTCAAGCCTCGCTCACAGCTTTACACGGCATTCAGCCTGAACTCGACGACGTGCCTTCGCTCTACGAGACACTTCGGTATGATGACGAGCGCAAGCCGATCACAGAGGTGATCCGGCCAACAAACTTTCCCAACCTTGATATCGTTCCGGCAAGTCTCGAGCTTCAAGAGTACGAATACGATACCCCGGTTGCTTTGACGAGCAGCGATCCCTACGAGGGCCGTACCTTCTTCACTCGTATATCGAAGGCGCTTAGCGAGGTTGATGACCGCTACGACGTGGTTGTGATCGATTGCCCTCCTCAGCTGGGCTACCTCACGCTTACTGCTCTCACGGCTTCTTCCTCTGTCATTGTGACGGTCCATCCTCAGATGCTGGACGTCATGTCGATGAGCCAGTTTCTCCTGATGCTGGGCGGGATCATGAAGACGATCCGTGACGCTGGAGCGAACATGCGCCTGAAGTGGTTCCGTTACCTCGTAACGCGATTTGAACCAACGGACGGTCCCCAGAAGCAGATGGTTGGGTTCCTCCAGGCGATGTTCCCAAATCAGATGCTGTCAGCTCCTGTGCTGAAGTCTACGGCGATCTCCGACGCTGGGATTACCAAGCAAACGCTTTACGAAGTTGAACGGTCTCAGTTCGTGCGGACTACTTACGACCGCGCAGTTACGTCTTTGAATGATGTGAACGACGAAATCGCTGAACTGATCCACAAGGCTTGGGGGCGAGAATGAATGTGGTTTTGACAGCCGTGCAGAGAGCCAGTTTTGACAGCCGTGCAACTGTCGAAATGCGCGCTGCGCGTCGGTTGGATTCGGGCGAAAGGGAGATGGCTTGATGGCTCGCAAAGACCTCCTGAAGAGCGTTATGGTCGGCTCGCCGGAGCAGCCCAAGGATTCCGGTCGCTCTGGATACGCAATGCGCGGTGCTTCGAAATCGATGAAGGTTTCGATTGATAGCCTTGCGGAGAACTCGAAGCGTCTCCTTGAAGGCGAAACCATTGTCGAGATCGATCCGCAATTGATCGATGTGTCATTCGTTTCGGATCGGCTTAGTGATGACGATGTTGCTTTCGACGAACTGAAAGCATCGATCGCAGCAGGTCGCCAGGACACGCCGGTATTGCTTAGACCGCATCCGGAAGCGGATGGCCGCTATATGATCGTCTTCGGGCATCGCCGTGTGCGAGTTGCATCGGCGCTCGGCCGTAAGGTTCGCGCAGTTGTAAAACCAATGGACGATGTGGCTCATATTCTTGCTCAAGGGCAGGAAAACACTGCGCGCGCAGATCTCTCTTTTATTGAGAAGGCCCTATTTGCGAAGAGTCTCTTGGATATGGGGCAAGCAAAGGACGTGATCCAGTCCGCCCTTACCATCGATGGGACGTTGCTTTCACGGATGCTTTCAGTGGCGCAGAACGTCCCTCGGCACGTCATCGAACAGATTGGGCCGGCCAAGCAGATTGGGCGTGATCGCTGGGAAGACTTCAAGAAGTTGGCTTCGGAACCATCGAATGACAAGATCCTCAAGGAAGCTTTGGAGTTCGACGGGTTTCAGAACCTCGACAGTGATGCTCGCTTTGAGTTTCTGCACAGCAAGCTGGCAGAAGCGGGCAGGGTGCCGAAGCGCCGAAAAACGCGTGCCATGCCCAAGAAACGAACCTGGACTGCCGGCAAAGGCCGCATCAAGGGAGTCATCGGTCGTTCCGGAAAGGCATTCAGCATTTCGCTTACGGCACAAGATTCAACCGAGTTCGGGGACTTTCTCTCGGGTCGGCTTGATCAGCTGTACAGCGAATTCCTCGCGACGAAAGAGGAGCAGTCAGAACAATGATCTAGGCAAAAGAAAAGCCCCCAAGCAGCGTGGCCTGAGAGCTAATCTGAAAAGTTTGGTCGCTTAGAAGATATCTCTCCCGCGAATCACTGTCAACAAGAACGCCACTTTGGCGAACGGCTTTCTTTTGCCTCCACATAACCGGAGGTGAGAAACAGGCATGAAACATACAGGTTGGCGCAAGCCGACACCGGGTCTTGGCATTGCAGAGCAGCTTGCCCAAGCCGGTGAACAGCTTGCTGTACCCAAAACGCGGGCTTTTGTCGCTGTGAAGCGGGTAGGAGCCTACATTGGCCTCAAGGCCGGAGACATGATGCTCCTCGATACGCTCGGGGCCTTTACGCAGGCCCAGGACTGGGAGGAGGGGCAGCGCCCGATCGTCTGGGCATCGAATGCCTATCTGATGGAGCAGACGGGGTTTTCGCTCTCTGCACTAAAGCGGCATGCACGGCGACTGGCCGAGATCGGCGTGATTTCCTTCCAGGACAGCCCGAACGGCAAGCGATGGGGCCGTAGGGACGCCGAAGGGCGCATTGTCGAGGCCTACGGCTTCGATCTGTCGCCGCTGTCGGCGCGTGTCGAGGAGTTCGAGGAGCTCCATGCCGATTTGCAGGCCGAGCGCGAGCTCTGTCAGCGCCTGAAGCGTCAGATCACCGTAGCACGCCGTATGATCCGCGCTCGGATCGAGGCGGCCGTCAGCAGCGCGCTGCGCGGCCCCTGGACGCAATTCACGGGTCTCTTCGAGGAGCTTTTGGACCGGCTTCCTCGCCGCCATGAAGCCTCCGAGCAACTTGCGCGACTCCTGATGTGGTTCAAGGAGCTGCAGGAGCGTGTCGAGGCGGCGTATCTCAAGGCAACTGAGGTCGCTCAAATTGTGGAAAACACGCCTAAAACCAGGGAAGAAGTTTCTGAGAAGACTCAAGAAATGAACCCCAGGGAGGTCATTTCTGACCCTCACATACTAATTACAAACCAACTTGATCCTGTAACTCGTAATTCCTCAGAAAATGAGGAAGTCGCGGCCGTGGTGCCTAATGCTCAACCCGAAGATCAGGTTGATAGGGAGCTGGAAGAGTGGGTGGCAGAGGTGCGCAAGAAGCGCGCGGCGCTGGATCTTCCCACCGTGATGCAGGCCTGCCCGGAATTCGCATCCTGGGCGCGCAATATGGGTGGTTTCCTGAAGGATTGGGGCGATCTACTCCGGGTTGCGGGGCAACTTAGGCCAATGATCGGGATCTCGGAGCATGCCTGGAACGTGGCGCAGGACCGAATGGGCACACAGGTGGCCACGGCCGCGTTTGCGCTCGTCTTCGAGAAACACAGCGCTGGTGAAGTTGCCTCGCCGGGCGGATATTTGCGCGGCATGGTCGAGAAAGCCGGGGCAGGGGAGCTGCATCTGGAGCGGAGCTTCTATGGTAGGCTCAGCGAGCAGGCAGCGTGATGGGGCAGGGGCTCAGAGACCGGCGGCTTTGGTCAGGTTCACCCGGAACCGGTCGCGGCGGCGCTGGTAGCGCCGGGTCATCTCTGCGGACGCGTGGCCGAGCTGCTTCTGGACGTAGCGTTCGTCGACCTCGGCAGAGCTGGCGAGACCGGCGCGCAACGAATGGCCGGAGAACAGCGCCAGGCGGACTTTCTCAGGCAGGTCCGACCGGATGCCGGCGTCCAGAACCGTGCGCTTGATCAGGCGCGCGACATGCTTGTCGTTCAACCTGGTTTCAGATGCCCGCTTGCCATCGCGCGAGGTGCCGGTGAAAATTGGGCCGAAGTCGATCTTGGCGAAGTGCAGCCATTGCTCGAGCGCATGGACAGGACAGGTCTGGTCCTTGGAGCCGCGGCCGATCTCGACCTCGCGCCAGCCGGTCTTGGCATTGAGGGTGAGCAGGGCACCCTCGTCGAAGATCTCGATCCAACCGCCCGAGTCCGGCGTGTCGTCCTTGTGCACGTCGAGGCTGACGATTTCTGAGCGTCGGAGGCCCCCAGCATAGCCGAGGAGCAGGATGGCCCGATCCCGTAGCCCGCGCAAATCGTAGGGCAGGGTGGCCACCATCGCGAGAATGTCCTCGGCCAGGATCGCTGCCTTCTGCACCGGCGGACGGGCGTGTTTGCGTTTGATCCCGGCCAGCACGGTTGCTATATGGCGGTTCTTGCGATCGAGGGTAAAGCCGCGCTGCGCATAGTTCCAGGCGAGGCCCGACAGGCGGCGGTCGATGGTGCTGACCGATCGGGCAGGGGAGGGGCCCGCTCCGGAGGCCAGGTCCGCAAGGTAGAGCCCGATCATTTCGGGCGACGGGGGCAGAGGCTCCGCGCCCTTCATCCGGCACCAGCGCGTGAAATGCGCCCAGTCCTTTGCATAGGCTTTCAGGGTGTTATCGGAGGCTGCGGCGCGGGCATAGTCGCGGGCGGTATCGACGAGGCGATCCAGGCTGCCTGAGCCCGCGACGTGGGCGGGTAGGGCGATCCCATCGCTTTTATCTTGATGTCTCTCGTCGTCCTGAGCGATACTAAACGCACCAGAGGGCGCTGACGTCGATTTCTCGGTCTCTGAGGGCATTTTCCACTGAATCCCGCAATGAAATTGAACTGTCTCGCAGCATATCTTTTCATGTCTGATAAGGCAAGCTTATTGGACATAGCTAGGAGCGGCAATGTGGGGCGGTTTGCACATCATATTGTGGACGAAAGCGCCGCGGTCCGATAGTTTTGTGGCATGACCTATGCCCGCCAGACCTTCAAGGACGACCTTGAGACCGTACTCCGAATGCCAGCCTGGGTCATCTCCCAACGTGCAGAAACCCCTGAAGATGTGGCGTTTTTGTCGGGGGCGGCGTTGAGCCACCTGCATCTTGTGTTGCGCCGGGCTGAGGTCCCCCAGACCTTGCTTCGAGCACGGATGGCGCTGCGGGCTGCGGAGGTCTGCGTGACCCATCAGGGGCGACCGAAACGGGCTTCGGAGTTGCGCGATGCGGTGGCGTTCCTGCAGCCCGGTGACAGTCCGGGACCGGCCGGTGAGATCTATCTCTCCTGGCAACGTGCGGTGGAGCGACCGGTTTCTGTCAAGGCCCTGCACCGGGCTTTGCCCGAGATCGAAGCCGACCAGATCGCTGTGTGGCTCAATGCGGGGCAGGGAGCGCTGGTCGCGCGCGCTCCGGCAGTGTTGCAGGCGGTTCTCGCGGATCGACCACGCGATCCCGCGTCGGCGCTGCTGCTGACTGAGGCGGCTTTGGCGCAAGCGCTTGGGTGGCTCCATGTTCTGCCGCTCTTCGCGCTTAATCTTAGACGGGTCGATCTGAGGAAGACTGGCGAGGACCTGAGGTTGGCCTGTCATCAGGCGATTGTGTCGGCGGCGGCCGAGATGACGCGAGAGGCGTCCGATCTGACCCGTCGTGCGGCCCGCTTGAAGGCCGTCGCACCGAAGCTTCGGGCCAAGGGCGCGGGCGAGGCCGTTGCGCTGTTCCTGATCCGGGACGCGGTCGCGCCGGCGGCGCTGACGTCGCTCCGGTCCGATCGCGCGGCGCGGCGGTTCTGTGACCGGCTGGTGGAGCTCGGCGCCGTGCGCGAATTGACCGGGCGCGACGCGTTCCGGCTCTACGGGATCTGAGCGATGGCGAAGGATCACGCCGAACCCGATCTGGACCGAGAGCTTACGGAGTTGCCGTCCGACCTGCGCTGGCGCGAATGGATGCGCCGGATCGAAGCCGTGCTGTTCGCCAGCGCTTCGCCGATGCCGCGTGAAGACCTGGCGCGCGTTGTCGGGCAGGGGGTCTCGGTCGATCTGCTGATCGACGATCTTATGGCCGATCTCGAAGGGCGGTCGTTCGAAGTGGCGAAGGTGGCCGGCGGATGGATGCTGCGGACGCGGCCGGCTTATGCGCCGGCGATCCGGGCGGCCGCCGATGTGGGCGAGCAGAATCTCGATCTGCGCGAATTCGACGTCGCCGTGCTGGCGGCCATCGCCTATCACCAGCCGATAACCCGCGACGGACTCAAGGACATTTTCGGCAAGGAGATCAGCCGGGACCTCATTGGTCGCCTGCATGCGCGCGGCCTCATCGGGACGGGGCCTCGCTCGCCGCGACGTGGGGCGCCTTACACCTATGTCACGACCGAACAGTTCCTGTTGGCCTTCGATCTGGACTCGTTGCAGGACCTGCCTGATGGGGAGCAGCTGGAGGATGCGGGTATGATAGCAAGCGGTCCGGAACCGAGTTCGGCCGCCTGAGAACCTCTGAGACGCAGAGTTAAGGACACTTCAATCGATTTCGAATAATTCGAGTATTGCGATTGTTTCGAATATCACCTATGTTCTCAATGAACCGGAACACAAATCCAGGAGCACATCATGACCGCCCTCAGGAACGAGGCGTTCTTCGACCGACTGCCTGATGAGGTTGAGATCAAGAACGCCGAGCAACTCAGAACCATAGTCGCCTCGCAGATCAAGGAAGGCGAGCCCACAACCTTGTCGCTCGCCCTCGAGGGAGGGAAGGTCCAGAACGTGACGCTCGCACCTGCACTGGCGGCATCACTTCTCGAGGTATTGAGGCTTGTCTCGAGTGGGCGTGGGTTTCGTATGATTCCCGTCGGCTCTGAACTCACGACCCAGCAGGCCGCCGACTTGCTGAACGTGTCGCGTCCTTTCCTCGTGAAGCTTTTGGAAGAGGGCGAGATCCCGTTCACAAAAACCGGACGCCACCGTCGCGTGCGCGCGAACGATCTCTTTGCCTACAAAGAAAAGCGCGATGCTACGCGGTCGGATGCTCTCGGCGATCTCGCGCGAACGGATGCCGAAGAAGGGCTCATATGAGCCAGTATGCCGATCGGTTTACAGCTCTTGTCGACGCTTGTGTCCTTGCTGGGGCGCTGCGCCGAAACATGCTGCTCAGCCTTGCCGAGGCCGGCTTGTTCCGGCCGCGGTGGAGCGCGCGAATTCTCGATGAAACTCAGAAGGCGATTTCAGAGATTACGAAGGGAGCGACGGACGGATCAAAACAGCGCGCGGCAATCGAAGCTGCGTTCCCGGAGTCTCTCGTGACTGGGTACGAGGTGTTTGAGGACAAGCTCGAGCTTCCAGATCCGGACGACAACCATGTTTTGGCAGCAGCGATTTCGACGTCGGCCCAGGTAATTGTGACCGACAACCTCGCAGACTTCCCATCCGAAGCGCTCGAACCACATGCCATCGATGCGATATCCGCGGATGATTTCATAGCCGACACGATTGAGCTTGATCCGTCTGAAGCGATCCTCGCTTTGCGGACCATGCGCGAGCGCTTCAAAAACCCAGCACTCGATATCGCCGCATTGATTCACAAGTCTGAAGCACAAGGCCTACTGCAGGTTGCTACATTCATGGATGAGTACCGGTCCTTCCTATAGATCTTCGATGCACTACTAGTTTCGTGCAATTCCTAAACCGCACAGTTGTAAACAATGTCACTTGGCGACTTGGCTGCGGCAAATGGCCGAAAAGGAGTTCAAAAAATGGTCGCTAAGAGCCGCTCCACACTCATTGCCTACGGGCGACTTGCAATGCGGGAGGCCCGCCTCGCGGCGGCCCGCGGCGGCCAACATGGCCTCCAGATAATGTCGTTCGAACAAGCCGCGGTGCGGCTCGCGGGCGGCTTCGCCCGCGCGATCGACGACGAAAGCCTACGCGCGGCGATCCAGGAGGTCCTCCCTGAAACACCGATGGGCGAACTGGAAGATATCAAGATGCTACCGGGCATGATCGGCGCGGCCGCCGACACATTGCACAAGGCGTGGCGGGCCGGTATCGATCTTTCCTCCCGGTCAGCTAATCATCCAAGGCTTGAAGCCATCGCTCGCCTGGAGGCCGCTGTTCTCACCGAACTTCCGGGCGGCATGATGCGCCCGGTCGATATTGTCGCCGCAGCCATCAGCCGGATCACCCATGCGCCCGCCATATTCGGCTCGATGGAAATCGTCGGACTGACCGAACTGTCTCCCTGCTGGCGGACTTTGCTGAAGGCGCTCGCGGAGCACATTCCCATGCAATGGACGTCAGGTCCTCGCCCTGTCCCGGCTTGGCTCAAGGGAAGCGGTGTTGTGGTCGCTCGAGGCGACGCTGAGGCGCCGGCCATTCGTTCTGTCAGTGCCGCGACAGCTTACCATGAGGCAGTCGAGACACTGCGTTGGGTCCGGTCGCTTCTTGCTTCGGGCGTATCGCCCGCCGACATTGCCATCGCCACCGCGTCGCCGACCGACTACGACGATCACTTTCTAGCGCTGCGCGCCGATGCCAATATTGATCTGCATTTCGTTCATGGCGTCCCGGCCGTCACCACACGTGACGGACAAAGGGCAGCGGCGCTTGCCGACATCGTCGTGCGCGGGCTTTCGCAGTCGCGCTTGCGCCGTCTCGCCGCCCTGTGCCGGGATTCTGCACCTCTGACGTCTCTTCCCGATGGCTGGTTGCGCGTGCTTCCAAGCGATGCACCCTTGTCAACGCCATCCGCCTGGAACCAACTGCTGGCGCGCCTCGCTCAAGACGACTGGCCCGACGGCATGGATCACGTCTCGGTGCTGCGGGCTGCGGTCGATCTGCTGGCAATGGGACCGGATGCGGCACAGGAGATCGGCGAAGCCTTCCTCAAGGGCCGGGCATTGTCGATCTGGCGCACAGCCCTTCTGGCAGGGCCCGCCGGCGCGATCGACAGCACGCTGGAATCACTAAGACAGGATGACGGGCTCGAGGCCTGCGTCTCTGTGGCATGGATGCCTGCCAGTGCCTTGGCCGCGTCGCCGCGTCGCTTCGCTCGGCTGATCGGTCTCAATTCCTCCCGCTGGCCACGCGGGATCGCCGAAGATCGGCTGATCCCGAACCACATCATTCCAACGGGCGAGCTCGACCCGCTTCCCGTCAATCTGGCAGATCGCCGTGACTTCGATACGATCCTCGCCACTACGGGCAGCGAAGCCGTCCTCTCCCGCGCCCGACGCGACAGCGACGGCCGGTTGCTGGGTCGCAGCCCCCTCCTCGCCACCTATAACGAGGAAGCCTATCTGCGGCGCAACGCCGTTCCCGCCCATGCCTTCAGTGAAACCGACCGGCTGATGGCGCGGCCGCAGGAATTCGCCGCCGATCCCCAGGCATTGAGTGCGCGTTCCTGCTGGCGCGATTGGCGCATGACCGATGTTACAGCTCATGATGGCCTGGTCAGGTCCGACCATCCTTTGGTTCTCGCGATCCTCGCGCGGACCCAGTCGGCGAGCTCGCTCAAAACACTGCTGCGCAGCCCCCTAAATTTCCTCTGGCGCTATGCTCTCGGTTGGAAATCCCCGCAAGGAAGTGCCGAGCCGCTCGTGCTTGACGCCCTGCAAACCGGCGACCTCATCCATCTGGTGCTCGACCGCGCCCTGCGAAACCTCGAAGCGACGGGCGGCTTGGCGTTGGCCGACGTGGCGGCCATTCAGGCTGCGGTAGACGAAGCCGCTGGTGCCGTGGCTGCCGAGTGGGAAAGCGAGCGGCCCGTTCCGCCTGCTGTTATCTGGGGCCGCACGCTTGGGGACGCGCGCGCTCTTGCCGGACAGGCGCTTGCCTATGGCAATGATCATTTGCCGGGCAGCCGATCCTTTGGCGAAGTCCCGTTCGGCGGGTCCGAGCCCAAGTCGGAGGCGGCATTGCCCTGGGACGCCAGTGTGCCGGTGATCATACCCGACACCGGATTTCACATTGCCGGCTATATCGACCGTCTCGACATCGCTGATGACGGCAGCCGGGCACTCGTGCGCGACTACAAGACCGGCAAGCCGCCCAAAGGCGACATACGAGTGAACGGCGGCCGAGAGCTTCAGCGTTGCCTTTATGCCTTCGCCGTCAAGGCGCTCCTGGGCGACCACATCGCGATCAGCGCCTCGCTGCTCTATCCGCGTGAACCACTTGATCTCCAGCTCGACGAGCCGGACATCGTCCTGGCGGAAATCAAGGCATATCTGCGGGCGGCGAGAACCGCATTGGCCAGCGGCGCGGCACTGCCCGGGCCGGATACCGGAGGCGACTACGACGATCTCGCCTTTGCCCTGCCGGCAAACGCAGGCGCCACCTACTGCAAACGCAAACAAGCCGCCTCGACAGAGCGGCTCAGTGAGGTCGCGCCGATCTGGGAGGCGGAATGATGAGCAGCGTGAAAGTTCTGATTGATGATGGCGCCCGGCATGACGCGATCAGCCGTCATGACCGATCCATTCTGGTTGAGGCCGGCGCGGGATCGGGCAAGACCGCCGTGATGGCCGGCAGGATCGCTGTCATGCTGGCGCAGGGTGTCGCGCCAAGTTCCATCGCGGCAGTCACGTTTACCGAACTGGCGGCCAGCGAGCTCCTCCTGCGGGTTCGGGATTTCGTCGAAGATCTCGCCACCGGCCATATCGCACCGGAGCTCCGCGCCGGCCTGCCGGAGGGACTGTCTGCGGCACAGCGCGAGAATCTGATGTCGGCCAGCACGGCGATCGACGAAATCACCTGCTCGACCATCCACGGCTTCTGCCAGCGATTGATCAAGCCCTACCCGGCGGAAGCGGATATCGATCCGGGCGCAGCGGTCATCGACCGCAACCAGGCCGATCTAAACTTCCTCGAAATCGTCGACGGCTGGCTGCGTGAGCGATTGTCTGGCGATCAGGGCGGCGTCCTTGCCGAGATGGTGCTGCATAACCCTGGAGAGACCGTCGCTCTGATGCACAAGATCGCCGAAACCCTCCGGCGGTCGAGGAAACTGGTCGCACCGCAGGCGATGCCCTTTGCAGGTCACCTGCAAGCCTTCCAGCAGGCGGCCGACGAACTTTCGGCCTTTGTGCAAGGCGCCGGCGTTGATGAGCCGGAAACGGAGGTCTTCGCCTTGCGTTTTTCTGAAATGGCGGCTGCCCTTCCATCGGTTACAGATGGTTCCACGCCCGCCGGGCTCGTCGGGTTGCTGGTTGCACGCCCGCATCCCGACCTTACGACCGGGACGGGCAGCTTTTACGCCTACCGCAAGAAGGGCAAATGGGCGGCAGCGGCAAAGCAGGCAGGGCTGTCCAAGGCAGACGGCGACAGGCTGAACGATACGGCCAGCGGTTTGTACGAAGCGTGCTGTGCCGCATGGGCCGCACTACTTCAGGCGGTTTCCGGCCAGGTCCTCACGACATTGATCGACGAAGCACGCACAATCCTTGCGCTCTATCGTGAGCACAAGCGCGCCAGCGCCCAGCTCGATTTTGACGATCTCATCTACGCCGCGCGCGACCTGTTGCGCGACCATGAAACTGTGCGACAGGCGCTCGGCCAGAAGTATTCAAAGGTCTTGGTCGACGAGTTTCAGGATACCGACCCACTCCAGGCCGAAATCTTCTGGCGTCTATGCGGCGATCCCGGGGATGATCCACAGGACTGGACGCGCTTCCGGATTCGGCCGGGCGCACTCTTCTTGGTTGGTGACCCCAAGCAGGCAATCTATCGCTTTCGCGGCGCGGATGTCGGCGCTTATGTCCAGGCCCGCACCGCCTTCTCGACGCAGGACGCGGACAGCCTCGTTTCGATCTCCACCAATTTCCGTTCCTGTGCCTCGATCCTAACTTTCGTCAACGAACGGTTCGAGACTGTCCTGTCGGCTGATGGCCAGCCAGGTTTCACAACGCTCGATCCCTTCCACGACGATCCGGAAGACGGCGTCTGCGTCGCGGCGATCGATATCGCGGTTTCTGACGAGAACGGCAAGGCTAGCGCCCAGCAGCGACGTGACGCTGAAGCCGAAGCAGTGGCTGAACTTTGCGCACGGTTGATCGGCAGTCATCCGGTCGAGGATCGCAAAACCGGTACACAACGCTTGTGCCAGCCGGGCGACATCGCCTTGCTCGCCCCGACAGGCGCGGAACTCTGGCGTTATGAAGAAGCCCTTGAGAGCCGTGGTATCCCGGTCGCAACCCAGGCTGGCAAAGGTCTGTTTCGCCGGCAGGAAGTGCAGGACCTCATCGCGATCACGCGGGCACTCGCTGATCGTCGTGATACGCTGGCGCTCGGCGCATTACTGCGCGGCCCGCTCGTCGGCTTGAGCGAAGAGGAACTCCTGGACATCGTCTGGGCGCTTCCGCGTTCGGAAGATGAACCCGACCGGATTCCACGGCTCGACCTCGGCATCGACCCCGGGACAGTAGTGCATTCGCTGGCGCGCGATGTGATCGAGCGGCTGCAAGCGCTTCAGAAACGCGCCAACAGCACGACACCGCACGATCTTCTTTCGCAGGCCGTCGATGTCCTTCGGGTACGCCCGGTTCTTTTGGAACGGCATCGCGGTCAGGCAGAACGAGCACTTGCCAATGTAGATCTCTATCTCAGCCTCGCCGTCAGTTATTCGGTACGCGGCCTGCGAGCTTTTTCCGAGGCGATGACGGCGGCATGGACGGACGAGGCCCGTGCAGTGGAAGGCCGACCCGATGCGCAAGAAGAAGCCGTCGCCCTCTACACGATGCATGCAGCGAAAGGTCTTGAATGGCCGGTCGTCATTCCCATCAACACCATGACAGGGGTGATAGCGCCTGATAGCGCTGTGACTGATCGCCAGGCTGATACGTTCTACTGCCCGGTTCTGGGTGTCCCTCCCTCCGGTTACGACGCAGCGCGTCAGGCCGAGAAGGACGAGCTGGACCGCGAGCGGATCCGGCTCTGGTATGTCGCGGCAACCCGCGCCCAGGAGCTCTTGGTCTTGCCACGGCTCGATGTAACGCCTTCGAAATCAGCTTGGATTGGCCTCGTGGACCTGTCGCTAACGGATCTCCCCGCCCTTGACGTGTCGCAACTGCCGCTCGACCCGATCGCGGTGACAGGCGACGCCGCACACGATCAGACACGGGCGAGTTTCGCCGCTGAGGCCGGTGCGATTGCCGAAAGGCAGATGCACCTGACCTGGCTTGCACCGAGCCGCGACGAGACGACGAATGCCTCGGTGCTTCAAGAAGAAGAACCGGACATCTGGGCCGGTTCGGCTGATGCTCTGGCGCCGGACGCCGACGCGCTCGCCTCCATCCAGGGCGGACGTGAGCGTGGACTGATCCTTCACAAGCTCATGGAAGAAGTCCTGACAGGGGAATGCGACGAGGCCGACGAGGCGCTCACCGCGCGTGCCAGCGACCTCATCTGTGCACTCGGCAAGGAACACTCTTCCGATCCGGCGAGCGGGCTATCGCCTGAGGAACTGGCCGGTTGCGTGACGCGAACGCTGGCCTTGTCAGAGGTGGCGGCCTTGCGTCCCTCATTGCTCGCAGAGTTCCCGGTCTATGACCTTCAGCAAGAGGGTTCTAAACTGCTTGCGACAGCCGGAATCGCGGACGCGCTTACGGTTGATCCGGAAGGTCGGCCAGCCGTCGTGATCGACTGGAAGAGCGACGTGAACCCCAACCAGGAGACAATCGATCACTATCGGGCTCAGGTGCGTGCCTATCTCGACATGACCGACGCCGAACTGGGCCTGATTGTTCTGACGACGAGCGGGACGGTGTTCACCGTCTCGCCCTCACGCTCTCCTTAGGTCCCGCAATTCGCATAAGAAACAATCCATCTGTTCCAATTCGCTTCATAGTTGCTGCTGTATCTCTTAATTGGTCATTTTCAGCAAACTACGTGTCGCTCGGCATTTAGTCACAAGACTGCTGCGGTTTTTGATAGATATCAAATTTGAGACTGCATGGTTATTCAGTCGCAAATTGAGTTGTCACTTGGCACTTAATTGTAAGATTGCGGCGGTTATTGATTGGTTGGGCAGTTAATTTGAGACCATGAGTATCTCCAGTCTCAAATTAACTGCATTTGTCGAGGGCCCGGTAGCCCGAATGCGGGGTTGATCAGATGGTCGGTTTCTTCGATGAATCGGATTCTGTTGTGCCCGAAGGTATGTGTCTTAAGCATCTGCAGCATCTCCGGGCCGGCGCGCTCCACGATGGCGACGCCTGCCAAGAGCGCCGGTCGGATATGGAGTGGAACAATTGGATGCTTGGGTGAGGGTGGGAACGATCTCTCTCTGGCGATGACGTCATCGAGGTCCGGGATTACGACGCCGAGAACTCGATAGCGCCAGAGTTCGACGTCGCGCGGGAATGGCCAAGGCACTCGGCGCATCAGCAGAAGGCGGGCAAGTTCCAGCGGTGATGTCCAGGTTTGGATGTCGCGTTCTACATCATCTTGGAGCAGCTTCTCACCACGAAGTGCGGCGGCATGATAGTGAACGAACGGACTGCCGCGATCGATTTGAGCCAAATCCTGTAACGGGCGGCCGCAGTGGGGGCAGGTGACCCGCCAACCCTGCAACTGACTGCGCTGGATCGGTCCTTGATCGGAGGTGCCGGAGTTGCAGCTGGCGCATCGCTGAATTCGTTCCTTTGATATGAACCGATGTGCGGAACTCCGTACGTTGGCAAAGGTCATTCGGCGCACGGTCTTGGCATCTGTCGAGACCATCTCCGCTAGACGGCCAGCTTGGTCATGGCTCAGTGTTCGGTCAGCGATGTGCAGCGAGACGGCCTCAGGCAGGCAATGGCGCAGCATGGTTAGGGGCGTAACCCCGTAGAACGCGGCGTGGCGGGCAATCCAGGACGAGAAGAGTTCCCCTGCAACCGGCGGTAGGACGACAGGAAGATGCTCGCTCATGCATAGACCGCTTCCACATCGAAGTCCGGCGCCCAAGCGTCGACAGCGCTGTCCGTGATACGTTCGCTGCCATCCTCGACGGCTTCGATCGCAAGGCTGTTTATCATGTGGAAGATGTTAGCAGTGATACCGTCCGTGATCTGCAGAATGCGCCGCAGTGACTTTGGGGTCAGAACCGAGGGGCGATGTAGCGGCGTGTTGCGCAGGATCGAAGCCACCAGGGTTTCGAACTCCTCGTTTGCAGCCCATCGGCTCAAAGTGAACTGCTCGAACCGGCGCGCGAGTTGGACATCGCCGCCAATGGCCTCCCGTGCGTCGTTGACGCCAAAACAGACCAGCGAGATCTGAAGGCGATTGCTGAGGAACCGGAGTGTGTTCAGGACGATGCGCTGCTCGCGGTAGGTTCCGGCAAGGATGTTGTGGACCTCGTCGATTACCAGCACTTGTACGCCGATTGCCTCCATGATCCGCAAAGCGGCCTGTTCCATCTGCGTGATGTCGGCGCGGGGCGACTGTGGTGCGCCGAGAAGGTTGAGAAGCTCACCGTAGAACCGGCGCTCGCCGGGGCGGCTGACCATTTCCATGGCAAGAACGGGTGTCGTCAGCGCCCCTGTTGACTTATCGAAGCTTGGCGGGTGCTGGTCGCGGAACCGCTTCATGATCATGGTCTTGCCCATGCCGCTGTCGCCATAGATCGCGATCGAGGGCATGCGTGTGCCTCGTGGATGCTCGAGCAGTGCATCCAGCCGAGTGAGCGCTTGCTTGGCGCGTGGGTAGAGGACCCATCGGCGTGATCGCATGGCACGAATGCGTGCGGCTGTCGGTTCAGCAAGCAGTTCCGCCGCGCCGGCGGTCAGGTGAGGAGTCTTCTCGGTCATGGTCGCTCCAGCTCAAATTCAATCCTCAACAAACGGGACCGGTTTGCTGGAGTCGATACCGCGGAGCGTGCCCTGTTCCCGCTCATCCGATTGCGGTTGTTGGCGCAACCGACCGCGCTTTGCCCCGGCAGTCTTTCTGGCCGCTGCTTCGACTAGCGCTCGCTGCTCGAGAACGGTCCTGACGATGGCGCGGGTGCCGACCTCCCGGCGGCCCTTCTCTCGCAGAGCGCGGCGGGCGGTGACAGCCTCATGAAGTGTGACCTGCGGCAGTGTCAGGTCGGCATACCGCGCCTCGACGAAATTCCCCGAGGGGCGGCGGACGAATACCCGCGACATATCGCGGGGATCGTATTTGACGAGCAGTCGTCGTTTGGTCCGCCCGACATCGGCGCTCAGCGCGGCCGACCAGTAGCGCAGGCCGAATAAATGAATACCCGTCGGTCGAAGGGTCCGCTCTTGTTCCGGCAGGAAAGTGAGCCAGAACCGCAACCGATCTTCCGGCAGGCGGAGCGGAATCTCTCCTTCGTGTTCCCGCCAAACCGCGAGTGGTGGACGGCCGAGAGCTCCGTGGATCGACTGATGATAGGAGCCGACGATGTCGAGGGCGATGTACCGTTCAAGCTCGCGCAATGTCAGAGCGGCGTGGCGCTTCGGGTCGTAGTCACCGAGGTCCTGTTCACTGCTGAATGTCGTTCCAGGAAGGAGATGCAGCCGTCCCATTTGCGTGCCAATCAACCGCTCAATATGCCCGCCGAACCGCGGTGTGCCTGGTGGTCGCCAGTCAATGGCAATGCCCGCATCGTCGCATCCGCGCTTGAACGCTCTGCTGCGGAAATCCGCGCCGTTGTCGACGTGAACCCTGTCGGGAAGACCGGCGACGGGCCACGGCTCCACTATGTCGCGCTCTTTCAGCCAGGCGGATTTGTCGAAGACTGAATGCAGCAGGCAGAGGCTGATCGACAACCGGGACGGGGCGTCCATGGTGAGATAGAACCCTGTCACCATGCGAGAGTAGACATCCATCGCCAGCGTCAACCATGGGCGCCCAATCGGCTCACGCGTCTCCTCGTCGACCACAAAGACGTCGGCTCTCGTATGGTCGATCTGCACCACCTCGAGTGGGCGGGCAGGGCGGAAGGTTCCCGGAACAGCAGTAGTTGCCTTCTCGATCTTGTGCTCGCCTCGGCTCCGGGCGCGTTTGCGGAGATCGACATCTTCGAGCCGCGCCACGATCGTGCGCCGATGCGGCGCCTTCAGGCCAGCTGACAGGCAATCCGCTTGTACATCCCGCACCAGTTGCGAGATCGATGGTCGAGTTCGTTTGAGGTAGTGTTTGTTGATCGTCTCGTGGATGATCTCCTCGCGTACCGGGTCCAGCGTTCGATGACCGGTCGGTCGTCCCCGTTTACGCTCCACCAAGGACGTCACCGTCCCGCCCTCACGAAACAGCTTGATCAGCCGAAAGACGGATGCCCGGCTGAGATCGAGCTCCTCAGCGAGGCGAGCAATGTCGGTGGCATTTGTCCGGCCGGGGTTGTCTCTCAGGAAGCTACGGATCGCATCGGCGCGGCCGGACGCTTCATTCCAGAGGTCCTCGTCAATCTCATCGGAAAGGGGGTCGGTCATGGCAGTTCAGCACCGAATGAGGATCGGTGCGACAGTCTCAAATAAAGTGACACGACACAAGTGCAAATCTCAATTTAACTGCCCAGTCTCAAATTAGGTGCCAGCGCAAGCCGCTGAAAACATTGAAGGCACAGTCTCAGATTTAAGTGCCAAGCGACACCACAGCATCTCCTGTGAATCTGCGAAGCGAATAGCCAGACAGTGAATATTGGGAGAACCCCGACGGTTGAGTACTGCTACACACCCGCAGGACGAGTATATATAGAGAAACTATCGCAGCATTCTCTGCGAGGGGGACACCAATACTATGAAGCTCACACGCATTGAAATTTCTAATTTTCGCAAATTGCGGCGCGCCCGTCTGGATATGTCGGACAAGCAGACTCTGCTCGTCGGGGCCAACAACAGCGGCAAGACATCGGCTATGAAGGCGCTGCGCAAATTCCTAAAGGATCGCGGCGGTATCGACACGCGTGATGTGACAGCCTCAAATTGGACCGCAATTGAACAGATCGCGGGAGCCTGGACACAGGAGGTCGAGGTGGATCTCAGCCCGCTCTTGGCCCAGCTTCCGTTCATCGACGTCTGGCTCCATGCTGACACGTCAGAGCTGCACCATGTCGCGCACCTGATCCCAACACTGACTTGGACTGGTGGCTTGCTGGGCGTGCGCCTACGCTTGGAGCCAAAGAAGGGGGCGGACATCAAGGCGCAGTACCTGGCCGCACGAGAGGCCGCTCAGACGCTGCAACCCGGCGGCGCAACGGACAAGGGGTTCGCGCTTTGGCCACGTGACTTTCGGGAATTTCTGGACAAGCGCCTGAGGGACCTATTCGAGCTCAACGCCCATCTCTTGGATCCCATGAGCTTCACTACAGCGGGGCCGGTGGAGCCGCATCCCCTGCCGCCCTTGTCGGAGGGGATCGGTTCAAACCCCTTTGCTGGACTCATCCACATTCGTGAGATCAACGCACAACGCGGTTTCGCAGACGCAGGGGACAGTAATGGCGACGACGATGAAGCGATGAGCGCGACTAGCCGCAAGATTGCCAGCCAGATACAGCCCTATTTCCGTAAACATATCGACCCCGAAAAGGACCCCACGCCGAGCGACGTCAAAGCACTCGAGGCAATCCATGATGCCGAGACCACCTTTAATGCCCGACTTAAGGATGGATTCGCCGATGCTATTAAGGAACTGGAAAGTCTCGGCTACCCCGGCGGGCTGAGCAATCCGAAACTCTTCATAGCCACTCAGATCAAACCCGTTGACGGGCTCGATCACCCGGCTGCGGTGCAATACGATATCTCGGGCGACACATCTGGGGTAAAACTGCCAGAAGGCTACAACGGCCTGGGCTTCCAGAACCTGATCTCCATGGTGTTTCAGCTCATGCGTTTCCGTGATGACTGGATGCAGGTAGGAAAGTTCAAGTCAAAGGCGGTGACCCCAGACGACAAGGGTATCGAACCCCTGCAACTGGTGCTGATCGAGGAACCGGAGGCGCACCTGCATGTTCAGGTACAGCAGGTGTTTATGGCTAGGGCCCACAAGGTGCTGCGCAACCATAAAAATCTGGAGCAGGAGGGCTCGGCCTTTACCACTCAGCTGGTCGTGAGCACCCATTCGGGCCATATCGCACACGCCGCCGCGTTTGAGGAGCTGCGTTACTTCAAGCGCGAGCTGCCAAGTCACGGAGTTGTGCCCACGGCCAGTGTGGCGAATATGACTGGGCTCTTTGGTGCGGACAATGAAACCCATCGCTTCGTGACGCGCTATCTGCTGACTACACATTTTGATCTATTCTTCGCCGACGCCATCATCGTGATTGAGGGTGCTGCGGAGCGGATTCTGCTGCCGCATCTGATCCAGCATCACTACCCTGATTTGGCTGCAGCCTATCTGTCCTTTTTGGAACTGGGGGGCAGTCACGCGCATAGGCTGCGGCCTCTGGTCGAGGCGCTGGAAGTGCCGACGCTGATCATCACCGATCTCGACGCGGTGGCAGAGGTCAACAAAGGCGGGAAGGTCGTCAAAGAATCGGTGCAGCCTTGCTGTGGGGCCGCTCAAACCACAGCCAACCACGTACTAAAAACCTGGCTCCCCAAGCTGGCAGAGATCGATGAGCTGTTAGCCTCGCCTCCCAAGGCCCTGTGTCACACGGCCCCTGACCGCCCCATCGCCGTCAGTTATCAAACCCCGCAAAACGTGACACTTGGCTCGGCGTCCACGAACGTCACGCCCAGCACCTTCGAGGATGCTCTTGTCCTGACCAACCCCAAAGCCGTGACGGACGCCGCAGCGACAGAGTTCTCCTGCGTTATGACCCGTGCCTTTGCCAAATCCATCGCTGAGGCTCAGGCCCCTGAAGACCTCGTCAAGGCACTCTTTGAAAGGTTGGCAAAAAGACCGGAAAAGGCCGCCTTCGCACTGGATCTACTGTACATCAAAGACATCAAAGCGTTGCGCGCGCCGCCATATATCGACACCGGCCTTACCTGGCTCGCGGGCCAGCTAAAGGGCGTGGAGGGCGCGGCATGACAGATATGACCGACGCTACCCGCGACGCGGGCGCTGACGCGACGATTCGCGAGTGCCTGTCCCTCGATCAGCCGCGCAGCTTCTTTCTCTTTGCCGGGGCGGGGTCGGGCAAGACGCGGTCTCTCAAGGAGGCACTTGAGGGATTGGATACACAGACCCTGACCACCTTGCGCAAACACAGCCGCAAGATTGCCGTCATCACCTATACTAACGCCGCCGCAGATGAGATCACACGCCGCGTCAAGGCCGATCCGGTGTTTCAGGTGCAGACTATCCACAGTTTCGCCTGGTCGCTCATCGAGGGGCGCACGGCTGATATTCGGGGCTGGCTAGAGAGCAACTTGCAGACAGAGATTGCCGAGATCCAAGCAGCCCATGCGAAGGGCCGTTCGGGCACCGACGCCCATGACAAACGCGAGAAGAAGATGGCCTCCAAGACGAAGCGTCTGGAGCGCCTGGCAGAAATCCGCGCCTTCACCTATGCGCCCGAAGGGGACAATTTCGGCCGCGATGCGCTGCAACATACCGAAGTCATTGCGCTCGCCGCGCATTTCCTGACTGAAAGCGAGACGTTTCAGAACATCGTTCTGGCGCGCTACCCGTTCATCCTGATCGATGAGAGTCAGGACACGATGAAACCGCTGATAGAGGCGCTCTTGACCTTCGAGGCGCGCCATCGCGGCCGCATCGCCCTAGGACTGCTCGGGGACACGATGCAGCGCATTTATACCGATGGTTTGCGCGATCTTGACCAGCGTGTGGGTGATTTTGCGCAACCGGCCAAACAGATGAACCACCGCAGCCGCAAGCGGATCGTGGACCTGGCGAATTCGATCCGGCGCGACGACGATGGCCGCCAGCAGCGGGCGCGCGAAGACAAACCGGGTGGCACCGTGCGCGTCTTTCTTGCGCCAAGCGAGGGAACGGATCGCGCAGCCTTTGAAGCCTCCGCCCGTGCGGAGATGGCTCGCATCACCGGAGATTCCGCGTGGCAGAACGCGGAGGCGATCAAGACCCTCACGATCGAGCGTCATATGGCCGCCGCGCGTCTTAGTTTTAGTGAACTGTTTGAGCCCCTGAGCAAACCCGACAAGCTTAAGGACGGGTTTCGCGATGGCACCTTGCCCGCGATGCGGCTTTTCACCCACCGGATCTTGCCTTTGGTGACGGCACAAAGGAATGGGGATGCCTTTGCCGCGATGGCAGTGCTGCGCGAGGGCTCACCGCTGGTCGACAAGCGAGATATCCGAACAGGGCGCGCGGGCCAAGCCACCGGCCTCGACGCGGCGCGGGCAGGCGTAGCGGCGCTGATGGCGCTATTTGAGGACGAACGCGATCCGAGTTGTGTCGAAGTGTTAGCGGTCGTGGCCGAGCACCGGCTTTTCCCGATCCCTGACCAGCTTCGGCCCTGCTTGCCGGACGACACTTCTAAGGTCCAGCACATGGCCGACATCCTTGCCGAGCTTGGTCCCTTCCTTGACGAGCTGGACCAGGCCGCGTCCGAGGCCACACCACCTACTGACACCACCATCACCGAGGCTTGGACACTGGCGCTTGGTGCGCCGTTTTCCCAAGTGGCGCGCTACCTCGCCTATGTTGAAGACCGCAGCCCCTATGGCACCCACCAAGGGGTCAAGGGGCTCGAATTTCCCCGGGTCATGGTGATCGCCGATGACGCCCACACGCGCTTCAAGGGGCTTGCTTCCTACGAGACACTGTTCGAGGTTAAGCCCCTTGGGTCAACCGCGCAGAAGAAGGCGGACAATGGCGAGGAAACCACGATCGAGCGTACGCGCCGCTTGCTGTATGTCACTTGCACCCGCGCCGAAGAAAGCCTCGCGCTTGTGCTCTATTCCGAAGCCCCTGATACGATCCGCAGGTTTCTGATCTTCAACCAATGGATGGCCGAGGACGAGGTCGTGATGGCTACGGCCGACGGGACCTTTCAGGAAGCTGCACAGAAACGCTGAACATTCAGTAGTGACCGTTCTGGGCCGCTTATGTCGCCCAGCCGTGTAAACCCGGTTGGTCATGATTTCCGATCGTCATAAAGCGCCTCTTTATGCCCGAGTACTGTCGGTGAGCTGCTTAATGTTGTGGTCTTTTCCGAACTAGCGTGAGCCGCGCAAGCCTCAGCTTGAAAACTGTCAGAAACCAAGCTATATATCTGACACTTGGAGGCGAACATGCAAACCACATCTCAAGCGATCAAGGCCTATGCTGAAGCGCTGCCGGAGGGTGCGACCCTGTCGGCGCGGGAGTTGTTGCACATCGGAGAGCGTGCGGCGGTGGACCAGGCGCTGTCGCGGTTGGTGCGGCGAGGGGAGCTTCTGCGTGTGAAGCGGGGATTGTTCGCTCTGCCCGTGAAAACCCGCTTCGGGAACCGGGCGCCCTCGGTTGAGGCCGTGGTTGAGCACATTGCGAAATCGACAGGTGAGCGTGTGTCGCAAAGCGGAGCGTTGGCAGCGAACCTGCTCGGTATCTCGACGCAGAATCCTTCCCGTCAAGTTTATTGGACCTCCGGGCCGAGCCGTCATCTGAAACTCGGAGCGCAAAGCGTCGAGCTTAAGCATGTGCCGAGCTGGCAGCTTCGTGCGCCCAACAGTCGCGCCGGTCACGCCTTTCGGGCGCTTGCCTATTTCGGCAAGTCCGAAGCTGCTCATGCTTTGAGGCGTATCAAGGCGACGTTGAGCGAAGAGGAGCAGCGGGAGCTTCTGAGCCTTCGCGCCTCTGCGCCGACCTGGATGGCAAAGGAACTTAGCGCGCTTGCGTCATCGCAATGACCGAAAGCCAAACTTACTTTTCCCTGTCGCATGATGACAAGATTGACGCACTGGAAGTGGCCGCCTCGAAACTGGGGCGACCAGCAGACCTGTTGGAAAAGGACATCTGGGTCGTCTGGGTGCTTGACGCTTTGTTCGACAGTGATCTTGGCGAGTACCTGGTGTTCAAGGGCGGAACGTCGCTATCGAAGGCCTACAACGCGATTGATCGGTTCTCAGAAGATGTCGATCTGACATATGATATCCGGCAGATCATTCCCGATCTTATCAAGGACGCAGACGATCCGTATCCGCCAAGCCGCTCGCAAGCTCAGAAATGGACCGAAGCCGTTCGGAATCGATTGGGCGAGTGGGTTGGGTCGACAGTTGCCCCCATGTTGTCGGACAAGGTTAAGGCAGCGGCGCTCCCGGCAGAAATCCGTATAGCAGGTGACAAGATTTATCTGGACTACGACGCGGTGCGCAGCGGCAGCGGATATGTTCGATCCTCGGTCTTGTTGGAATTTGGCGCTAGGTCGACAGGCGAACCGGCGCAGCGTCACGAAGTGGTTTGTGACCTCTCACAGGCACTACCTGAGTTGCTCACGCCCGTTGCCACGCCTCGTGTGATGATGGCCGAGCGGACGTTTTGGGAGAAAGCGACGGCCATCCACGCCTACTGCTTGCGGGGCGCGTTTCGAGGCGGCGACCGCTATGCGCGTCACTGGTACGATCTTGATCGCTTGCAGGCTGTAGGCATCGCTGCGCGGGCGCTGGAGGATAAGACGCTTGCCCAGGACGTAGCGAAGCACAAACAGCACTTTTTCCGCGAAACAGATCGTGCGGGTGCAACGATTAGCTATGCCGACGCCGTCTCTGGGTCGCTTTGCCTGATCCCAGAGGGTGAAGCCCTGGGAGCGCTGGCCCAAGATTACCAGAAAATGCAGGAAGCGGGACTGCTTCAGTCAGACGCCATCGCTTTCGATGACCTAATGGGTCGTCTGATGGATCTTCAAGAACAGGCCAATAAGCGCCCCGAGTGAGATGGGGCACGCTGCTTGCTTTTCGCGTCCTTGCGATCGCCATCAGGTTCAGCTTTCGGCCTAGTTGCATACCCATGGTGAGCAAATACGAAACCCGTCAAACCGATCCCAGCTTTGTTCCGGGCTGCCGGCTGTCTCGAGCGGTGCTTAGGTTTTTGTGATGTGCAAAGTTTAGGTTTTGATGATTTTGGCCCCTCCTGCCCTTTGGTCAGGACCGCGCCCTACTCCGTCGGCTGCATGCAGCCGCCCTCCCCGAGCTGAAACGCCGCCTCTCCCTGCGACGTGCCGCTGGCCGTGCAGTCTCCTCCGGAGTCAGCCCGACCAGCCGTCGCATGGTCGTGGCAACGCTTCATCTCGGCCATTCGGTAACGGTCGCTGGGGCGGGCGTGTGACATCAGTGATCACGTACCTCGCGTCTCGGCCGGTGTTGGTCCTCGCTTTGCCGGACACGCAGCTCCGCGCAGCGATCATGGGTCGCAAACGATGTCCGACGACCACCGGATTGCATTGGCCACAGCTGCCAGAGGGCCGGTTATGGTCGTGATGCGCAAATCGCAGATCATCGGGCTGCCGTTGAGGGTCCGTTCGAAATCCCGGTGAGCCGATCACAGTATCGATGCTTCGACGGTCTCCCGGCTGCTCTTTCAAACAACACACATCGCCTTGCTACGGAAACCAGCCGTTACGGCACGTGAGCCAGGGTCAGGCAAAGCTCTGACTCGCCCGGGTCCGGATCGGTGCAAGAAGACAGAGAAGACACCGCCCCCCACAGCATCTCCCTCGGCTGTTTCCCCAGCTACCGTCGCGGCCACCGCACTTCTCCGGATGTCTGAGTTGCATGACATGCTGGTCGCAGCTGTCGTCCCGTCCACAAAGGTTGTCGCCGATCTTTTTCCCCTGTCCCTGCGGGTCATTCCTCGCGCGCCAAAAAGACCGGCGCCTGCCCCTCTCCGCTGCGCTTCGCCTTCGGTGTGGCCGGGCCTTGGCCAGCTGCAAGGTGACCATCATTGCAACGCAAACAAGGAGAAGAGCAATGACCACGAACTGCATCAAATTCACCAGCGCCGACATCGAAACCGCCAAGGGCGTCGGCTCCAT
>SRJI02000302.1 GCA_005473895.2 Carideicomes alvinocaridis
CCTCGCCCTGCGCGGCGCGGGCCAGCAGCAGCGTGGTCAGGGTGGGCACGCGCTCGCGCAGGTCCGTGCCGGGGACCTTGCCGATCCGCTCGGCGTCGCCGGTGAGGTCGATCAGGTCGTCGGCGAGCTGGAAGGCCAGGCCCACCTTCTCGCCGTACGCGCTCATCACCTGGACGGCGGCCTCGTCGGCCCCGCCCAGCAGCGCGCCGAGCATGCCGGCCGCGGCGATCAGCGAGCCGGTCTTGCCGGAGAGCACCGCGTAGTAGTGCTCGATCGGGTCCGCGCCCTCGGCCGGGCCGCGGGTCTCCCACAGCTGGCCCTGCACGAGGCGTTCGAAGGTGTCCGCCTGGATCTGCACGGGCCGCGGGCCGAGCTCGGCCATGAGCTGGGAGGCGCGGGCGAAGATCAGGTCGCCGGCCAGGATCGCCGCCGAATTGCCCCACAGCCGGTGGGCGGCGGGGGCGCCGCGGCGCACGGGGGCCTCGTCCATCACGTCGTCGTGGTACAGCGTGGCCAGGTGCGTCAGCTCCATCACGACGGCGGCCTGGCGGGCC
>SRJI02000303.1 GCA_005473895.2 Carideicomes alvinocaridis
GTTCGTGCACCATCTCCTGCGCTCGACGTGGTTCCAGGAGGAGTTCTACCGCTGGGGCAGCGGGATCGTCGATGACCTGTGGAGCACGCGCTTTCAGGCAATGAAGCGGATTGGGTTGCCAATCCCGCCTGTTGAGCAGCAGCGGCGTATCGCGGACTACCTCGACCGTGAGACCGCCACGATCGACGCCCTGATCGAGAAACAGCGCCAGTTGTCCGATGCGCTTCGTACTCGAAGGAGAGCAGCAGTTCTGGCGAGAACAGGTTTCTTGGGCGTGAAGCAGCCTGCTTCGGCTGCCAGCAGTGAGCCGTGGCTCGAATCTGCCCCGAGCCATTGGTCGCGGATGCACGTGAGGCGTCTGTTCGACCTGACTTCTGGCGCCGGTTTCCCGCCTGAGCTTCAGGGGGTGACCGACGAGGAACTCGCGTTCTATAAAGTCCGTGACCTCGGTAGGACGGACTCCTACGGGCGGCTAGGAGAGCCTGAGGACACGATCAGTCGCGAGACGGCAGACAAACTGAGGGCGAAAGTCCTCCCATCGGGGACTCTCGTC
>SRJI02000304.1 GCA_005473895.2 Carideicomes alvinocaridis
TCGCCCTCACGCTGGCGCTGCGGTCGCCCGAGGCGGAGGTGACCGCCGTCGAGGTCAACGACCGCTCCCTGCAGCTGACCCGCGACAACGCCGCGGCGCTGGGCCTCGGCAATGTCGTGGCACTGCGGCCGGAGGACGTCCCCGAGGGCGCGGAGTTCGACCTCATCTGGTCCAACCCGCCCATCCGGATCGGCAAGCCGGCGCTGCACGCCCTGCTGGAGCGGTGGCTGCCACGCCTGGCCCCCGGCGGCGAGGCCTGGCTGGTGGTGCAGAAGAACCTCGGCGCGGACTCGCTGCTGCCGTGGATCGGCCGGATGCTCGAGGAGCGCGCGCCCGGCCGGTTCACCGCGGAGCGGGCGGACAGCGTCAAGGGCTTCCGGATCCTGCGGGTGGCGCGGGCGCGCTGAGGCGCCGTTTCCCGAACGACAGCGGTTCGTGGCCCGCCGTTTCCCGAACGAAAGCGGTCAGGCGGTGAGTTCGCCGTCGAAGACCAGCTCGGCCGGGCCCGAGAGGACCACGTGCTCGGCCCCCTCCGGGCCCGGCACGACGTCG
>SRJI02000305.1 GCA_005473895.2 Carideicomes alvinocaridis
CGACCCGGCGTCCTCGGCCATCCGGCGGGGGGTCGCCGCCGCCGGGCCCACGACGCGCCCATCGCGCACGGTAGCCTGGTGGACCACCAGCGGCGCCGCACCGACGCCGTCCCGGCCCGCACGAAGGAGCTGCCGTGTCCACGCTGACGCCTCCCGAGGAGACCGGCCTGCGGGCCGTCGTCGCCGAGGACGAGACCCTGATCCGCCTCGACCTGGTGGAAGTGCTCACCGGGGCGGGCTACCGGGTGGTCGCCGAGGCCGGCGACGGCCGCGCCGCCGTCGACGCCGTGCGCGAGCACCGTCCGGACATCGTGGTGATGGACGTGAAGATGCCCGTGATGGACGGCATCGCGGCCGCGGGCGAGATCGCCGGGGAACGGCTCGCCCCCGTGGTCATGCTGACCGCCTTCAGTCAACGCGAGCTGGTGGAGCGCGCCCGGACCGCCGGGGCCATGGCCTACGTGGTCAAGCCCTTCACCGAGGCCGACCTGGTCCCCGCGATCGAACTGGCCGTGGCCCGCTTCGACGAGCTGCGCAGCCTCGAGGCCGAG
>SRJI02000055.1 GCA_005473895.2 Carideicomes alvinocaridis
CGTCGATCTGGTCGTAGGCCCGGAAATCGCCGAAATACTTCGTGATCGCCGCCGTCAGCGTCGTCTTGCCGTGGTCCACGTGTCCGATCGTGCCGATGTTGCAGTGCGGTTTGCCGCGCTCAAACTTTTCCTTTGCCATCTTGGCCTCCTGCTTTCTTGGCGGTGCGTGCGAGCACGCACCCTACGGGTGGGTAGGGTGCGGGGAGCCCCCGCACCGCTGCTTATGCGTATTTCGACTGGATCTCTTCAGAGATGTTCTGCGGAACCGGGTCGTAATGGTCGAACTGCATCGTGAACTGCGCGCGGCCCGAGGACATGGAGCGCAGGTTGTTGATGTAGCCGAACATGTTGGCCAGCGGCACGAAGGCCTGGATCGCCACGGCATTGCCGCGGGGCGCCTGGCCCGAGACCTGGCCACGACGGGAGGTCAGGTCACCGATGATCGACCCGGTATATTCCTCCGGCGTGATCACCTCGACCTTCATCATCGGTTCCAGCAGCTTGGCGCCGGCCTTGCGGAGACCTTCGCGCATGCACATCCGCGAGGCGATCTCGAAGGCGAGGACCGAGGAGTCCACGTCGTGGTACTTGCCGTCCACCAGCGCGACCTTGAAGTCGATCACCGGGAAGCCGGCCAGCGGACCGCTGTCCATCACCGAGTTGATGCCCTTCTCGACGCCGGGGATGTATTCCTTCGGCACCGAGCCACCGACGATGCGGGATTCGAAGGAATAGCCTTCGCCCGGCTCTGTCGGGGAGATGATGAGCTTGACCTCGGCGAACTGACCCGAACCACCCGACTGTTTCTTGTGGGTGTAGGTATGCTCGATCTCGTGGCCGATGGTCTCGCGGTAGGCCACCTGCGGGGCGCCGATATTCGCCTCGACCTTGAACTCCCGCTTGAGGCGGTCGACCAGGATGTCGAGGTGAAGTTCGCCCATGCCCTTCATGATGGTCTGGCCGGATTCGATGTCGGTCTCGACGCGGAAGGACGGATCCTCGGCCGCGAGACGTTGCAGACCGGCAGACATCTTCTCCTGGTCGTTCTTCGTCTTGGGCTCGACCGCGATCTCGATCACCGGGTCCGGGAAGGTCATCGTCTCGAGGACGACCGGGTCCTTCTCGGCGCAGAGCGTGTCACCGGTGGTGGTGTCCTTCAGACCCGCCAACGCGATGATGTCGCCCGCAAAGGCCTCGTCGATCTCTTCGCGGTTGTTGGAGTGCATCATCATCATGCGACCGATGCGCTCTTTCTTGCCCTTGGTCGAGTTCAGGATCGATTCACCCTTCTTCAGCACGCCGGAATAGAGGCGGGTGAAGGTCAGGGAGCCCACGAAGGGGTCGTTCATGATCTTGAACGCGAGGCCGGCGAAGGGCATCGAGTCGTCCGCGCGGCGCGGGATGTTCCGCGTCTCGGTCTCGTCGCCCGGCTTGAAGCCCATGTAATCCACCACGTCGAGCGGGCTCGGCAGGTAGTCGACCACGGCGTTCAGGAGCGGCTGCACGCCCTTGTTCTTGAACGCGGAGCCACAGAGCACCGGCACGAACTTGAGGTCCAGCGTGCCCTTGCGGATCAGCTTGCGCAGGGTCGGGATGTCGGGCTCTTCGCCGTCGAGATAGGCCATCATGGCGTCGTCGTCCATTTCGACGGCGTTCTCGATCAGCTTGCCGCGCCACTCGTCGGCCTGGGCCTTGAGGCTGTCGCGGATCGGCTGACGGGTCCAGGACGCGCCCAGATCCTCACCTTTCCAAGTCCACTCTTCCATGGTGACCAGGTCGATGATGCCCTCGAGCTCGTGCTCGGCGCCGATCGGAATCTGGATCGGGGCCGGGATCGCACCGGTGCGGTCGGCAATCATCTGGACGCAGTTGAAGAAGTCGGCGCCCAGCTTGTCCATCTTGTTGACGAAGACGATCCGCGGGACCTTGTAGCGGTCGGCCTGGCGCCACACCGTCTCGGTCTGCGGTTCGACACCGGCGTTGGCGTCGAGCACGGCCACGGCACCGTCGAGCACCGCCAGCGAACGTTCCACCTCGATGGTGAAGTCCACGTGGCCGGGGGTGTCGATGATGTTCATCCGGAACTTGGTGTCGTCCGTCCCCTCGGGCGTCGGGTCTTCCTGCCACTGCCAGAAGGTGGTGGTGGCGGCCGACGTGATGGTGATGCCACGTTCCTGTTCCTGCTCCATCCAGTCCATCGTCGCGGCGCCGTCATGCACCTCGCCGATGTTGTGCGACTTGCCGGTGTAGAAAAGGATACGCTCGGAACAGGTGGTCTTGCCGGCATCGATGTGGGCCATGATGCCGAAGTTCCGGTAGCGCTCTAGGGGATATACGCGTGCCATGGGGCTCGGTCCTGTAACTTGGGGTTACCAGCGGTAATGGCTGAACGCTTTGTTGGCGTCGGCCATCTTGTGGGTGTCTTCGCGCTTTTTCACGGCGGAGCCGCGCGACTGGACGGCATCCAGCAGTTCGCCTGCCAGGCGCTCTTCCATCGTGTTCTCGTTGCGCGAGCGCGAGGCGGTGATCAGCCAGCGGATCGCCAGCGCCTCACGACGCTCGGGACGCACTTCGACCGGCACCTGGTAGGTGGCGCCACCAACCCGGCGGGAGCGAACCTCGACCGACGGCTTGATGTTGTCGAGCGCTTCGTGGAACAGCTCCACCGGCGCGCGCTTCACCTTCTGCTCGACGCGTTCGAGCGCGTTGTAGACGATCTTCTCGGCGACGGACTTCTTGCCGTCGACCATGAGATTGTTCATGAACTTGGTCAGAACCCGGTCGCCATACTTGGCGTCGGGCAGGATCTCGCGTTTTTCTGCGGCGTGACGACGGGACATTTCCTAATCCTCTTACTTCGGACGCTTGGCGCCGTATTTCGAGCGGCGCTGTTTCCGGTCCTTGACGCCCTGGGTGTCGAGCACCCCGCGCAGGATGTGATAGCGCACACCGGGAAGGTCTTTCACCCGGCCACCACGGATCAGGACCACCGAGTGCTCCTGCAGGTTGTGGCTTTCGCCCGGGATGTAGCTGATCACCTCGTAGCCATTGGTCAGGCGCACCTTGGCGACCTTCCGCATGGCCGAGTTCGGTTTCTTCGGCGTCGTCGTGTAGACGCGCGTGCAGACACCGCGCTTCTGCGGGCACCCTTCGAGGTGCTGGGACTTCGAGCGTTTGACTTTGGGCCGCCGCGGCTTGCGGATCAGCTGCTGGATCGTTGGCATTGGGTCTCTTTCCCCGTTTCTCAACACATGTGCTGCATGGGGCACCCCATGCGGTTTCATATCTCGCCGTCCGCGCGTCCGCATCCGGCGTGCCGCGCTTGCGCACGACGCAAAAAGACCGCATTCGTCCCCTCCTTCGCGGGAACGACGCGGTGGGTTTCCAGAGGATCGGGGCAACGGGGCCCGGATCATGACCACTTCGGTTCTGATATCGGCTGTCGGGGACGGACCCCGGGTGCCGGATGCGGCGCGTATAGGGGGAGTCGCGGGGGTTGTCAACAGCGCCCGGCCCACCTGCGCCGGTGCCCGCGGCCCCCTGCCCTTGTTAACGTCGGGACGCGATGCGATGTTCGGGCCGGTGCAGGGTGCCAGCGACGGACCCCGCCGGCAAGAGCGACCGGGAGGGGTCATGCGGGTCATCGGATTGTGCCGGTTCTCCTATCCGGCCTCGGGCGGCTTCCAGGTGGAGCATAACAGCCTCGAGGCCCGCCGCGCCTATCTCTACGACGACGCAAGGATGGCGGACCGGTTCCGGCATTTCGAAACGATCGCCCTGCCCGGCCTGCGCGCCCAGACGGATCCGGGCTTCACCCTCGGCATCGTGACGGGCAGCGACCTGCCGGAGCGGTGGATGACCCGGCTGCTGGACCTGACGGAGGACATGCCGCAGGCCGTCATCCTGCCGCTGGAGCCGGGCCAGCAGCACCGTCCGGCCATGCGCGCGGCCCTCAACCAGCTTCGCGGCGACCCAGACCGTCCCTGCCTGCAGTTCCGCCACGATGACGACGACGCGGTGAGCGTGCATTTCGTCGCGCGGCTGAAACAGACCGCGCGCGATTGCCGCCCGCTGCTCGACCGGCACCGGCTGGCCGCCATCGACTTCAACACCGGCTGGGTGGCGCGGCCGGGGCCCGCGGGGATGGACGCCATGCGCAGTTGCAATCCCTACTGGGGCGTGGCGCTGGCGATGTGGGTGCGCGGCGGCGAGACGCGGAGCATCTTCAACTTCAACCATTACAAGGTGGTGGCGAACATGCCGACCATCACCCGCAACGACCCCGACATGTTCCTGCGCGGGCAGAACGACTTCAACGATTCCCGGCAGAAGAAGGGGGTGAAGGCCGATCCGCTGGTGCCGCTCACCGCCGCGGAGGAGGCGCTCTTCGCCTCAGAATTCGCGATCGACTGCGACCGGGTCCGCGATGTATTCGCCTGAACGCGGCGCTTTCTTCACCCGCCCCTCGCGGTAGAGCGTGAAGATCCCCGTCCCCGCGATCACCGCCGCCCCCAGCAGGGTCAGCGGCACCGGCCAGTCGCCGAAGACCACGAGCCCCAGTAGCAGCGCCCAGACCAGCCCGGTATAGCGGAACGGGGTGACGAAGCTCAGCTCGCCCACGCGCATCACCGCCACGCTCAGCAGGTAGCCGAAGAAGACGAAGAGCCCCGAGAGAACCATCAGCCCGGCCTGGGTGGCATCCGGCATGCGCCATTCCTCGGTCAGGGTGGCGAAGGCGGCGAACAGCGTCACCGAGAGCGCCGCGCTCAACGTCACGGTCATGGAGGGCACGGCCCGGGACATGCGGCGCGTGGCGAGGTCGCGCAGGGTCACGAAACCCACCGAGATCAGGGCATAGACGGAATGCACCGTGAACCCCTCGGTCCCCGGCCGGACGATCAGCAGCATGCCGAGAAACCCGACCCCGATCGCAGTCAGCCGGCGCCAGCCCAGCGGCTCGCGGAAGACCAGCGCGCCGGCGAGGGTCACGGTCAGCGGCAACAGCTGCAGCAGCGCGGTCACGTTGGCCAGCGGCATGTTGAACAGCGCCGTGAGAAAGAAATAGGCGGCGCCTATCTCGCCCGCGCAGCGCAGCGCCATCAACCCCAGGTCGCGGCGCGGCAGGTCCAGCCGCAGCGCGTCCAGCCGCCAGGCCAGCAGGAAGATGAGCGTGGTGGACAGGAGCCCGCGCATCAGCAGGATCTGGAACAGCGGCAGGTCGCCCCCGATCGCCTTGATGCAGGTGTCGTTCAGGGTGAAGGCCAGCATCGAGCCCATCATCAGGCAGGCGCCGCGCATATTGTCCGACATGGCGGCCATCGCCTGCTCTCCTTCGCGTCGCCCGGCGGGCGCCGGGAACATCGCCCCCGGGGGTCCCCGTTTCCGCCCCAGACGATACGGAGGAGACCGTTATGCCACTTTCCACAACTCTGCAACGCGGGCTGGCCGCCGGCGCGATGCTGGCCGCCTTCGGCGCGGGCGCGGCGCAGGCCCAGTCGCAATGCGGGGCCAGCTACCGGATCCAGCCCGGCGACACGCTCTACCAGGTCAGCCAGCAATGCCGGGTGGCGCTTTCCCGGATCATGCAGCTGAACCCGTCCCTCGGAAATCCGCGCGACATCGAAGTGGGCACGCGCCTGTCCCTGGTGGCCGGCGAGGGCGATCAGGCGGCCCCTGCCCCGCAGCCCCGCTCGGAATACCGGGTGCGCGAGGGCGATACCTTCTATTCCATCGCACAGACGCTCGGTGTCTCGCTGCTGGAGCTGATCCAGGAGAATGACGAGGTGAACCCCTTCTCCATGGCCGTGGGCGACATTCTGGACGTTCCGGGCGCGGCTCCGGGAGCGAGCGTGTCGATCTCGCCGCGCTACGGCCCGCCGGATGCGCGCGTGACCGTGGAGGCCGCGAACCTGCGGCCCGCCGATTACGTCACCGTGGGCGTGGGGCGCCGCGCCTCGGAATGGGAGGCACTGCGCGACGTGCGCGTCGGCGAGGACGGCCGCATCACCGCCGAGGTCGGCATCCCCGACTGGGCCGATCCGGGGGACAAGCTGATCTACGTGGTCGACACCGATCGCGGCATGACGCTGAAATCCGATGTCTTCACCCTGCGCGAGGAGCAGCCCGCCTTTGTCCGCTACGAGGGCCGGGTCACCGAAGGCGCGGAATGCCCGGTGCTGGAAACGCCCGATGGCGACAGCTACGCGCTGACCAGCAGCTCCATTCCCTTCACCACCGGCGAATACGTGGAGGTGCGCGGCACCCGGGCCGAGATGGCCTATTGCATGGCCGGGATGACGACGCTCGACGTGACCGGCATCGAGGAGGTGACGCCCCCCGACGACATGCGCGGCGGCGAAGGCCTGACGCTGGAGGGCCGGATCCGCGAGGGCACGGAATGCGCCACCCTGGTGACCCCGGATGGCGACCGCTACGCGCTGACCAGCGAGAGCATGTCCTTCACCCCCGGCGAATACGTGGAGATCGAGGGCCGGACCTCCGACATCTCCTATTGCATGGAGGGGCAGTCGACGGTGTCGGTCAACGCCCTGCGCGAGGTCTCTCCCCCGGCGCGGGACCGTGATCCGGCACGCGCCGGCGGCCAGGCCCTGACCCGCGCCTACGTGACCGGCGACTGGACGGCCAAGGGCGGCGATTGCCGGCGGCCGGACTTCTCCGTCAATACCGTGCCCGGCGGCGGCCTGTCGGTGGAGACCGCCTTGGGCGGCGCGCCGCGGACCGGTCGGGTGCTGCTGGGCGAAGCGCCTGCCCTGCGCTTCGATCCCCCGGGCCTGACCATGCCGCTGGAGACGCGCGGGCCCGACGGGCTGGCCGTGCTCGCGCCGGCAGGCGGCGGCACCGCCCGGCTGGGCGACGAGCGGATCGAGGGGGACGGCGTGGTGTTCCTCCGCTGCGGCTGAGGCCCCGCCACAGGCCCCACAGAAACGAAACGCCCCGGTCGCGGTGACCGGGGCGTTTCCTGTTCTCTAGCGCGTGGCGCTGGCGATCACTCGTCGCGGCTTTCCGGCGTTTCCACCAGGTTGCTGTCGTAATCGCCCTCGCCCACGATATCCTCGGAGGGCGCGGCCAGGGCCGCTGCGGCCTCGGCTTCCTCGCGGCGGGCGTCGATCACGACATTGTCGCGCTGACGTGCCACGCGGCGCACCCGCTCGGTCGCACCGCCGGTGCCGGCCGGGATCAGGCGACCCACGAGGATGTTCTCCTTGAGGCCGATGAGCCGGTCGCGCTTGCCTTGCACGGCAGCCTCGGTGAGCACGCGCGTGGTCTCCTGGAAGGAGGCCGCGGACATGAACGACCGGGTCTGCAGCGACGCCTTGGTGATGCCCAGCAGGACCGGCTGGCCCTGTGCGGGACGACCACCGCGATCCATCGCCTTCTTGTTGGCCTCGTCCAGCTCGATCTTCTCGACATGCTCGCCCTTGAGAAGGGTGGTATCGCCGGAATCGTCGATCTCCCACTTCTTGAGCATCTGGCGGACGACCACCTCGATGTGCTTGTCGTTGATCTTCACGCCTTGCAGACGATAGACCTCCTGCACCTCGTCGATCATGTACTCGGCCAGCGCCTCGACACCCATGATGGCCAGGATGTCATGCGGCGCCGGGTTGCCGTCCATGATGTAGTCGCCCTTCTGGACGTAGTCGCCTTCGACCACCGGGATGTGCTTGCCCTTGGGCACCATGTATTCCACGGGCTCCATGGATTCGTCCGACGGTTCGATGGTGATCCGGCGCTTGTTCTTGTAGTCGCGCCCGAACCGCACGTAGCCGTCGATCTCGGCGATGATGGCGTGGTCCTTGGGACGGCGTGCCTCGAAGAGCTCGGCCACACGCGGCAGACCGCCGGTGATGTCCTTGGTCTTCGCACCTTCCCGCGGGATCCGCGCCACGACGTCCCCGGCCTTCACTTCCTGGCCGTCCTCGCAGGACAGGATTGCGTCCACCGACATGGCGTAGGTGATCGGATTGCCCTGCTCGTTGCGCACCGGCTCGCCGTCGGCATCCATCAGGATGATCTCGGGCTTGAGCTCGTTGCCCTTGGGCGCCGCACGCCAGTCGGTCACGATCTTCTGGGTCATGCCGGTGGCGTCGTCGGTCTCCTCGCGGACGGCCACGCCGTTCACGAGGTCCACGTGCCGGGCCACACCGTCCTTCTCGGCGATGATCGGCAGCGTGTAGGGGTCCCACTCGAACAGCTTGGCGCCGCGCTCGATCTTCTGGCCCTCGGCCACGAAGAGCTTGGTGCCGTAGCCGACCTTGTGGCTGGCCCGCTGCTCGCCGTGCTCGTCGGTGATCAGGACCTTCATGTTCCGGCCCATCACCAGCAGCTCGCCCGCCTCGTTGGTCAGCGTCTGGGCGTTCTCGAAGCTGATCACGCCCTCCTGGCTGGCCTCGAGGAAGGATTGCTGGCCACCTTGTGCAACGCCGCCGATGTGGAAGGTCCGCATCGTCAGCTGGGTGCCCGGCTCACCGATCGACTGCGCGGCGATGATGCCCACCGCCTCGCCGGTATTGACGATCGTGCCGCGTGCGAGGTCACGGCCGTAGCACATGGCGCAGACGCCCTCTTCGGCCTCGCAGGTCAGCGGCGACCGGATGCGCGCGGTCTGCACGCGGGCCTCGTCGATGGCGTCGGCCATGCGCTCGTCGATGAGCTGACCGGCCGAGACGAGAACCTCGTCCGATGCCGGGCGCAGGATGTCCTCGGCCGCGACGCGACCCAGCACACGCTCCGCCAGGGTGGCGATGACCTCCCCGTCGTTGACGGCGGCTTCGGCGGTGATCGCGGTCTCGGTGCCGCAGTCATGCTCGCGCACGATGCAGTCCTGCGCCACGTCCACCAGGCGGCGGGTCAGGTAACCCGAGTTCGCCGTCTTGAGCGCCGTGTCCGACAGACCCTTCCGCGCACCGTGGGTGGAGTTGAAGTACTCCAGCACGGTCAGGCCTTCCTTGAAGTTCGAGATGATCGGCGTCTCGATGATGTCGCCGTTCGGCTTGGCCATCAGGCCGCGCATCCCGCCGAGCTGTTTCATCTGCGTCACCGAGCCCCGCGCCCCGGAGTGGGCCATCATGTAGACCGAGTTCGGTTCCTCTTCGGCGCCGTTCTCGTCATGACGGATCGCGGAGATCGAGCCCATCATGGCCTCGGTCACCTTGTCGTTGCACTTCGACCATGCATCGACGACCTTGTTGTACTTCTCACCCTGGGTGATCAGGCCGTCCATGTATTGCTGTTCGAAGTCCTTGACCTGCTCGCGGGTCTCTTCGACGATCGACCACTTCCCGTCGGGGATGACCATGTCGTCCTTGCCGAAGGAGATCCCGGCCTTGAACGCTTCCTTGAAGCCCATGGTCATGATCTGGTCGCAGAAGATGACCGACTCCTTCTGACCGCAGTAGCGGTAGACGGTGTCGATGACCTGCTGCACTTCCTTCTTCCGCAGAAGACGGTTGACCAGCTCGAAGGGTGCCTTGGCGTTCAGCGGCAGCAGAGCGCCAAGACGGACACGGCCCGGGGTCGTCTCGAACCGTTCGATGACCTCGTTGCCTTCCTCGTCGATCTGCGGAATCCGCGCGGTGACCCTGGAGTGCAGGTGCACGGCGCCGGTATCGAGCGCGTATTGCACTTCCTCGATCGAGGCAAAGGACATGCCCTCGCCCTTCATGCCTTCACGCATGATGGTCGTGTAGTAGAGCCCGAGGATCATGTCCTGCGACGGCACGATGATCGGCGCGCCGTTGGCCGGCGACAGCACGTTGTTCGTGGACATCATCAGGACGCGCGCTTCGAGCTGGGCTTCCAGCGAAAGGGGCACGTGGACCGCCATCTGGTCCCCGTCGAAGTCGGCGTTGAAGGCCGAGCAGACGAGCGGGTGCAGCTGGATCGCCTTGCCCTCGATCAGCGTGGGTTCGAAGGCCTGGATGCCGAGACGGTGCAGCGTCGGTGCCCGGTTCAGCATGACCGGGTGTTCGCGGATCACCTCGTCGAGGATGTCCCAGACCTCGGGGCGCTCTTTCTCGACCAGCTTCTTCGCCTGTTTCACGGTGCTGGACAGGCCCTTGGCCTCCAGGCGCGAATAGATGAAGGGCTTGAACAGCTCGAGCGCCATCTTCTTGGGCAGGCCGCACTGGTGCAGCTTGAGCTCCGGCCCGGTCACGATGACCGACCGGCCTGAGAAGTCGACGCGTTTCCCCAGAAGGTTCTGCCGGAAGCGGCCCTGCTTGCCTTTCAGCATGTCGGACAGCGATTTCAGCGGACGCTTGTTGGCGCCGGTGATCACGCGGCCGCGGCGGCCGTTGTCGAAGAGCGCGTCGACGGATTCCTGCAGCATCCGCTTTTCGTTGCGGACGATGATGTCGGGCGCGCGCAGTTCGATCAGCCGCTTGAGGCGGTTGTTCCGGTTGATCACCCGGCGATACAGGTCGTTGAGGTCCGAGGTCGCGAAGCGGCCGCCGTCCAGCGGGACCAGCGGGCGCAGTTCCGGCGGAATCACCGGCACGACCGTCATGATCATCCATTCCGGGCGGTTGCCGGATTCGAGGAAGCTCTCCACCACCTTGAGGCGCTTGATGATCTTCTTCGGCTTCAGCTCGCCGGTGGCTTCGGCGAGGTCCGCGCGCAGCTGTTCGGCCTCCGACTCGAGGTCGATGGCAGCCAGCATCTCGCGGATGGCCTCGGCGCCGATATTGGCGGTGAAGGCGTCCATGCCGTAATGGTCCTGGGCATCCATGAACTCCTCTTCGGTCAGCATCTGACCGTATTGGAGATCGGTGAGCCCCGGTTCGATGACCACGTAGTTCTCGAAGTAGAGCACCCGCTCCAGATCACGCAGCGTCATGTCCAGCATCAGGCCGATGCGGGACGGCAGCGATTTCAGGAACCAGATATGCGCGACGGGCGCGGCCAGCTCGATATGGCCCATGCGCTCGCGGCGGACTTTCTGGAGAGTGACCTCGACGCCGCATTTCTCGCAGACGACGCCGCGATACTTCATGCGCTTGTACTTGCCGCAGAGGCACTCGTAATCCTTGATCGGCCCGAAGATCCGGGCGCAGAACAGGCCGTCACGCTCGGGCTTGAAGGTCCGGTAGTTGATCGTCTCGGGCTTCTTGATCTCGCCGTAGGACCACGAGAGGATCCGTTCCGGCGACGCCAGCGACACCTTGATCTCGTCGAAGACTTTCGGCGGGGTCAGCGGGTTGAACGGGTTGTTGGTGATTTCCTGGTTCATGTCGTCTTCCTAAATGACAGGGCTCGGAGGGGACGGACGGGTCGCGCGGGCCACGCACCCGCCCATCGGCAGGGTGCGTGACGGAGCGCGCCGTCACTCGGCGTCCTCTTCCTCCGCGTCCAGGAGTTCCATATTCAGGCCGAGGCCGCGGACTTCCTTCACGAGCACGTTGAAGCTCTCGGGAACGCCCGCTTCGAAATTATCCTCGCCCTTGACGATCGACTCGTAGACCTTGGTCCGGCCGGCAACGTCGTCCGACTTCACGGTCAGCATCTCCTGCAGGGTGTAGGCGGCGCCGTAAGCTTCGAGGGCCCAGACCTCCATTTCCCCGAAACGCTGGCCACCGAACTGCGCCTTACCACCGAGCGGCTGCTGGGTGACGAGGGAGTACGGCCCGGTCGACCGCGCGTGGATCTTGTCGTCCACCAGGTGGTGCAGCTTGAGCAGGTACTTCATGCCCACCGTCACCTTGCGCGCGAACTGCTCGCCGGTACGGCCGTCGAACAGCACGGACTGGCCGCTCTCGTCAAAGCCCGCGCGTTTCAGCGCATCGTTGACGTCGGGCTCTTTCGCACCGTCGAAGACCGGGGTGGCGATCGGGACGCCGCGGGTGACGTTGCCCGCCGCCTCGACAAGCTGCTCCTCGGTCATGTCGCTGACGCCCTCTTCGTAGACGTCCTCGCCATAGGCCAGTTTCATCGCCTCGCGCACCGGGGTCAGGTCGCCGGAGCGGCGGTATTCCTGCAGTGCCTCGTCGATGTTGAGGCCGAGGCCCCGGCTGGCCCAACCCATGTGGGTCTCGAGGATCTGACCGACGTTCATCCGCGACGGCACACCCAGCGGGTTGAGGCAGAAGTCGACCGGGGTCCCGTCGGCGAGGAACGGCATGTCCTCCATCGGAACCACGCGCGACACCACGCCCTTGTTGCCGTGACGGCCGGCCATCTTGTCGCCCGGCTGCAGCTTGCGCTTCACCGCGACGAAGACCTTGACCATCTTCATCACGCCCGGCGGCAGGTCGTCCCCGCGCCGCACCTTCTCGACCTTGTCCTCGAACCGTGCGTCGAGCGTGCGCTTCTGCGCCTCGTACTGCTCGTGCAGGGCCTCGAGGATCTGGGCGTCGGCCTCTTCCTTGAGCGCCAGCTGCCACCATTGACCGCGGGTCAGGGTTTCCAGCAGCTCCTCGGTGATTTCCGAGTTCGCCTTGACGCCTTTCGGCCCCTTCACGGCGGTCTTGCCGAGGATCAGGTCGCGCAGGCGGGCATAGATGTTGCGGTCGAGGATCGCCAGCTCGTCGTCCCGGTCACGGGCCAGACGTTCGACTTCCTCGCGCTCGATCTGCAGCGCACGCTCGTCCTTTTCCACCCCGTGGCGGTTGAAGACGCGGACCTCGACAACGGTGCCGTAATCGCCCGGCTTCACCCGCAGCGAGGTGTCGCGCACGTCGCTCGCCTTCTCGCCGAAGATGGCGCGGAGCAGTTTCTCCTCCGGTGTCATCGGCGATTCGCCCTTGGGCGTGATCTTGCCCACAAGGATATCCCCAGGCTCCACGTCGGCACCGATATAGACGATGCCGGCCTCGTCGAGGTTGCGCAGGGCTTCCTCGCCGACGTTGGGGATGTCGCGGGTGATCTCCTCGGGCCCGAGCTTGGTGTCACGGGCGGCGACCTCGAATTCCTCGATGTGGATCGAGGTATAGACGTCGTCACGCGCGATGCGCTCGGAGATCAGGATGGAGTCCTCGTAGTTGTAGCCGTTCCACGGCATGAAGGCGACGATGACGTTCTTGCCGAGCGCCAGTTCCCCCATGTCGGTCGACGGACCGTCCGCGATGACCTCGCCCTTGAGCACCGTGTCACCCACCTTCACCAGCGGACGCTGGTTGATGCAGGTGTTCTGGTTCGAACGCTGGAACTTGCGCATCCGGTAGATGTCCACGCCGGGGTCGCCGACATCGACGTCCTCGGTCGCGCGCACAACGATCCGCTGCGCGTCCACCTGGTCGATCACGCCGGCCCGGCGCGCCATGATGGCGGCGCCGGAATCGCGTGCCACGACCTCTTCGATGCCGGTGCCGACCAGCGGCGCCTCGGCCCGCAGGAGCGGGACCGCCTGACGCTGCATGTTCGAGCCCATCAGCGCGCGGTTGGCGTCGTCGTTTTCCAGGAACGGAATGAGCGAGGCCGCGACCGACACCAGCTGCTTGGGCGACACGTCGATCAGGTCGACGTTTTCCACAGGCGCGAGCGTGTATTCGCCCGACTGACGGGTGTTGACCATCTCGTTGACGAACTTGCCGCCCTCGTCGAGCGTCGCGTTGGCCTGGGCCACCGTGTGCCGCATCTCCTCGGTGGCGGACATGTAGTGCACTTCGTCCGTCACCTGGCCTTCCTTGACCACGCGGTAGGGCGTCTCGATGAAGCCGTACTTGTTCACGCGGGCGAAGGAGGCGAGCGAGTTGATCAGGCCGATGTTCGGGCCTTCCGGCGTCTCGATCGGGCACATCCGGCCGTAGTGGGTCGGGTGAACGTCGCGCACCTCGAAGCCGGCCCGTTCGCGGGTCAGACCGCCGGGGCCAAGCGCCGAGAGACGACGCTTGTGCGTCACTTCCGACAGCGGGTTGGTCTGGTCCATGAACTGCGACAGCTGCGAGGAGCCGAAGAATTCGCGGACAGCTGCCGCCGCCGGCTTGGCGTTGATCAGGTCCTGCGGCATCACCGTGTCGATCTCGACCGAGGACATGCGTTCCTTGATCGCGCGCTCCATGCGGAGCAGCCCGACGCGGTACTGGTTCTCCATCAGTTCGCCGACCGAGCGCACCCGGCGGTTGCCGAGGTGGTCGATGTCGTCGATGTCGCCGCGGCCGTCACGCAGGTCCACCAGCGCCTTGACGCAGGCGACGATGTCCTCGCGGTCCAGCGTCCGCTGGGTGTCCGGCTTGTCGAGGTTCAGACGCATGTTCATCTTGACCCGGCCCACGGCCGACAGGTCGTAGCGCTCGGAATCGAAGAACAGCGTGTCGAACAGCGACGAGGCTGCCTCGACCGTGGGCGGCTCGCCCGGGCGCATGACGCGGTAGATGTCCATGAGCGCGCTGTCGCGGTTCATGTTCTTGTCCTGCGCCATGGTGTTGCGCATGTACGGACCGACATTGATGTTGTCGATGTCGAGCACCGGGATCTCGGTCACGCCGGCATCCAGCAGCTCCTTCAGGGTGCCGCCGGTCACTTCGCCGTCCTTGTCGGTTTCCCAGGTCAGCTCGTCCCCGGCCTCGACATAGATGGCGCCGTTGTCCTCGTTGATCATGTCCTTGGCGGCGAACCGGCCGAGGATCTGGTCGAAGGGCACCAGCAGTTCGGTGACCTGGCCCTCGTCGATCAGCTTTTTCACCGCGCGCGGGGTGACCTTCTTGCCGGCCTCGGCGATCACTTCGCCGGTGGCGGCGTCCACGAGGTCATAGGTCGGACGCGTGCCGCGCACCCGCTCGGGGAAGAACTTGGTGACCCAGCCCTTGCCCTTCTGGTACTTGAAATCGACCGTGTTGTAATAGGCGTCCATGATCGCCTCCTGGTCCAGCCCGAGGGCATAGAGCAGGGTCGTCACCGGCAGTTTGCGGCGACGGTCGATCCGGGCATGCACGAGGTCCTTGGCGTCGAACTCGAAGTCCAGCCAGGAGCCGCGGTAGGGAATGATCCGGCAGGCGAAGAGCAGTTTGCCCGAGGAATGCGTCTTGCCCTTGTCGTGGTCGAAGAACACGCCGGGGGACCGGTGCATCTGGGACACGATCACCCGCTCGGTCCCGTTGACGATGAAGGTGCCGTTCGGCGTCATCAGGGGCATGTCGCCCATGAAGACGTCCTGCTCCTTGATGTCCTTGACGGACTTGGCGCCGGTATCCTCGTCGACATCGAACACGATCAGGCGAAGGGTGACCTTCAGCGGCGCGCTGTAGGTCATGTCGCGCTGCATGCACTCGTCGACATCGTATTTGGGTTTTTCCAGCTCGTAGGAGACGAACTCCAGCACGGCGGTCTCGTTGAAATCCTTGATCGGAAAGACCGACTGGAACACGCCCTTGATGCCTTCGCCGTCGGTCGGCTCGGGCTGGTCGCCGGATTTCAGGAACAGTTCGTAAGAGCTTTTCTGAACCTCGATGAGGTTCGGCATATCCAGCACTTCGCGGATCTTGCCATAGTATTTGCGTAGACGTTTCTGGCCAAGGAAGGTTTGCGCCATGAGGTTGGTCACCTTTCGTTTCTCTACCCAGGCGCGGCAGCCGTCGGGCCCCGGCCGCGCGCCCATAAGAGACAGCGGGTTTCGCGATCCATTCACGGCAACCGTCCCACCGGATGCCTCCCGATCATGCGAACCTCGCCTGAAAGAAGCCCCGTTTGCGCCGGGGTCTCTCTGAGACAGGTTCGGCTGGACCCGGTTTTTCCCGGGTCCAGCCTCGTGTCATGCTCTCCGGCTCATGCCGGAGCCGCGATCACTTGAGCTCGACTTCGGCGCCGGCCGCTTCGAGCTTGCCCTTGATCTCTTCGGCTTCTTCCTTGGAGACCTGCTCTTTGACGGCTTTGCCGCCGGCTTCGACCAGTTCCTTGGCTTCCTTGAGGCCGAGGCCGGTGATGCCGCGGACTTCCTTGATCACGTTGATCTTGGACGCGCCAGCAGATTTCAGGATGACGTCGAATTCGGTCTGCTCTTCTTCAGCAGCACCACCGCCTTCGCCGCCGCCCGCGGGGCCGGCCATCATCACGGCGCCGCCAGCAGCGGGCTCGATGCCGTATTCGTCTTTCAGGATGGTTTTCAGTTCCTGGGCTTCGAGAAGCGTCAGGCCAACGATCTCTTCAGCCAGTTTTTTCAGATCAGCCATTGTTCAGCTCTTTCCGTATTTGGTGTGTTCCAACGCGCAGTGCAAGACCTCTGCACGGACATCAGGGTTGCCTTAGGCCGCCTCTGCCTTCTCTTCGATGGTCGAGAGAATCGAGGCGATGTTCGAAGCAGGTGCGCCAATCGCACCGGCGATGTTCGAAGCGGGTGCGCCGAGCATGCCCGCGATCTGAGCAATGAGCTCTTCGCGCGAGGGCATTTTCGACACGGCTTCGACACCGGCCCGGTCCAGAGCGTCCGACCCCATTGCCCCGCCGAGAATTTCGAACTTGCTGTTCGACTTGGCGAAGTCCTCGGCCACCTTGGCTGCTGCCACGGGATCCTCGGAGAAGGTCAGAACGGTCATGCCCGAGAGGAGGTCAGCGATGCTTTCGCAGGGCTTTCCTTCGAGGGCGATCTTGGCGAGCCTGTTCTTGGCGACGCGGACCGACCCGCCGGCTTCTCGAGCCTTTGCGCGCAGGTCCTGCATCTCGGCAACCGTGAGGCCCGAGTAGTGGGCAACCACTACCACGCCAGAGCTTTCGAAGATCTGGCCGAGTTCCTCGACCACTTTCTCTTTCTGGGCTCTATCCACAGTTTCACTCCAAGTGTTGGAGGTGTGACCCTCCGGCTCAGTTCGCCGGGCCAGGTAACGGCCCGACATCGGGTCCGCACGGGTCCTTCCCAATCACGCCCGAGGGCTACCCCTCGGAAAGAATTGTTCATTTCCCGTCTCAGGCAGGATTTATGGCCTGATGGCCACCCACCGTCTCGGACGAATCGCGGCCCACACGCGAAGGCGCGCAAGCAGCGACAATGGGTGGGTGTAGTGTGTTCGGGGGGAAATGCCAAGGGCAAAAACGGACGGCACGACAAAAGTCGCCCGCTGCCCTTATACGGGGAAAACTATTGCCGAAAAATGGCGCCGGGTCAAGGATCTCGGCTTCCGGCGGTTTTTCGCCCGGCCACCTAAACGCTTCAAACTGGAGCGATCCGCCCCTCGCCCGGCAGGATCCGCCGCGAAGCCCCACGAAAAAGGGCGGACCAACCGGCCCGCCCTTCGCAAATTGCTGTCGCGTGAGAAAGGCTCAGCCTTCCTGCGAGCTGGCGTCCGCCACGTCGATCGACACGCCCGGCCCCATGGTGGAGGTCAGCGAGATCTTCTGCATGTAGGAGCCCTTGGCGCCGGCGGGTTTCGCCTTGGCCACGGCCGTCACGAATGCGCGCACGTTCTCGACCAGCTTGCCTTCGTCGAAGCTGATCTTGCCGACGCCGGCATGGACCACGCCCGCCTTCTCGGCCTTGAACTGCACCTGGCCGCCCTTGGCCGCCTCGACGGCTTCCTTGACGTCCATGGTCACCGTGCCGACCTTGGGGTTCGGCATCAGGTTGCGCGGGCCGAGGATTTTGCCCAGACGGCCGACGATCGGCATCATGTCCGGGGTGGCGATGCAGCGATCGAACTCGATCGTGCCGCCCTGGATCGTCTCCATCAGGTCCTCTGCGCCGACGATGTCGGCCCCGGCCGCCTGTGCCTCTTCGGCCTTGGCGCCGCGGGCGAAGACCGCCACGCGCACCGTCTTGCCGGTGCCGTTGGGCAGGGTCACCGTGCCGCGGACCATCTGGTCGGCGTGGCGCGGGTCGACACCCAGGTTCAGGGCGATTTCCATGGTCTCGTCGAATTTCGCCGAGGCGTTCGACTTGATCAGAGCGACCGCGTCCTCGACCGACAGGTTGTCCTTGCCGGCGAAGGCTTCGCGCTGTGCGCGCGTGCGTTTACCCAGTTTCGCCATTACTTCACCTCGATGCCCATGGACTTGGCCGAGCCAAGAATGATCTTCATCGCGCCTTCCACGTCGGTCGCGTTGAGGTCCTTCATCTTGGCCTCCGCGATCTCGCGCACCTGCTTGGCGGTGACGGTGGCGACGGTTTCACGGCCGGGGGTGGTGGCCCCTTTCGGACGGTTCCGCTTGCCCACGGGTTTCAGACCGGCCGCCTTCTTCAGGTAATAGGACGCCGGGGGCGTCTTGATGTCCATCGTGAAGGACTTGTCCTGATAGTAGGTGATCACGGTCGGACAGGGGGCGCCCTGTTCCATGTCCTGCGTCTTGGCGTTGAACGCCTTGCAGAATTCCATGATGTTGATGCCGCGCTGACCCAGCGCCGGACCGACCGGCGGCGACGGGTTGGCTTGACCGGCGGGCACTTGCAGCTTCATCGTGCCTGCGAGCTTCTTGGCCATCTGGCCTCTCCTTCTTCCAACGAGCCCGGGGCGCGCCCAGAGCTCCTCTTGTTGTGTGGTCCGGTCCGGCGGTCGCGACCGCCTCGCCTCCCACGCTCGTCACGGCGCGAACGCCGCAGGGCGGGTGCTACCCCGCCCGTCGCCCGGTCACTGCTTGGTGACCTGGGTGAATTCCAGTTCGACCGGGGTCTCGCGGCCGAAGATCGACACCGACACCTTCAGGCGCTGGTTGTCCTCGTCCACTTCCTCGATCATGCCGTCGAAATCCTCGAACGGGCCGTCGTTGACCTTCACCCGCTCGCCGATCTCGAAATGGATCAGGGTGCGCGGCGCTTCCTCGCCCTCCTGGACGCGGTTGAGGATCTGGTTCACCTCGGCGTCGCGCATCGGCATCGGGCGGCCCTGCGGACCGAGAAAGCCGGTGACCCGGTTGATCGAGTTGATCAGGTGGTAGCCCTGGTCAGACATCTCCATCCGCACCAGCACGTAGCCCGGCATGAAGCGCCGCTCGGCGGTGACCTTCTTGCCGCGCCGGACCTCGATCACCTCCTCGGTGGGGACGAGAACCTCTTCGATCTCCTCCTCGAGCCCGGCCTCGGCGGCCGAGGTCCTGATCTGTTCGGCGACCTTCTTCTCGAAGTTCGACAGAACGCTCACCGAATACCACCGCTTCGCCATCTCGTGTCTCAGCCTCAGTTCTTCTCAACGGACCGCCACCTTCGCGGCGGAGTCCCGGAAACAAAAAATCGGCGCGGGGCTCGAATCGCCGCGCGCCTGATCCTAGGGATGATCGCTCCCTAGCGCCCGCCCGGCGTGAATTCAAGACCGCAGTACGCAGCCTTCAGCCGAAGAAGGTCAGCAGCTCCTGCACGCCGAAGCGGATCACCAGGTCCACCAGGGCGAAGAAGATCGCGGTCAGCGTTGCCATGATGAACACCATCACGGTGGTGAGGAAGACCTCGCGCCGGGTCGGCCAGACCACCTTGGCGATCTCGGCGCGGACCTGCTGGATGAACTGGAGCGGATTTCTCGTCGTGGCCATGTCTGCGTCCCTCTGGATTGCCGGGCCACATACGCCGGGCGGGCGCGCGATTCAAGCCCGGAGCGGTCGCGCCGCCCGTGCGACGGGGCGACCGATCAGCGCGCCGCGATGCCGCCCTGCATGGCGTGCTTGCGATCCTGGAGCAGGCGGCGGGTGCGGCGACGGCGCTCGCCCTCGGCCAGCCGCTCGAAGGGTTCGGCCATCGGATGGGCGGGTCTGCGGCCGCCGTTCCGGAAATCCGGCAGGGTGATGCCGTCGGTCCAGCTGTCGGGCAGCCGGTTCATCAGCCGCTCGGCCTGGTCGGAGACCTTCTGCGCGCGCAGCCTGACGGTGCGGGCATCCTCGGGCCGGGCCCGCTCGAACCGCAGGAAGAGGCGCAGCAGCTGGTCCCGCATGCGGTAGGCCCCCATCACCAGGTAGGCGGCCAGGACCACCCAGAGCGTGAGGAGGAAGACGCCGATCGCGATCCACGGCCGGTACGCGCACAGCGCCACCACGGCGATCAGGGCGATGTGCCGGATCGAGGGAGTCATCCGCTGCAGCCAGCGGATCCGGGCAGAGCGCCGCTCGGCCGCCCGGGCGGCGCGGGCCTCCTCCTCCGTCTGCTCGTCATCCGCGGGGGGAAGCGGGGCAAAGACCCGTTGTGCCTTTCCACGCGGCGCGGGACGGTCTTCCTCCGGGCCCTCCACCTCGGCCGAGCCGCTGGCCATGGTCTCGGAAAAATCGCGCTCGGCGGCGAGCATCATGTCGATGGATTTGCGCATGTCGTTCTGGGCGCCACGGGCGATTCCGACCTGCCTCGGCGAATTGCCATTCCTTGTCATGTTCACCCCTCGAAATGCCCCGGCTTCGGCGGCGGCACCACGCTGCGCCGCGCGCCAACCATCTTTTTTTGCAGGGATAGATCCCAAATCTGGACCCGGCGGGGCCAAAAAGCGGCAATAGGGTGGCGGCCGCCTCTTTGCCGCCGCTCCGTGCCGGCCGGCCGGGGTTTCGGTACCGCCACGACCACCTATATTGACCGCAGCCCCAATGATCCGGAGATTTCCATGCCATCCTATTCCGTGCTCGATCTGTCACCGGTGCCCGAAGGCTCCGGCCCCGCCGATGCCATCCGGAACACCGTCGACCTCGCGCAGCATGCCGAGGCCTGGGGCTATACCCGCTACTGGATGGCCGAGCACCACAACATGACCGGCATCGCCTCGGCCGCGACCTCGATCCTGATCGGCCACGTGGCCGCCGCGACCCGGACGCTGCGCGTGGGCGCCGGTGGCGTCATGCTGCCCAACCACGCGCCGCTGGTGATCGCGGAGCAGTTCGGCACGCTGGCGACGCTCTATCCCGACCGCATCGACCTCGGGCTCGGCCGGGCCCCGGGCACGGACATGCTGACCGCCCGTGCCCTGCGCCGCGGGATGGAGAATTCCGACCGCTTCCCCGAGGATGTGGTTGAACTGATGGGATATTTCGCCCCCGCCGAAGAGGGGCAGAAGGTCCGCGCCGTGCCCGGCGCCGGGACGCAGGTGCCGGTCTGGATCCTCGGCTCCTCGCTGTTCGGCGCGCAGCTGGCGGCGCATCTCGGCCTGCCCTATGCCTTCGCCTCGCATTTCGCGCCCGACGCGCTGGACCAGGCGGTCGAGGTCTACCGCCGCAACTTCCGCCCCGGCGCTCTGAACGAGCCGCATTTCATGCTGGCGCTCAACGTCTTCGCCGCGGACAGCGAGGCCGAGGCGCGGCGCTTGCGGACCTCGATGCAGCAGGCCTTCATCAACCTGCGCACCGGCAAGCCGGGCCCCCTGCCCGCCCCGGTCGACGACATCACCGAGGTGGCCGATCCGCAATACGTGGCGGCGGTGGACCATGCGCTGCGCTGCACCGCCGTGGGGGATCCGGGGCAGGTGCGCGAGCAGCTGGCCGGGTTCCTGAAGCGCTACGCCCCCGACGAGGTGATCCTGACCGGGCAGATCCACGACCACGCGGCGCGGCTGCACTCATTCGAGATCGCGGCCGGCGCGATGAGCGACCTGAACCGGGAGATCGCCGCCTGCGCCTGACGGCCGGTTCTTGCAGAACAGGCGCAAGGGGTGGCGGAGGCGACGCCCCGCGCCGGAGCGCGTGAGGCCACCGCCCTCGCGCTCCCCGCGCCACCTCCCGGAATGAAGACGTGGGCGAGCGTGAGCGGCGCACACGAAGCCGCGACTCCACCAAAGGCCGCTCGACCTCGGCAGGTCGTCGGTGTTCGGGCGGATTGTCTGAAGGAGGATTGGCAGGGGCAGCAGGGCTCGAACCCGCGACCTACGGTTTTGGAGACCGTCGCTCTACCAGCTGAGCTATACCCCTGTACCGGGGCTTCGTGTATCCGCCGGGGGGCCTCATTGCAAGCCGGAATCCGACCGCGCTCGGCCGTCTTCGCGTCAAATCCGCCCGTGCTCCACCAGCGAGGCCGCGGCGGCGCGCACCGCGTCCTCGGGCGGGATGAAATCGCGGCCCAGCAGGGCGCGGCCGCGGCCGGTGTCGAACAGCGTCTTGCGACCGAGCTGCGGCACGATGAACCGCAGTGGCCGGTCCTTGAGCGCCAGCAGCCGCACCAGCCAGTCGGGGGCCGGCCAGCGCGGAAAGCGGCGGTGGGGATAGGCGGCTTGCAGCACCGCCACGATGTCGCGCAGCCACATCTGGCCCGACCCCGCGATGATGCGCTGCCCCACGGTCCGGTCGTCTTCCAGCGCCGCCACGTGCAGCGCGGCCACGTCGCGGACATCCACGACGAAAAAGCTCACGCGCGGGATCGCCGGATCGCCGCCGCGCATCATCCGCTCCACCACCTCCAGCGAGGCGCCGGTATCCTCGTCCAGCGCCGGGCCGAAGACGAAGCTGGGGTTGATCGTGGTAAGCCGCAGCTCCGGATGCGCCTCCGCCACCTCCCAGGCGGCACGTTCGGCGATGGTCTTGGACCGGGCATAGGGCGTGAGGCCGGGGGTGGCGGGATCGGTCCAGTCGCCCTCGTCCAGGTGGATCTCGCGCGCCTTCGTCGCGTTGCCCGAGATCGCCGCCACCGACGAGGTCAGCACAACGCGACGGATCCCCGACGAACGGGCCGCGTTCAAGGCCCGCAAAGTGCCCTCGCGCGCCGGGCGGATCAGCTCCTCCGCGTCCTCGGGCTGGGCCAGCGGCACCGGCGAGGCCATGTGGATCAGCGCGCCGCAACCCTCCATCGCCTGGGTCCAGCCCGCGTCCGACCCGAGGTCGAGCTGGCGGAAGTCCAGCCTGTCGGCGCCCACCTCCTCGCCCAGGTGGCGAGACAGCGAGGCGCGGACATGCTCCGCCCTGTCCAGGCTGCGGACCGAGCCGCGCAGCCGGTAGCCGCGGCGCAGCAGGTCCAGCAGGACGTGGCGGGCGATGAAGCCGGAGGCGCCGGTGACGAAGACGGGATCGCTCATGCGCCGCAGGATGGGGCAATCGCGGCGGCGGCGAAAGGGGCAAAGAAAAAGGGCCGCCCCGAAGGACGGCCCCTGATCATGTGGCGAGGATGGCCGCGATCACTCGAGGATCTTGGAGACGACGCCCGAGCCGACGGTCCGGCCGCCTTCGCGGATGGCGAAGCGCAGGCCGTCTTCCATGGCGATCGGCGCGATCAGCTCGACGCCGAACTTCAGGTTGTCGCCCGGCATCACCATCTC
>SRJI02000306.1 GCA_005473895.2 Carideicomes alvinocaridis
CGAATAGTGATGTTGCGCACATTCAGGACTCTTCTTCTCATATGATGAGACAAAAGCGCGAACGTTACTTGCCAGTCCCCTCGGTGAAGTCACATTCTTGTCATGTGACGCCTCGTCCGCCGCACCGACCGAGCAGTGGAGGGGCCATGAGCCGAAAGAGGAGTGGTGGCCATGGGTCAGTCCGCCGGATACGTGCACATCTCCGTCCGCAACGCGCAGCGCCGGGCCGACGGCATGTCCCGCCGAGGCCAGGCCCGCGCAGGCCTGCGCTTGGCCGGTGGCACCGACGCCCCCGACTCCCAGACGGCGCCGACGCCGGTCCTGGCGCCGAACGGCATCCCGGGTCCCCAGGCGGTGGCCCGGGAGAACGAGGCCCGTGGGTTCGTCATCTACGTGGGCATGGACGAGCTGGCCGCCTCGGCCGCCGGCACCTCCCTCACGCGGCTGGCCAATGAGCTGCGCCACTACGTGGAGTCCCTCGTCCCCGGGGCGGAGTCGCACGCCGCCGTCGCCCTGGCCCCCGCCGGCGCGGAGGGCCGCGACATCGAGGT
>SRJI02000308.1 GCA_005473895.2 Carideicomes alvinocaridis
CCCTCATGGCCCGCGGGCTCTCGAACGCGGAGATCGCGGCGGAGCTGTTCGTGGGCGAGTCGACCGTGAAGACGCACGTGTCCAACGTGCTGATGAAGCTGCAGGCCCGCGACCGCGTGCACGCCGTGATCTGGGCGTTCGAACACGGCCTGGCTGGCTGACGCCTGGGCCGCTGTGCCCCCGCGCCCGGCGGCTCGTCGCCCACCCGCCTCCACGCCGTCCCCCTGTCGGAGGAGGCCCGGAAGATCCCCCGACGGACGGAGTCGCCGTTCCACCCCTGCGTCCTAGCCTGGGCGCATGATCAGCGTCAGAGACCTCGACAAGTCCTACGGCACGGCCCGGGTGCTCAAGGGCCTGAACTTCGACATCACCCCGGGCATGATGACCGGGTTCGTCGGCGGCAACGGCGCCGGCAAGACCACCACGATGCGCATCCTGCTGGGGGTGCTCGAAGCGGACGACGGCGAGATCCTCGTGGACGGTGCCCCCATCACCGCCGACTACCGCGCGGGCATCGGCTACATGCCCGAGGAGCGCGGGCTCTACCCGA
>SRJI02000309.1 GCA_005473895.2 Carideicomes alvinocaridis
CCAGGGCGTCCTGCTCGAACTCGAGCTCCACGCCGTCCATGAGGAACATCTTCTGGTACTGCTTGAGCAGGGCGTTCTTCGGTTCGGTCAGCACCCGCACGAGCTGTTCGTGCGTGAGGTCCTCGACGGTGGTGATCACGGGCAGGCGGCCGATGAACTCGGGGATGAGGCCGAACTTCAGCAGGTCCTCCGGCCGCACGTCCGCGTAGGTGACGTCCCCCGCCCCCAGGTGGTTCAGGGGCGCGCCGAACCCGATGCCCTTGCGGCCGGCGCGGGAACCGATGATCTCGTCCAGGCCCGCGAACGCGCCCGCCACGATGAACAGCACGTTGGACGTGTCGATCTGCAGGAACTCCTGGTGGGGGTGCTTGCGCCCGCCCTGCGGCGGCACCGACGCCACCGTGCCCTCGAGGATCTTCAGCAGGGCCTGCTGCACGCCCTCGCCGGAGACGTCCCGGGTGATGGAGGGGTTCTCGGACTTCCGCGAGATCTTGTCGATCTCGTCGATGTAGATGATGCCCTGCTCGGCCTTCTTCACGTCGTAGTCCGC
>SRJI02000310.1 GCA_005473895.2 Carideicomes alvinocaridis
TGCCGTCCGCCTCGGCCATGCCGTTCCGCTGGACCGTGAACCCGTACCGCGGCTGCACCCACGCCTGCCGATACTGCTACGCCCGCAGCACCCACACCTTCCTCGAGCTCGACGCCGGGGCCGACTTCGACCGGCAGATCGTCGTGAAGGTCAACGTCGCCGAGGTGCTGCGCGCCGAACTCGCCCGCCCCACGTGGGGCCGCGAGGCGGTGGCGTTGGGGACGAACACGGACCCGTATCAGCGGGCCGAGGGCCGCTACGCGCTGATGCCCGGGATCATCCGGGCCCTGGCCGATTCCGGCACCCCGTTCTCCGTGCTGACCAAGGGGACCCTGCTCGCGCGGGATGTGCCCCTGCTGCAGGCGGCCTCACGCCAGGTGCCCGTGCAGGTCTCGCTGTCCCTGGCGATGCTCGACCCCGCCATCGCCGCCGCGGTCGAGCCGGGCACGCCGTCGCCGACCGCACGCCTGCGCCTGATCGAGCGGCTCGCCGCCGCGGGTGCGGACGTCACCGTCATGGCCATGCCCCTGCTGCCGTGGCTCACGGACG
>SRJI02000311.1 GCA_005473895.2 Carideicomes alvinocaridis
CCTCCGGGCGCACGGCCAGGCTGGTCCCACCGATGCCGCGGCGCACCGCCACGCCGGTGCCGGACCCCGCCGACCCGAGACGAGAGCACGGCCGCCCCTGCGGCGCCGGCCCGACGCGGTGGACCCATATGACGAGGAGCAGGTGACGCACATGCCCACCGGGCGCATCAAGTTCTACGACTCGACCAAGGGCTTCGGGTTCGCCCAGACGGACCAGGGCGAGGAGGTCCACGTGCCCGCCTCGGCCCTGCCGGCCGGGGTGACCGAGCTGCGCGGAGGCACCCGCGTGGAGTTCGGCGTGGCCGAGGGCCGCCGCGGCAAGCAGGCGCTCTCGCTGCGCGTGCTCGACGCCGCACCCTCGGTGGTCCGCAACCACCGACCCGGCGCCACCGAGATGGCCGTCCTCATGGAGGACCTCATCACGTGGCTGGACCAGGCCTCCAACGGCCTGCGCCGCGGCCGCTACCCCCAGCGCGCCCAGGCGCAGAAGATGGCGCWGGTGCTGCGCCGTGTCGCCGACGACCTGGAGGCCTGAGCCATGACCACCCA
>SRJI02000312.1 GCA_005473895.2 Carideicomes alvinocaridis
CGGCCACCGGCCACGGCGGCCACGTTCCTGCCGGTCGCCTCCGGCGTGGCCCTGGGCACCGGCATCGCCCCGCTCATGCTGGCCGCGCCCGTCGCCCTCGCCGCGACCTGCGCGTTCATGCTGCCCGTGGCCACCCCGCCGAACGCCATCGCGTACGGCTCCGGCTACGTGACCATCGGCCAGATGGTGAAGGGCGGCGTGTGGCTGAACATCATCTCCGCCGTGCTCATCTCCATCGCGTCGATGACCCTGCTCGTCTGGGTCTTCGGGCTCTGAGTCCCTGACCACCCGCCGGCCCGGAACACCGAGGCCCGGGCACACCGAGGCCCGCAGACTCGCCGCTACGCCGGCGTCGTGGCGGCGAGTCTGCGGGCCTCAGCGAGGAGACGAGGGGGGCGGTCAGGCCTCGGCGTCGCGGCGGCGTCCGCCGAGCGAGCGGGACTCGTCACCCACCCGCTTGAGCTCGGCGCGCAGCTCCTTGGGCAGGGAGAAGATGATGTCCTCCTCCGCGGTCACCACCTCGTCCACCTGCCCGTAGCCGTACTCCGC
>SRJI02000313.1 GCA_005473895.2 Carideicomes alvinocaridis
GGCGTGTCTCTTAACTCGGCAGGGTGTTTGGAGGCAGGGTGGAGTCGTGTCGCGTACTCGTGCCCTCTCAGACGCAGCGTGGGCTCGGATCGAGCCGTTGATGCCGGTGGCTTCCCGTAAGGGCGGTCGCCCATTTCAGGATCATCGCCAGGTGGTCGAGGGGATCGTGTGGCGGTTCCGGACGGGCTCACCATGGCGGGATCTGCCGGCCGAGTTCGGTCCGTGGCAGACCGCGTGGAAACGGCATCGTCGGTTCAGCGGGGACGGCACCTGGGATCGGATCTACGCCGAGATCCTCGCCGACGCGGACTCTGCCGGTCAGATCGACTGGGCGCTCAGCGTGGACTCCACGATCAACCGCGCCCATCAGCACGCGACGAACCTCCCGCGCTCCACAGGGGGCCTTGTCGAGTTACAAGAATCTGAGCCAGGAACCGTCTGATCACGCGATCGGCCGCTCACGCGGTGGTTTGAGCACGAAGATCCACCACCTCGTCGACGGGCGGGGGCTGCCGCTGGTCGTGCTCGTGGGCCCGGGCAGGCCGGCG
>SRJI02000314.1 GCA_005473895.2 Carideicomes alvinocaridis
GGCGTCCGGGACACCTCCGGGCGGTTCGAGGCCAGCACCCAGTCCTCGGGTCCGGTGAGGGAGAAGGTGAAGGCGGCCTTGAGGTCCGGCTGCTCGAAGTCCGGGAACACGCGGCGCGCGTCGGCGGGCTCGTACTGGGTGTAGAGGTAGACCTCGCTGTCGGCGGGGTCCGTGAAGCGGTGCAGGCCCTCGCCCGACCGGGAGTACACGGACCGGCCGACCAGCTCGACCACGTTCTGCGCCGCCAGGTCGGGCAGCAGCACCCGGGCCTCGCCCACGACCTCGGTCAGGTCCAGCGTCGTGCCGTTGAGGGTCACCGACTCCACGCCGCCGTGGATCCAGTCCAGGTGGGTGTCCGCGCCCGGCTCGGCGCACGCGAAGCGGATCACGGTGCGGACCGGATAGGTGTCGGTCGCGGCGTCCCGGGCGTCGGAGAGGTCCACGTCCACGACGTAGTCCTGCACCGTGAGCAGGCGGGAGCGGTCCGCGGCCTCAGCGCGGGTGACGTTGGTGGCGTCGAGGTCGGGGGTGGTGTCGGTCAAGGCGA
>SRJI02000315.1 GCA_005473895.2 Carideicomes alvinocaridis
TCGGCTCCGGCCACCGCCTGGGCGGCGAACTCGGCCGGGGGCGGGAACGTGGGGATCTGCTCGTCCATCGACGGGGTCCTTTCGGGGTGGTGCGGTCAGTGCGCGGCGCGGATGTGACGCGTCCCACACTAGTCTCCCGCCTCAGCATGCCGCGCGCGGCGCCGTCGCCACAAATCCTCGGGTCCTGTGTGTCGCATCGTGCCCGGAAGCGGGGGCCGGACGCGGTGCGGACGTCGGCACGCCCGCCGCTCCCTAGGATGGTCGGACCTGAGCGGATCGCACGAGGGCGGGAGGACGCGCGGATGGAGACGGAGCCGACGGACACGCCGACCGGGGAGACCCGGCTGGCCCTGGTGCGCCGGGCGCGGCGGATCAACCGGATCCTGGCCGAGACGTATTCGTACGCCGTCGCCGAGCTGGACTTCGGGACGCCGTTCGAGCTGCTCGTGGCCACGGTGCTGTCCGCCCAGACCACCGACGTGCGGGTCAACGCGGCCACGCCGGCGCTGTTCGCCCGCTTCCCGGACGCCCACGCGATGGCCGCGG
>SRJI02000056.1 GCA_005473895.2 Carideicomes alvinocaridis
GGGGTCGCGGGCGACGGGGCCTGCGTCTCTTCCGGGATCGGCGAGGCCGCGGGGGCGGGCGGCGCCGGTTGCGCGGGCGGCTGCGGCGGCGGGGCCGAGAGGTCGTCCTCCGCCTCCTCCGCGAAGGGATCCCAGTCGTCGGGGATCAGGTTGGCGCCTCCGCCGGACGGGCTCTGCGGCGTGTGATAGCTGTCCTGCATCGACCCGCCATGCAGCAGCCGGGAATCCGCACCGCTCTCCTCCGGCGCCGGGGGGGCGAGCGGATCACTGTCGTCGTCGCCGAGCGGCGGCAACAGCGCGTCCATCGGATCCTCGGTGGCGATCTGGCCCGGCCCCTTCGGCCCGCCCTCGCTGCCCAGCAGGTCGTCGAGGAAATCGCCCTCCGGCCCGCTGTCGTCCAGCAGCTTCATCGGGTCCGGCGCATCCTCGGCCGAGCCGTGGGACACACCCGCCGGATCCGCCGGGCCGGGCAGAAAATCCGCCTCGTCCTCGCCCGCGATCTCGATCAGCATCTCGTAGCCGCCGACCGACAGCACGTCGCCGTCATTGAGCGGCGTGGGCGTGCGGCCCAGCGGGATCTTGGAGTAGTTCAGGAAGGTGCCGTTGGTCGACAGATCGACGATGACGACGTTGCCGTTGTGGTCCTCGATCACGAAATGGCTTTTCGACAGCATCTTGTCCGGGTCGGGCAGCACCAGGTCGTTGGCCGGCCCGCGGCCCACGGTCAGGCTGCCGCCGCGCATCGGCACCGGGCGCGCATCGCCGGGCATCATGCCCGAGGACTGGAATTTCAGCGTCACGGTCATGATCCCGGTCAGCCTCCCACCAGAACCGTCAGCTCGCCCAGCGTGATCGCCCCGCCGCAGGCCGCGAGATCGCCGACCCGCGCCGCGGGCAGGTTGCCGATCAGCACCGTCATGGAGCCCTTGATGATCGGGTGCGGCGGCGCGGCCAGCGTCATGTCGGTGACCCTTGCGGCCGGCTTCTTGCCCACCAGCACCGTCGGCATGCAGGGCGGGCCGATCGGGATCGGGGCCGGCGGCGCCGGAGGCACCGAGACCACCGGCACGTTGCAGATATGGAGATCCGTGATCCTTGCCTGCGGGGTTCCCATGTCAGCCCTCCGTCATGATGTCCCGGTCGCGCATCGACCGGCCGTTTCCGCCGCGGGCGATGTCGACGGCGCGATCCACGAGCAGCCGGACATAGTCCTGAACGTTACCAGAATGTTCGCCCATTGCTACCACGTTCATGGCGAAGGCGGCGGTTTCGGCCGCCCCCGCCGGCGCGGGATGATTGGCCAGGTCGCCCGGTCCCAGCGTGCCGTCGGCATAGAGCACGGCGGTCGCGCAATGCACCGTGTCGTCGTCGATATAGGCGTGGTCCAGCGTCGCCCGCGCGGCCTCGCGGTTCTCGGCATTGGGCTTGAACACCCAGGCCTCCGAGGTGGTGAGCGAGGGCGTGCCGTGGTCGGGCGCGGGACCGATGTAGTCGCGCGCGGCGAGGCAGGCCCACCAGACCCGTTCGCGCGGCGGCAGCACCACGCCCAGCAGGCGCAGCTGGTCGACGATCGCACCCTTGCGGTCGAGTTCCTCCAGCACCACCGCGGCAGGCGCGGTCACCGGCGACTCCAGCGGCGTGGCGAGACGGACATTGGCCCGCGACAGCATCTTCGCCGCCGGCATGTCGGGCACCTTGGTCATGTTTTCGAAACGGGATGTCATGCGCGGCGCCTCAGTTGATCATCGTCATGCCGCCCTTCAGGACGAGCATGGCATCCGCCTTCACGGTGGTCAGCGGTGATTTCATTTCGGCCGAGGCGGTGCCCTGGATCTTGACCATCATGCCGTTGATCTTGATCCCCGACTGGTCGATCGTGATGCTGTTCTGGCCGACCTTGAGCTCGATGCTCTGCATCGCCTCCATGGTGATCTTGCCGGCCTTGGCATCCACGCTGACATCGCCGGTTCTCACCGTGGTGGCGTCGTTGCCCTCGATTGTCCGGGTCTGCTTGCCCTTGATGTCCACGGTGCGGTCGGACTTGATGTTGAGCGTCTGGCTCCCGGTCTGGATGTCATAGGTCTGGTCGCCCTTCTCGATCGTGAAGCTGTGGTTCCCCTCCTTGATGGTCTCGGTGACGTTGTTCCGCACCGTCTGGGTCAGGTCCCCGTCCTCGGCCTTCTCCAGGCCGATGGTGATCGTCGCGTTGTTCTTGACGATCTGCTCGTAGTCGCGCTCCGCCTGGAAGCGCACCAGCTCCTCGTCCTTCTTGTCCTCGAACATGAGCTCGTTGTAACCGCCGCCACCCTTGGAGCTGTCGGTGCGGATCCCGGACTGAGTGGCGTCGTCGGGAAAGTTGAAGGGCGCCTTGTTGACGTCGTTATACAGCATCCCGGTACAGATCGGGCGGTCGGGATTGCCCTCCTCGAACTGGATCACCACCTCCTGCCCGATCCGCGGCAGGGCGACCATGCCCCAGCTCTTGCCGGCCCAGGGCGTCGCCACCCGCACCCAGCAGGAGGACTTGTCGTCCTTCTTGCCCAGCCGGTCCCAGTGGAACTGCACCTTGATCCGGCCGAATTCGTCGGTGTGGATCTCCTCGCCGTCCGGGCCCACCACCTTCGCGGTCTGCAGCCCCGCGATCTCGGGCCAGGGGGTGCTGGCCTGCAGGCGGAACGGCACCTTCGCCGGAATGGCGCCGAAAGTGCTGGCATAGGTGTCGTGGATGCCCTCGGGGATGCGCACGCGGGAAGGGTCGAGATCGCGCCGGATCTCCACCTCCTCGAAGCCGCCCTCTTCCTGCAGGTAATGCACCGCGTCGGTGATCAGGAATTCGCCCTTCTCCACCTCGACGTCACCGCCGTCGAGCGAGAAGGTCAGCCCGGTGCCCACGCCCTTTATCGTGCCCGCCCCCCGGCGCCGTTCGAAGCGCGCGGCCTCGGCCTCCATCCGGATGCGGGCGCGGGCGGTGCCGGGCTCGTTCTTCTGCCCGTAGCGGCCGGGATAGGTGTAAAGCTCGTAGGTCTTGTGCGCGTGCTCCCCCTTCTCGATCTTGCGCATGGCGGCAAGGTCGGTGCCCGAGGCCATCGGGTCGTAATCCTGCAGGCTGACCTTGCCCGAGGTCACCTGCTCCTGCCGGCCCCACTCGGCGATGTGGTCGTCGCGCCGCGCCTCGGAATTGTCCCGCGCCACGAAGGGCAGCTTGCTCTCGCCCGCGACCTTGCCGTGGCCGCCGCTGCCGTCGCAGATCACCATCATCTCGCCCGCCCCGTCCGAGCCGGCATGGTCGAAGTAGTAATACAGCCCCTCCTCCTCCATCAGCCTATGGATGAAGTCGAAGTCGGTCTCGCGGTACTGCACGCAGTAATCGCGTTCCTTGTAGGTCTCGCTGGTGGCCATCCGGTAACGGGTCAGCCCGTTCTCCTTCAGCACCTCCTCGATGATGTCCGCGGCGCTCTTCTGCTGGAAGATCCGGTTGTCCGTGGTCTTGGTCAGCATCCAGAGCCGCGGCCGCAGCTCGGCCACGAAATGCCCCAGCCCCTTGCGCAGGCCCAGCCCCTCGATCGACACCACGGTGCCGGTGAACAGCCGGTCCTCGCCCCCGGGCGTGGCCACGTGCAGCGTCATCTGCTTGGCCAGGAACTCCTTGAGCGGAAGGTCCGTCTGGTCGCAGAGGAATTCCACGCTGATCTCCGTCAGGGTGCCCAGGGCCTCGCGCACCACGGCGCGCCGGAACTGGGTTCCCTTGCCGTCACTGCCTAGCGGCCCGGAGATCCAGACCGCCGACTTGTCGGCACCCTTCTTGGTACTCATCGCCGCTCCTTTCGGGGATCACAGGTCATTGAGCAAAGCCGCCAGTTCGGCATCGAGATCGCCATCCCCGTCATCGTCGTCATCGCTGCTGTCGTCGAACCCCGCGAGCAGGGCATCCAGGTCATCGTCATCGCTGTCGCCGCCGAACCCGGCGAGATCGTCGTCATCCTCCGCCTCTGCCGCGGGCGCGGGCGCCGGGCGGGGCGGTTTCGGCGGCGAGGGCGGGGGCGGCGGCACCTTGGACCACGGGCCCAGCAGCTCTTCGCCCGCCACCGCGTTGAACGACCCCAGCCGCACCTCGTCGCGCCCCTTCACCGACAGCACCGGCATGTAGCCGCGCCGCACCGCCGCCGTATGCTTGTCGACGGAGAAGTTCCGCTCGGTGCAGGGCAGCGCCACCTGGTCGCCGTGGCGGTCGGTGACGAAGTGGTAGGGCATGCCCCCCAGCGACATGACCGAGCCCAGCTGCAGCCCCATCCCGTTTCTGCGGAAGCTCTGCGCCATCAGGATCGCGGGCAGCACGGCGGGGTTCGCCCAGAGCATCCCCGACAGCCCCTCGGCCATGGTGAATTCCTCGAAGTCGAACTCGTAGATCGGCTCCGATTTCGCGCCGTAGGGCCGGCGCAGCAGGAAGCGCGGGCTGACCAGCCCGAGATGGCGCGCCTCGGGCATGGCGCGCAGCGTGTCCCAGGCCTCGGCCACAAGCCGGTGCCGGTCCTCCATCTTCGTGTCGATGAAATCCGGCGTGATGGCGGTGACGAAGGGCGCGTCCACATGCGCCGCGATCCGGGCGATGCGGCCCAGCAGCTCCGCATGGGGCGGCGTTTCCTCGAAGGTGTAGAGCCCGATCAGCACCGAGAAGGCCCCGCGCCCGTTCTCCTCGTCCAACGGCTTTTCCGTCAGCAGCCGGGCGAGGCCGGATTGCGACAGGTCGTCATGGGCGGCGATGTCGGCCGCGATCTCCTCGGCCGACAGGTCGTAGAGCATGACCTCCAGGCTGTCATCGGTCTCGATCGAGCGGGCGATCAGGTCCAGCGTACGCCACTGCGCCTCGATCGCCTGGAAATCCGGGTGGTGCAGCACCATGCGCATGGCCGCGGACAGCGCCTCGTCCACCGCTGTCTGCATCGCCGCCGCATCCGCCCCCTGGGCCTTGCGCACGTGGGGGCCCACGACGCGGGCCAGCAGGTCCTCCACCGGCGAGGCACTGGCGCGCGGGCCCGGAGCGGTGGCGCCGATGAGCTTCTCGAAATCGCTCAGTCTCAGGTCCGCGCGCACGGTGTTGGCGCCGGAATGCCGCTGAGGCGGGCGGACCGCCACGCCATGTTCCTCGCCCCATTGCCGCAGCTTCGCGGCCGCGCCCTGCGCTGTGGCGGCGCTGCCCAGCTGCTGGCGCAGGCCCTTCAACTCGGCAAAGATCGGCAGGTTCTCGTACAGCTCGTCCGGGTGCAGGTCGTCGAGCTCCTTGAGCGGCACCTCCATCCCTTGCCCGTCCTTCCCGAGCGGCAGGACCAGCGTGGTCGCGAAGCCCTCGATGATCTCCTCCACGCTGTCGCAATCGAGCACGACACCCTCGCGGGCCGCCAGCGCCTCCCCGGTCTCCAGCAATCCGCGCGCCGCCCGGCCGGAGAAATCCCCGAAAAGCGCGATCCGAAAGCGCTGCCGCTCCAGCTTCGTCGGCTCGGGCCGCGCCGCGCCCATCGTGCCGAAAGCATGCTCCGCCTCGTCCGAGAGCCTGAGATCCTGCGCCTCCGCCCCGCTGCCCTCTGCGTCCCCGCTTCCGTCTCCGTCGAGCCCCGCCATCAGCGCATCCAACTCGCCGTCACCTGCCCCGGCCTCGTCTTCATCGAGACCGGCCATCAGGCTGTCCAGCTCATCATCCCCCGCGCTGCCCTCGTCATCATCGAGCCCGGCCATGAGCTTTTCGAGCTCGTCGTCTTCGCCCGCGTCCCCGTCGCCATCCAGCCCGGCCATGAGCGCGGACAGCTCCGCATCCCCGTCCTCCCCGGCCTCCGACTCGTCGTCCAGCCCGGCCATGAGAGCCGCGAGGTCGGGATCCTCCCCCTCCTCGCCGTCATCGTCATCCAACCCGGCCATCAGCGCGGCCAGCTCGGGGTCTTCCTCGCCTTCGCTGTCATCTTCGTCATCGAGCCCCGCCATCAAGGCGGCCAACTCGGCGTCCTCTTCCTCCGAGCCGTCCTCCGCCTTTTCCGGATCACCGGCCAAGAGGCCGCCCGCCTCGCCCCCGTCTTCACCTTCCTCATCCTCGAGCCCGGCGATCAACGCAGCGAGCTCCGGATCCTCCGCGTCATCCTCGTCGTCGTCATCAAGCCCCGCCATCAAGGCAGCCAGCTCGGCGTCCTCCTCATCCGAGGCGTCCTCCGCCTCCTCCGTATCACCGGCCAAGAGCCCGCCCGCCTCGCCCCCGTCTTCACCTTCCTCCTCGTCGAGCCCGGCCATCAACGCAGCAAGCTCCGAATCCTCCTCGTCATGCTCATCGTCGTCATCGAGCCCCGCCATCAAGGCGGCCAACTCGGCGTCCTCTTCCTCCGAGACGTCCTCCGCCTTTTCCGGATCACCGGCCAAGAGGCCGCCCGCCTCGCCCCCGTCTTCACCTTCCTCATCCTCGAGACCGGCCATCAACGCAGCGAGTTCCGGATCCTCCTCGTCATCCTCGTCGTCTTCATCAAGCCCCGCCATCAAGGCAGCCAGCTCGGCGTCCTCCTCCGAATCGTCCTCCGCCTCTGTCGTATCACCCGCCAAGAGCCCGGCGGCCTCGCCCTCCTCCTCCACCGTCGACAGGGCCGGGTCGTCCTCCCTCTCCCCTGCGTCGTCATCGAGCCCGGCCATCAGCGCGGCCAACTCCGGATCCTCGGCTTCGTTGTCGTCCTCGTCGGCGAGCTCCGCCATCAGGGCGGCCGTCTCCGGGTCTTCCTCGTCCTCGCCGCTCTCGGCGGCGGGATCGAGGCCCTCGATCAGCGCATCCGCGCCGGTCTCATCATCCTCACCGACCGCCGAGGCGTCGTCCGCCTCCAGTTCCGCCATCAGCGCGGCGAGGTCATCATCCTCTTCCGCGCCCGCCGCGTCGTCATCCCCGTCGAGGCCGGCCAGGTCGTCGCCGTCATCCTCCGGACTCTCCTCCGCCAGGCCCGCCAGGATCTCCGCGCTGTCATCGGCGCGATTGTCCTCCTCCACGCGCTGCATGCCGGCAAGCACGTCCCCCCGGTCGTCGGTCTCCGCCGCCTCCCCGGCCCGCTCGACGCCCGCCAGGATGCCCTCCGCCTCCGCCGCTGCGGCAGGCGTGTCCGGGACCCGCTCCAGCCCCTCGAGGACCGCCGAGGTCTCGTCCGCCTCCGCAGCGGCCTCCCGACGCTCGAGCCCGGCCAGAACATCGCCCCTCTGGTCAGCCTCCTCCGCCTCTTCCGCGGGTGCGATCCCGGCGAGAACGTCCTCCGCACCATCCGTCTCGGGCACCTCGTCCGGGGCACGCTCCATCCGCCCCAGCACGTCCCCCGCCTCGTCGGACGCGGAAGCCTCCTCCCGGCGCTCCATGCGCGACAGCACATCGTCCCGATCATCCTCCTCGGGCACATCCTCCGCGCGTTCGATCCCGGCGAGGACATCGCCCGCCCCGTCCCTCTCCGGCACCTCGTCCGGGGCACGCTCCATCCGCCCCAGCACATCCCCCGCCTCGTCGGATACGGGAGCCTCCGCGCGGCGCTCCATTCGGGACAGCACGTCGTCCCGCTCGTCGACCTCCGGCACATCCTCCGTGCGTTCGATCCCGGCGAGAACGTCCCCCGCACCATCCGTCTCCGGCACCTCGTCCGGGGCACGCTCCATGCGTCCCAGCACGTCCCCCGCCTCGTCGGACGCGGAAGCCTCCTCGCGGCGCTCAATCCGGGACAGCACGTCGTCCCGGTCGTCGATCTCCGGCGCATCCTCCGCGCGGGCGATCCCGGCGAGGACATCAGCGGCACCGTCCCCCTCGACCATGTCCTCTGCACGCTCGATCCCGGAGAGGACGTCACCGATGCGATCCACCTCCGGCACATCCTCCACCCGCGCGATCCCCGCCAGCACGTCGCCGGCCGTATCCGTCGCAACCACCTCCGCCGGCGCGGCGGCGCGCAAGGCGTCGAGCGTGGCGGTTCCGTCGTCCTCCGGCACAGCCTCGGGCATCGCGTCGCGCAGGGTGGCGAGGGCCTCCGCCGTCTCGCCCTCCGCCGCCTCGGGGAGGGTCGCGGCGAGACTGGCCAGCGCTGCCGGATCCGCGAGCAGCCGCTCGATCAGCGCCTCGGCGCCCACCTTGCCGTCCATGTAGGTCGCGAGATGCGCCAGCCGTTCGCGCGCCTCCAGAAGCGCCCGCAGGGGTGCCACCTTGCGGGCCACGGCGGCGGGGGTGAAATCCGCCATCCGCTCGAAAGTCAGGTCGACGGACAGCTGCCCCTCGCCGGTCAGCGTGTTGGGGACGGAGAAAGCGGCGCGCGGGGCCATCGCCTTCATCCGGTCGTCGAAATTGTCCGCGTCGATCTCGAGGAACCTGCGGTCGGCCACCGCCGGCGGCTCGGCCAGCGACTTGCCCGACAGGTCGGACAGCACGCCCATCACGAAGGGCAGCTGCACCTTCTTCTCGGCGCCGTAAAGCTCCACGTCGTATTCGATCTGGACGCGGGGGGCCCGGTTGCGGGCGATGAATTTCTGCGAGTTACCGGCCATCACCGCCTCCGCGTGGGTCCGACAGCTCGGCCCGCAGGCGGCGGACCTCCTCGGTCAGGGTTCGGACATTCTCGTCGATCACGTCGGTCTCGGTGCGCACCAGCTCGCGCAGCTTCTCGAACTCCGCCTCGGCATCGTCCTCCACCGCCGATTGCATGGTGTTGACCAGCAGGCCGATGAAGAGGTTGAGCACCGAGAAGGCGGTGATCACGATGAAGGGCACGAAGAAGGCCCAGGCGGTGGGAAAGACCTCCATCACCGGGCGGACGATCCCCATGGACCAGGATTCCAGCGTCATGATCTGGAACAGCGAATAGAGCGAGCGTCCCAGCGTGCCGAACCATTGCGGGAAGGCGTCGCCATACATCAGCGAGGCCATGACCCCGAAGACGTAGAAGACGATGGAGATCATCACGATCACCGCCCCCATCCCCGGCAGCGCATCCAGCAGCGCCTGCACCACCGCCCGCATCTGGGGGATCGCCGACAGGAGGCGCAGCGCCCGGATCACCCGCAACCCGCGCAGCGCCGACATGCCAGTCCCCGAGGGCAGGAGCCCGATCCCCACCACCGCGAAGTCGAAGACGTTCCAGGCCGAAAGGAAGAACCGCCAGCCATAGGCGAAGAGCTTGAGCGCCAGTTCCAGCACGAAGAGCAGCAGGATGAAGCGGTCGAGGCTGCGCAGCACCGGCCCGGCCTCGGCCATCACCGTGTCCGAGGTCGACAGGCCGAGCGTGACGGCGTTGAAGATGATCAGCGCGAGGATCGCGTTGCGCACGGAATCCCGCTCCACGAAGGTGCGGACCTTCGTGCGCAGGGTGCGGCTGTCATCCTCCATCATCATCGCCACGAAACGCTCTCCTTTGCCTCGTTCCGCCAGGGCCTCGTGCCATCGCGGTTGCTGCCCGGCCCCTGCCGGCACCCGTCATTCGAATGCGTAGGTGAACTCTCCCTCCGTCACGCCGATCGCCACCTTCTCCACCTCGCGGCCCTCCATCATCCGGCGCAGGAACTCGGCCGAGATGTCGGGCAGCATGGTGTTGGTCACGATGGCGTCGATCATCCGCCCGCCGCTCTCCAGCTCCTGGCAGCGCGACACGATCTCATCGACCACCGCGTCGGAATATTCGAAGGGCACGTTGTGGGTCTCGGTCACGCGCTTCTTGATCCGGTCGAGCTGCAGCACCGTGATCTTGGCGATCATGTCGGGCGACAGCGGATAGTAGGGGATGGTCACCAGCCGGCCCAGCAGCGCGGGCGGAAAGACCTTGAGCAGCGGCTCGCGCAGCGCCTTGGCGATACCCTCGGCGTCGGGCATCAGGTCCGGGTCGGCGCAGAGATCCATGATCAGGTCGGTGCCCGCGTTGGAGGTCAGCAGGATCAGCGTGTTCTTGAAGTCGATCACGCGGCCCTCGCCGTCCTCCATCACGCCCTTGTCGAAGACCTGGAAGAAGATCTCGTGCACGTCCGGGTGGGCCTTTTCCACCTCGTCCAGCAGCACCACGGAATAGGGTTTGCGCCGCACCGCCTCGGTCAGCACGCCGCCCTCGCCGTAGCCCACGTAGCCCGGGGGCGCGCCCTTGAGCGAAGACACGGTATGCGCCTCCTGGTACTCGCTCATGTTGATGGTGATGACGTTCTGTTCCCCACCGTAGAGCACCTCGGCCAGCGCCAGAGCCGTCTCGGTCTTGCCGACGCCCGAGGTGCCGGCCAGCAGGAAGACACCGATCGGCTTGTTGGGGTTGTCGAGCCCGGCGCGGCTGGTCTGGATGCGCTTGGCGATCATCTTCATCGCGTGGTCCTGGCCGATGACGCGGCGGGCCATCCGCTCCTCGAGCTCCAGCACGGTCTGCAGCTCGTCGCGGACCATGCGGCCGACGGGGATGCCGGTCCAGTCGCCCACGACCGAGGCCACCGCCTGCTGGTCCACGATGGGAAGGATCAGCGGCCGGTCGCCCTGCACCTCCACCAGCTCGGCATTCTTCGCCTTGAGCTCGGCCAGCAGGCCCTCGCGGTCGGCCTCCGACAGCGGGCTGTCGCCCTCGGGCGCGCCATGGGCACTGTCGCCCTCCACCGGCGCGTTGCCCTCGCGCAGCCGGGCGCGCAGGGCGAGGATTTCCTCCACCACGCCCTTCTCGCGCTCCCACCGGGCGGTCAGGTCCGCCAGCCGCTCCGCCTCGGCCTCGCGCGCGGTGCCCACGGCCTCGCGCCGGTCGGTGACGTCGTAGCCCGCCGTCTCGTCCCGGCCGATGATCTCCAGCTCGGTGTCCAGCGCCTCGATCCGGCGCTGGCTGTCGTCGACCTCGGCGGGCACCGCGTGCTGGCTGACCGCGACGCGGGCGCAGGCGGTGTCCAGCAGGCTCACCGACTTGTCGGGCAATTGCCGCGCCGGGATGTAGCGGGCCGAGAGGGAGACCGCCGCCTCGATCCCCTCGTCGAGGATCTGCACGCGGTGGTGTTTCTCCAGCATCGAGGCGATGCCGCGCATCATCAGCACGGCCTTGGGGATCGAGGGCTCCTCCACGTGGACCACCTGGAAGCGGCGGGTCAGCGCGGGGTCCTTCTCGATGTACTTCTTGTACTCGGCCCAGGTGGTGGCGCCGATGGTGCGCAGGGTGCCTCGCGCCAGTGCCGGTTTCAGCAGGTTGGCGGCGTCGCCGGTCCCCGCCGCGCCGCCCGCCCCCACCAGCGTGTGGGTCTCGTCCACGAACATCACGATGGGCTCGGGGCTGGCCTGCACCTCGTCGATGACCTGCCGCAGCCGGTTCTCGAACTCGCCCTTCATCGACGCACCCGCCTGCAGCAGGCCCACGTCGAGCACCAGCAGCCGCACGTCCTTGAGCGCCGGGGGCACGTCGCCGCGGGCGATGCGCAGGGCAAAGCCCTCGACCACGGCGGTCTTGCCAACCCCCGCCTCGCCGGTGAGGATCGGGTTGTTCTGCCGCCGCCGCATCAGCACGTCGACGATCTGGCGGATCTCCTCGTCGCGGCCGACGATCGGGTCGATCTCTCCCTTGCGCGCCTGTTCGGTCAGATCGGTGCAGAATTGCTGCAACGCCTCGCCGTGGCCCATCGCGCCCGGATGCATGGCGCCAGAGGCCTCGCCCGGCTCCGCCCCGCCGCCGGTATGCGAGCCGTCCTGCGGTACCATCCCGCCTTCGGGCGAGCCGTCGGTGGCGGCAGCGAAATTCTCCGCCAGGTCGTCGGGCTTGATCTTGGACAGCTCCGGCGACAGCGACGTCAGGATGTTGCGCAGCGCGGGCGTCTTGAGCATCCCCAGCAGCAGGTGCCCGGTCCGCACCTGGCTTGAGGAGTAGAGCAGCGAGCCCCAGACCCAGCCGCGTTCCATCGCGTCCAGCAGGTGGTCCGACAGGTCGGAAATCGAGCTCGCCCCCCGCGGCAGCGCATCCAGCGCGCGGGTCAGCTCGGTCGCGATGCGCCCGGAATCGAGGTCGTAATGCCGGATGATGCGGTGCAGGTCGCTGTCATTGCCGTTCAGGATCTGGTGCATCCAGTGCGGCAGCTCGACATAGGGGTTGCCCCGCATCTTGCAAAAGACGGTCGCCCCTTCGACCGCCTTGTAGCCCAGGGTATTCAGCTTGCCGAAAAGGGCAACGCGGCTGATCTCGGTCATCTGTTCACGTCCTCGCCTTCATGTTCACTCGTCCCGTTCACTTCAGGCCGCCCTCGCCGGATGAAGGACCAGGTCCTCCGCATCCGGCCGCGACGGCCCGTCGAGGTCTTCGCGCCCCATCATCCAGCTCGTCTGGCCAAGCCGCGCCGCCCCATCGAGCGCGGCGCGCGGCACGTCCTCACCGGCCAGGATCAGCCGCACCTCGTAATCCAGCGTGTCGCCCACATAGGCGCGCAGGATGGATTGCAGCCGTTTCAATGACGCGCCCCCGGGCAGCATCCGCTCGTATTGCTCGCGCCGCACCGGGCCGATGCACAGGCGGAACTTGGCACTGCGCGACCAGACGCGGCTGCCGATGCTGGTCCCCTGCCCCAGCCCCGCCGGACGGCCAAGCTGCCAGCGGTCGTCGGGCTCCAGCTCCAGCCAGTCGCCGACGAATTCCTCCAGCCGGATCGGCGCGTCGAAGAACCGCGACAGGATCGCCACCAGCCCCTCCGGCGTGCGCTGGCCAAGCGCCAGGTGCGCCGCGAAATGCCGCCGGGCGTTGTCGGGCATGTCGTCGCGGTCAGACAGCCCCTTGCCGTGGATCCCCGCCAGCGCCCCCACCTTGTCCGACAGCGGATCCTCGGCCCGGTCGTAGCTTGCCGCGGGCTGGCCGTTGCGCCAGGCACGGTAGAGCAGCGACAGCAGCCGGTGGGTCAGCATGTCGGCAAAGGCCACCAGCGTGCCGTCGCGGTGGTTCCGCTTCCGGTCGCGGGCATATTCCGTCAGGTGCAGCGGCAGCGGCCCCTGCGGCCCGAAGAAGCCGAAGAAGCGGTTGACCAGCTTGCCCGGCGCCCCGACCCTGCCCGGCTTGTAGGAGGCGATGGCCGAGGTCGGAAAGGCCAGCTCGGCCTCCTGCCCCAGGCGCACGGCATCCTCGCGCGGACGGCGGGAATCCCCCAGCCGCGGGGCCTCGGCATGATGCGCCTCGATGATCCGCAGGGCCTGGAAGATGTGGTGCCCTTCCGGCCGCTCGGCGAGCCTGTCGTGGAGGCTCAGATCACTCGGCCGGTGCCGGTCGCCGGTCGCCATCGCGCGATCTCCCCTCTCCTGTCTGTCGCCAGAACGGTTTCGGTAAACGAGTTGATCGAGGCATATTTGCGGAAGAACCGCTCCAGCACCGATCCCAGCACGTAGACGCTCGACCCCTCGAAGGAGCTTTCGTCCAGCTCCAGCCGGATCTCGAGCCCGCGCACGGCCGTCGACAGCACCTCGTCGGACATGCGCCGCACGATGGGCCGGCTCTTGACGGACACGATGCCCTCGAGCTGGCGCTCCGTCACCCGGTTGCCCAGCGGCGCGTAAAGCCCCACCAGTTCCCGCAGCGCCTGCGCCGCCTCGCCCTTTTCGGTGTCCGCGATGGACAGGTAGTTGAGGCTCAGGTGGCTGATCAGCCGCCAGGCCCGGTCCCCCTGCGCCAGCGGCGGGCGCGGCCGCGTGGGCGAGACCGGCGTGCGCACGGTCTTGACCGGCCCGCCCTGCGGCAGCTGGAACGCCCCCGCCTCGCCGGTGGCCAGCAAAAGCGGCAGGTCGCGGTTGGAACACACCGCCTGGATCGCCAGCTGATCGATCGCCGAGGGATAGGGCGCCTGGTTGCGGTCCACGAGGCCCAGGTAGATCTCGGATCCCAGGTAGGAGGTGCGCACGCCGCGCAGCTGCTCCTTCTCGTTGCGCTGCCGCATCCGTCGCTTGACGGTGTAATAGGCGGTCCAGCTATCCCCGGCGACGGTCATGTCGGTATCGGAATAGAACGGCATGAAGGTCACGTCGTCGCCGCCGTCATCGCGGATGCCGCGCACGGATGTCAGCGAATGCACCTCGAAATCCAGCCCCGCGGTGCGGTCGGCCACCACGTGCAGCTCTGCCTCCATGCCGCGCACCTGCACCCGGTCCAGCCGCTTGGGGAAAAGGTTCACCGCCGGCACGGCGTTCAGCCCGAAGGCGTCGGGTTTCACCCCCGCCTCCACCTCGCGCATGCCCTCGCGCAGCAGCACGTAGATGTCGAGCGCGTCGTCCTTGGCCTTCTGCAGCCCCGGCGCCAGCCCCCGAAGCTCCACGAAGAGGAAGCGTTCGGGCATGGCGAAATATTCCTGCAGCAGCCGGTAGCCGTCGAAGGTCCGGCGAGGCGTCGGCAGCAGCGCCTCGTCCGGCTCGAAGCCGCGGGGCACGGCGGCGCCCTCGGGAAGCATCAGCGTCCAGTCGTCGCGCGGATCGGTGGACCGCGCGGTCAGGCCCTGCGTCTGGGTCGACAGCAATTCGTGCAGCCCCCAGGCATTGCCCGCCTGCGGGTCGAGGAACAGCGTCAGCCGGTCGAGGCCGAGGTCGCGGATCGGCTCGCCATCCGTGCGGCGCAGGCGCAGGCGGATGCCGGCCCGGGCCTCCACGTCCTTGGCCAGCCCCGCCGCCACCAGCGCGCCGCGGCCGTCGATATATTCTGCCTCCGCGATCTCAAGCGGCCAGAGCGTGAGGTCGGTGGCGGTGCGAAACTCGCACGGCGTCTGCGCATCCTCGGTCAGCCGCGAGCGGATCACCGTGTCGCGCGGCAGGGTGTAGCCGTCCTTCATGCCCGCGCCCTTGGGGTCGGGGTCGAGCGCCGCGATCATCATCGAGGGCACCGGCGCCAGATAATGCGGATAGACGATCTCCAGCAGGTGGCTTGTGATTTCGGGCACCTGCAGCTCGAGCTCCAGCTGCACCCGCGCCGACAGGAAGGCCGCGCCCTCCAGCAGCCGCTCGACATAAGGATCGAGCACCTCGATCCCCTCCATGCCGAGGCGCGAGGCGATCTTGGGATATTCGCGCGCGAATTCCCCACCCATGTCCCGCAGGTAGGCGAGTTCGGATTCGTAATGCCTGAGCAGCCGCGTATCCATCAGCCCGACCGCTCCATCTCGATCTCGCCGGTGGTCAGATCCACCCGGCTGCGCAGGTACAGCTCCAGCGGCATCGGATGCGCCCAGAGATCGGCGCGGATGTCGAAGGCCACCTGCATGCCGCCGGGCGCCACGTCCTCGCGCAGCTCCACATGGGTGGAGCCCTTGACCAGCCGCGGCTCGAAGGTCTCGATCGCGCGCTTGATGGCGCGGCGGATGGTCTGCGCCTTTTCCAGCGTGGAGAAATCGCCCGAGGTCGCCGGCACCCCGTAATTCACCACCGAACGCGCCACGTTGGGAAGCCTCTCCGCATCGAACAGGTCGTCGGCGCTGTGGGTGTTCAGCAGCCAGGCCAGGTCGCGCTGCACGATCTCGCGCAGGCGGTTGATGTCGATCACCCGGCTGGTCCGCGTCTCCTTCAGCTCGCCGGGCGCATCGTCGGTGAGCCGGTCCAGCAGCGAGGGCTGCAGGCGTTCGCTGACCGTCTTATCCGCCATGACCCGCCTGTTCCGCGCCGGCCGGCGCGCCCTCCGTCGACTCCGCCGTCGCGGGCGGGTCGCCCAGCACCAGCTCGCGCAGATCCATGATCGAGGTCTCGGCGCGGTCGGTGGCCAGCAGGCGCTGCCCGATCCCGGCAAAGGTGTCGTGGCCCAGATCCGCCCAGGTGGTCGCGCGGGCCAGCTTTTCCGCATCGCCGCCCTGCGCCACCGTGGCCACGTAACGGGTGGGGATCAGCGCGGCCAGCTCGCCGCCATTGCCCAGCGTCACCGTCGCCGCGGTCCAGACCACGTCGCGCAGATCCGACGGCGCCTCGGCCGCGATCCGGTGGACATGGCTGAAGGGCAGCCAGAAATAGCGCCCGTTGACGATGATCTCCAGCACCGGGCCCAGCCGCATGTCGGCATCGGCCACCCACTCGAACGGCTCTCCGTTCAGGCTGCCCGCCACGGCCGGCGCGGTCTCGAAGGCACGGCCGCGCAGCTCGGCGGCATGGCCGCCCTCGCCCTGGCCCTCCATCTTCTGCGCCTCGATCAGCAGGGCCAGCCATTCCTCGGGCTCGCCGAAGATCATCGGCGCCTTCTCCCCGGCAAAGACCTTTTCGCGGTAGACCTCGCAGATGATCGCCTCGCGGTAGGTCTGCGCCATCATCGTGGCACCGGCATCCAGCTCGGCCGAGACCTTGAGCTGCGTGATCGCGCGTTTCCAGTCGCCCAGCACGCACAGAAGCTGGAACAGGAAGATCCGCAGCTTGGCGTCCTGCGGCTGGTTGCGCACCTTGGCTTGCAGGGCCTCCAGCGTCGCCGCGAGGTCTCCCTGCCTGAGATGTTCTTCGGGCGTCATGATCCGCCACCTTCAGGAATACGTCATGCGAAAATCGCCTTGTCACGCGGGCGGCAGAATGGCCGCCCGCGGAGATGTCATGCGCGAGCCGCGGCTCAGCTGACGTCGCCGGTCTCGAGGTTGTACTTGAAGACCTCGGGCTTCTGCAGCTTGCCGGTTTTGAAATCCGCCGGCTTGTACTGGTATTCGATGGCGCGGTAGGCCAGCGTCCAGTTCTCGTTCGGAATGGCATCCTCGCCGCCCGAGACCGAGTAGCTGTCGATCATGCAGTCCTTGAGGGTGAAGATCAGGTAGGGCTCCATCCCCTTGGACGCATCGTCGCCGGACCGGCACATCTCGATCGTCACCTCGGGGGTGATCTTGCCGGTGGCGACGTACTGGCAGATCTTGGCCGAGGCCTTGCTCATGTCGCTGGTCAGCCCGACCTTGTTGAAGTTGGCGTTGGCATAGCCCCGCTGGGTGGTGCCGAGGTCGGTCATGTCGACCGTCCGCTCGACGCCCCAGTCGATGCTTTTCACCGGGATCCATTCCTTGTGCGCGGCCTCACGGCCCTCGCCGACGATGTCCTTGATCTTAACGAATGTGTTTTCCATGGTCTTTTCCTCTCTCTGTCCCGGCCCTTCCCGCCGGGATGCGTTGACATGTCACTAATGGTGACGCGGGCCGGACTCGCCCCTCAGCCCCCCTTCTCGGAAGGCAGGGTCGAGGTGAGCCGCAGCGAGACTGACAATCCTTCGAGTTGATAATGCGGTTTCAGAAAGAACTTGGAGGTGTAGTAGCCGGGGTTGCCCTCGACATCCTCCACGACGACCTCCGCCGCGGCGAGGGGCTTGCGGGCCTTCTCCACCTCGGCCGAAATGTCGGCGTTGAAATCGACATAGTTGTTGATCCAGTTCTGGAGCCAATTTTCCATGTCCTGACGGCTCTTGAAGGAGCCGACCTTGTCGCGGACCATGCACTTCAGGTAATGCGCGAAGCGGCAGGTCGCGAAAAGATAGGGCAGACGCGCGGCCAGGTTGGCGTTGGCCGTGGCGTCGGGATCGTCGTACTCGGCCGGCTTGTGGAGCGACTGCGCCCCGATGAAGACCGCCTCGTCCGAATTCTTCCGGTGGATCAGCGGCATCATCCCGTTCTTGGCAAGCTCCGCCTCCCGCCGGTCCGAGATCGCGATCTCGGTCGGGCATTTCTGGTCCACGCCGCCATCGTCGGTCGGGAAGGTATGGGACGGCAGGTTGCCCAGCAGGCCGCCGCTTTCCACCCCGCGGATGCGCGAGCACCAGCCGTATTCCTTGAACGACTTGGTGATGTTCACCGCCATCCCGTAGGCGGCGTTCACCCAGCCGTATTTCTCGCTGTCGGCGCCCTCGGTATCCTCCTCGAAGGCGAAGGCCTCCACCGGGTCCGTCTTGGAGCCATAGGGCAGCCGGCCCAGGAAGCGCGGCATCGCCAGGCCCACATACTTGGAATCCTCGCTTTCGCGCAGGCTGCGCCAGGCGGCATATTCCGGGGTCTGGAAGATCTTGGTCAGGTCACGCGGGTTGGCCAGCTCCGACCAGCTGTCCATCTGGAACAGCGAGGGCTTGGCCCCGGTGATCAGCGGCGCATGGGCCGCCGCGGCGATCTTGGACATCTCGCCCAGCAGCTCGATATCCGGCGGCGAGTGGTCGAAATGGTAATCCGCCACGAGCGAGCCGTAGGGTTCGCCCCCGAACTGGCCGAACTCCTCCTCGTAGAGCTTCTTGAACAGCGGCGACTGGTCCCAGGCCGTGCCCTTGAACTTGCGCAGCGTCTTGTGCGCTTCCTTCTTCGAGATGTTCATCACGCGGATCTTGAGCATCTCGTCGGTTTCGGTGTTGTTCACCAGGAAATGCAGCCCCCGCCAGGCGCTTTCGAGCTGCTGGAATTCCTCGTTGTGCAGGATCAGGTTGACCTGCTCGGTCAGCTTCTTGTCGATCTCCGAGATGATGTTCTCGATCGACCGCAGCGCGTCGTCGGAGACGAGCTGCGTATTCGCCAGCGCCTGTTCCGCCAGCGTCTTGACCGCGCTCTGCACGGCGGTCTTGGCCTGGTCGGACTTGGGGCGGAATTCCTTGTTCAGCAGCGCCTCGAACTCGGAAGAGCCAAAGGCCTCTTCGGTCGCCGCCGGGGCCGCCTGGGTCTGTTCTTCTGCCATCTGGTCTTACTCCTCTGCGCTCTCGGCCTCGGCGCCGGGCTTGGGCTGCGCCGCCAGGGTCTTCAGCAGGGACGGATCGCTCATGATGCGCGAGATCAGGTCCTCGGCGCCGGTCTTGCCGTCCATGTAGGTCATCAGGTTGGCGAGCTGTTCGCGGGCCTCCAGCAGCTCGCGCAGCGGCTCCACCTTGCGGGCGATCGCGGCGGGCGAGAAATCGTCCATGCTCTCGAAGGTGATGTCGACGGCCAGGTTGCCCTCGCCGGTCAGCGTGTTGGGCACGGTGAAGGCGGCGCGCGGCGCCATGGACTTCATCCGGTTGTCGAAATTGTCCACGTCGATCTCGAGGAACTTGCGGTCGGCCACCGCCGGCTGCTCCACCTCGGACTTGCCGGCGAGGTCGGACATGACCCCCATGACGAAGGGCAGCTGCACCTTCTTCTCGGCGCCGTAAAGCTCCACGTCGTATTCGATCTGGACCCGTGGGGCCCGGTTCCGGGCGATGAATTTCTGCGAACTGTCGGCCATCTAGCGCTCCTTCCTGTCTCGTGGCGGGCGGGGCTGGCCCGCGATCCGTCCCTGTCGGTCTGCGTCTGGTTCAGTAATCGTCGTCATCGTTGTCGTCGTCGTCCGGCAGGCCACCGATCTTGCGCACCTCGTCGACGCCCTCGTGGGCCATGTCCTTCATGATCGTCATGAAATCCGCACCGACCAGCCGCTTGGCCCGGCCCAGCAGGATCGGTACCGGGCTCGAAGGCTCCTGCCGCGCGTAATAGGTCATGATCCGGTCCAGTGCGGCGGTCACGTCCTCGGGCGAGCGGATCGCGCCGCCCCCCGCGGGCCCCGCCGCAGCCGGCCCCGCAATGTCGCTCCCATTGGCCGCCGGCATGTCGGGCGACGCGGCCTCGCCATCGTCGCCGGCCGCCTCCTCGCTGCCGCCCGCGCCGAAGCGGCCCATCGCCTGCTCCATCGCGCGCAGCGTGTCGGTCAGCGCGTCGAGCTGCGGGCCCTCGCCCGGCGTATGTTCCGAAAACGCGGCCTCGATCGCCTGCGCATCCGCCCGCGCCGCCTTGAGTGCCTCGAGCGTCGCGGCCAGCGCCTCGGGATCGCTGTCCTGGAAGGCGGCCGAGACGGCGCTCTGCGCCATCGGCTCCTCGTCGCCGCGCGGTTCGATCCGGCCCTCCGCCACGTCGATCTGGCGCAGCGAGACCCGGCCGAAGGCGCGGCTGTCGCTCAGCCCGGCCCGGCGCAGCGCGCGCACGACCCGCTCCTTGTCGGCCAGCCCCTGCACCGCGTTGATCCGCATCGTGGCGTCGCCGTCATCCTCGTCGAGCTGCGGATGACAGCTGTCCCAATACTCCTCCAGGTAGTGCCGGATCAGGCCGACCGCGCCGGCGAACCCGGTGATCCCCTCGCGCTGGAGCGCCGCCTCGGCCAGGAAGACCGCGGCGCGGATGTCGTGCGACTGGCCCAGCACCGCCTCCGCCTTCTCGGCGAGCTCGGCGAAATCGGGTGGCTCCGCCTCGCGGACGTGGTCCCCCATCTGCTGTTCCTCGCCGTAATGCGAGGCCAGCTCCATCTCCGTAAAGATCATCTCGTACTCGAGATTCTCCCCGCTCGGATGCGCGTCATCGATCGGCCGTTGGAATGCGCCGAAATCCATAATCTTTTCCAAGTCTGTCCCGGACGCGCTGGCATGCGGCAAAAATATCCGCGTCCCCGCCGGCGTCCGGCGTCCCTCAATTCACTGTCAAAGAACATGCTTTGACGTAACGACGCAAACACTAAATTGCGCGTATCCCGAGATTCACGGAAGTTTCCTTTCGCAAAACTTCAGATTTGCGACCGGATATGACACAGCCTTCCCGCGGTCTCGGACGAGGGCCGAAACCGGGTCAGGGCCTGGTCGGGCATGCCCGACCGGTCATCCGGCGAAAGGTGCAACAACCCGTCCCCCGGCCGCGCCTCGGCGCGCCGGTGACGAAACCGCGCAGTCCCGCCGGTCCCCACCCGAAAAAGTTCCGAAGATCGGCGCGAGACCTGCGCCGGTCATGTCCCTTACACTTCCCGAAAAAGCGATTCGCCTCAAGCTTGCCGGGCACCACCGGAGGGCGGATCATCAACAGACCGAAAGGACAGTCATGCGCCCCGTTCCGATTTCCGCCCTTCTCGTCAGCCTCGCGCTCGCCGCTCCGCTACCCGCCGCCGCGCAGGAGATGTCCGCCGGCCAGCCCGCGGGCGAACTCACCGTGGAGTTGAACAAGACCGAGCCGGTGGAGGGCGGCGGCTGCCGCGCCTACTTCCTGTTCCGCAACGAGACCGGCAACAGCTTCGAAGGCTTCGAGATGTCGCTCGCCATCCTCGACGGCCAGGGCGTGATCGACCGGCTGCTGGCCATCGACGCCGCCCCCCTGCCCGTCCAGCGCACCACGCTCAAGCTGTTCGAGATCCCCGAGCTGGCCTGCGACGACATCTCGGAGATCCTGCTGCACGACATCACCTCCTGCAAACCGCAGAACGCGGAAGAGACGGATTGCTTCCCGCTGCTCACGCTCGACAGCAAGGCCAAGACCCGGCTGGTGAAATAGATGTCCGCGCTTTCCCTCATGGGCGCCGGCGGGCCGATCCTGATCGTGCTCGCGCTGCTGTCGGTCCTGTCGCTGGCGGTGATCGTCCACAAGGCCATCCAGCTGCGCGGGGTCACCGCCGGCCAGCCCGCCCGCGATGCCGCGCTGGAGGAATGGGCCGCCGGCCGCCGCGACGGCGCGCGCAGCAGCGTCAGCCAGGGCCGCGCCCCCGCCGACCGCGTGCTGGGCTTCGCCATGGACCGGCTGGACCAGGGCCATCGCGGCCCCGCGCTCGCCTCCGTCCTCGTGCATCGCGGCTCCACCGAGCTGGCGCAGATGATGAGCCTCATCCGTTTGCTGGAGCTGATCGCCATGATCGGCCCGCTTCTGGGTCTGCTCGGCACCGTGCTGGGGATGATCCAGTCCTTCCAGGAGCTGTCGCTGGCCGAGGGCTCCGCCAATGCCTCCATCCTCGCCGACGGCATCTGGCAGGCGCTGCTGACCACCGCCGCCGGCCTGCTGGTGGCGATCCCCGCCGCCGTGGGCGCCAGCCTGCTCGCCGCCCGGGCCGAGGCCGGGGCGCGGATGATCGAGGAATCGGTGTCCGAGCTGTTGCTGATCGACGACGCCCGCAAGGCCGCCTGAAAGGGGCCGGAGCATGACCCGATGACCGAGCCGATCCGCCTGCGCCGTCCCCGCCCCGTGCGGAACGCGATCTCGCTCGCGCCGATGATCGACGTGCTGATGATCATGCTGGTCTTCTTCATGGTGACCTCCACCTATCTCGACCTCGACATGATCCGCGCCGTGGCCCCCTCTCCCGAGGAGACGCCGGCCACCGCCCCCGGCCCCGAGACAGAGATCGACGCCCAGGCCCCCACCCTGCTGGTCCGCATCGACGCCTCCGGCGGCGCCGCCGTCCGCGGGCAGCCCCTGTCGCCCCCGCAGCTCGCCTCCCTTCTGCGCGACACGGTCACCGAACGCCCCGCCACGCAGGTGCTGATCCTGCCCTCCGGCGCCGCCCCGATGCAGGCCCTCGTCACGGTGATGGAGACGGCGACACAGGCCGGCGTCACCCGGCTCCGCGTGGTCCGGCTGGAGGCCCGGCCATGAGGATCCCGCGCCCCGCCCCGCGCCCCGCCTGGGATCCGATCGTGCCGCTGATCGACGTGGTCTTCTTCCTGCTGGTCTTCTTCCTGCTGGTCGGCCGGATGGACGCCACCTCGCCCTTCGAGATGGCGCCGCCCATCGCCACCACCGGCGCGCCGCTCCCCGGCGGCGGCGCCACGCTCACCGTGGCCGAGGACGGCGCGCTCGCCCTCGACGGCGCCGCCCTGCCGCCCGAGGCGGTGGCCGCCCTCCTGCGCGACCGCCTTGCCGCCGATCCGTCGCTCTTCATCCGCGTCAACGCCCACCGCGCGGCCGAGCTGCGGCGCGTGCTGCCACTGATTGCGCAGCTGGAGGCGATGGGCGCGCAGGACGTGGCCCTCGTCGTGACGCCGGAGGCGGAGTGAGCCTCCGCTGGCTCTCCGGCACGGCGGGGCTCGCCCTGTCGCTGGCGCTTCACCTGGCGGCGGGCGGCGCGCTCTGGCTCGCGCTGCGCCCTGACCCGGTCGAACAACAAAGCCCGCCCGAGACCCGGCTCGCCATGGAGACCCGCGAGATCCGGGAAAGCACCGCCGCCGAGGCGCAGCCCGACGCCGCCCCCGCGCGCGAGGATGCCCCCGATCCCGCCGCGCTGGCGACGGGTGCCATCCCCACCAGCCGCGCCACGCCGAGTGCTCCATCCGCGACCCCGCTCCCCGAGGCCGCGCGCCCGGCCGAGCCGCTGGCC
>SRJI02000316.1 GCA_005473895.2 Carideicomes alvinocaridis
GTCTGCAGCATGTGCTCGACGTCTGCGGGGCGCGGGCCGATGTGGCGGGCCACGAAGGGGGCCGAGGCGGTGTCCTTGGGCTCGACGCGCTCGTGGGGCAGCGCGGTCGTGCTCTCGGTGGTCTGGGGGCTGGTCACGGGGTACCTCCGGGGGATCCTGCCGTGGTCACGGCGTGGGTCTGCTCCTCCCCGCTCTGTCATGGACCTGAGAGTTTCCGACGCCCGGGCGGGCGGCTTGCACCGTCGGTGGTCTCGGTCCGGACGCGGGCGCGGCGGAGTGAGACGCTTTCCAGAGCGCCTGACCCCACGCGGTGCGGATGCCTGAGAGATTCCCGGGGAGGGTTTGCTCCTTCGGCGGCCTGCTCACGCGGCCGGCCGGGGCAGGACGCGCGCCGACGCTCTCCCGCGCGGGGCATGCGGCGTGCCGTCAGTATCCCACACGTGTAGGCCGCGTCACAGGGCGCCCGGGAGGGGCCGGACGGGGCGTGTCGAGGGCTTTCGTTGATGAAACGGCGGCGTGTCGAAGCGCTTTCGTTCAAGAAACGGG
>SRJI02000317.1 GCA_005473895.2 Carideicomes alvinocaridis
AACAGCTCGGCTCCGAGCGGATGAGGGACCTGCTCACCGCCCTCGCCGAGACGCACATGGTGCTCGTGGACGCCCCGCCCGTGCTGCCCGTCACGGACTCCACCCTGCTCGCCACGGCGGTGGACGGCACCGTTCTGGTGATCCGCCACGGCAAGACCCGCAAGGAGCACCTCGAGGTGGCCCGGGACATGCTCGCGGGCGTCAACGCCCGGGTGCTCGGCGTCGTGCTCAACGGCACCCCGGCCTCCGGCGTGGGCTCGGACTACTACGGCGGGGGCTACGGCGCGGACGGCGGCAGCTATGACGTCTACTACCAGGCGCCCCGGGACGCCGCCGAGGCCGCGGCCGGGACCGCGGGCGACACGTCACGACGCTGACCGCGCCCGGCCGCAGGGCCAGGTCGTCGCAATGACGACGCGGGCACGGGGATGCAGAAGGGCCCCGCCTCTGAGGAGGCGGGGCCCTTCACGGTGGTGCTCCGACGATCAGCAGCGCGCCGTGGGCGGGGTGGTCTCGAAGCAGTTGCTGAACTCGACGACGCCGTCG
>SRJI02000318.1 GCA_005473895.2 Carideicomes alvinocaridis
CCCGCCCCCGGCCGGCTCACCACGTTCCGCATGCCCAGCGGCCCGGGCGTCCGCGTGGACTCCGGCGTGGTGGAGGGCGAGACCGTCTCCGGGGCCTTCGACTCCATGGTCGCCAAGCTGATCGTCACCGGCGCGGACCGCTGCCAGGCCCTGCAGCGCGCCGCCCGCGCCCTGCGCGAGGCCGAGATCGTCGGCATGCCCTCGGTGCTGCCGTTCCACCGCGCCGTGGTGCGCGACCCCGCCTTCGCCCCCGAGATCGCCGGCTCGGAGGAGCCGTTCTCGGTGCACACCCGGTGGATCGAGACGGAGTTCGCGAACCGCATCGAGCCGAGCGCCCTCACCCCGGCGGAGCCGGCCCCCCGCGAGGCGCGCCACACCGTGACCGTGGAGGTCAACGGCAAGCGCGTGGACGTCACCCTGCCCACGTGGGGCGAGGCACTGCACACGATCTCCGGCGCGGCCCAGCGGGCCGGTGCGGGACGACGTCGGCCCCGCGGCAAGCGCGGCGCACCGGTGGCCGCGGCCGTCAGCACGGACGCGCTGACC
>SRJI02000319.1 GCA_005473895.2 Carideicomes alvinocaridis
CATCACGGACACCACGCGCCGCACCACGATGGACGGCAGCACCCGCTCGCCCGTCATCGGGTGGATGCCGCCGGTCGCCAGACACGCGCCCATCACGGCGAGGTCCTTGACGGTGACGCGCACGGCGCACTGCGCCACATACCCGGCCACGATCTCCTCGGCGGAGTCCTGCAGCACCCCGTAGCTGCGGAGCATGTGCGCCAGGGCGAGGTTGCGGTCCGAGACCGCCATCTCGGATTCGTACGTCTCCCGGTCCACCGAGAGCCGACGCCCGGCGAGCAGGGACATGATATCCACGGCCCGGTCCAGCCGCTCCTCCCGGCTCGCCTCCGGTCCCACGAGCAGCTGGTGCACCGCGAGCGCGCCGGCGTTGATCATGGCGTTGTCCGGGCGGTGCGACTCCGCCTCGAGGGAGAGCTCGTTGAAGGCCTCGCCCGAGGGGTTCAACCCCACCTGCCGGTCCACGGCGGCGAAGCCCCGGTCCACGAGCGCGGCCGCGTACGTGAACGGCTTGGACGCGGACTGGATGGTGAACTCCACGTCCG
>SRJI02000320.1 GCA_005473895.2 Carideicomes alvinocaridis
CCGAGAGCGCGATCGCGGCCGTGAGACCCATCTGCACGGACTGCAGTGCGGTGGACTTGCTGCCGGTGACCAGGGTCAGGACCCACGTGATCGCGGCGTAGGCGAAGAGGCCGGCCACGATCGAGGGGATGCCGGTCATGACGTCCACGAAGAACACGATGGCGCGGGAGAACCAGCCGCCGCGGCTGTACTCCACCAGGTAGATGGAGGTGAGCATGCCGATCGGCACGGAGATCAGGGTCGCGATGATCGTGATCACGACGGTGCCGATCAGGGCGTGGCCGAAACCGCCCGCGAGCCCGCCGGCGGGCTTGCCGTCCTCCACCCACGCCGAATCGTCGATGCCGGTGATGCCCTTCATGTCGTACGCCATGATCTGCGGGTTGGCGATCAGGGTCGGCAGACCGGCGGAGAGGACCGACCACAGCACGGAGACCAGCGGCACCAGGGCCACGAGGAACGCCAGCCACACGAGGTTGCGGCACAGGCCGTCTGCGGCGCGGCGCCGGTTCTCCATCACGCGGGTGGCCACGTAGAGCCCC
>SRJI02000321.1 GCA_005473895.2 Carideicomes alvinocaridis
GCACCAGGGCGGTCCGCAGACCCGCCATGATCATGGGCAGGGCCAAGGGCAGCTCCACCCGGAGCAGGGTCTGCAGCGGCGACATGCCCATGCCGCGGGCCGCCTCGACGACGGTGGGGTCGACGCCCCGCAGACCGGCCAGCGTGTTGGCCAGCACGGGCAGGAACGCGTAGAGGGACAGGGCCAGGACGGCGACCCGGAAGCCGAACCCCCACGCCATGGCGAGCAGGACGATCACACCGATCACGGGAGCGGCCTGGCCGGCGTTGGCCAGCCCCATGGCGACGGGGGTGAACCGCCGGGCGGCGGGGCGGCTCAGCAGCACGCCGAGCGGGACGGCCGTCGCCACGACCAGCACGGTGGACACGCCGACGAGGGCCAGGTGCTCGGCGGTGAGGCGCAGGACGGTGGGCCAGGTCAGCAGCCGGGCCTCGACGTCGTCGAGGGCGGCTCCGCGCACCCAGACGGTCCACCCGATCAGCAGGGCGACCACCAGCAGCGGCAGGCCGATCAGGAGCAGGCGGTCTTCGGCGGAGGCCGAA
>SRJI02000322.1 GCA_005473895.2 Carideicomes alvinocaridis
CCGGGCGTCACCGAGGAGCAGACCACCGCCGTGCGCGCCCTCTTCGAGGGCTCCGGCCTGGTGGTGCCGGTGGCCGAGGAGCAGCTCTCCGCCGTGGTGGCCACCGCCGGCTCCGCCCCGGCCTACGTGTTCCTGCTGGCCGAGCTGATCGCCGCCCACGGTGCGGAGATGGGACTGGACGCCGCCTCCGCCGAGGCCATGGCCGCGGCCACCGTCAAGGGCGCCGGCATCATGCTCCAGCAGGAGGGGGCCAGGGCCGAGGCTCTGCGCAAGGCCGTGATGAGCCCGAACGGCACCACCGAGAAGGCCGTGGAGGCGTTCCTGGACGGCGGCATGGTCGACCTCGTGAACCGCGCCATGGACGCGGCCGCCCGCCGCGACGAGGAGATGGCCGAGGAGTTCGGGGCCTGACGGTCCCGGCGTGCCTCAGGGCCGGGCCGCGAACCGGTCGATGAGGTCCGTGTGGCCCGAGACGATGAGGGTGTCGCGCGGGCCCACCCGGGTGTCCGGCTGGGCGTAGGTGAAGTCCTCGCCCGGGGTC
>SRJI02000323.1 GCA_005473895.2 Carideicomes alvinocaridis
GGGGGCGGCCGCCCGGCCCCTCACCCCGTCATCGCCAGCACCAGCGGGGCCAGCAGGGCGGTGAGCACGCCGGAGCAGGCCATGGCGAGGGCGGAGAACGCACCGGTCTTCGGCCCCTCAGCGAGGGCACGGGCGGTGCCGATGCCGTGGGAGCTCACGCCGATGGCCAGGCCGCGCACGCGGGGGTCGCGCACGCGCAGCCGGTCGAGCACCCAGGGGGCGAGCACGGCGCCGAGCACGCCGGTGAGCACGGGGAGCACGGCGGCGAGGGAGACGATCCCGCCACCGGCATCGGCCACCGCCATGGCGATCGGCGTCGTCGCGGACTTGGGGGCGAACGTGGCGGCCAGCGCGGCGTCCCCGCCCATCATCCGCACGATCAGCACGGCGCTCACCATGGCGGTCAGCGAGCCGACGGTGACCCCGACGGCGACCGGCAGCAGCAGGTTCCGGATGTCAGGGCCGGCCCGGTACAGGGGCACGGCGAGGGCCACGGTGGCGGGACCGAGCAGGAAGGTGAGGTAGCTGCCGCCGATCATGT
>SRJI02000057.1 GCA_005473895.2 Carideicomes alvinocaridis
CGAGCGCCCGGTCCTCGCCGCAGGGCACGTCGGGCAGCCCGCCCAGCCGGTCCCAGGCGCTGGCCCGCAGCCCCAGGCTCGCGCCCGAGACATGCTGGTGCGCCTCCGCCCCGTCGCGCTGCAGGATGCGCGCCTGCAGCGCCAGCGCCTCCCGCTCGATGCGGTCATAGATCCGCAGCCGGGCATGGCTGGCGCCGGGGCGCGGCGCGATGGGGCCGAGGGCCAGGTCGCAGGTGGCCAGCGCCGCCACCATCTCGCGCACCCAGCCGGGCGCCGGGCGGCTGTCGGCATCGGTGGTGAGAAGCAGGCCGCTTTCGGGCAGGCAGGCCCGCGCCCGGGCCATGGCGAGCGCACGGGCCCGGCCGGCGCTCGCCTCGCGCGCGGGCAGGACCTCTTCGCACACCGTGACGGCCAGGCCGGAGGGCGCCGCGCTCCGGCCCCACTCCCGGGCCTTCCGGGCGGTGGCGTCGGTGCTGTTGTTGACGAAGACCACCAGCCCGAGAGGAGCGGCGCCGGTGCAGGCCGCGATCGCCTCCAGGCAGCCGATGATCTCCTCGGCCTCGTTGCGCGCGGGGATCGCGATGCAGACGGAGGGCGCGTCGACTCCCCCGGGATGATCCATTCTCCAAGCTCCGGTGACTGCTGCACATCAGGATACCGAACGGCTTCCGGCGCGCTGTGTTCCCGAAATGTGCCGACAGACCTTGGCGCCCGCGCTTTCATGCGCATAAGTGGGCGCGTGCAAAACCAGGGAGGAGAATGCATGGGCGATCGAGACAGGCCGGAGAGCGAGCAGGAGATCATCGAGGCGACGCTGACGCGGCTGGTGCTGGCCAACCGCATCCTCGCCCGCGAGGAGATCATCGACGATTTCGGCCATGTGAGCGTGCGCCACCCGCTGGATCCGGAGCGCTATTTCCTGTCCCGCTCGCGCAGTCCCGAAGTGGTGAGCCGCGACGACATCATGGAATTCACGCTGGAGGGCGAGAAGCTGGGCGACGATCCCCGCAGCCCCTACAAGGAGCGGCATATCCACGGCGCGATCTACCGCGACCGCCCGGACGTGCAGGCGGTGACCCATCACCATGCGCGCTCGGTGCTGCCCTTCACCATGGTGGAGCGTTCGTTGCGGCCGATCTTCCACATGGCCTCGGTGGTGGGCAAGGAGGTGCCGGTCTGGGACAGCCAGGACGAGTTCGGCGACACCAACATGCTGGTCGACAGCATGGAGATGGGCCATTCGCTGTCGCGGGTGCTGGGGCAGGGCCGGGCGGCGCTGCTGCGCGGCCATGGCGCGGTCTGTGCCGGGCCCTGCCTGAAATCGGCGATCATGATCTCCATCGGGCTGCGCGACAATGCGGAGCTGATCCAGTCGACCCTGCCGCTGGGCGAGGTGACCTACCTGACCGACGGCGAGATCGAGAAGGCCGGAGAGATGCTGCTGGGCCCCAACCCGCTGACCCGGGCCTGGGATTACTGGGTGGCGCGCGCGGGGTTCGGCGGGATCTGAGCCGCGACCTGGCCGGGCGCCTTGCACGGGCCGCCCGCGTGGCCCCGTGGACGGCGCCCGCCCCCTCGCCCGGGGGACCGGGCGGCCGCGAAAGCGCGCGGGATTTGATGCCGGGGGGTTCAATGCTATGGACAAGCGGGGAGCCGCTTGTACTCATGGCACGGGCTCCCGGGAGAATGCTCTTGGGGCACACAGCATAAGCTTGTTTTTGGGAGGACTTATGGACCGTCGTTCATTTATCAGAAGTGCCGGGCTGGCAGGGGCAGGGGCTGCGGCCACGACCCTCGCGGCGCCCGCAGTGGCGCAGGGCAACACCACCTGGCGCATGGTCACCACCTGGCCGAAGAACTTTCCCGGCCTGGGTGTCGGGGCGCAGCGCCTGGCCGATCGCATCACCGCCGCATCCGGCGGCCGGCTGACGATCCAGGTCTATGCCGCGGGCGAGCTGGTGCCGCCGCTGCAATCGCTGGACGCCGTGATCGACGGCAGCGCCGAGATGAGCCATGGCGCGGCCTATTACTGGCAGAACAAGTCCACCGCGCTGTCCTTCTTCACCGGCGTGCCCTACGGCATGACCGCGGGCGAGCTGTCCGGCTGGGTCCGCCACATGGGCGGCCAGGAGCTGTGGGACGAGGTCTATGACCAGTTCGGCGTCAAGGGCTTCCTGTCGGGCAACACCGGCACCCAGGCCGGCGGCTGGTTCCGCGACGAGCTGACGGGCCTCGATTCGCTGCAGGGCCTGCGCTTCCGCACGCCGGGCCTCGGCGGCCAGGTCTGGGAGAAGCTGGGCGCGACGGTCACCAACATGGCCGCGGGCGAGATCTTCCAGGCGCTGCAATCGGGCACGCTGGACGCCGCCGAATTCGTCGGCCCCTACAACGACCTGGCCCTGGGCTTCTACCAGGTGGCGAAGAACTACTACTTCCCCTCCTTCGTGGAGCCGGGCCTCGCCACCGAGCTGGTGGTCGACAAGGCCAAGTACCAGGAGCTGCCGGAAGACCTGCAGGCGATCATCCGCGATTGCAGCCAGGCCGAGTACGACATGGTCGGCGCCGATTTCGCGGCCAACGACCCGCGGGCGCTCAAGACGCTGGTCGAAGAGCATGGCGTCCAGGTCCGCCAGTTCCCCGACGAGATCCTGAAGGCCGGGGCCGATGCCTCGAAGGAGATCATCATGGGTCTGCGCGAAAGCGACGACGACATGACCAAGCGGGTCGCGGAAAGCTTCGTGGAGTCGCTCAAGGTCATGCGCACCCGCGTCGAGGGCAACGACAGCCAGTTCATCCGCGCGCGGAAGGAATTCCTGGAGCTCTGAGCCCCGGGCAGATCGACGGGAAGAGCCCGGGCCTTGCGGCCCGGGCTCTTTTCGTTTGCGCCGCCGGCCGTGTGGTCCGGGCGGGGGCTTGAGACGGGGCGCAGGGGGAGGTCGGCCGCGAAATGACGACGCCCGGACCGTGCGGCCCGGGCGTCCTGTCCGTCTGCTGTGTCCGGAGACCCCGGGCGGCCTATTTCGCCAGCATCGAGGGCAGCCAGGTCACCAGCTCGGGGAAGGCGAAGAGCAGCGCGATGCCCACCACCTGCAGGAAGACGAAGGGGATGATCCCGCGATAGATCGCCGAGGTCGGCAGATCCTCGGGCGCCACGCCGCGCAGGTAGAACAGCGCGAAGCCGAAGGGCGGCGTCAGGAAGGAGGTCTGCAGGTTCACCCCCACCAGCACCCCCAGCCAGACCGGGCTCACATCCATGGCCAGCAGGATCGGCGCGGTGATCGGGATCACGATGAAGATGATCTCGAACGTGTCGAGGATGAAGCCCAGCAGGAACATGATGAACATCACCACCGCCACCGCGGCGAGCGTGCCGCCCGGCAGGCCGGTCAGGAACTCGTGCACCAGGTTGTCGCCGCCCATCATCCGGAAGACGATGGAGAAGACCGAGGCGCCGAACAGGATGATGAAGACCATGCAGGTGATGGTCGCCGTGCTGATCACCGTCTCGTGCAGGATCCGCGGGCTCAGCCGCCAGCGCAGGGCGGCGAGGACGGCCGCCCCCACCGCGCCCACCGAGGCCGCCTCGGTCGGCGTGGCGATGCCGCCGAGGATGGAGCCCAGCACCGCCAGGATCAGCAGGAGCGGCGGCAGCAGGGCGACCACGATCTCGCGCTTGAGATGGTGCTTTTCCTCTTCGGGGACCGGGGTGGCGGGGCAGCTTTCCGGATCGAAGATCGCCTTGAAGATGATCCACAGCACGTAGAGCCCGACCAGCAGGACCCCCGGGATCAGCGCCCCGGCGAAGAGATCGCCGACCGAGACCGGGGTGGGGGCGAAATTGCCCTTGGCCATCTGGACCTGGCTGTTGATGCCCGACAGCATGTCGCCCATGAAGATCAGCACGGTGGAGGGCGGGATGATCTGGCCCAGCGTGCCCGAGGCGCAGATGACGCCGGTGGCGATCCGCGCGTCGTAGCCGGCCCGCAGCATCGCCGGGAGCGAGATCAGCCCCATCGTGACCACCGTGGCCCCCACCACCCCGGTGGAGGCGGCGAGCATCGCGCCCACGATCACCACCGAGATCGCCAGCCCGCCGCGCAGGTTGCCGAAGAGCTTGCCCATGGTCAGCAGCAGCTGCTCGGCGATCTGGGACCGTTCCAGCATCACCCCCATGAAGATGAAGAGCGGCACGGCGACCAGCACCTCGTTGGTCATGTAGCCGATATAGCGGTTGGGCAGCGATCCGAAATTGGAGGGATCGAAGACCCCGAAGGCCATGCCGACCAGCCCGAAAAGCAGCGAGACCCCCGCCAGGGTGAAGGCCACCGGGAAGCCCATCAGCAGGAAGCCGATGATGCCGAAGAACATGAGCCCCGAGAGGAGCTCTCCGATCAGGACGGGATCCATCAGGCACTTACCTCCGGCGGCAGGTCATCGGCCTGGGAATAGCGCATGGCCCCCGGCACCAGCTCGTCGCGCCCGGCCAGGACCAGGATCGACCGGAGTATGAAGGCCAGGCCCTGCAGCGCGACCAGCCCGGCAAAGACGATGATGAAGCTCTTGAGCACGAAGAGCCCGGGCATCCCCCCGACATTGGCCGAGCCTTCCTGGTATTGCCAGGAGCGGGAGACGAAGGGGATGGAATAGAGATAGACCACCCACATGAAGGGCAGCAGGAAGACCACGGTGCCGACCAGGTCCACGAGCGCTTTGCGCCGCGGGCTCGCCGGCCGGTAGAAGATGTCCACCCGGACATGGCTGTCGCGCAGCAGGGCGAAGCCCGCCACGGCGGTGAACATGGCCCCGTTCAGCCAGATGTAGAGATCCTGCATCCAGAGGTAGCTGACGGAGAAGACGTAGCGCTGCACCACCACCGTGAAACAGACCAGGACGATCCCGAGCGCCAGCCATGAGAAGATGATGCCGATCACGGCGTTTATGGTGCAGAGCACGCCAGCCAGCCATCCCACTGCCCGCATAGTCAACTCCCTTCCTGTCCCGTCCCGCGCGCTTGCCCTTGTTGGCGCCGTCCACGCTGTTCGCGCGCTTGCGGTGCCGGGACGCCGGCCTGCGGCCTCTCCCTTCCGCGGGCTGTTGCGGTCACTAACCGGCCCCGGAGATCTTCTCAAGTGAAGTTTGCCCCGCCCGTGTCGCGCCGCGACGGCGCGACCCGGGTCCCGGCCTGCCGTGCCCTGGCCGGACGCGAGGGAGAGCGCCCTGCCGCGTGCCTTGCTGCTCCACCCATGCGCGGGAGGGCCATGGGCCCTGGCCCTCATCGCCCACCAGGAGACCCCGCTCCAGCCCGGCGCCTGACCCCCCTGCACGGCCGCCCACCCCCGCGCGCCCGCCCGACAAGGGCGCGCGGCCCCTGCTTCTTCTGACCATAAATATCCCGGGGTGAGGAGCGTCAGCGACGAGGGGCAGCGCCCCTGCCCCGCTCGCCACCCGCGCGCCGGCAAGCCTGCGGTCGGCCCTGGAAAAAGGCCCCGCCGGCCCGCCTGGGCCTCGTGCGCGGAGGCGTAGGCGGAGCCGGGGCCCGGGGGCGCCGGCCTCCTGCCGTTCAGCTGCCTTGCGGCGCGGTGCGGCCGGTCAGCAGCTGCCGCAGGAGGGGCGGGGCGATGAGCGCCAGGCCGATCACCGTGGCGGTGAGGTCCGGCGCCACGAGGAAGATCGCGGCCAGGGCCAGCAGCACCCGCTCGTAGCCCCGGAGCGGCGCGAGCAGCCAGTTGGCGAAGGCGGAGGACAGGGCCCAGATGCCCAGCATCGCCCCCGCGGTGGCCAGCAGGAATTCCGACCAGGAGAAGCCCTCGACCACGATCAGCAGCGAGGGCGAGAAGGCGAAGACGAAGGGCACCAGCGCCTTGCCCATGCCCAGCCGGAAGGCGGTGTTGCCGGCCTTGAAGGCATTGGCATCGGCGATCCCCGCCGCGGCATAGGCCGCCAGCGCCACCGGTGGCGTGATGTCCGCCAGCACCCCGTAATAGAAGACGAAGAAATGCGCCACGAGCGGCTGCACCCCCAGCAGGCCCAGGATCGGCGCGGCGACGGCGATCATGATCAGGTAATTGGCCGTGGTGGGAATGCCGCAGCCCATGAGCACGCAGACGATCGCCGTCATGATCAGGGTGAAGAGCAGCGTCAGGCTCTCGACCGTCATGATCTCGAAGGGCAGGAAGGACCACCAGGCGGACAGGTCCTGCGCCCAGCCGGCGGCCACGGAGGTCACCATGTAGGCGATCTTGAAGCCCACCCCGGTCAGGGTGACCACGCCGATCACGATGCCGACCAGGGCGGCCGCGGCGGTGACGGAGAGGGAATACTTGGCCCCGACCACGAAGCCGTCCCAGGTCTCGCGCACGGTCTCGCGCGCGGCCGTCTTCAGGTCGTGGCGCAGCAGGTTCTGGATCACCAGCACCAGCAGGCAGGAGGCGATGCCCCAGAAGGCGGCGAGGTAGGGCGTCTTGCCCGAGAGCAGGATCGCCACCAGCACCACCAGCGGCAGGGTCGTCAGCCAGCCGGCCTTGAACACGGCCCAGGCCACCGGCAGCTCTTCCTTGCGCAGGCCGCGAAGGCCGCGGCGGCGGGCCTCCAGGTGGACCTGGACCAGCACGCCGAAGAAATGCATGAAGGCCGGCACCAGCGCCGCGGTGAGGATCGTGGTGAGCGGCACGCCGAGATATTCGATCATCAGGAAGGCGACCGCGCCCATGACCGGCGGGGTGATCTGGCCGCCGGTGGAGCTGGCCGCCTCGACCGCGGCGGCGAAATGGCGGGGATAGCCGATCCGCACCATGGCCGGGATCGTCAGCGAGCCGGTGGTGACCGTGTTGGCGATCGAGGAGCCCGAGATCGAGCCCAGCATGGCGGAGGACAGCACGGAGACCTTGGCGGGCCCGCCGGCAAAGCGCCCCGCCACCGCCGAGGCCAGGTCGATGAAGAGCTGCCCCAGGCCGATCCGGGTCGCGAGGACCCCGAACAGCACGAAGTGGAACACGTAGGTGGAGATCACCCCGAGCGCGGTGCCGTAGATGCCCTGGCTCGTCAGGTAGAGGTGGTTGACGATGTTCGACCAGCTCGCCCCGGGATGGGTGAGCACCCCGGGCATGGAGCGGCCGAAATAGGCATAGGCCATGAAGAGCAGCGCGATGACCGGAAGCGGCCAGCCCATGGCGCGCCGCGTCGCCTCGAGCAGGACGACGATCAGGATCGTGCCCATGACCACGTCGATGGGCAGCGGGTCGCCCACGCGGAAGGCGAGCTCGGTGAAGATCCAGGGCACGTAGATCGCCGAGACGATCCCGCCGATCGCGAGGACCCAGTCGTACCAGGGCAGGCCCAGGGGCCGGAGCAGGCTGCTGCGCGGCTCGGGGGAGCGGCCGAAGGCCACGAAGGACAGGAAGATCAGCCCCAGCGTGAAGGCCAGGTGGGTGCCGCGGTGGGTGGTGGCCTGCGGAATGCCGTAGCCGGCGGTGTAGAAATGGTAGCAGGAGAGGACGAACAGCGCGCTGGCGGCCAGCCAGTGCAGCGGGGGCGTCAGGGGCCGGAAACGGACCTCCGGGTCGTAGCGCTCCTCGAGCGCCTTCATCTCGGCCTCGGTCAGCGCCTCGGCGCGCGCGGCCTCTTCGCTCGGCGTTCTGTTCTCAGCCATGCCCGTCCGCCTCGGAAAGGGGGCCGGCCCCCGGTGAGGGCCGGCCGGATTGCGTTATTCGGACACCAGTCCCTGCTCGCGGTAGAAGCGCTCCGCACCCGGGTGAAGCGGGATGCCGACGCCGTCCAGCGCGGTCTCGAGCGTGATCTCCGCGCCCTTCTGGTGGCCCGCGTCGAGCAGCTTGCGGGTGTTGTCGTTCCACAGCGCCTTGGTGATCTCGTAGATCAGCTCTTCGGGCTGGTCCGCCGAGGTGATCCACTGGGCGCCGACCGAAAGCGTGGTGGTCTCGGCGTCCACGCCGTCATAGGTCCCGGCGGGCACGACGTTCTGGGCGAAGAAGCTGTATTCGTCGGTGATCCCCTTCGCCTCGTCGCCGGAGATCGGCACGAGGGTGATGTCCTCCTGGCTGGCCAGCTCGGCGATGGCGCCGGCCGGGAAGCCGCCCACGAAGAAGAAGGCGTCCATCGCGCCGTCCTGCATCCTCTCGGCGGCCTGGTCGGGCTTGAGATAGGCGGCCTCGACATCGTCCTCGCTGAGGCCGTAGGCGCCCAGGATGATGCGCGCGTCGACCAGCGTGCCGGAGCCCGGCTCGTCGAGGGAGACCCGCTTGCCGGCCAGGTCGTCCACGCTGTCGATGCCGCTATCGGCGGAGGCGACGAGGTGGATGGTCTCGGGGTAGAGGCTGGCGATGGCGCGCAGGTTGTCCACCGCCTCGCGGTCTTCCCAGATGCCGGTCCCGGTCTGGGCCCAGGTGGCGACATCCGACTGGGCAAAGCCGGATTCCAGCGTGCCGCCCGCGATGGCGTTGACGTTGGCGACCGAGCCGTTGGCCGAAAGCGCCGTGGCGATCAGGCCGGGCACGCCGCAGGAGCCGCCCTCTTCGCAGGGGCGCGATCCGGGGGGGTTGGAGATGGCGTTCGCGATCAGGCCCCCGATCGGGTAGTAGGTGCCGGCGGTCCCGCCGGTGCCGATGCGGAAGAACTGGGGGTCCTGCGCGGATGCGCTGGTGGCTGCAACCAGTCCCACCGTTGCAGCGATCGTGAAAATACCTCTGAGCATTGTCGAGCCTCCCGTCTTTGGATGGCGCGCCTTCATGGAAGCGCGTGAATGGAGCGACGATAACCCCTTGTTCCGGCTTAGGCCAGAGGCTCCGGGAGGCTCTATCCCCCGGAAAAACCTCGCCTTTGCCTCTTCCCCGGATCGGGCGGGCTTCGGGCGGCGCCATTGCCGCGGGGTCACTGCCCCGCAAGGCGAGGCCCCGCCCTTCCGGGGGCATCGCGGAGCACCGGGCGCCCCGAGGCCTTTGCCCCGTTGCCTTCGGGCCCGGCTTTGCCCCCGGACTTTCGCCCCGACTTTGCCCCCCGAACTATGTCCCGGACGTTCGCCCCGGGCGGGGAGAGAGGACGGGACCCCGATCCCGACCTTCAGAAATCCCAGTCGTCGTCCTCGGTCGCCACGGTCCTGCCGATGACGTAGCTGGAGCCGGAGCCGGAGAAGAAGTCGTGGTTCTCGTCCGAGCCCGGCGACAGGGCCGCCATGATCGCCGGGTTCACCTTGCAGGCCTCGTCGGGGAACAGGGCCTCGAAGCCGAGATTCCGCAGCGCCTTGTTGGCGTTGTAATGCAAAAAGGCCTTCACGTCCTCGGTCAGCCCCAGCCGGTCGTAGAGCTGCTCGGTATAGCGCGCCTCGATGTCGTAGAGATCGAAGGCCAGGGAAAAGGCGAAATCCTTCATCTCCTGCCGCTCGGGGCCGGAAAGCCGCTCCAGCCCGCGCTGGAACTTGTAGCCGATGTAATAGCCGTGGATCGCCTCGTCGCGGATGATCAGGCGGATCAGGTCGGCGGTGTTGGTCAGCCGCGCGCGCGACGACCAGTGCATCGGCAGGTAGAAGCCGGAATAGAACAGGAAGGACTCGAGGAAGACGCTGGCGATCTTCCGGCGCAGCGGGGAGGCGGCGGTGTCGTATTCGTCGAGGATCAGCCGGGACTTGGCCTGGAGATGCTCGTTCTCCGCCGACCAGCGAAAGGCCTCGTCCACCTCGGCGGTGCGGCAGAGGGTGGAGAAGACCGAGGAATAGGACCGCGCATGCACCGCCTCCATGAAGGCGATGTTGCTCAGCACCGCCTCTTCATGCGGGGTGATCGCGTCGGGCATCAGCGCCGGGGCGCCCACGCTGTTCTGGATGGTGTCCAGCAGGGTCAGGCCGGTGAAGACGCGGATGGTCAGGGTCCGCTCCTCCTCGGAGAGCTGCGACCAGCTCTGGATGTCGTTGGACAGGGGCACCTTCTCGGGCAGCCAGAAATTGGCGGTCAGGCGGTTCCAGATCTCGAGATCCTTGTCGTCCTGCAGGCGGTTCCAGTTGATGGCGGCCGGGACGGGGCGGGGGCCGGACAGGTCCTTGCGGGGGTCGGGCAGGTCTTTCATGGCGGATCCTCGGAGGGTTCGGGCGTGGGGCAGGGGGAGAGAGGAGGACAGGAGAGGAGGCGGGCGGGGCCGCCTCACAGGGTGCAGGACACGCAGCCCTCCACCTCGGTGCCTTCCAGCGCGGCCTGGCGCAGGCGGATGTAGTAGATCGTCTTGATCCCCTTCTTCCAGGCGTGGATCTGTGCGCGGTTGATGTCGCGGGTCGAGGCCTCGGCCGGGAAGAACAGCGTCAGGGACAGGCCCTGGTCCACATGTTCCGTGGCCGCGGCATAGGTGTCGATGATGGCCTCCGGCCCGATCTCGTAGGCGTCGCGGTAATAGGCGAGGTTGTCGTTCGTCATGTAGGGGGCGGGATAGTAGACGCGGCCGATCTTGCCCTCCTTGCGGATCTCGACCCTGGCGGTGACCGGATGGATCGAGGAGGTGGCGTAGTTGATGTAGCTGATCGACCCGGTGGGCGGCACCGCCTGGAGGTTGCGGTTGTAGAGCCCGTGCACCATCACCTGCGCCTTCAGCGCGGCCCAGTCGTCGGGGCCGGGCAGCGTGATGCCGAAGCGCTCGAACAGGGTCGCCACTTCGGGCAGGACGGGCCGCCAGCTGCGCGTGGTGTAGCGGTCGAAGAAGCGGCCGTCGGCATAGGCGGACTCGGCGAAGCCCTTGAAGGTCCTCCCCCTCTCCCGGGCCAGCGCGCAGGAGGCGGTCAGGGCGTGGAACAGGATCGCGGCGAAATAGACGCTGGTGAATTCCACCCCCTCGGGGCTGCCGTAATGGACGTGTTCCCGGGCGAGGAAGCCGTGCAGGTTCATCTGGCCCAGCCCGATCGCGTGGCTTTCCTCGTTGCCCTTGCGGATCGACGGCACGGAGTCGATGGCCGACATCTCGCTCACCGCGTTGAGCGCCCGGACCGCGGTGTCGACCGAGCCGCCGAGGTCGCCGCCATCCATGGCGCGGGCGATGTTCATGGAGCCGAGATTGCAGGAGATGTCCGTGCCGATGGTGGCATAGGAGAGATCCGCGTTGAACCCGGAGGCCTCGTTGACCTGCAGGATCTCGGAACAGAGGTTCGACATGGCGATGCGGCCCTTGATCGGGTTGGCGCGGTTCACGCTGTCCTCGAACATGATGTAGGGATAGCCGCTCTCGAACTGGATCTCGGCCAGCGTCTGGAAGAAGGCGCGGGCGTTGATCTTGGTCTTGCGGATGCGCGGGTCGTCCACCATCTCGGCATATTTCTCGGTGACCGAGATGTCCGAGAAGGCGCAGCCGTGGACCTTCTCCACGTCGTGGGGCGAGAACAGGTACATGTCCTCGTTCCGCTTCGCGAGCTCGAAGGTCACGTCGGGGATCACCACGCCCAGGGACAGCGTCTTGATGCGGACCTTCTCGTCCGCGTTCTCGCGCTTGGTGTCGAGGAAGCGCAGGATGTCGGGGTGATGGGCGTTGAGATAGACCGCCCCCGCCCCCTGCCGCGCGCCCAGCTGGTTGGCGTAGGAAAAGGAATCCTCCAGCAGCTTCATCACCGGGATCACCCCCGAGGACTGGTTCTCGATCCCCTTGATGGGCGCGCCGTGCTCGCGGATATTGGTCAGCATCAATGCCACGCCGCCGCCGCGCTTGCTGAGCTGCAGGGCCGAGTTGATGCCCCGCCCGATCGATTCCATGTTGTCCTCCAGCCGCAGCAGGAAACACGACACGAACTCGCCCCGCGCGGTATTGCCGGCGTTGAGGAAGGTGGGGGTGGCGGGCTGGAAGCGGCCCGACAGGATCTCGTCCATCAGCCGCATCGCCAGCGCCTCGTCGCCGCGCGCCAGCGTCAGGGCGTTCATCACCACCCGGTCCTCGTAGCGCTCGAGGTAGCGTTTCCCGTCGCGGGTCCTGAGCGTGTAGGAGGTGTAATACTTGAAGGCGCCGAGGAAGGTCGGGAAGCGGAACTTGCGGGCATAGGCCGCGTCCCAGATGGCGTGCCGGAAGTCGCGGGAATACTGGTCGAGCACGCTCGCGTCGTAATAGCCCTCCTCCACCAGGTAGCCCAGCTTTTCCTCCAGCGAGTGGAAGAAGACCGTGTTCCGGTTGACGTGCTGCAGGAAATATTGCCGCGCCGCCATCCGGTCGGCCTCGAACTGGATGTTTCCCTCGGCGTCGTAGAGGTTCAGCATCGCGTTCAGCGCGTGGTAGTCGAGACCGGTCGTCAGGCTGGTATCAAGCATCGTGTGTCCCAGAAGGTTGTCAGCCCGTCGCGGATGCGGGCGATGTCGGTGTCGGTGCCGGCCAGTTCGAAACGGTAGAGGACGGGCACGTTGCATTTCGCGGCGATCACGTCGCCGGCCAGGGCGAAGGTCTCGCCGAAGCTGCGGTTGCCGGCGGCGATCACCCCCGCCAGGCGCGCGCGGTTGGCGGCGAGGTTGAGAAAGCGGATCACCGGCCTGGGGACCGCGCCCCGTCCCGCGCCGTCGGCATAGGTCGGGCAGACCAGGATGTAGGGGCGCTCCGCCAGGGGCGGCGGGGCATCGGCCCGCGCCGGGATCCGCAGGGCGGGCCGGCCCAGGCGCTCGATGAAGCGGGCGGTATTGCCCGATCCGCTGGAAAAGTAGACGAGGCCTCCCATCCGGGCGGCTCAGGCCAGGCGGCTGATCATGTCGGGGCGGAACCCGGCCCAGTGCGCCTCTCCGGCGATCACCACGGGGGCCTGGCGGTAGCCCAGCCCGCGCACCAGCTCCAGCGCGGCCGCATCCTCGGTCAGGTCGACGAGGTCGAAATCGATCCCCCGGGCCTCGAGCGCACGGGTGGTGGCGGTGCATTGCACGCAGGCGGGTCTGGAATAGACGGTGATGCTCATGGTCGTTGTCCCTTGCCGGTCCGTTATCTGCAGGCGGAAGGGACACGAAGAGGGCGCATGGGGGACGCCGTCCACGCGCCCGGGCCCTCCGCCGCGGTCGTCGTTCATCGCCCTGGCAGGTCTCCTGACTTCGCGGCTCGGACGCTCCCGGATCGCCTTCCCGATGCATGCATCAGTGGCCTCGAGCCGGAGCTTGCCGCTTACAGTTGCGGGGGCAGTGCCGGATTTGCGCCGGCTTCCCTCTTAGTCCGCGAGTCGCCCCGCGGAAACCAAAGCACCCTCATATTGGGGTGCGTGATGGTGGGGTGTCAACATGTAGATCCCGTGCCGGTGATTTCGCGCCGCGCGTGAGGGGCGCCGGCACCGGGGGCGACTGCACCGGGGGCAGGGTCAGAACCGCTGGGTCAGGGACAGGCCCAGGTCGCGCCGGGTGTAGTCGAAGAAATCCACGTTGGAGCGGGAGCGGGTGTAGATGAGCGTCAGTTCCGGGATGAAGGGGCCGATCCGGAGCGCGCGGTGCCGCAGGCTGAGGCTCGCCGTGGCGATGCGGTCGCGGCGGGGCTCTCCGAAAAGCGGGTAATCGCCCTTGTAGCGGTCCACCGAGTAGCCCAGCACGAGGCCGGTGGTCAGGCCGTTCTGCCAGCTCTTCTCCACCCCGAGGCGCAGGCCCAGCAGGGTGTGGTCGAGATGGGCGCGCTCGGTCCTCTCGATCTCGAAGGGCACGCCCAGGGTGAAGGCGAGATCGGCCGCCTGGATCTTCTTGACGGTCAGCGCGCCGCTCACCAGCGTCCCGTCGAGATAGGCGAGGTCGTCATGGCGCTGGCGGTAGACATTGGCGCCGAGCCCCGCCTGCAGATCCGGTGCCAGGCGATACTGGGCCGAGGCCGAGAGGCCGTAGCGCCAGCGGTAGCCCGCGTCGTTCTTCCAGCTCCTCTCCACCACCGGGGCCAGCGACAGGCGATAGCGCGGCCGGCTGATCCCGTAGGCGAGGCGTAGCCGGGCGAAGGTCTCGTCGTTCACGAGATCGTTGTCGTAGCGCGTGGCGTCCAGGCTGGCGCTCAGGGTCAGGTCCCGGCTTTCCGACAGCTGCCACCGGTTCCAGGCCGTGGCGCCGAGGCTCACCCCGAGCGCGGAGACGGCGCGGGCGCCGGGCACCGGCGTGAAGGGCTGGCCGCCGATCATCACGGTCTCGGCCTCGGTGCCGTTATTGGCGTTGCTGGAGGGGCGCAGGGCGAAGCGCAGGCTGACGCCGCGCGGCCTGCCCGAGCGCCGGGTGGCGATGTAGCTCTCGAGCTCGGCCCGGAGCCGGGGATCCTGGGTCGTGGCGAGCAGGGTCTCGGCATGGTAGAGCGCGCCGCCGGTCTGGCCGGTCCGGGCCAGCAGCACCGCCAGTTCGCGCCGCGCCGGTTCGAAATCCGGCGCCATGGAGAGGATGTCCCGCAGCAGGGCGGTGGCCCGCGCGGTGTCGCCTTCGCGGATCAGCACGAGGGCCTGGAAGAAGGCCAGGTGCAGCGCTTCGTCGGGGCGGCCGGCCACCTGCTCCGCGAGGACCCGGCGCGCCTCGTCGTAGCGCCCCTCGGCGATCAGGCGCACGGGTGAGGGCTGGGCGGGCGAGTCTTGGGCGGGCGAGACTTGGGCGAGGCCGGTGCCGGCGAGGCCGAGCAGCAGCAGGAGGGCCAGCGCGAATGGGCGCATGCTCTGTTCCTTCGGATCGTGTGAAAAAGGGGCGGGAGCCGGGGTGAGGTCGGACAGGATCCGGCCCCCGCCTGGGCGCGGGTTACGGCGTGTCTTTGGTCGTCCGGAAGAACCCGGCCCCGTTATGGGCGCTGCCGTCCAGCGTCGCGTCCATGGAGATCGTGCCCGAGGCCTCTTCGGCCGCCTCGCCGTAGAACCGGCCGGAATAGGTCGTGGATCCGGACGCGCCGAGGCCGAGATTGGTCTGCAGCGTGGAATCGGCCTCGATGGCGCCGGAGAAGCCGTTGCCCTCGATCGAGGTCTCCATCATCGTCGCGGTGCCCGCCACGCCGGTTTCCGCGGCCCCCGGCCGCACGACGGTGACGTCGTTGATCAGGCCCGATATGGTCGCCGCGCCGAAATCGGCGGTCAGCCCGACGCTGCCGTTGATGCGGGTGCGGCTGGTGTCGTTGTTCACGTAGCCGGTGGCGGGAAGCGCGTCGATCCGGCCCCGGCCGGAATAGGTCGCCGCAGGCATGTCCGCGAGTGCGTCGCTCGAAGTTTCGGTCCCGACGACGGCGTAGCCGTGGGTATCACCGTTGCCGTCCTCGGTCAGGGCACGGGTGTAATAGCCCCAGACCTGCGAATAGTTCGGCGCATCCGGATCGTCTATGGCGTCGGCCAGCGTACCGGAGGCACTCCACAGGTAGGTCGTGCCGTCGTTGTAGGTGTAGTCGTCGGACCTGTCTCCCGCCACGAAGGCCTGTTCGACCCCGTCGACGAGGAAGGTCATCTCGCCGTCGGCATTCTTCCGGATCTGGAAGTCGGTGTCCCGGAAGGATGTCTCTCCCGTGGCATAATCGACCTGAAGCGAACTGTTCGCCCCCTCCTGCGCGGTCAGGGTCTCGCCGCTGTCGAGCGCCTGGATGGCGGTTCCCGCATCCTCGGCCAGCACGCGTGTCGTCGACCCGTTGTCGTTGCTCGAGGAGCAGGCGCCGAGGAGGGAAAGTCCTCCGGCGGCAAGTATCAGATTGGCAAAGAGCTTCATTTTATCCCCCCAGAGATGGATTGGTTTCCCGGGAAAGCGCCAGGCCCGAGGCCGCCACGATTCCCCGCTCCAGTTTCCGACAGGGGGATCAGATGCGCATGGTTCGTTTGGGCCATGCGGCGGGAATAAGAATCCATCACGATGAAATTCGGGGGCTGGCTCAGCCGATTGACCTACGACCTCGCCTTCGGGTGCGGGCCGCTGTCGCGTTCCCGATCAGGGGAGGCGCAGTGCCCGGAATTGGACGCCCGTGAGAAACGCGTCTCCGCCGGGATGTCCTGTTTTGGCGGGTGGGAATGGAGAGGTGATTTCACCGCGCGGCATGAGGAACAATCATCTACCAGAAGGCGTGCGGCCGGAATTGAGCGACATCCTGTCCGGCATCGTCGAGGCCACGCTCCGTCCGAAGACCTGGTCGCGGGTCTGCGAGGCGATCGAGGGCCGGATCCCGGGCGTGGCGGCCATGGTCTTCGAATACGAGCTTCTGGAGCGGCGGATCGGCGCGCGGCACGGATCCGGCGGGGCGCTCGACCACGACGACCTGGTCGACCGGCTCATCGCGGGGGGTGGCCGGATCGACGAGGAGGCCTGCCTCGCCATCGCGACATCGGAGACCGGGATCTTCGGCCTGGGGGCGGATCTGCCGGGTCCCGGACCCCGTCCGGCGGGGGCGGAGAATCCCTATCGGCAGGCGCTGTTCTCGGTGCTCGGCTCGCAGGGGCGCGGCGGGCGCGGGCCGGGCGGCGCCGGAATGTGGGTCGATATCGCGGTCCTGCATGCGGCGGGGCCGGGCGGGGCTCTGCCGGGCGGCAGCCGGGCGGAGATCACGCCCCTCCTGCCGGTGATCGGGGCCGCCATGGCGACCGGCCGGGCGATGCGGAGCCTGAACCGGCGCTACGGCGTGCTGCTCGAATTCTTCGACCGGCTCGACATCGCGGTGGGGTTCTGTGACGCCGGCATGCGCCTTGTCCTGTCGAATGCCTGTCTCAGGGCGCTGATGGCCGAGGGCGACGCGCTGGTCCTCGACGGGGAGCGGCCCCGCGCCTGCACCCTGGAGGCGCAGCAGCGGTTCTGCGCGGCGCTCGGCCGGGCCGGGGAGACCGCCATGACCCTGCCGCGGGGATCGGGCCGGCAGCCCCTGGTGGTGAGGACGGCGCCCCTGTCTGGGGATGGGGAGGCGCAGCTGACCATGCTCCTGGTGCTGGACCCGGAGGACGATCGGCGCTTCTCCTCCCGCGGGCTGGCGGCGCTGCGGCTGCTGACGCCGGCCGAGTTGGAGGTCTGCGACCTGCTGGTCCGCGGGCTCGGGACGGAGCAGATTTCCGAACGCCGCGCCACCTCGTCGACCACCACCCGGAACCAGGTGAAATCGGCGGCGGCCAAGCTCGGCTGCCGGACCCGGCTGGACCTGGTGCGGCTGGCCTTCGCGACCCATGTCCCGGTCTCCGAGCGCGACCTGTCCCGCCTGCCGTGACAGGGAGGGCGCGGGTCAGCCCGGCCTCCGATGGCGCGCCACGGCGAGGGCGATTTCCGCCTGCCGGCTGAGCCCCATCCGTTCCGCGATCGCGCGGACCTGGTTGCGGGTGGTGTTGACCGCCGTCTCCCGTCTCTCGGCGATCTCCCGGAGCGAGAGCCCCTCGGCCAGCAGCAGCGCCACCTCCGCCTGGGCCGTGGACAGGCCGTAGGTCGCCATCAGCGCATCGGCCGGATCATGCGCCTCCGCCTCCTCGACCAGGCAGACCAGCAGCGAGGGGCGTTGAATGCCGAGGAAAAGCCCCAGCTCCCACTCCGGCACCTGGTCGGGGTCGAAGGCGGTCATCTGGACGCGGCAGCTGCGGTGGGGATGATCGAGCTGCAGGAAGCCGTGGACCGGGCCGCGCCGCAGGTCCCGCAGCATGTGCGCCATCAGCTGCTGCGCCCGCCCGTCGCCGAAATGGAGCCGGCCGCGCGCATCGCAGCGCAGGATCTCCTGCGACAGCAGGCTTTCCTCCCCGCGGGCATTGCGGAAGCTGATGGTGCCGGCCTCGGACAGCAGGAACAGAGCCGGGTCCGGCCCGTCGCTCCTTTCCAGCAGAAGCCGTTCGAGAGCGCCGGCGACGAAGACCTGGCCGATGGTCCAGCTCTGGCGGAGCGCCGGCATCAGCAGCTCGATCATCTCGAGCCACCGGGGCTCCAGCCGGTCGCCGTACCGCAGCGGGATATTCGCGCCGATCACCGCGATCGTGCTGCCGGAGCGGCCGATGACCCCGCCGCCGCCGCGGATGATTTCTCCCTGCGGCCTGGCCCAGTCGGCATAGAATTCCGTGCGCAGCAATTCCCTCTCGGGGCACATTTCCTCGGCCGACAGGACGGATCCGACCGGCGCAGTAAAAAACCCCTCTCCCCAGGGGTTCATCGCGCCGTAATGCTGATCGAAAAGGGCCACCCAATGGGGGTCGTATCCGTGGACGCATGAAATGGGCGAAACGCCGTTTCGGAAATCATGACCGAAAACGTGGGTATTGGCGCCGGGGACATGTTCGGAAATTCGCGCCAGCGCCAGGGGCCATTGTGTCGGATCAATGGCTGCCGCGAATATTGCGGTTGTGAGCGACCTATATGTCCCCAGGTCCATTTTCCGAATATATTGCCATTCGCAAATCCGTCAAAGATTTGGATATGGTCGGCGGGGCCGGGGGAATGGCGGGAAGGCGCGCCGATCCGGGGGCGCCTCACGGCAGCAGCGTGGCCGGGGCCAGGGTCCAGGCCGGGGCCCAGAGCAGCGTGGTGGCCAGCAGCAGGGCGCAGGCGAGCCACAGCATGGCCCGGGCGGTGCCGCCCAGGGTTTCGACCGCCGTGCCGCCCAAAGTGCCCGCAGCCTCCGGGGCGGGGGCGAAGACCGCCGGGCCGATGACGCGCAGGTAATAGACCAGCGAGAGCACCGTGTTCGCCACCGCCACCAGGACGAGCCAGCCATAGCCCGCCTCCAGCGCGGCGGAGAAGAGGACGAACTTGCCCAGGAACCCGGCCAGGGGCGGGATGCCCACCAGCGAGAGGAAGGCCAGGCTCAGCGCGATCACGGCGCCGGGCCGGGCCCGCAGCATCCCGCGATAGGCGGCGATCTCCGTGCGCCCGCGCAATTGCGCCACCACGGCGAAGGCCAGCAGGTTGGCGAGCCCGTAGACCGTCATGAAGGCCAGCAGCGCCGGCAGCGCCGTCGGTGTCGCCCCCGCCACGGCGACCGCCATCAGCGCGTAGCCCGTCTGGCTGACCGAGGACCAGCCGATCAGGCGGCGCAGGTCCTCCTGCCACAGCGCCGAGAGGTTGCCGAGCGTCATGGTCGCGGCGGCCACCAGCGCGACGAGCATCGGCAGGGCCGGGGTCTCGGGGGCCAGCGCCACCAGCCGGTAGAGCGCCACGGCCCCGGCGAATTTGGGGATCACGGTGACGAAGGCGGCGGCGGGGACCGGGGCGCCTTCGGCCACGTCCGGCACCCAGCTATGGGCCGGCACCGCGCCCAGCTTGAAGAAGAGGCCGAGCAGGACCAGCCCCAGCCCCGCCGTGGCGAGGGGCGCGTCGGGCAGGGCGCCTTCCAGGACCGCGTAATCCGTGCTGCCCGCCATCCCCATGACGAAGACCACGCCGATCACCAGCAGGGCGTTGGCCAGGGCCCCGACCAGGAAGTACTTCATGCCGGCCTCGAGCGAGATCGCCCAGTCGCGGTGATAGGCGACCAGCACGTAGCCCGTGACCGACGACAGCAGGATCCCCATCACCAGCTGCATCAGGTCGGCCGCCCCGGCGACCGCCATCGCGCCCAGGGTCGAGAACAGCAGCATCGCGTAGAATTCGCCGTGCCGCCGGTCGGTGGCGAACCAGCGCGGCGCCAGCCCGGTGCAGAGAAGCGCCGCCCCCGGGATCGCGAGCCGGGCCCAGCTCGTCGCCCCGTCGAGCGCGAAGGTCCCCGAGAAGGTCAGTCGCGGCTCCGGTAGCGCCCCGGCCTGTATCCAGGCGATGACCATGGCCGCGGCCAGCCCGGCGGCGGCGAGCGCGGCGCACCAGCCGTGGCGGCGCTGCGGCAGCGCCATGGCCAGCAGCAGCACCGCCACCGACGTCAGCAGCACCGCGAGTTCCGGGGCGAGGTCGCCGACGGGCATGTCAGCCCCCCGCCGCGCCGGCCGGCAGCAGGGAGGCCGCGTCGATCAGCGCCAGCAGCCAGGCGGGCCAGATGCCGATCAGCACCACGAGCGCCAGCAGGGCGCCGAGGATGGCGGTCTCGGCCCGGGTGAGATCGGCAAAGCCCTTCCGCGCCTCGGGCAGTTCCCCGAAGAAGGCCTGGCGCAGCATCCGCAGGAACAGCGCGGCGGTGACCAGCAGGCCCAGCAGGCCGATCGCGGCGAGCCAGGGATAGACGCCGAAGGTGCCGACGAAGATCTGCAGCTCGGCCACGAAACCGGCGAGGCCCGGCAGCCCGAGCGAGGCGAAGGCCGCCAGCGTGGCCGCCGCGGTCAGGCGCGGCGCCGGCCCGGCCAGCCCGCCGAAGCGGGGCAGGTGGTAATCGCCCGCCCGCTCCCAGATTGCCCCGGCGATCAGGAACAGCGCCCCGGTGATCAGCCCGTGGGCCACCATCTCGACGATCGCGCCGGTCAGCGCCAGGTCGCGCGCCGTCTCGGTCCCGAGCGCCGAGCCCGCCACGGCGATGCCCAGCACCGCGTAGCCCATGTGGTTCACCGAGGTATAGGCGATCCGGCGTTTCAGGTTCTCCTGGGCGAAGGCGACGATGCTGCCCCAGAGGATCGAGATCACCGCCAGAACCGCCAGCGGCAAGGCCCAGCGGGCGAAGGTCCCGGGCATCATCTGGAGCGGGATGCGGATCAGCCCGTAGGTGCCCATCTTCAGCAGGACGCCGGCCAGGATCGCCGAGGCCGGGCCCGGCGCGTCCACATGGGCGGGCGGCAGCCAGGTGTGGAAGGGAAAGAGCGGCGTCTTGATGCCGAAGCCGATGACGAAGGCCAGCAGCACGAGGCCCGGCAGCGTGCCGGTGGCGGCCAGCGGGGGGCTGTCGATCATGGCGCGCATGTCGAAGCTGAGCTCGGGCATGTGAAGCGCGAGCGTGATGAGCCCGATCAGGATCAGCAGCGACCCGGCCAGGGTGTAGACGAAGAATTTCAGCGCCGCGTGCTGGGCCTCGCCATGGCCCCAGCGGCCGATCAGGAAATACATGCCGACCAGGCTCAGGTCGAAGAAGACGTAGAAGACGATCAGGTCCAGCGTCACGAAGAGCCCGATGGAGACGCCCGCCAGGAAGGCCATCCAGGCGTAATAGGCCCGCGGCGACTCGAGCTTCATGGGCCAGGCCCCGGCCGCCACGAAGAGCGCCGCGGCCATCAGCGACAGGGCCAGCGACATGCCGTCCACGCCGACCCGCCAGGCGATGCCGAGCGAGGGCACCCAGGGGATCTCGGCCTCGGCGCGGAAGCCCTCGCCGCCCCCGGCCCAGACCGCGACCAGCACCAGGAGGGACAGGAGCGCGGCGCCGGTCGCCGTCCAGCGCGCGGCCTCCCGTCCGAGCGGCGCGAGGGCCAGGAGCAGGGCCGCGGCGAGCGGTATGAGAACGGCACTTGTCAGCATGGTCAGCCCCCGAGGATCAGCAGCCCCATCACCAGCGCGAGGCCGGCCATGAGGAGGGTGTAGTAGTGATGCGACAGCCCCGTCTGCAACCGCCGCAGGTCGGCGCCGGCCATCCCGGCGATCCGCCCGAGCCCGCCGGGGATCATGTCGCTGAGGCGTTCTCCGCCCCCCGCGCCCAGGGCGGCGAGCGCCGTGCCGGCCCGCACCAGGGAGCCCAGGGCGCCGTGCAGGACCCGCTGCAGGCCGGGC
>SRJI02000324.1 GCA_005473895.2 Carideicomes alvinocaridis
GGCGCCGTGGGCCCGCTCCTCGCGCCGGCGCAGCCGCACCGGGCGGTCGGGGGTCTCGGAGACGGCGCCGTGGGCCCGCTCCTCGCGCCGGCGCAGCCGCACCGGGCGGTCGGGGGTCTCGGAGACGCGCAGGCGCGCGACCCGGTTGCGGCGGGGCTCGAGGGTGTCCGCGACGAGCTCGATCCCCTGGACCACGACGCGCGAGCCCTGGATCGGGACGCGGCCGAGCTCCTTGGCGAGGAGGCCGCCGACCGTGTCGACGTCGTCGTCCTCGTCCTCCTCCGGCAGCTCGAACTCCTCCCGGAAGTCGTGGATGCCCATGCGCGCGTCGACGGAGTAGACGCCGGGCGCGACGAACTCCACCTCGGGGCGGTCCGGCTGGTCGTCCTCGTCGTAGATCTCCCCGACGATCTCCTCGATGAGGTCCTCGAGGGTCACGAGCCCCGCAGTGCCGCCGTACTCGTCCACCACCACGGCCACGTGGGTGGACTCGCGCTGCAGCTCCTGCAGGAGGGTGGCCACGGACTTCGACTCGGGGACG
>SRJI02000325.1 GCA_005473895.2 Carideicomes alvinocaridis
ACGGCGTCCAGCTCCGCGGTGGTGACGCCCGGCGCGGCCGCGGCCAGCGTGGCGTCCAGTGCCTCGGACAGGACCACCCCCGCGCGCTGCATGGCCAGCAGCTGGGGGACGGTCTTGAGCTCGAGCGAGCGGCGGCCGATCACGGGGTCAGGACTCCGCACCCGGCTGGATCAGGGGCAGGGAGCCCGTGGCGGAGCGCACGGAGTACACGGCCTGCAGCAGGCGCTCGGTGACGTCGTCGATCTGGCCGGTGCCGTCCACGCGGGCGACGATGCCGCGCTCCACGTACTCCTGGATGACGGACTCGGTCTCGCGATGGTACAGGTCCAGGCGGTGCTCGATGACCTCCTGGGTGTCGTCCGCGCGGCCCTCGATCTCGGCACGCTTGAGCAGGCGCTCCACGAGCTCCTCGTCGGGCACCTCCAGCTCGACGACGGCGGACAGCGACTGGCCGGCCTCGGCGAGCATGGCGTCCAGCGCCTCGACCTGGCCCTTCGTGCGCGGGTAGCCGTCCAGCAGGAAGCCGTGCTCCGCGTCGGCC
>SRJI02000327.1 GCA_005473895.2 Carideicomes alvinocaridis
GGGGAGGAGCGGGACTTCAACGGCGTGGTGGCCGCGCTCGCGGACGCCGCCTACTCGCGCGTGGACATGGTCAGCCGTCGCGGCGAGTTCGCCGTGCGTGGCGGGCTGATCGACGTGTTCCCGCCCACCGAGGACTACCCCGTGCGCATCGAGTTCTTCGGCGACGAGGTGGAGCAGATGCGCCGGTTCTCCGTGGCGGACCAGCGCTCCCTCGAGGACACCACAGAGGACGGCTCGGGCCACCCCTCCGAGCTGTGCGCGCCCCCGTGCCGCGAACTGCTCATCACAGACCACGTGCGCCGGCGCGCGAAGGAGCTGATCCCGGCCATGCCCGCCGCCGCGGACATGCTGGACCGGATCGCCGAGGGCGTGGCCGTGGAGGGCATGGAGTCCCTCTCCCCGCTGCTGGCCGAGGCCATGACGTCGCTGCCCCGCATGCTGCCCGCAGGCTCGCTGACCGTCCTCGTGGAGCCCGAGCGCCTACGCGGCCGCGCCGACGACCTGCTGGCCACCAATGAGGAGTTCCTCCAGGCCGCGTGG
>SRJI02000328.1 GCA_005473895.2 Carideicomes alvinocaridis
CCAGCCAGCATGAATCCTGTCATCTGCGTCGCAGATCAGGAGGATGTCGCCTTGAGCCTCGGCGAGACCCACGTTGCGGGCATGATTGACGCCCTGGCGCTCGGCGGCAGTGACCACACGTGCCCGGGTATCAGCCGCGGCAGCCTCCGCGAGCAGAGCGGGAGTGGCGTCCGTGGAGAGGTTGTCCACCAGCACCAGCTCGTCCTCGGGGCCCAACTGGGCGAGTACGGCCGTGATCTGCCTGCCGATCCAGGCCTCGGCGTTGTAGCAGGGGATGATGACGCTGACGGTGGGTTTCATCGGTAGACCTCCTGGAGGCGGGCGCGGAAGCGCTCTTCTCCGTATTCCTCGGCCACGGCATGGGCCGTCCGGCGAGCATGGTCATTGGCGGCGTCAGGATCTCGGAGCACCCGGTTGACGGATGCCGCGAAGGCCCGGGGGTCATCGGCCACGAACGCGGCACCGGCGGGGTGGATGCCCTCGTTTCCCACGGTGGTCGTCACCGTGGGCACTCCGCGGATGAGTGCCTCCACCACCTT
>SRJI02000329.1 GCA_005473895.2 Carideicomes alvinocaridis
CCAGCTGGCGGTGCATGCGATCATCTCCAAGATACGGTGCCGTCCATGCATCCGGACTCGGCCGAGGCCATGCTGCGCGTCGCCCGGGCGCGCCCCGGCCGGGGACCGCGTCGAGTGGCGGCGGGGCACCGCGGAGCTGATCGAGCCGGCGTCGGCGGACCTGGTGATCATGAGCGGGAACGTGGCGATGCACCTGATCGACCAGGACTGGCTGCAGGAGCCCACGGAACGGACGACGGCGGCCGGTCGCCTCGTCGAGTCCGAGGCCACGAGCACGCCGGACGCGGACGGCGCCGTCGTGCACCGATGGCGCACCGAGTACTCGGACGAGGGCGTGGACCGCGTCTGGAGCGACTGGCACGGCCGCCCATTCGACGCGGCGGAGCACCCGTTGATGATCATCGAGGCCTGTCCACAGGGGGCCTGACCCGTCCACCCGTCATGGCAGGATGACGCATGTCACACGTGATGCGAGGGGGAACCATGACGGACACGACCACGGCCCGCCCCGTGCGGCCGACCCACCACCACGACCCGCC
>SRJI02000330.1 GCA_005473895.2 Carideicomes alvinocaridis
GTCGTGCGCCGGACGCGCCAGGACGTGTGAGCGGAGGCCGGATCTGCGCCCCCCGAGGCAACGCGGGTTGAGTTGTCACCGGTGTGCGGCCTCCGCACCCGTGACAACTCAACCCGCGTTTCTGGTGGGCGGCGGCCCGCTCAGTAGTGGTACGTGTCCGACGGCGCCGTGATCGCGTTGTCCTGGTCCGGGTACCGCGTGGAGTGCACCCCGAACGCGGTGGCCAGCCCGAGGATCTTCTCCGCGCGCGCCTTGCGGGGCAGGTCGGAGCCGTTGCGGATCTCGCCGCCGTCGGCCTCGAAGTCCGCGAGGAACTCGTGGGCCCACGCCAGCTCCTCCTGGGACGGGCTGAGCCCCTCGTTCACGGCCGCGCACTGCTCCGGCGCGAGGCACAGCTTGCCGGTCATGCCGAACTCGGCGGTCACCGCCGTCGCCTCGGCGAGCTTCACGCCGGTGGAGCCCACGGTCGGCCCGTCGATCGCGCCCGGCAGCCCCGTGGCCCGCGCCGCGATCGTGAACTGGGACCGCGTGTACGCCAG
>SRJI02000331.1 GCA_005473895.2 Carideicomes alvinocaridis
CAAGGGGGCGGGCCTGCTGGCCGGCGCCGCCGTCGGCGGCTTCTTCCTGCTGATGTTCCTGTCCCTGGCCCTGATGCACCTGCTCGACGTGTTCCTGCCGATCGGCTGGGCCGCGTTGATCGTGGCCGTGCTGTGGGGCGTCGTCGCGGCCGTGCTGGCCGTGCAGGGCAAGAAGGACATCGAGAAGATCAAGGGTCTGCCGCAGACCCAGGAGACGCTTCAGGAGATCCCCGAGACCCTGAACCCCGCGAAGGAGACGCGATGACCACGAGCAACAACCCCGACGAGATCCGCGCCGACATCGAGCGCACGCGCCGCGAGCTCGGCCAGGACGTGGACGCCCTCGCCGAGAAGGTGAGCCCCACGAAGGCCGTGTCCCGGCAGACCAACCGCATCAAGGACGGCTTCATCCACGCGAAGGAGAACATCATGGGCTCCCCGGAGCAGCACCGCCACGAGCCCTCGCTGGGCGATCGCGCCCACGCGGTGGTCGACGACGCCCGGGCCTCCGCGTATGACGCGGCCGGCCAGGCCCAGGA
>SRJI02000332.1 GCA_005473895.2 Carideicomes alvinocaridis
GACGACGAGGGCCTGCACTACGACGCCCTGCAGAGGCAGCTCTGGGACACCGGCTCCGTGAAGGACACCCCCGGCACCGAGCCCATGGACGCGGACGAGCTTCTCGAGATGGACGTGGACCTCGTGGTCCCGGCCGCCGTGCAGTCCGTGCTGACCGAGGAGAACGCCCCGCGCGTGCGCGCCCGGCTGGTGGTGGAGGGCGCCAACGGCCCCACCACGGGCGAGGCCGACCGCATCCTCGCGGAGAAGGGCGTCCTGGTCGTCCCGGACATCCTGGCCAACGCCGGCGGCGTGATCGTCTCCTACTTCGAGTGGGTCCAGGCGAACCAGGCCTACTGGTGGAGCCGGGAGGAGGTGGACGAGCGCCTGAAGCGGCGCATGGTCGCCGCGTGGCAGGCCGTGCTGGCCACCTCCGAGAGCCGCCGCGTGAGCCTGCGGGAGGCCGCCACCCTGACCGCTGTCCAGCGCGTGGCCGAGGCCCACCGCACCCGCGGCCTCTACCCGTGACGGGGGGCGGCCCCGCCGCCTGACCCCGTCC
>SRJI02000058.1 GCA_005473895.2 Carideicomes alvinocaridis
TCAGCGGGCGCCGAACAGCCGCAGGGCGCCGAACAGCCGGAACCGCAGGAAGGGGCGCGGCCGGGGGCTTTCCGGTTGGCCGGCGCGCGTCAGGGCGCGGGCGATGTCGCAGGCGGCCTCGGCGCGCATCCGGCGGCCGCGCGCCATGTAATGCGCCGTGTCGATGGAGCCGTCGGGGCGGCGGCGGGGATGGTGGGGAGCCTCGGGCATCGTCTGTCTCCTTGCGCTGCGTGACGTGCCCCATTATGCGCCGGCCGGGCGCGGGACGCTTGAAGGCGGGCTTTAGAAACCCTCTTCATTCCCTTGAGCAGGGCAGCTTTTCCTTGCCGCGCGGGCGGCCGCGACCTTTACTCGGGGCATGATCTACCGTTTCGCGGATTGCCTGCTGGACCAGTCGCGCCACGAGTTCCGCCGCGACGGCGAGGTTGTGCATCTCGAACCGCAGGTCTTCGCGCTGCTGGTGCTGCTGGCCGAGGCGCGCGGGGATCTGGTCACGCGGGACCGGATGATGGAGGTCGTGTGGGGCGGGCGCATCGTGTCCGAGGCGACGGTGGCCGCCCGGATCAGCGCGGCCCGCCACGCCGTGGGCGACGACGGGCAAAGGCAGGCGGTCATCCGCACCGTCACGCGCCGCGGTCTCCGGCTCGTTCCGCCGGTGGAGGTGGCAGAGCCTTCGGCGCCGTCCTCTGCATCGGCCGCCGCGTCGACGGATGCCCTTGCCGGTGACCCGTCCGGGGTCGGGCCCCGGGACTCGTCCCAGCCCACGTCGCAGGCCACGTCACGGCAGGTGATCCGCATGACGGCCTCGGCCGACGGCACCGGCATCGCCTGGGCGGCCTCGGGCGAGGGGCCGTCGCTGCTGCGGGCGGGGCACTGGCTGTCGCACCTGCAACTCGACTGGCACAGCCCGGTCTGGCGGCCGCTGCTGGAACGGCTGGGCCGGCGGCACCGGCTGATCCGCTACGACCAGCGGGGCACGGGGCTGTCGGATCGCGCCTGCGGGCCGATCACCCTGGACAGCTGCGCCGCCGACATGCGCGCCGTGGCGGATGCCGCGGGGCTGGACCGTTTCGCCATCTTCGCCGTCTCGCAAAGCGTGCCCGTCGCGGTGGCCTTCGCCGCGCGCCACCCCGACCGGGTGCGCGCCCTGGTGCTGCATGGCGGCTTTGTCCGCGGCAGCCTGCTGCGCGACGGGGACGAGGGCCAGCGGATGACCGAAACCTTCCTCGACCTCATCCGCTCTGGCTGGGGGCGGCCGGACAGCGCCTTCATGACTGCCTTTTCCACGCTCTTCATGCCCGAGGCCACGCGCGAGCAGGTCGACAGCCTGATCGAGATGCAGCTGCAATCCGCGAGCCCCGAACGCGCGGTGGAGTTGCGCCGCGCGATCGGCGCCTTCGACGTGAGCGACCTGCTGGACCGCGTGGCCTGCCCGGTGCTGGTAAGCCACGCGCGGGGCGACGCGGTGCAGCCCTTCGAAGAGGGGCGGCGGCTGGCGCAGGGCATTCCCGACGCCCGCTTCGCCGCCTTTGATAGCCGCAATCACATCATGGTGCCGCAGGAACCGGGCTGGACGGGGATGCTGGAGGCGGTGGATGCCTTTCTCGGCGAAACCCTGGGCTGAACGGCGGCCTGCGTTTGCGTGTCGCAGTAGGCGCGGGCGGAATCGCGCCTACCTCCCTGACAGATCACGGAGGTTCCGATGCTCGATTGGTTGACCGGACAAGAGGCCCTGTTCCTGGCGCGGCTGCAATTCGCCTTCACCGTCTCCTTCCACTTCATCTTTCCCGCCTTCTCCATCGGGCTGGCGAGCTACCTGGCGGTGCTCAACGCCTTCTACCTCTGGACCGGCAAGCCGATCTACCTGGAGCTCTTCCGCTTCTGGGTGAAGATCTTTGCCGTGACCTTCGCCATGGGCGTCGTGTCGGGCATCGTGATGTCCTACCAGTTCGGGACCAACTGGGCGGTCTTCTCGGACCTGGCGGGGCCGGTGGTCGGGCCGCTCATGGCCTACGAGGTGCTGACCGCCTTCTTCCTGGAGGCCGGGTTCCTGGGCATCATGCTCTTCGGCCGGCAGAAGGTGGGGCCGGGGCTGCACATGTTCGCCACGGCGATGGTGGCGGTGGGCACCGCGATCTCGGCCACCTGGATCATCTCGGTCAATTCCTGGATGCAGACGCCGCAGGGCTACATCATCGGCGAGAACGGGCAGTTCCTGCCAGCCGATTGGTGGGAGATCATATTCACCCCGTCCTTCCCCTACCGGCTGGCCCATACGCTGACCGCGGCCTATCTCACCACCGCCTTCATCGTCGGCGGGGTGGGGGCCTGGCACCTGCTGAAGGGGCGGCAGAAGAACGCCTCGGTCCGGGTGATGTTCTCCATGGCGATGTGGATGGCGGCGGTGGTGGCGCCGCTGCAGATCCTGATCGGCGACCAGCACGGGCTGAACACGCTGGAACACCAGCCGGTCAAGGTGATGGCGATGGAGGGGCATTTCGACAGCCACCCCGACGGCGCGCCGCTCTACCTGTTCGGTTGGCCCGACCAGGAAGAAGGCCGCCTGCGCTATGCCCTGGGCATCCCCAAGCTGTCGTCGCTGATCCTCAAGCACCATTGGGACGCGCCGCTCGAGGGGCTCGACACCGTGCCCGATGACGAGGAGCCGCCGGTCGCCGTGGTCTTCTGGTCCTTCCGCATCATGGTCGGGCTCGGCTTCCTGATGCTGGGGGTGGGGATGTGGTCGCTCTGGGCGCGGGTCCGCGGCCGGCTCTACGACGACCGCTGGCTGCACCGGGCGGCGCTGGTCATGGGGCCGTCGGGCCTGGTGGCGGTGATCGCCGGCTGGGTGACGACCGAGGTCGGCCGCCAGCCCTGGGTGGTGCATGGCGTGCTGCGCACGGCCGAGGGCGTCTCGCCGGTGGGGGCGCAGGCGGTCAGCGCCTCGCTGATGGCCTTCGTGGTGATCTACTTCGTGGTCTTCGGGGCCGGCGTGCTCTACCTGCTCAAGCTGATGTCGGAGCCGCCCGATCCCACCAAGCGCGGCATGCGCGCCGAGCCGGGACCGATCCGCACCGCCTCGCCGGGGTTCAGCACCGCGACGGTGCCGCCCGAGGACGAGATGCTGCCCGACACCAACAGCGACACCGACAACGGCGAGGGCAGGACGCAGGGCCGCGGCGGCGATGCGGGCGAGGACGACGGCAAGGGAGGGCAGTGAGATGAGCCTCGGCGTGAGTTTCGACCTGACCGTGATCTGGGCGCTGCTGCTGGTGGCGGCGGTCTACATCTACGTGGCGCTGGACGGGTTCGACCTGGGCATCGGCATCCTCTACGCGGTCTTTCCGGAAAAGCGCGACCGCGACCTGCTGATGAATTCCGTGGCGCCGGTCTGGGACGGCAACGAGACCTGGCTGGTGCTGGGCGGCGGCGGGCTGATGGCGGCCTTTCCCATGGCCTTCGGCATCCTGATGACGGCGCTCTACCCGCTGATCATCCTGATGCTGCTGGCGCTGGTGCTGCGCGGCGTGGCCTTCGAGTTCCGCTGGCGGGCGCAGAGCCGGGTGGCGAAACACGGCTGGGACGCGGCCTTTGCCGGCGGCTCTCTGGTGGCGGCGCTGGCCCAGGGGATGACGCTGGGCGCGCTGGTCCAGGGGATCGAGGTTTCGGGCCGGACCTATGCCGGCGGCTGGTGGGACTGGCTGACGCCCTTCACCCTGCTTTGCGGGCTGGCGGTGGCGGCGGGCTACACGATGCTGGGCATCTGCTGGCTGATGATCAAGAGCCAGGGCGCCTTCCGCGCGCGCATCCGCCGCTGGGGGCTGCGGGTGGCAGTGGTGCTGGTCGGCGCCATCGTGCTGGTCAGCCTCGCCACGCCCTTCCTGGTGGGAACCTACTACATGCGCTGGTTCGCCTGGCCGGGGCTGGCACTGTCGGCGCCGGTGCCGATCCTGGTGGCGGTGCTGGCGGTGCTGCTGGTGCAATCCCTGCGCGGCCGCTTCGGCGGCGACTGGGTGCCGATGGCGCTGGCGCAGGGGCTGTTCCTGCTGTGCTTCCTGGGGCTCGGCATCTCGCTCTGGCCCAACGTGATCCCGCCGGACGTGAGCATCTGGGAGGCGGCGGCGCCCGAGAAGAGCCAGGTCTTCATGCTGGTGGGGGCGGGAATCCTGCTGCCGATCATCCTGGGCTACACCGCCTATGCCTACTGGGTGTTCCGCGGCAAGATCGACCCCGACGAGGGCTATCACTGATGTGGTGGCGTCGCGCGGGCTGGTTCGTCCTGCTGTGGTGCGCGGGCCTCGCCGCGGTGAGCCTGGTGGCCTACGGCATCCGGCTGTTCATCGGCTGAGCGGGGGCGCGAGGTTTCGAGACAAAGGAGCGCCTGCGGCGCGCATGATCTCTCGTCCTCGGCCTCCGGCCTCGTCCTCGGGGGCCTCCGGCGGGGATATTTCCGGTCAGAAGAAGCGCTGTGGCGGCGGGGGTGGAGGCGGGGTTACTCCGCCACCTCGCAGGCGCCCACCAGCTGCTCGTATTGCCGGGTCACCCAGCCGAGCGCCTGTTCCGGGTCGCGTTCCTCGATCGCGTCGGTCATGCGGCCGAAGACCTGGGCCGAGCGCGAGCGGTCCACCATGTCGAAGCTCTGCGAGGTGATCATCGTCTCGTAGACGAAGAAGGCCACGCCGACGAGCAGGATGCCGCGCGCCACGCCGAAGAGGAAGCCCAGCCCCTGGTCCAGCCCGCCGAGCGCCGAGCGCTGGACCAGCGAGGAGAAGAGCGGGGTGAAGAAGGACAGCACGATGAGCGCGATGGCCAGCACCGCGGCGAAGGCGGTGATCATCGACAGCTCGCAGGAATCGGAGATGAAATCGCCGAGCACCGGGATTTCCTTGACCAGCGGCTCCACCTGCGGGGCGAAGAGGAAGGCGAGGATGGCGGCCGCCACCCAGCCGGCAATGGCCAGTGCCTCGCGCACGAAGCCGCGCGAATAGGCCAGCAGCGCCGACAGCACGATGACCACCGCCACGACGGCGTCGATGATGGTGAAGCCTTCCATGTCCCTCGAATGCCTCTTGTCCGTTCATGTTAGCGCCGCGCGGTGCGATCCGGCGGGGAACGTTTTGCCCTCCCGCGTCGCCGTCACCTTCATGGCGCAGCGACTTGTCGGATTTTTTCGCCCGCGATGCAAATATGAATTGCCCTCGCCGGTCAGCCGGCGCCGAAATGCTCGCCCACCACGGTCACCAGGTCGGGCACCAGCCGCAGATTCATGCCGCCCGCATCGGCCGGCTTTCCGCCCGCCGGCGCGATCGCCGCGGTGAAGCCCAGCTTGGCCGCCTCGCGCAGCCGCGCCTCGGTCTGCGCGACCGGGCGGAGGGCGCCGGAGAGGCTGATCTCGCCGAAGACCACCGTCTCGGCGGGGAGCGCCACGTCCTCGCGCGCCGAGAGCAGCGCCGCGGCCACGGCGAGGTCGGCCGCGGGTTCGCTGACCTTCATGCCGCCCGCCACGTTCAGGTAGACGTCGAGCCCGGCGAAGGGGATGCCGCAGCGCGCTTCCAGCACGGCGAGGATCATCGCCAGCCGGCCGCCATCCCAGCCCACCACCGTGCGGCGCGGCTGGGAATGGGGCGTCGGCGCCACCAGCGCCTGGAATTCCACCAGCACCGGCCGCGTGCCCTCGATCCCGGCGAAGACCGCCGAGCCCGGCGCGGGCTCGCCCCGTTCCGACAGGAACAGCGCCGAGGGGTTGCCCACCTCCGACAGCCCGCCGCCCGTCATCTCGAAGACGCCGATCTCGTCCGCCGGGCCGAAGCGGTTCTTGACCGCGCGCAGGATGCGGAACTGGTGCCCGCGCTCGCCCTCGAAATAGAGCACCGTGTCCACCATGTGCTCCACCACCCGGGGGCCGGCGATCTGGCCCTCCTTGGTGACATGACCCACGAGGATCACGGAGGTGCCGCGCCGCTTGGCGAAATTCGTCAGCTCATGCGCCGCCGCCCGCACCTGGGAGACGGAGCCGGGCGCGCTGTCCACGTTGTCGGCCCACATGGTCTGCACCGAATCGATGATGGCGAGGTCGGGCTTCTCGGCCTCCAGCGTGGTCAGGATGTCGCGCAGGTTGGTCTCCGCCGCGAGCCGGACGGAGGCATCGGCCAGGCCCAGCCGCTGGGCGCGCATCCGGACCTGGGCGCTGGCCTCCTCGCCCGAGACATAGACCACCTTGAGCCCCGCGCGGGCGAAGCTGGCCGCGGCCTGCAGCAGAAGCGTCGACTTGCCGATGCCGGGATCGCCGCCCACCAGCGTGGCCGAGGCCGGGACCAGCCCGCCGCCGAGCACGCGGTCGAGTTCCGCAATGCCGGACTGCGCCCGGGGCGGGGGGACTTCCTGCGCCGAGAGGTCGGTCAGCTGCATCGCCGCGCCGCGCTGAGCGCCCAGCGTCTTCTTTGCCGGGCCGGAGGCGGCGAGGCCCGCATCCTCCTGGATGGTGTTCCATTCGCCGCAGGCCTCGCAGCGGCCGGACCACTTGGAGGTGACATGGCCGCAGGCCGCGCAGACATAGGAGGGGGATTTCGCCATGCGCCCCTTCTAGGCCCGGTCCGCGCCCGCCCGCAAGCGCCTCAGCGCACGCGCTTCGACAGCAGCGCGACGATCCGGTCGTCGCCGGCATATTCCGCCTCGATGAAGGCGGTCTGGTCCTCGGGCCAGCCGATCTCGCCCTCCGTCGCCGCGGCGGGGGCAGGGGGATCGGCGGGCAGGGGGGCGCCGGCGGCTTGCCGGGCGCCGTAGACGAGGTCGCGGGCGCGGTCCTGCGCCATGTCGCGGGCGATCTCGCGCGCCATCTCCTCGGCGGTGTCGGTGAGGGTGGAGGGCGCCTCCGCTTCACTCTGCGCAGCCGGGGCGGTGGCGGGGTCGGCAAAGGCCTCGGGCAGGATCTCGGCCAGGTCGTCGCGCAGCCGGTCGAGCTGCGCGCGCGCCACGTCTTCCTCCAGCGCCACGCGCGAGGCCCAGCGGCGCAGGGAGGTGGCGACCCGCTTGGCCTCCTCGATCCGGGCGTTGAACTCCTCGATCTCCTGCTGGCGCTGCTGCAGGAAATCCTCCGCCCGGCGCACGGCGGCGTCGGAATAGGTGCGGCCCAGGTCGCGGCTCAGGTGGCTCATCTGCGCGGCCACTTCCAGCACGCCGGGCTCCAGCTCGCCCAGGTCGGGATGGGTCTTGAGATGGGCGATGCGCTCGCGCACGGAATCGAATTCCGAGGACAGGGTGAAGACCCCGGCTCGGTCGGCGGCATGGGCCGCGTGATAGGCCCGCGCCACGTCATGCATGCCGATGTGAAAGGACCGGTGCGAGCGTTCCAGCGCCATGATCCGGCCGATCCCCGGCAGGTAGAGGCAGAGCATCAGCATCAGCGCCGTGAGGCCCAGCTGCACCGCCATGCCGGCCTGCGGAAAGACCCGGTCGCCGAAGGTGAGGGGCAGGTGCAGCCAGGGCGCGTGGCCCAGGGCGGCGGCAAGGCTGTAGGCGGCGAGCGCGGTGGCGGACAAAGCGATGGACAGGACCGCGACCCGCTCGGCCACGAGATGCGCGAAACTGCGCGCGCTGCGCAAGGACGTGGACATGATGAAACCTCCCCCGGGGACACTGACAACCGAAACCACTTTCCGTCAGGATAGGTTCAATTCGGTCCGCGCCTAAGAGGTTTTGCGTCCTCGGGGCCGTCTCGGCAGAAACAATCCCGCGAGGAGGGCGGAATTGTCCGTTGATCGGCGCTGGAGCGGGGCGCGCGGCCCCCTCCGGGTCAGCCGAAATGCCGGCCGAAGCTTTCGCGGTAGAGCGTGGCCAGCTCCTCCAGCGGGGCGGAGACGCCGCCGAGGGTCACCTCCGTGCCGGTGAAGCGCCCGACGCTTTTCAGCGGCACGCCGGCGCGGCCCGCGGCGATCATCAGCGCCTCGGCCTGGTCGAAGTTGCAGGCCACGAGATAGCGCGCCTGGTCCTCGCCGAAGAGCTGCGCCATGTCGGTCTCGTCGATGGTGACGCCCACGCCGCCGGCCTCGGCCATCTCGAAGGCGGCGAGCGCCAGCCCGCCATCCGACAGGTCGGTACAGGCCTTGATGAACTCGCGGTTGGCGCGGATGAACTCGCCGTTGCGGCGCTCGGCCTCGAGGTCCACCGGCGGGGCGTCGCCCTCCACCCGGTTATAGACCTCGGCCAGGATCGCCGACTGGCCGAGGTGGCCCGCCGTTTCGCCCACCAGCAGGGCCACGTGACCCTCGCGCGCGGTGCCGAGGATGGGCTCCTCGTCCGCCGCGATCAGGCCCACGGCGCAGATCGTGGGGGTGGGCAGGATCGCCGTGCCATCGGTCTCGTTGTAGAGCGACACGTTGCCCGACACGATCGGCGTGTCGAGCGCCGCGCAGGCCGCCCCGATCCCCTTCAGCGCGCCCACGAACTGGCCCATGATCTCGGGCTTTTCGGGGTTGCCGAAATTCAGGTTGTCGGTGGTCGCCAGCGGCTTCGCCCCCACGGCGCAGAGGTTGCGGAAGGCTTCGGCCACCGCCTGCTTGCCGCCCTCGACCGGGTTCGCCTTGACGTAGCGCGGCGTCACGTCCGAGGTGAAGGCGAGGCTCTTGCCCGTGCCATGCACCCGCACGATCCCCGCGCCGCGGCCCGGCCGCTCCTGCGTGTCGGCCATGACCGTGTGGTCATATTGCTCGAAGACCCATTCGCGCGAGCAGTAGTTGACCGAGGAGACCAGCGCCTTCAGCCCGTCGATGGGATCGACCGCGGCGATCTCGCCCAGCTCGTCCGCCGGCGGCGTCTCTTCCCACGGCCGGTCATATTCCGGCGCGGAGCCCGAGAGCGTGGCGAGCGGCAGGTCGGCCTTCACCTCGCCGTTATGCATGACGAGAAAGCGGTCCTCGGCGATGGTCTCGCCCACGATTGCGAAATCGAGGTCCCATTTCTCGAAGACCGCGCGCGCCTCGGCCTCCTTCTCGGGGCGCAGCACCATGAGCATCCGCTCCTGGCTTTCGCTCAGCATCATCTCGTAGGCGGTCATCCCGGCCTCGCGCTGTGGTACCTTCTCGAGGTCCAGCCGCACGCCCAGCCCACCCTTGTCGCCCATCTCCACCGCGGAACAGGTCAGGCCCGCGGCCCCCATGTCCTGAATCGAGATCACGGCGCCGGTGGCCATCAGCTCCAGCGTGGCCTCCATCAGCCGCTTCTCGGTGAAGGGGTCGCCGACCTGCACGGTGGGGCGCTTTTCCTCGATGGTCTCGTCGAACTCGGCGCTGGCCATGGTGGCCCCGCCCACACCGTCGCGCCCGGTCTTGGCGCCAAGGTAGACCACCGGCATCCCCACGCCCGAGGCGGCGGAGTAGAAGATCTTGTCCGCATCGGCGAGCCCCGCGGCAAAGGCGTTCACGAGGCAATTGCCGTCATATGCGGAATCGAAGCGCACCTCGCCGCCGATGGTCGGCACGCCGAAGCTGTTGCCGTAGCCGCCGATCCCCTCGACCACGCCATGGACCAGCTGCCGGGTCTTGGGGTGGTCCGGGCTGCCGAAACTCAGCGAGTTCATCGCCGCGATGGGCCGCGCCCCCATGGTGAAGACGTCGCGCAGGATGCCGCCCACGCCGGTCGCAGCACCCTGGTAGGGCTCGATATAGGAGGGGTGGTTGTGGCTTTCCATCTTGAAGATCACCGCCTGGCCGTCGCCGATATCCACCACGCCCGCATTCTCGCCGGGACCGCAGATGACCTGCGGGCCGGAGACGGGCAGGGTGCGCAGCCATTTCTTCGACGACTTGTAGGAACAATGCTCGTTCCACATGGCCGAGAAGATGCCGAGCTCGGTGAAGCTGGGCGCGCGGCCGATGATCTCGAGGATGCGGTCGTATTCCTCGGGCTTGAGCCCGTGGGCGGCGATCAGATCATCGGTGATGGCGGGTTCGGTCATGGCAGCGGGATTCCCCTTGGGCAAGCTCACCGGCTCTCTAGAACAAGCGCCGTGCGGGATAAAGAGGGGGCGCGCCGCAAGGCCCCTCCGGCGGGGGTCCTGCCCAACGGACGGGCGGTGGCCTGCCACCGGGGCGGGGGTCCGGCAACCGGCGCTTGACCCGTGCGGCGGCGCTGGCGTTGATGGGGCCAACGGCGGGGCGAGGTGACATGGAGCTGTCCGACAATCCCTATCGCGGCCACGGGCTGGATACGCTGCCCGGCGATATCCCCTTTCCCGCCCACGACCCGCGGCCGGTCCGCGCCCTGCTGTCCCGCTGCCCCGCCGCGCTGGAGACGCCGATCGCCCGGCTGGACGGGTTCGGCGGCGCCGGCCGCGTCCTGGTTAAGGACGAGCGTGGGCGCATGGGGCTGGGATCGTTCAAGGCGCTGGGCGCCGCCTATGTCATCGCGCGCGAGGCCGAGGCCGCCAATCCCGCCCGCCCCGAAGGCGCGCTGGCCGGGCGCTGCTACGTCACCGCGAGCGCCGGCAATCACGGCCTGTCGGTGGCCGCCGGGGCGCGGGTCTTCGGCGCGCGGGCGGTGGTGGTGCTGGACCGGACGGTGCCCGAGGCCTTTGCCCGCCGGCTGGCCGCCAGGGGGGCGGAGGTCCACCGCGAGGGCGCGGATTACGGGGAGGCCATGGCGGCGGCGGCCCGGCTGGCCGAGGCCGAGGGCTGGACGCTGCTGTCGGATTCCTCCTGGCCCGGCTACCACGACCGGCCGCACCTGCTTATGGAGGGCTACCTGGCGCTTGCCGCGGAATGCACGGCGCATCTGCGCGAGCCGCCGAGCCTCGTCCTGCTGCAGGCCGGGGTGGGCGGGCTGGCCGCCGCCTGCGCCGCGCATTTCCGCGCCGCCTGGGGCGAGGGTCCGCGCATCGTGGTGGTGGAACCCGCCGCCGCCCCGGCACTGACGCACAGCATCGCCGAGGGGCGCGCGGTCACCAGCGACGGGCCGGCCTCCTGCATGGGACGGCTGGATTGCAAGGCGCCCTCGCTGATCGCGCTCAAGGGGCTGGCGCGGGATGCCGACGGCTTCGCCCTGATCACCGAGGACGAGGCCCGCGCGGTCCTCTCCCCGCTTCAGGCGGCGGGGTTGGGCACCACGCCCTCGGGCGGGGCAGGGCTGGCGGCGCTGATGGCCGGCCTGCCCGGCGTGGACGGGCGGTCACGGGTGCTGACGATCCTCAGCGAGGGGCCGGAGCGGTGAGGGTCTGACGCGAGTCAGGGCATGGTTGCGCAACCACAGGATGTTTCGCAGCGAAACAATTTTCGTAAGCACCTGATACGAAAGGAAAGATGCTCCGAAGACCCGTTCGGCCAAAAAAAAGGCCGAGCACTAAGCTCGGCCGAAGTCCAACAGGGAGGTTGAAGTTGATGCGCCGCTAGGCGGCCATCAGCTTCGAAAGTTCAGATAGTGGGCAAAGTTGAGTCGATCAAGTTGGATCGGACCACGTTTCGCACAAGCCCGCTATGCGTCTCGTGCATGGCTCTGCGCAGGCCCTCCCAAGCGTGGCCAGAGCGCGGGATGGGGCGCTTCGGCGCGAGGTAAGTCCCCCGCGCCTTCCCAAGCGGAGATCGGCTGGATTTGGCCGGCGGCCCTATTGCGCCGCGGCGGCCTCGCGCAGCTTGCGGCGGTGGTCGACGATTTCCTCGGTGACGAAATCGCGGAAGACGGCGATGCGCTTGGAGTGGCGCAGTTCCTCCGGGTAGGCGAGGAAGACCGGCACCTCGTTCGATTCGATCTCGGGCAACACGCGGACGAGTTCGGGGAAATCCTCCACCAGGTAATCGGGCAGCACGCCGATGCCGAGGTTGTTGAGCACGCCCTGCAGCACGCCGAAATAGTTGTTCACCGTCAGCGTGGATTGCACGTCCCAGGTCATCAGTTCCTGCACCAGGCTCTTGCCGGCGCTGACCTGGGTGGAGGTCGGGCTCTGGCAGATGAGGCGGCAGCGCGACAGATCCTCGAGCGATTCCGGCACGCCGTTGCGCGCGGTGTAGGTGGGCGACGCGTAAAGCCGCATCCGGACGCCCATCAGCCGCTTGCGGATCAGGTCGGCCTGCGACGGCTCCTTCATGCGGATGGCGACGTCGGCCTCGCGCATGGGCAGGTCGAGCACGCGTTCCTCGAGCATCAGGTCGATCTTGAGATCGGGAAACTTCTCGTAGAGCTGGGGCAGGCGGGGCGCCAGCCAGAGCGAGCCGAAGGCGATGGTGGTCGTGACCTTGAGCTCGCCGAACACCTCTTCCTCGCTGTCGCGGATGCGGGCGGCGGCGGCATCCAGCCGCTTGGTCATGGCGCGGGTCGCGTCGAACAGAAGCTCCCCCTGCTCGGTGAGAATCAGCCCCCGTGCGTGACGGTGGAACAGGGTGGTGTTGAGCATCTCTTCCAGCGCACGAATTTGCCGGCTGACCGCCGATTGCGACAGGTGCAGCGCGTCCCCCGCATGGGTGAGGCTGCCCGCGTCAGCGACCGCGTGAAAGATTCTGAGCTTGTCCCAATCCATGTCCGCAACTTCCGATTCTCGGTGCCCATATATACGACACGGGTTACATGTGAATTGCCCACAGGGCCGAAAACCCGGTTTTTCCGGGAAATGACCTATACAGGTCAGCATCTACGACCTATTATTGACCAGAATATGACCTACCTCTGCCATCAGCGTTGGGAGGCGCTCACATGTCGATTCAGAAGGTCTCTCTTACCGACCGCTACGATCTCGAGAAATCCCCGGTCCTGCTCAACGGCACCCAGGCGCTCGTCCGCCTGATGCTGATGCAGAAGGAGCGCGACCGCGCCGCCGGGCTGAACACGGCGGGTTACGTCACCGGCTACCGCGGCTCTCCGCTGGGGGCCGTCGATCTGATGATGATGAAGGCCCAGAAGGTTCTCACCGAACATGACGTCACCTTCCAGCCGGGGCTGAACGAGGATCTCGCGGCCACCGCTCTCTGGGGCGCGCAACAGGCGGAGCTGCGGGGCGAGGGCAAGTATGACGGGGTCTACGGGCTCTGGTACGGCAAGGGGCCGGGCGTGGACCGCTCGGGCGACGTGCTGCGCCACGCCAACATGGCGGGCACCTCGAAGAACGGCGGCGTGCTGCTGGCCATGGGCGACGACCATACCGGCGAAAGCTCCACCGTGCTGCACCAGTCGGAATGGGCGCTGATCGATGCCTACATGCCGATCGTGTCGCCCGCGGGCGTGCAGGAGATCCTCGACTACGGGATCTACGGCTGGGCGCTGTCGCGCTATGCCGGGCTGTGGGTCGGTCTGAAGACCATGAAGGACACGATCGAGGCCACCGCCGTGGTGGACGGCCGCCCCGACCGCATGAACCTTGTCCTGCCGCAGGATTTCGACATGCCGCAGGGCGGGCTGAACATCCGCCTCGGCGACAGCCCCCACGCGCAGGAAGCGCGGATGATCGACTACAAGCGCTTTGCCGCGGAGGCGTTTTCCCGCGCCAACAACATGGACAAGCGCATGATGGGCAAGCCGGGGGCCAAGATCGGGTTGGTCTCGGCCGGCAAGAACTGGCTCGACCTCAGCCACGCGCTGTCGCTGCTGGGCATCGACGACGCCGAGGCCGAGCGGCTGGGCATCACCACCTACAAGGTGGGCCAGACCTTCCCGCTGGACATGCAGGGCTTCCACGACTGGGCCGAGGGGCTGGAGCTGATCGTCGTGGTCGAGGAAAAGCGCAAGCTGATCGAGGTGCAGATCAAGGAGGCGATCTTCAACGACCGCCGCGGCCGCCGGGTCTATGGCTGGCACAAGGGCGGCGGCGCCGGGTCGATGCACGGCGAGGAGCTGTTCCCGACCCGCGACGCGCTCGATCCGATCTGGATCGCGCGCAAGCTGGGCGGCATCTTCATCGAGGAGAGCCGCGGCACCGACCGCATCCGCGCCGAGCTGGAAAAGCTGGAGCAGGCGAAGAAGGCCGACAATGCCGAGAACATCGCGGCGCGGCTGCCCTATTACTGCGCCGGCTGCCCGCACAACACCTCCACCAAGGTGCCCGAGGGGTCGCGCGCCTATGCCGGGATCGGCTGCCACTACATGGTGCAGTGGATGGACCGCAACACCGAGGGCTTTACCCATATGGGGGGCGAGGGTGCCAACTGGATCGGCGAGGCGCCGTTTTCCAAGCGGGCGCATGTGTTCCAGAACCTGGGCGACGGGACCTATAACCATTCCGGCATCCAGGCGATCCGCGCGGCCATCGCCGCCGGCACGAACATCACCTACAAGATCCTCTACAACGACGCCGTCGCCATGACCGGCGGCCAGCAGAACGAGGGCAATCTGGGCCCCGACCGCATCGCTCAGGAGCTGCATGCGATGGGGGTGCAGAAACTGGCCGTGGTCTATGACGAGAAGGAAGAGCCGGAGCGCGCGGGCTTCCCCGCAGGCGTCGAATGGCACGAGCGGGCCGAGATGGACGACGTCCAGCGCCAGATGCGCGAGGTGGAGGGCGTCTCGGCGATCCTCTACATCCAGACCTGCGCGGCCGAGAAGCGCCGCCGCCGCAAGCGGGGCAAGTTCCCCGATCCCGACACCCGCGTCTTCATCAACACCGATGTCTGCGAAGGCTGCGGCGATTGCGGCGTGCAGTCGAACTGCGTGGCCATCGTGCCGAAGGAGACCGAGCTGGGCCGCAAGCGCGAGATCGACCAGTCGGCCTGCAACAAGGATTTCTCGTGTCTCAAGGGCTTCTGCCCCTCCTTCGTGACGCTGGACGGCGCCAAGGTGAAGAAGAACGAGACGGCCGAGCTCGACCTGCCGCATCTGCCGCAGCCCGAGCTGCCCGCGATCAACGGCACCCATAACGTGGTGATCACCGGCGTCGGCGGCACCGGGGTCGTCACCGTGGGCGCGGTTCTGGCGCAGGCGGCGCAGATCGACGGCAAGGGCGCCGGCATGATGGAAATGGCCGGCCTCGCCCAGAAGGGCGGCGCGGTGCATATCCACTGCCGCATCGCCGAGAAGCCCGCGGACATCACCGCGATCCGGGTCGCCACCGGCGAGGCCGACGCGCTGATCGGCGGGGACCTCGTGGTCTCGGCCGGGTCCAAGACGCTGGGGCTGATGACCACGGGCCGCACCGGCGGCGTGGTGAACAGCCACGAGATCATCACCGGCGATTTCACCCGCGACACGGAGTTCCAGCTGCCCACCGACCGGCTGAAGCTGGCGCTTGAGGCGCGGCTGAAGGACCGGGTGGATCTGTTCGACGCCTCCGACCTGGCGCGGGCGGTGATGGGCGATTCCATCTTCTCCAACATGCTGCTTTTCGGGGCGGCGTGGCAGCGCGGGCTGATCCCCGTCTCGCACGAGGCCATCGAGGAGGCGATCCGCCTGAACGGGGCCGCGGTCGACGGCAACCTGCGCGCCTTCGACGTGGGCCGCTGGGCGGTGCTGCACCCGGAAGAGGCGCAAAAGATGTTGCAGCCTGCGACGGTCGTGCAGATGCCGAAATCGCCCGAGGAGCGCATCGCCTACCGCGCCGACCACCTGGTGAAGTACCAGTCCAAGCGGCTGGCCAAGCGCTATCGCGCCATGGTGGACGGTATCGAGGATCCGGCACTGAAGGAGGCGGTGGCCAAGGGGTACCACAAGCTGCTGGCCTACAAGGACGAATACGAGGTGGCCCGGCTGCATCTCGAGACCCGGAAGAAGGCGCGCGAGACCTTCGACGGGGATTTCAAGATGCACTTCCACCTTGCGGCGCCAATCGTGGCCAAGAAGGGTTCCGAGGGGCGGCCCGGCAAGCGGCAGTTCGGCGAGTGGATGGAGACGGGCTTTGGCGTGCTGGCGCGGATGAAGTTCCTGCGCGGTACGGCGCTCGATCCCTTCGGCTACTCGGCGGAGCGCAAGATGGAGCGGTCGCTGATCTCGCAATACGAGCGGGACATGGGCGAGGTGCTGAAGGGCGTGAATGACGACACGCGGGACGCGGCCGTGGCGCTGGCCGAGCTGCCGCTGGAGATCCGCGGCTTCGGCCCGGTGAAGTTCGCCAACGAGCAGAAGGCGGCGAAGAAGCGCGAAGAGCTGCTGACCGCCTTCCGCGCCGGTGGCACGCCCCGGGCGCAGGCGGCGGAGTAATGGGTTGGCAGCGGGGCCGGGTGGTTCCGCTGCTCTCCATGCAAGCGCGAAGCTCCCGGTGCGGAGCACATGCCCCACTCCCCCTATTTGATCGCGAAGCCCCCGGGTGCGGAGCAAAGGCCGTAGGCCGCCGCACCATCGCCGGGCCGCCCCCTGGCCCGGCGATCTGTTGAGGGAAGCACCTAGTGTCGGGGTCTCTCGGGCGTGGCGGGGATAAAGCGAGAGGCTCCAACCGACGGCTCGCCGCGCCGCGGCCCGTCGACGGTGCGGCTTGGAGCATATGCCCCACTCCCCCCTATTTGATCGCGAAGCCCCCGGTGCGGAGCAAAGGCCGCAGGCCGCCGCACCATCGCCGGGCCGCCCCCGGGCCCGGCGATTTGTTGAGGGCAGCGCCTCGTTTCGGGGTCTCTCGGATTTGGCAGGGATAAAGCAAGAGGCTCCAACCGAGGGCTCGCCGTGCCGCGGCCCGTCGATGGTGCGGCTCGGCGCCCCATGTCACCGGGCTGTTACGCCTTCGTCATAGGGTGGTCGCGGGCGGCGTGGTGACCGCCCGGCGAACCGGAGACGGACCATGCAGGGCGAGTGGCGCATCGCGCGCGACATTTCCTATGCCCATTCCGCCGAGACACGTGGCGGGCGGGCGATGATCAAGCTGATGGAAAACGCCACCGGGCGGATCGGGCTGATCCGGCGGGCCAAGGGCTACCGGACCGACATCGCCGCGGGCCGCGACTTCTGGCAGGTGATGGTGGAGCGCTACGGGCTGAGCCTCGACATCTTCGCAGGATCGCTGGCCGACATCCCCCGCGAGGGCCCGCTGGTGATCATCGCCAACCATCCCTACGGCATCCTCGACGGGCTGATGCTGGGCCATATCCTCTCGATCACCCGGGGCGATTTCCGCATCCTCGCACACCAGGTCTTCCGCCGGGCGGAGGACCTGCGCGATGTCATCCTGCCCATTTCCTTCGACGAGACGAAAGAGGCGGTCGCGCTGAACCTGCAGACGCGGAAGGTGGCGCACGACTACCTCGGGCAGGGCGGGGCGGTGGGGATCTTTCCCGGCGGCACGGTGTCGACCGCCGCCACGCCCTTTGCCCGGCCGCTCGACCCCGGCTGGCGCGGCTTCACCGCCCGGCTGATCGCGCGGTCCGGCGCCACGGTGGTGCCGGTCTATTTCGACGGCCATACCAGCCGGATGTTCCAACTGGCCTCGCACCTGCATTACACGCTGCGCATGGGGCTTCTGATCAAGGAGTTCCGGTCGAGGATCGACACGCCGGTGCGCATGGCTATCGGGCGGCCCATCCCCCCGCAGGAGATCGCCGCCCGTGCGAAAGATACGCGCGTGCTGATGGATTTCCTGCGCAAAGCGACGTATGACCTGTCACCGGACCCCTTGCCCGCGAACGGGCTGGGCTTCGAGTTCGAAGAGAAATACAGGGCCTGACAACGCCTTACGGGGCGGCGCTGCGCCCGGAACAGGCGTGACGGGGCGCGGTGGCGATGGCAGTTGGAATATTCGATTCCGGTCTCGGCGGGCTGACGGTGCTCGATGCCGTCTCCAAGCGGCTGCCGGACCTGCCGCTGGTCTACCTGGGCGACAATGCCCATACCCCCTATGGCGTCCGCGATGCCGCCGACATCACCGAACTGACGAAAGCCGGGGTGGCGCGGCTCTTCGCCGCCGGGTGCGATCTGGTGATCCTCGCCTGCAACACCGCATCGGCCGCCGCCCTGCGCAAGATGCAGGAGGAGGGGATGCCCGAGGGCAAGCGCGTGCTGGGCGTCTTCGTGCCGCTGATCGAGGCGCTGACCGAACGGCAATGGGGCGACAATTCCCCCCCGCGGGAGGTCGCCGTGAAACACGTGGCGCTCTTCGCCACCCCCGCCACCGTGTCCTCGCGCGCCTTCCAGCGCGAGCTGGCGTTCCGGGCCGTCGGTGTCGATGTGGAGGCGCAGGCCTGCGGCGGTGTCGTGGATGCGATCGAGGAGGGCGACATGATCCTCGCCGAGGCGCTGGTGCGCTCGCACGTCGACGCGCTGAAACGCAAGATGCCCAACCCCGAGGCCGCGATCCTCGGCTGCACCCATTACCCGCTGCTGGAAGAGGTCTTCCGCGACGCGCTGGGCGAGGGGGTGGCGGTCTATTCGCAGCCGAACCTCGTGGCCGACAGCCTCGCCGATTACCTGGAGCGTCACCCGGACAAGCTGGGCCAGGGGGCGGGAACGCAGTTCCTGACCACCGGCGATCCGAAGAAGGTGGCGCAGCGGGCGACCATGTTCCTGCGACGACAGATCGCCTTCGACCCGGCGTGATCCGGGGATATTGCTGCGCCCGATAGGGGCGCGAGAACCGGCCCGCGCGCCGGGCAGACGGCCAAGGACTTCGACATGACACAGAACATCGCCATCCTGGGCGCCTCGGGCTATACCGGCGCCGAACTGATCCGGCTGATCGCCACCCACCCCTCCATGCGCATTGCCGCGCTGGCCGCCAATTCCAAGGCAGGGCAATCCATGGCGCAGGTCTTTCCGCACCTCCGCCATCTCGACCTGCCGGACCTCGTGACCTGGGAAGAGATCGACTGGTCCGGCATCGACCTCTGCTTCTGCGCCCTGCCGCACAAGACCTCGCAGGAGGTGATCGCGCAGCTGCCGGCCGAGCTGAAGATCGTGGACCTCTCGGCCGATTTCCGGCTGCGCGACCCGGAGGCCTACAAGCAGTGGTACGGCAACGACCACGCGGCGCTCGCCCAGCAGGAGGAAGCGGTCTATGGCCTGACCGAGTTCTACCGCGACGAGATCCGCGGCGCGCGGCTGGTGGCAGGCACGGGCTGCAACGCGGCCACGGGGCAATTCGCGCTGCGGCCGCTGATCGCGGCGGGGGTGATCGGGCTGGACGATATCATTCTCGACTTGAAATGCGCGGTCTCGGGCGCGGGCCGGTCGCTCAAGGAGAACCTGCTGCACGCGGAGCTGTCCGAGGGCTACAACGCCTATGCGGTGGGCGGCACGCACCGGCACCTGGGCGAGTTCGACCAGGAATTCTCCAAGGTCGCGGGCCGCGAGGTGAAGGTGCAGTTCACGCCGCACCTGCTGCCGGTGAACCGCGGCATCCTCGCCACCGTCTATGTCTCGGGCGAGGCGGAGGCGGTGCATGCCGCCCTGGCCGAGGCCTATGCCGCAGAGCCCTTCATCGAGGTGCTGCCCATGGGCGAGACGCCCAGCACCCACCATGTCCGCGGCTCGAACTTCTGCCATATCGGGGTGACCGGCGACCGCATCCCGGGGCGGGCCATCGTGGTGGCGGCGCTGGACAACCTGACCAAGGGCAGCTCGGGGCAGGCGGTGCAGAACGCCAACCTGATGCTGGGGCTCGAGGAAACGGCGGGCCTGATGCTCGCCCCCTGCTTCCCTTGATGCGGATCAATGCCTATCTCTGGGGGATAGGGCATGAGCACGGCGGGCGCGGCGAGGTGCCGGGCCTGCCCACGGGGTGAAGAACGGAGCGCAAGGCGATGAAATCGCTCAAGAAGAAACGCCGAATCCAGGTGGTCGCGCTGGCCGCCGTGGCGCTGGTGCTGTCGACCGCGCTGATCGGCTATGCCATGCGCGACGGCATCAACTTCTTCCGCTCCCCCAGCCAGGTGCTGGCCGAACCGCCCGCGGCGTCCGAGGTCTTTCGCATCGGCGGGCTGGTGGAGGAAGGCTCCCTCCTGCGCGGTCAGGGCGAGACGGTGCGCTTTGCGGTGACCGATGGCGGCGCCACGGTGCCGGTGCATTTCACCGGCGTGCTGCCCGATCTCTTCGACGAGAACCAGGGCATGGTGGGCACCGGGCGCTACGTGAACGGTGTCTTCGAAGCCACGGAAATCCTTGCCAAACACGACGAGAGCTACATGCCCAAGGAGGTCGTGGACGCGCTCAAGGAGCAGGGCGTCTACAAGGCCCCGGACGCCGACGACGCCGTTCCCGAAAGCTGACCCGTTGCGCGGCGCGGGCGGCCCACCGCGCGGCGCGCACGCCCTCCCTTAACCCTGCCGCGCGAGGCTCTTCCCGTGACCGGAACGGGAGGATGCCATGCCATCGGTGCAGCAGATCGCGGAAGAGATCGTCGCCCGCGAGGGCGGTTTCGTGGATGACCCGGACGATCCGGGCGGGGCCACCAAGCACGGGGTCACGGTGCATACGATGCGCCGGCTGGGGCTGGATCTGACCCGCGACGGAGAGGTCGACGCGGCCGATGTCCGGCAGCTCAGCCGCGCTCAGGCGGTCAGCATCTTCATCAGCCATTACTTCGTCGCGCCGCGGATCTCGAGCCTGCCGGCGGCGCTGCAGCCCACCGTCTTCGACATGTATGTCAACGCGGGGCGCAACGCGGTGCGAATCCTGCAGCGGCTGCTGAACGAGACGGGGGAGGCGCTGGCGGTGGACGGGGCGATCGGCCCGCGCACCACGGCCGCCGCGCAGCGCGCCTGGGAGGCGGCGCCGGAGCACCTGGTGGACGCCTACGGCATCGCCCGGCGCAACTATTACTTCCGCCTCGCCGACCGCCGCCCGGCCTCGCGCAAATACGTGCGGCGCCGGGACGGGGGCAAGGGCGGCTGGATCGCGCGGGCGGAGCATTTCATCTCGCCGCGCTATCACCTGACGCAGGCGCAGTTCGACCGGAGGGTGGCGGCATGGGGATGATCGGCGGGGTGCTGGGCGGGCTGGTGGAGGCGCTGTTCGGTGGCGGACGCAACGTGCTGCGGGAGACGGCGGAGGCCTTCCGCCCCAATGCGGAGGCCGAGGCGCGGCGGGGCGCGGGGATGCAGGCGGCGGCGCTGGCGCAGTTCGGGGCGGAGTTCGCGGGGCCGCGCAAGGGGCTCTTCGACCGGGCGATCGACGGGCTGAACCGCCTGCCGCGCCCGCTGATGGCCTTCGGGGTCATCGGGCTTTTCGTGGCGGCGATGGTGGCGCCCGAGTGGTTCGCCGCGCGCATGACCGGCCTGGCGCTGGTGCCGGAGCCGCTCTGGTGGCTGCTGGGCGCGGTGGTGAGCTTCTATTTCGGCGCCCGCCACCAGGCGCGGGGCCAGGCCTTCCAGCGCGACCTCGCCGCGAGCCTCGCCCGCGCCCCCGCCGCCAGATCGGAAGA
>SRJI02000333.1 GCA_005473895.2 Carideicomes alvinocaridis
CCGATGGTGCCGCCCACGAGGGTGACGATCACGAAGAAGTCGATCTTCTCCGGCATCACGGACTGGCGCAGGGCCTCGCCCACGGGCGGGGCGGAGGTGATGGCCACGTACAGCATCAGCAGGATCATGACGGCGCCGAGCACCACCACGATCCGGTCCAGGGCCACACCGGCGCGCTTGGAGAGGAAGACCAGCAGCGCGATGAGCGCCGAGACGCCGCCACCGATCAGCGGGTCGACGCCGAGCATGGCGTTCGCGCCGAGGCCGGTGCCGGCGATGTTGCCGATGTTGAAGACCATGCCGCCGAGGAACACGAGCCCGGCGAGGACCCAGCCGAGGCCGGGCAGGACGCTGTTCGCCAGCTCCTGGGCACGCATGCCGGAGACGCCGATGACGCGCCAGACGTTCATCTGGACGGCGATGTCGATGAGGATGGACACCAGGATGGCGAACGCGAATGCGGCGCCCATCTGGACGGTGAACGTGGCGGTCTGCGTGATGAAGCCCGGGCCGATGGCCGAGGTGGCCATGAGGAACA
>SRJI02000334.1 GCA_005473895.2 Carideicomes alvinocaridis
GGATGCGAACGGACGCGAGGTGGCCCGCACGGACTTCTGGTGGAAGCAGGTGCGGGTGTACGGGGAGTTCGACGGGCTGGGCAAGTACGACCTGTCGTTCTTCGACGGTGACGACACGGCCCGCCGCGCCAGCATCCGCCGGGAGAAGGAACGGGAGGTGGCCCTGCAGCTGGTCACCCGGGCGGGCGCGCACTGGACGTGGGGCGATCTCCTGCGGCCGGACCGGCTGGCGCGGATCCTCACCGCCGCGGGCGTCCCCCGCTCGGTCTGATCCGCGGCCATCCCGCGGGCCCTGTCTCGACTCGGCGAGCCCGAGCGGTCGACCTCCGCTCTGCGACATCGCAGCCGTGCTGCACGGCGGTGATGTCGCTGGGCGGCTGCCGGGCGGTCAGCAGCCCACCTCACCCCGCCTCAGCCGGCCAGGGCCGCCCGCTGCTCGGGGCTGATGCGCACGGGGCGACCCGTCTGCCCGTCGACGAACACCATGACGGACGTCGCGGTGGCGCAGAGGGTGTCGTCGACGCCGTCGTGCAGGGCG
>SRJI02000335.1 GCA_005473895.2 Carideicomes alvinocaridis
GAACTCGAGCAGAGCCCGCAGATTGGTCGCGAGAACGAGGGTCGCCCGCGGGAAACGGAAGGCCCGCACCAACGTCAGGTTGGAGCTGACCGCCTTCGACCCGGCCGTGATCGCCTGCGAGGAGTAACGGAAGAAGAAGACCCCGACGATGAGGTAGGCGATGAAGTTCGGAATGCCCCGGCCGGTGCCCAGGAGAACACCGAAGACGAGGAAGTAGGCACCGCCGTCGAGGATGGGGTTGAGCACCATCCATAGCCGGCCCAGAGTGTTGACGGCGTTGGCCCCGGAGATGCGCGAGCGCGAGTCGAACAGGATGAAGGAGCGGTAGCGGAAGAGTGAGAGGACATAGTCGCGCAACGAAGGCCGCGCGCCCACGACGCCCAGGGGCGCCGCGTCGACGACCACCGTGTTCATCGGGCCGGACGCGGCCATGCCGGTTCCGCTCATGACAGGCACCTCCATGCGACGAGCAGCTGGCAGGGGTGGACCCTTGCCGCCCGCGATACAGGGACGGCTTCCAGCGGTGCCGAGACCTCG
>SRJI02000336.1 GCA_005473895.2 Carideicomes alvinocaridis
CACGGCCGCGAGGACTTCCTCATCCTGGACCGTGCCCAGCAGGTCGGCGGGACCTGGAGGGACAACACCTACCCGGGCGCCGCGTGCGACGTCCCGAGCCACCTCTACAGCTTCTCCTTCGCGCCGAACCCGCAGTGGTCGGGCTTCTACACGCCGGGCCCGGAGATCCAGGACTACCTCGTGCGCTTCTCCGAGGACGAGGGCCTCACCCCGCACCTGCGTCTCGGGGCGGACATGCTCGAAGCGCACTGGGACCCCGAGACGGAGCGGTGGACGGTGCGGACCCCGCGCGGGACCTACACGGGACGCTGGCTCGTCATGGGCACCGGGCACCTCGCCGACCCCCGCCTGCCGGACGTCCCGGGTCTCGACGCCTTCGAGGGCGAGGTCATCCACTCCGCCCGCTGGGACCACACGGTGGACCTGAAGGGCAAGCGTGTCGCCGTCGTCGGCACCGGCGCCTCCGCGATCCAGGTCATCCCCGAGCTGGCGGCGACGGCGGCCGAGCTCGTCGTCTTCCAGCGCACCCCCGCGTGG
>SRJI02000337.1 GCA_005473895.2 Carideicomes alvinocaridis
CACCGCCGTCCTGCTGCGGGACGGCGCGGTCGTGGCGGCCGTGACGGACGACCCCACGCCCGTGGCCGGGTGCACCTCCACCCCGCTGGGCACGATGCGCTATCACGCGGTGTGCGCGTCCTTCCTGCTGGAGCTGCACCGCGACGCGCGGGGCCGGGTCGACTTCGGCACGCTGCCGATCGTGGACTACGGCCCCCGCGACGGCCTGCAGCACACGGTGCTGCGCCGCGTCACCCGCGGCCGGCCCGTGGCCGACCCACCGACCCACCTCGTGCCCTCCGTGCACGCGTATCTGCGGGCGGTGGAGCTCGGGCTGGGCTGGGGCATGCTCCCCTCGGTGCAGATCCCGCCGGGCGTGCTCGAGGGCCGGCACCCCGACCTCGAGCCGATCCCGGCCCTCGGCGCGGCCGACGTGCACCTGCACTGGCAGCGCTGGACGGCCGGGACCGCGGCTCTGGACCGCCTCACGGACGCGGTGCTGCGCGCCGCGCCCTCGGCGGGGGACACCGCGGACTGACGGGCGCATTCGAGACCCG
>SRJI02000338.1 GCA_005473895.2 Carideicomes alvinocaridis
AGCCGGGGGTCGTCGAAGGTCCACTGGCGGTCAAAGGAGCGCCAGGCCACGCGGACGATCGGCCGGTGCGGGGCGTCGGTGGGCAGTTCCGCCAGTGGGGTCATGCCGTTCACGGCGGTGTGGACGGTGCGCCCAGAGTTGCCCGTCACATACTTCTCCGCGCGGGCGTCCGCGGACGGGTCGGCCAACAGCTCTCGCCACCGCCGGCGGAGGGTCTCCTGATCGGATGCCACGGGCCAGGCGCGGTTGTACATCATCCCCGGCTGCTGCCAGGGGAAGAGGTCCGCCAGGGCGGGCATGGCCGCCCAGTCCTCCCCGCCGCTGGCCGGTGCCAAGGGGTCGCCCGCCGAACCGGGCAGGCGCTCCCACAGGGCGTCGCCGGGATCCAACCGGGCCACCTCGTCCAGGGCCGCGAACTTCTCCGCGCGCGTGCCCCGGAAGCGCCGGTAGTACACCGATGCCTCCCGGGCGGCCTTGCCGGTGCGCACCAAAGTCACGATCGCGACCGGGGTCTGGATGTCGAAGACGTTCTCCTC
>SRJI02000339.1 GCA_005473895.2 Carideicomes alvinocaridis
ACCCGTGGCCCCCGCGGTCGACCGACGACGTCGGCGCCCGGCCGTGGAGCCTCGGCGATGTTATCGGAATGTGATCTTCGTGACCATACTGAGATCTATGCCGTCCGAGGCACGGCGGGCCGGGCCCGTCGTCGGCCACGTAGGCTGGCGCCCGTGAGCACCACTTCCTCCGACACCCCGGTCCCCGCTGACGCGATCCCCGCCGAGCTCGACGCCCTCGTGGGCGAGTGGCTCTCCGTGCCCGACGTGGCGGAGCACCTCGACCAGCGCGTGACCCGCGTCCACAACCTCGTGCATGATCGCCGCCTGCTGGCCGTGCGACGCCCCGAGCCCGCGGTGCGGTCCGTGCCGGCCCTGTTCCTCACCGAGACCGGCGTGCTCGACTCCCTGCAGGGCACGCTCGTGCTGCTGGCCGACGCCGGCTTCTCCGACGAGGAGGCCCTCCGTTGGCTGTTCACCGAGGACGAGTCGTTGCCCGGCCGGCCCATCGACGCACTCCGGGACGGCCGGAAGACCGAGATCCGGCGTCGCGCCCA
>SRJI02000059.1 GCA_005473895.2 Carideicomes alvinocaridis
GTCCGGGCCGATGGCGCCGGGCTCTGCCGCCGTGGCGGGGCGCGGCACGTTGGCCCCCCAGGGGATCACCCGCGTCCCGCCCTCGGGCAGCGCATAGGCCGCCCGCGCCGCCCGGTCGAGCCAGCTGGTCGGCCAGAGCAGCAGGTCGGCTCGCGCTAGCGCCCTGGCCTCCGCCCGGGTGAGCGCCGGGTCGAGCAGGCGCGAGGCCGACAGGAACGAGCCGAAGCTCTCCCCGATCTCCGACTGCCGGTAGGTGGTGGGGGTCGCATCCGAGGTAAAGACCGTCAGCGTCCCGGGGGGCGGCCTGATCCCGGCCAGGGCATGCAGCGCGTAGGCGCCGAAGACGATATCGGGCGGCCGGCGCTCCAGCTCGCGGTTGACGCGGCGCGCGATCAGCGGGGCCAGCGCGAAGTGCAGCCGCCAGCGCAGCCGGATCGATAGCGCGTCGGGCAGCGCCTCCACCCCCCGCCGCAGCCAGTCGAGCGCGCCCCAGTCCTGCGGCAGCACCGTCACCTCGCCGGCATGGGCCTGCAGAGCGTCGCGAATGCGCCGGTTACCGCCCGAATAGAGGTTGGGATCGTTCGGATCGCGGTCGCAGAGATAGGCGATGCGCAGCCGCCGGCGGCGGCCGGATTCGCCCTCTGCCGAAGGGCCGGGAAACAATGCCCGGCCATAGGCGGAGATTGGTCCGCGCTTCGCGATGCTCATGGCTGGCCTGGCCCCGTGATCGTGTCCGTGCCGGAACGGTTTCATCCGAAAATCGTGGCCAAAGTTTCGCAATTCCGTGTTTTCTGTCAAACCTTCCCGTCGGCCTGCTATGCTCGGTTCCGGCCAGAATGGCCAATTCACCGGCCCCACCAGGAACGATCCCGCCCGCGCGCCATGCCCAATTCCTTTGCCTATCTCATGCTGGGTCTCTGGCCGATCGTCACGCTGGCGATGTTCCGGTTCTGGCCGAAGGAGCGCGCCTTCGTCTGGTCCTTGCTGGGTGCCTACCTGTTCCTGCCCCCGCCGCCGGCCGCCTTCGACCTGCCGATGATGCCGCCGCTGACCAAGGAATCCCTGCCCAGCCTCGTTACCTTCCTCGTGGTCTGGGCGAGGTTCGGCCGGCCGGCGCTGCTGCCCTCCACGATGGCGGGGCGGGTGCTGGCGGCGATCTTCGTCCTGTCGCCCATCGCCACGGTGCTGACCAACCCGGAGCCTGTGGTCTTCGGGCGCATCTGGATCCAGTCGCTGGGGCTCAAGGACATGGTGGCGCTGGTGGTGCTGCAATTCATCCTGCTGCTGCCGCTGTTGATGGCGCGCCGGGTTCTGGCCAGCCCGGAGGGGCAGCGCGAAGTTCTGCTGGGCCTCTTCGTCGGCGGGCTGATCTATTCCCTGCCGATGCTGCTGGAGGTCCGGCTGTCGCCGCAGCTCAACATCTGGATCTACGGCTATTTCCAGCACTCGTTCGAGCAGATGATGCGCGACGGGGGGTTCCGGCCCATCGTCTTCCTGTATCACGGGCTGTGGGTCGCGTTCTTCTGCATGACCTCGGTCTGCGCCGGGCTGGCCCTGTCGCGCTCCGGCGTGGGTCACCGCAAGCGGGTCCTCTACCTGGCGGGCGCCGCCTACCTGCTGGCGGTGCTGGTACTGTGCAAGTCGCTGGGCTCGCTGCTGCTGGGGGCCGTCGCGATGCCCATAATCCTGCTTCTGCCGCGGCGGACCCAGCTGCGCGCGGCGGCGCTGATCGCGCTGGTGGCGATCGGCTACCCGGTGCTGAAGGGTGCCGACCTGATCCCGGTGGAGTGGATGCTGAGCGAGGCGGCGCAGGTCGATCCGGACCGCGCAGCCTCTCTCCGGTTCCGCTTCGACAACGAGGACACGCTGATGGAGCGGGCGATGGAAAAGCCGCTCTTCGGCTGGGGCAGCTGGGGGCGCAACCACATCATGCACCCGATCACCGGCGAGATCCTGACGGTGACCGACGGTCGCTGGATCATCCTGATCGGGGTCTTCGGCTGGGCGGGCTACCTGGCCGAGTTCGGGCTTCTGGCCCTGCCGATCCTCATGCTGTGGCGCGATGCGGGGCGCGCGCCGAGGGGCAGCTTTACCCCCTATCTCGGGCCGATGGCGGTGCTGCTGGCGATCAATATCGTCGACATGCTGCCCAATGCCACACTCACGCCGCTGACCTGGATGCTGGCCGGGGCGCTGCTGGGTTACGCGGAACACCTGCGCGGGTTGCGGGTGCCGAACCGGCAGCCGCTGCTGCTGCGCTGGCGCTCGGTGATGTGAGGCAGGGATGAGCGGGCAGGGCGGCAAAAGACGGCGGGTTCTGGTCATCGCCGAGGCGGCGAACCCCGAATGGGTGAGCGTCCCGCTGGTCGGCTGGTCGCTGGCCCGCGCACTGGGGCGGGTGGCAGACGTGCATGTCGTCACCCAGGTCCGCAACCGCGAGGCCTTCCTGCGCGCCGGGCTGACCGAGGGGCGCGACTTCACCGCCGTGGATTCCGAGCGCCTGGCGCGGCCGCTCTGGGCGCTGGGCGAGCGGCTGCGCATGGGGGAGGGGCGCGGCTGGACGGCGCTGCAGCTCGTCAACGCGCTGTCCTACCCGCATTTCGAGCGGCTGGTCTGGCGCGCCTTCGGCCCCCGCATCCGGGCGGGCGCGTTCGACATCGTCCACCGGGTCACGCCGCTGTCGCCCACCATCTCCTCGCCCCTGGCGCCCCGGGTGGCCGCGGCGGGGGTGCCCTTCGTGCTGGGCCCGCTGAACGGTGGCGTGCCCTGGCCCGCGGGGTTCGAGGCCGAGCGGCGGCGCGAGCGCGAGTTCCTGTCCTACCTGCGTGGGGCCTACAAGGCGCTGCCCGGCCGCCGCCGCACGCTCGAGGCCGCCTCTGCCGTGCTCGTGGGTTCGCACCACACGCTGAGCGAGATGCCGGCGGACCTGCGCGCCAGATGCGCCTGGCTGCCGGAGAACGCGGTGGACGCGGCGCGTTTCCCGCCCTCTGCCAAGCGCCCCGAGACAGGCCCCCTGCGCGCCGCCTTCCTCGGCCGGATGGTGCCCTACAAGGGGCCGGACATGCTGCTGGAGGCGGCGGCGCCGCTGCTGCGCGACGGGCGCATGGTGCTGGACATGCTGGGCGACGGGCCCTTGCTGCCGGAGCTCAGGGCGCAGGCCGAGCGGCTGCAAGTGGGCCATGCCGTCACCTTTCACGGCTGGGTGGATCACGCACGGGTCCACGAAAAGCTGGGCGCAGCGCACCTGCTGTCCTTCCCCTCGATCCGGGAATTCGGCGGTGGCGTGGTGCTGGAGGCGATGGCGCTGGGCGTGGCCCCGCTGATCGTCGATTACGCCGGCCCGGCAGAGCTGGTGACCGGGACGACCGGCTACCGCATCCCGCTGTCCGGCCGGGCGGGGATCGTCGAGGCGCTGGGGGCCGAGCTGGCGCGGCTGTCGCAGGACCTGCCCGGCATCCTCGCCACCGGCGAACGCGCGCGGGAGCGTGTGGCGCGGCATTTCACCTGGGCGCGCAAGGCCGACCAGGTTGCCCGGATATACGAGGCCGTCCTTGCCGGCGCCGAGAGCATGCCGGATCTGTTCGATGACCCTGACGACGCCCCCGACGCCCCCGACGCCCCCGACGCCCCCGGCCCGCGGATCGCGAGGGCCCATGGTTGAGCGCCTGTCATCCCCCGCGCGGGAGTACCGCCCCGAGATCGACGGGCTGCGCGCCGTCGCGGTCCTGTCGGTGCTGTTCTACCATTTCGGCGTGCCGGGCTTTTCCGGCGGCTTCACCGGGGTCGACATCTTCTTCGTCATCTCCGGCTTCCTGATCGGCGGCATCCTCTGGTCCGAGCTGGAGCGCACGGGCGGCCTGCGCCTGCGCGACTTCTACCTGCGCCGCGTCCGGCGGCTGGCGCCGGCCTATTTCACCATGGCCGCGGTGACGCTGGTGCTGGCCTGGCAGATCCTGCTGCCCTTCGAGTTCCGCGAGTTCGGGAAAGAGCTCATCGCCTCCACGGTCTACCTGTCCAACGTGCATTTCTGGCGCGAGGCGGGGTATTTCGACACGCTGGCGGACAGCAAGGTGCTGCTGCACACCTGGTCGCTCTCGGTGGAAGAGCAGTTCTATATCGCCCTGCCGCTGATCCTGCTACTTTTCGCGCGCTGGCGGGGGGCGCTGGTCTGGATCCTCGCGCTGGTCTGCGCCACCTCGCTCGCCGGCTGCATCTGGATGACCGCCCGCGCGCCCGAGGCGGCGTTCTTCCTGTTCCCCTTCCGCGCGTGGGAGCTTCTGTCGGGCGTGCTGCTCGCGGTGCTGGGCCAGCGACGGCGGGCGGAATGGTCCGGCGGGCCGGCCATGTCGTGGCTGGGGCTGGCGCTGGTGCTTTACGGGATCGTCGCCATCGGGCCGAGCGATGCCTTTCCCGGCGTGGCGGCCGTGCTGCCGGTGCTGGGCGCCTTGCTGATCCTGATGAACGGGCGCGACGGGAACGCGGTGAACCGGGCGCTATCCAGCCGCTGGCCGGTGCGGATCGGGCTGATCTCCTACTCGCTCTACCTCTGGCATTGGCCGGTCTACACGCTGTCCACCTACTGGCGCGGTGGCGATGGCGCGCCGGTGGAGGTGCTGTTCTGGATGGCCGTCTCCGTCGCGCTGGGCTGGCTGTCCTGGCGCTTTGTCGAGACGCCGCTGCGCATCCCGCGGGGGGCGTTGGTGGCGCCGCTGGTGGGTGGCACCGTGCTGGCCTCTGCCGTGCTGCTGGCCTTCGGCGGGCTGATCTACCTGCGCGACGGCATGGCGGGGCGCTTCCCGCAGGCGGTGCGGACGCATATCGAGGCCTCGGCGGATTTCAACCAGGACTGGTCGCGGTGCCACGTCCCGGAGAACGGCCCGCTGGCGGGGATCGAAAGCTGCCCCATCGGGCCCGAGGGGGAGCCGCGGGTGCTGATCTGGGGCGACAGCCACGTCCGCGCCTTCAAGGAGGGGCTGGAGCAGGCGGCGTTCGAGGCCGGCACCCCCGCGGTGATCGTGTGGAACGCCGGCTGCCCGCCGCTCTACGAGGTGTTCAAGGTGGAAAGCGCCGCGACCAAGGCCGAGGACCGCGCCTGCACCCGGGCGCAGGCCAGGATGCGCGCGGCGCTGGAGCAGGGGGACGCGTTCGACACCATCCTGCTGATCGGGCGGTGGAGCTATTACCGCTCGGGCAGCGGCATCGGGCTCGATGCGCAGAACCGGATCGAGCTGTTTCCCCTGCCCGACGGATCGCTGGCAGAGATGCCGCAGGACGAGTTGTTCGACCAGGCCATGGCGCTGACCACGCTGGCGCTGGGCACGCAGGTCGACCGGGTCTTCGTCCTGCGTCAGGTGCCCGAGATTCCGCGCTATGACAGCCGGGTGATCGCCCGGGCACTGGCCCATCGCCGCCTCACCGCGGACGAGGCGCAGGCTCGCGCCCATGTCTCGCGCTTCGAGCTGCGCGACCGGGTCGGGGCGCTGGACGACGCGCTGATCCGGCTGCACGAGGACGGGCGGATCACTCTGCTCGACACCTGGCCGGGGCTCTGCGACGACACGGGCTGTTCCGCCCTGCATGGGGGAGAGGCGCTGTATTTCGACAACAACCACATCACCAACCGCGCGGCGCGGCAGCTGAGCGGGGTCTTCGCGCCGGTCTTCGCGGGGCAGACGGTGCGGGCGGCGCGCGATGAGTGATCCGGCGCGGCAGGACTGGGACGTCATCGTCATCGGCACCGGCATGGGCGGCGGCATCGCCGGGCGGCGGCTGGCCGAGGCCGGGCTGCGGGTGCTCTTCGTCGAGAAGGGCCCGGCCGGGCATAGGGCGGAGCGGCAGGGCCTCGACCCCTCGGTCGTCCTGCCCGAGGCGCGGCTGGCCCGGGGTTACTGGCCGGAAATGCTGCGCGCGCGGCTCGACGGACGGGAGAGCGTCTTTCACGGGCCGATCGGCGCGGGGGTCGGGGGATCGTCGGTGTTCTACGCGGGCACGCTGGAACGGCCGGCGCCGCACGACCTCGACGACAGCGCCGAGCGGCCGCATCCCACGGGCGGCTGGCCGGTGTCATGGGCCGAGATGCGTCCGTGGTTCGACACGGCGGAGGCGATGCTGGAGATCTCCGGCACTCCCGACCCGCTGGCGGCCGAGGTAGATCGCGGCACGCTGCGTGAGCCGCCCGAGATGAACGCCGCCGACCGGCTGCTGGCCGAGCGGTTCACCCGCGCCGGGCTGCATCCCTACCACGCGCATTCCGCCATTCGGCAGGTCGAGGGTTGCCTTTCCTGCCTCGGCCGCAAATGTCCGAAGCGCTGCAAGATGGACGGCCGCTCCGCCGGGGTGGAGCCGGCGCTCGAGACGGGGCGGGCCGCGCTGATCGATCGCTGCGAGGTCACCGCGATCCGGGGCGAGGGCCGACGGGTCACGCGGCTCGAGGCGCTGCGGGCCGGAGAGCGGATCGAGCTGGCCGCCCGCCACGTGGTGCTGGCCGCCGGCGCGCTGGGCTCGCCCCACCTGCTGCTGCGCTCGACGCAGGACTGGACGGCGGGCTGCGCCAACGGGTCGGACATGGTGGGGAGGAACCTCATGTTCCACCTCAACGAGATGCTGGCGATCTGGCCCGGCCGCGCCGCCGCCGGGTCCGGCCCATCGAAGTCCCTGTCGCTGCGCGATCTCTACTGGCTGGACGGCCAGCGCTTCGGCACGCTGCAATCCATGGGAATCGACGCGGGCTACGGCGAGATCCTGCACTACCTGCGCGGTGCGCTGGCGCGATCCCGGTTCGCCCATGTCCCGGCGCTGGGGGAACTCGCCCGACTGCCGGCTGCCATGGCGGCGCGGATGCTGGGGGAGGCAAAGGTCTTCGTCGGGCTGCTGGAGGACCTCGGCCTGCCGGAGAACCGGGTGCGCTTCGACCCGGCCCACCCCGGCGCGCCGAGCTTCGACTATTCAATTCCCGACGAACTGAAACGCCGCCGCCGTGCCTTTCGCCGGGCGATCCGGCGCGCGCTGCGGGGCCAGCGGATGATGTTCCTGACCCATGCGCCGGAGCCGAATTTCGGCCATCCCTCGGGCACGCTGCGGATGGGCGAGGATCCCGCCCGCTCGGTGCTGAACGCGGAGGGGCGGGCGCATGATCTGGACAATCTCTGGGTGGCGGATGCGTCCTTCATGCCCAGCTCCATGGGGGTGAATCCGAGCCTGACCATCGCCGCGCATGCGCTGCGGGTCGCCGACCGGATCGCCGCACGTCACCGGCAGGAGGAGGCCGCATGAAACTGACCGACGGGATCGCGCTGGTGACCGGCGCGGGCGGGGGCCTCGGCCGCGAACTGGCGCGCGCGCTGGCGGCGCGGGGGATGCGGGTCGCCGCGCTGGGGCGCAGCCTGCCGGGGCTGGAGGAAACGGCGGCGGGGCACGATCGCGTCTTTCCCCTGCTGGGCGACGTGACCGATGCCGAGGCGATGCGCGCCGCCGTCACCCGGATCGAGGGCGAGGCCCCGCTGACCCTGCTGATCAACAACGCCGCCACCTATCCCCGCCGCGACATCCTCGACGAGACGGGCGAGAGCTTTGCCGAGACCGTGGCCGTCAACCTCGGCGGCACGGTCAACGCCACCCGCGCCGCGCTCGACCCGATGGTGGCGCGCGGCTTCGGCCGTATCCTCAACGTCGCCACCTTCGCCGACGTCGCGCCGCTGGCGGGGGCCTCGGCCTATTCGGTGTCGAAGGGGGCGCAGCGGATCTTCACCCGGGCGCTGGTGGCGGACCTCGCCGACCGTTTCCCGGACATCGTCATCGGCGACTGGATGCCCGGGATGCTGGCCACGCGGATGGGAATCCCCGACGGGCTGCCGCCGGAAAAAGCCGCGCAATGGGGGGCGGAGCTGGCGCTCTGGCATGACCCCGCGCTCACCGGTACCGTGTTCGAGATGGACCGCGAGATCCCGCCGCCCCGTTCGCTCAAGGGACGGCTGAAGGACCGGCTGACCGGGCAGCGGGCGGTGTTGCGGCGGCTCGGGTCAGGCGGGGGGTAGATTGCGGGGATCGCGGCGGTGTCGCAGGGCGGCGAGGGTCGCGGAGGGCAGGATGGCGAAGCACCGTGCATAGCGCGGGGCCAGCCGGGCCGGGCTCACCGCCAGCCGCCAGAGCCATTCCAGCGCCAGCCGCCGGATCCAGAGCGGGGCCCGGCGCTGGGTGCCAGCGATGAAATCCAGCCCCGCCCCGATGGAGGCGAAGCCCACATGCGGAGCGATCTCGCGCCCGCGCGCGGCGAGGATTTCCTGCTTGGGCGCACCGAGCGCCAGCAGGCACAGCCGGGCGCCGCTCGCCGCCACGTCCTCGAGCAGCCGCGCGGCCTCGGCCCCCTCTGGGTCGAAGCCCATGGGCGGTGCGATGCGGGCAACGATACGCAGCCCCTCGACCTGCGCTTCCAGCACCGCCGCGGCGCGGTCCAGCGCGGTCTGCGTGCTACCCAGCAACGCGACCGTCACGCCCTGTTCGGCGGCGACGACGCAGAGCGGCAGCACCATGTCGGAGCCGGTCACCAGCGACACCCGGCCGCCGGCGAGATGCGAGAGCCACACCACCGGGTTGCCGTCCGCCACCACCAGGTTCTGCGCGGCATAGGCCTTCCGGAAGGCCGGGTTCCCGCGCAGCTTCACCAGATGATCGAGGTTGAGGGTCGCAAGGGCGAATCCCGCTCCGTCCCGCAGCCGTCCGCGGACCTCGTTCATAAGGGCGGACTGGCTGTGCAGGTTGACCGTGACGACGTGCTTCCCGCTAAGAAAGTCCAAGACTCGCTCCTTTCCCCCGCGAGAAATACCATACCGCTCCAATTCCGGCTGCAAAAAAAGCGGAGCGAATTGTGCCATGGTTGCAATGTTTGGAAGAGAATGCGCGGTATTGTTGCGGAGCGGTCAACAAGATTTCCCTCGCGCCGCTTTATTGCCACTTTTTCATGGGAGGCGCGTTTCCGGAATTCGATTTGTGAGCTATTCTCCCCCAAATCGGCGGGGGCGACCGTTCCGGATCGGGGCGGGGGTCAGGTCCCCGTCGAGGGTTGGGGTTAAGACTAGAGCAAGATGCGTGCAGTGGCGATCATCGGGTGCGGCTTCGTCGCCGATCTCTACATGCGTTCGCTCCGCACGTTCCCGGACATCGCCATTTCCTGCGCCTGGGACATCGATTCCGCGCGGCTCGCGGCCTTCTGCGCCCAGTGGAAGCTCGACCCCGCGCGGTCGCGCGAGGACCTCCTGGAGCGCCTGCCGAAGGGCGGCGTGGTGCTGAACCTCACCAACCCGGCGGCCCATCACGAGGTCAGCGCCGCGTGCCTCGATCACGACCACCACGTCTATTCCGAAAAACCGCTGGCGATCGACCTCGACCAGGCCCGCGACCTGTGCGAGCGCGCGGCGAAGGCCGGGCTGCTGCTGGCCTCCGCGCCCTGTTCGGTGCTGGGCGAAGCCGCGCAGGTGCTGGCCCGGGCGGTGCGCGAGCGGGTCGCGGGCACGCCCCGGCTGGTCTATGCGGAGCTGGATGACGGGTTCATCCCGCAGGCGCCCTACCGCGACTGGTCGAGCGACAGCGGCGCGCCCTGGCCCTACCGCGACGAATTCGCCAGCGGCTGCACGCTGGAACATGCGGGCTATTACCTGACCTGGCTGATCGCCATGTTCGGGCCGGTGACCCGCCTGACCGCCGCCGCGGCGGAGATCCTGCCGGAGAAGGAGGGCGGGCCCTACCGCACGCCCGATTTCTCCAGCGCGGTCCTGTTCTTCGGCGACGGGCCCGTGGCGCGGCTGACCTGCTCCATCGTCGCCCCGCATGACCACCGGCTGCGGGTGATCGGCGACGACGGCGTGCTGTCGGTCGCCCGGGCCTGGGACAACGGCGCCCCGGTCCGCCATGCGCGGCGCCTGCGCCTGCGGCGGCGGCTGCTGGAACATCCCTGGCCGCGCCGGCTCAAACCCCGGGGGGGCACGCATCCCAAGGTCGGGCGCTGGGGCGCCGCCTCGATGAACTTCGCGCTCGGCCCGGCCGAGATGCTGGATGCGCTGGCCGAGAACCGGCCCTGCCGCCTGTCCGCCGATTTCGCGCTGCATCTGACCGAGGTGACGCTGGCGATCCAGGATGCCGGACCGGAGGGCGCCAGCCGCACCATGACCACCACCTGCGCCAGGCCGGAGCCGATGCCATGGGCGTGAGGCCGCTGAATATCCTCGTCACCGGCGCGGGCGGCTTTGTCGGGCGTCACGTGGCCACGGTGGCGGCCCTTCGTGGCCACCGGGTGCGCCACCTGGTGCGCAGCGGCGAGGGCGACGTGGTGCTGGACCTGGCCGCCGCCGACCGTGCCACACTCGACGAGGCGGTCGAGGGGGTGGACGTGGTGGTCCATGCCGCGGCCTCCCTCTCGGGCGATGCCGGCCACCAGGATCGCGACACCCGCACCGCGACCCGCCGTCTGCTGGAGGCGCTGAGCCGGCGCAACCGGCTGCCGCTGCTGGTGCTGATCAGCTCGATCTCCGTCCTGTCGGTGGGCCCCGAGCTGGAGGGTCGGGTGATCGACGAGGACACCCCGCTGGAGCCGCGCCCCGAGACGCGTGACGCCTATGCCGCCGCCAAGCTGGACCAGGAGGTCATGGCCCGCGCCGTCGCCGCGCGCCGCGGGCTGCCGCTGACCATCCTGCGCCCCGGCGCCGTCTACGGGCCGGGTCATTGCTGGAACGCCCATCTCGGGGCGGTTCTGGGCCCCGTCCTGCTGCGGCTGGGCCGGGACGGGGAGATCCCGCTGACCCATATCGAGAACTGTGCCGACGCGGTGCTGCTGGCCGCCGAGTCGCGCGAGACCGGGACCTTCAACCTGGTCGATGACGACCTGCCGGACCGGTCGCGCTTTCTCGCCGCGCTGGCGCCGGTGGGCTGGCCGCGGCTGGTCCTGCCGATCGACTGGCGCCTGATGCTGGGCGCGGCGCAATTGCTGGCGCCCCTGCCGGTGGTCAAGCCGGGCCTGCTGCGCCCCGCCGTGCTGCGCGCCCGGATGATGCCGGTGCGCTATTCCAACGCCCGCGCCAAGGCGGCGCTGGGATGGGTGCCCCGGATCGGCTTCGACGAGGGCATGGCCCGGCTGCTGGCGGAGAAGCGTGCATGACACGCCCGGGCCCGATCGCCTACCTGACGGGCGAGTATCCCCGAGCCACCGACACCTTCATCCAGCGCGAGGTCGCCGCCCTGCGCGCCCTCGGCTGGGAGGTGGTGACCTGCTCGATCCGCCGCACCGGGGCAGAGCATCATACCGGCCCCGAACAGCGGGACGAGGCGGCGCGGACCTTCCACGTGCTCGAGGCCACCGCCCGGCCCGCGACGTTCCTGCGGGCGCTGGGCCATGCGCTGCGGCGACCCGCCCGCCTGCTTGGCGCGTTGCGGCTGGCCTGGCGGATGTCGCCCGGCGGGGTCCGCGCGCATCTCTATCAGCTCATCTACCTGGCCGAGGCCATCGTGCTGGCCCACGAGCTGGGGCGCCGCGGCGTGCGTCACCTGCACAACCACATCGCCAAGTCGAGCGGCACGGTCGCCCTGCTGGCCTCGCGCGTCTCGGGCATTCCGCACAGCTTTACCCTGCACGGGCCGGACATCTTCTTCGAGCCGCTGCACTGGCGGCTGGACGTGAAGGTGGCCGAGGCGGCTTTCGTCGCCTGCATCTCGGAGTTCTGCCGCTCGCAGGCCATGGCCTTTTCCGACCGGCGGCACTGGGGGCGGCTGCACGTTGTGCATTGCGGGGTGGAGCCCGACCGCTATGGCCCGCCCGGGGCCACGGCCCCGCGGCTGCTGTTCGTGGGGCGGCTCGCGGCGGTGAAGGGGCTGCCGGTGCTCTTCGAGGCGCTGGAGATGCTGCGCAGCGAGGTCCCCGGGCTGGAGGTCGTGCTGGTGGGCGACGGTCCCGACCGCGCGGCGCTGGAACGGGAGGCGCCGGAGGGGGTGAGTTTCGCCGGGTACCGGTCGCAGGACGAGGTGGCGGAAATGCTGCGCGGCGTGCAGGCCCTGGTGCTGCCGAGCTTTGCCGAGGGCGTGCCCGTGGTGCTGATGGAGGCCATGGCCACGGGCCTCCCTGTCATCGCCACGCGCATCGCCGGGATCCCCGAGCTGGTGGAGGACGGGGTCTCGGGCCTGCTGGTGCCGCCGGGGGATGCCGCGGCGCTGGCGGGGGCGATCCGGCGGGTCCTTTCGGACGAGATGCTGCGCAGCGATATGGGCGCGGCGGGGCAGGCGAAGGTCCGGGCCGATTACCGCTCCGACATCGAGGCGGCGCGCCTGTCGCGCCTGTTCTCCGCCAGCCTCTCGGGGGCGCCATCGCCCGCCACGCGCCCGGACCCCGAGGCATGAGCCGCATCGCCGCCATCGCCATCGGCCGCAACGAGGGCGCGCGGCTGGAACGCTGCCTGACCACGCTGCGCGCGCAGGTAGAGCGGGTGGTCTACGTGGACAGCGGATCGACCGACGGCTCGGTGGCTCTGGCCGAACGGCTGGGCGCTCAGGTCGTGGCGCTCGACATGTCGCAGCCCTTCACCGCCGCGCGGGCGCGCAACGCGGGCTTCGACGCGCTGCGCCCGGACCTGCCGCCGGTGGTGCAGTTCGTGGACGGCGATTGCGGGTTGGCCGAGGGCTGGATCGCCGCGGGGCTCGCCGCGCTCGACGCCCATCCCGACACGGCCATGGTCACCGGCTGGCGGCGAGAGATCCACCCCGAGGCGTCGCTCTACAACCGGCTTTGCGACCATGAATGGCACCGCCCGGCCGGCGTGATCGAGACCTGCGGCGGCGACATGATGCTGCGCAGCGAGATCTTCGATGCGCTGGGCGGCATGGACCCCCGGGTGATCGCCGCCGAGGATGACGAGCTTTGCGTCCGGATGCGCAAGGCGGGCTGGGTGCTGCGCCGCATCCCGCACGAGATGACCCGCCACGACGCGGCGATGACCCGGTTTTCCCAGTGGTGGCGGCGCGCGGTGCGCAGCGGGCATGGCTTTGCCCAAGTCGGCCACCTGCACCCCGAATATTTCCGCCGCGAACGCCGCCGCACCTGGCTTTACGCCGCGCTGGTGCCGGGGCTCGTGCTGCTGGCGCTGCTGACCGTGCCGCCGCTCGCCCTCCTGCCGCTGCTGGCCTACGCCTGGAACTGGTGGCGCACGACGCGGGGACTCAAGGCCGAGGGGCTCGCCCCGGCCGAGGCGCGCAGACATGCGGGGCTCATCACCCTGTCGAAATTTCCCAATCTCATCGGCATGATCCGCTTTCACCTACGCCGCCTGACCGGCCGGGCGATGCGGATCATCGAGTACAAGTGAAAAGGCGCTCCAATGGCTGAGGATATCCGGGTTGGCATCATCGGCGCGGGCTATATCGCCGGCTGGCACGCGGAGGCGCTGAAGCTCACGCCGGGCGCAAGGCTCACCGCCGTCTGCGACCTCTCCCCCGGCGCGGCCGAGGCGCTGGCGGGGCCGAACGGCGCGCGGGCCTTTACGTCGGTGGAGGATATGCTGGCGGCCGAGGCCTGCGACGCGGTGCATATCCTGACGCCGCCGCAGCTGCATCGCGCGCTGGCGATCCAATGCCTCGAGGCCGGGCTGCACGTGCTGGTGGAGAAACCCGTGGCGCTGTCGGGCGACGAGGTGGCGGCGATCAACGCCGCCGCCACGCAGGCGGGCAAGCTCTTCGCGGCCGGGCACAACTTCCTGGGAATCCCCGCCTATCGTCGCCTGCGCCGGGCGGTGGCCGAGGGGCGGCTGGGTCGGGTCAACTCGGCCGAAATCACCTGGGCCTTCCCGCTCGCGCCTCTGCGCTCGGGGCCCTATTCGCTCTGGATGCTGCGCGAAACCCGGAACCTGCTGCTGGAGCTAGGCCCTCACCTTTTCGCCTTCGCGCAGGATCTCTTTGGCGAGCTGGAGATCCTGCACCTCGATCTGGGCAAGCCCGTGGACCTGCCCGCCGCCGGGCGTCGCCCGCAATCCTGGCGCATCGCCGCGCGGGCGGGCGAGGTCGACCTGCTGATCAACCTGCAACTGGTGGAGAGCGTGGACGACCGCTCGGTGACCGTTCGCGGCTCTTCCGGGCTGGCGCGGCTCGACTACGCCGCCGACACGCTGAGCCTGAGTTTCGAGAATGCCTCGGATATCGTGCTGAACCCGTTCCGGCGGCAGATGGCAGATGGCTGGCAGCACCTGCGCGAGGGGCTGGTGAACGCAGGCCGGCAGGTGGGGTCGCTGAACCGGAAATCCCCCTACGCGCTGTCCTTTGCCGGGCTCTTCGACGAGTTCTACCGCGCGATCCGGGCCGACCGTTCGCTGCCGCCCTCCTGCTCGGGGGCGTCGGCGGAACAGGTGATGCGCGCCATAGACCGTGCGCTCGACCTGATCCCCGAAGGGTGGGAGACGCCCGAGCCCCCCACGCCAGCGCGCAAACCGCAGCCAACCGCCATGGTGATCGGCGGCACCGGCTTCATCGGCCGGGCGCTGACCCGGCGGCTGGTGGCCGACGGGACCGACGTGCGCGTGCTGTCGCGCGGATCGCACGGGCCTTTCGCAGACATCGCCGACCACGTGGAGGTCGCCGCCGTCTCGCTGCGGGACGAGTCGGCGCTGGCGCGAGCCATGGAGGGCATTCGCGTCGTCTACGACCTGTCGAAGTCGCTCGAGACGACGTGGGAGGCGGCGCTGGAGAACGACGTGAAGGTGACCGAGCGGATCGCCCGCGCGGCCCTCGCGGCCGGGGTCGAGCGGCTGGTGCATACCGGCACCATCGCCTCCTACGACATGTCCGACCCGAAGGTGACGATCACCGAGGCCACCGGCTTTGCCCCCGACATGGCCGACCGCAACCTCTATGCCCGGTCCAAGGCCGAGGGCGAGGCGCGGCTGATGGCGATGCACGCCCGCGACGGGCTGCCGGTGGTCATCGCCCGGCCGGGGATCGTGGTGGGCCAAGGCGGGCCGCTGCAGCACTGGGGCATCGGGCGCTGGCACGGGGCGGGCGCGGTGCGCATCTGGGGCAACGGGCGCAACGTGCTGCCCTTCGTGCTGCTGGACGACGTGGTCGACGGGCTGATCCGCATGGCCGAGGTGCCCGAGGCGGTCGGCCAGAGCTTCAACCTCGTGGGGCCGCCGATGCTGACCGCGCGGGAGTACTTCGACGCCATCCACCACCGGCTGGGCGCGCGGATCCGGGTGGCGGGCGGCAACCTGACGCTCTTCTGGGCGGCGGATGCGGTGAAATCCGCGCTGAAGCGCCACGCGCTGCGGCGGCCCGGGGTGATCCGGCCGTCGCTGTGCGACTGGAAAAGCCGGGCGCACCTGTCGCCCTTCGACAATGCACGCGCGCGGGAGGTGCTGGGCTGGCACCCGACCGCGGATCGCGAGGCGTTTCTGCGCGCGGCGGTGGATGATGCAAATCTGCTCGGTCTTTGAGCGCTGTTCGCATCTGCGCGACAAAGCCCATGGGAAAGTCATATTTGTAGACCAAATCTCGCCTCATTCCTGGGCTTACCTGACCGGTGACAAGTGCCATGAGTCGCGCCGTACCGGCGGGCCGTGGCAGCGTGGCGGCCTTGAAAAGGACAGCGAGGGGCGACAGATGACAGAACGCGGCCAGCGAGCCATGCCGCAACGCCGCCGCGCAGGGGCGCCCGGATGCGGCGCCGAGGTGGGACCGACTCCATGATGGAGAAGTACGAGGCATATCTGCGGCGCAAACGTCGCGAGGAGGAGGACGCGCCCCCCGCCGAGACGCCGGAGGCCGCTCGGCCGCAGCTCGACACCCGCGCCGCGCAGGAGACCGGCCTGCGTCCCGAAGACGTGGAGCCTGCACCGACTCCGCCAAGTCCTCCCCGCGCTCCCGCATCGGGCCGGCCCGCCACACCGATCCGTCGTCCCGTCGTCCCTGCGCGCCCCGGTCGTCCGACTGGCCAGAAGATGCCCGTGGCCGCCGCCGATCCCTGGGACGCGCTGGCGGAGATCCCGCTCGACCCGCGGCACCTGGCGCGGCAGCGGATCATCAGTGCCACGCGCAAGGATCCGGCGCATGTGGCCTTCGACGTGCTGCGCACGCGCCTGCTGGCCGCCTTGCGCGACAATGGCTGGCGCCGGGTCGCCATCACCTCGCCCACGCAGAATTGCGGCAAGACCTTCGTGGCCGCCAATCTCGGCATCAGCCTGTCGCGGCAGGACGGTTGCCGCACGATCCTGATGGACATGGACCTGCGCCGCCCCAGCCTGGCCCAGGTGATGGGCGCGCGGGTGCCCGGCACGCTGTCCGCGGTGCTGACCGGCGACCGGGCGCTTGCCGACCACCTGGTGGTCCCGGCGGAGAACGACCTGAAGATCGGCCGCCGCCTTGCCTTGGGGCTGAACGGGCGGGCGGAAAGCTATGCCTCCGAGCTGCTGCAGGGGCCGACCACGCCCCGGGTCCTGTCCGGGATGATCGAGACCTACGATCCCGACGTGGTGCTCTACGATCTGCCGCCGGCGCTATATTACGACGACGTCATCGCCTTCCGCGAACAGTTCGACGGCGTGCTGCTGGTGATCGGCGGCGGCATCACCCGCCCGCGCGAGGTACATGACGTCAAGCGCCGGCTGGGGGAGGACACCCCGCTGCTGGGGGTGATCATGAACAAGGCCGAGGGGCTGAGCATCGCCGACTACAGCTACTAGGCGCGGCGCCTTCGGCTGGGTTCAGTGCCCGCCGAGCAGCTTCAGCATCCCGAACCGGTCGGTCACCATCCGCAGAAGGAGGGGCAGGCCGGCAAAGATCACCGCCAGCCCGCCGATCCAGAGCAGGGTACGCCGACGCCGCTCCATCGAGGTGGAGACCATGGGGATCGACACGACCGGGCTGAGACCCAGCACCCGCTCGAGCTGGGCCGCGCTGCGGATGGCGGGATTGAACAGCTCCAGCAGGAAGGCGGCGCCCAGACCGGCGACCACCGACAGCGCACCGCCCAGCAGCGCCACTTTCTTGCGGCTGGCCGAGACGGAATGCGTCGGCGGCAGCGCGGTTTCCAGGATCTCGAAGCGCTCGGTCTGCTGGCGGCTTTCGAGGACCTGGGTCATCTCCGCATCGGCCCGACGCCGCGTGACCACGGAAAGCTGGTTCTGCAGCTCGTCAAGCTGTCGGGTCAGCGCGTTGTACTGCCGTTCGACCGTCGGCGCGCTGGCCAGCGCGGCCTCGAGCTCGGCGATGCGGTCTTCGACCAGGGCCTTCTGCTGGCGCAGCTGCGCGGCCTGGCTGTCCGCGACCGATTGACGGGTGCGTCCGGTCTCTGAATCGAGCGAGATGATCTGGCGGTCGATCTCCAGCACCGTGTCGCGCAGGCCGGACAGCTGGCTGCGAAGCTGTGTCAGCCCGGCCGGCAGGGCATCGGCGTTGGCGCGCTTGAACTCGGCCAGCTCGCGTTCGACCCGCGAGATCTCGGCGGTAACCTGCGCCTCTTCCTCGGAATAGAAGTCGAGCGTCTCGGTGGCCTGGGTTTCGCGCCGGGCGCGGTTCTGTTCCATCAGCGCGTCGACGAATTCGTTGGCCATGATGGCCGCCTGGTCCGGATCGCCCAGCCGCACCGAGACGCGCAGGCCCGATGGCGTGCCGCCGGGTTGCCAGCTTTCGACGCCCTCGCGGATCTCCTCGATCCGGGTGGCGACGCGCAGGGCGTAGATCTTTTCGCTCATCGACATGTCGGGGCGGTCGGGGAACAGCCCGTGCGACTCGATCATGGAGGCGAGCCGGTCGCGCGCCATCAGCCGCTGCTGGATCAGTTGCAGCCGGTGGCTGGCGGCGGTGGAGCTGGTGGCGGGCGAGCCGTCGGCGACCTGCGGCGTCTCGATCTGGATGACGGCGGTCGCCTCGTATTCCCGCGGCAGGTTGAGCGCGAACCACAGCGACATGATGCACCCGGCCAGCGCGATAAAGACGATGACGAAGGCCCGCCGCCGCAGCATGGCAAGCAATTCGGGAACCGACTGGATCTGACTCATGGCGCTTCCTGACTCGTTAACGCGGGACGGATGCCCCGAAATGCCGAAAACCGCCTGCGGCAGATCTCCACGCTCGGATGCCGGGACTCGTCCCGGCGATCAGCGCGGACCGATTGCCCCCAAGCGGTTCCGACAAATTTACACCATTATTTGGACAGATTTTAGCAGTCCTGCCCCGGTTTTGCCACGTTTCGCCCGGTTTCTTTTGGAAACAGACTGTTCAACCGTCCTCGCCCGGTGCCTCCGGGGCGCGGATGAAGACGCAGGTCAGGATATGGCCGCCAGCCCGCGCGATCCGGCCCGCCAGCCGGTCGCCACGGTGGAAGCTGCCGACATCGCATGTGAACGTGGCCTCGAACCCGGCCTCGTCGGGGTCGAATTCCAGCTCAAGGTCGTGGAAATCAAGCAGACGTCCGCTGAGCGTGTACTGGCATTTGTAAGCCGCTTCCTTCGCCGCAAAGATCATGCGCGCCCGCCGGCGGCCATCGGGGCAGGCCAGCAGGCGCCGGCGTTCCTCGGGGGTGGCGATCAGCTCGGTCAGCTCCGCGGTCAGCGGCGTGTCGGGCTCCATGTCGATGCCGATCGCGCGAAGCATGTTTGCCGGGGCGATGGCGGCAAGGCAGCCGCTGTCGCTGTGGGTGATCGAGCCGGTGACCCCTTCGGGCCAGGCGGGCGCGCGGTCGGCACGGCGCGGCACGGCATGGGCGGCAAGCCCGAGACCCGCCATGGCGCGGCGCACCGCCCG
>SRJI02000341.1 GCA_005473895.2 Carideicomes alvinocaridis
CCTCGGCGGCGGCCGGATGGGCGGCGGCATCGCCCACGCGTTCCTCGTCTCCGGCTCGTCCGAGGTGGTCGTCGTCGAGCGCGACCCGCAGTCGGCCGAGGCCGCCAGGGAGCGCATCGAGGCCGACCTGGCCGCCTCCCTCGAGCGCGGCAAGATCGACGGCGACCTGGACGAGTGGGCGCAGCGCCTGACCGTCACCGTGGACCGGGCCGACTTCGCCCGCTGCGACCTCGTGGTCGAGGCCGTGTTCGAGGACATGCAGGTGAAGATCGAGGCGCTCACCGACGTCGAGGCCCACCTGCGCGAGGACGCCTGGCTCGCCAGCAACACCTCCTCCCTGTCCATCGACGAGATCGCCACGCATCTGCAGCGCCCCGAGCGCTTCTGCGGCCTGCACTACTTCAACCCGGTGCCCGCCTCGAAGCTCGTGGAGGTCGTGATCGGCGAGCAGACCGGTGCGGAGCTCCAGGCCCTGTCCACCGAGTGGGTCCGCGGGCTCGGCAAGACCCCCGTCGTCGTCAAGGACGCCCC
>SRJI02000342.1 GCA_005473895.2 Carideicomes alvinocaridis
GCCGCCACCGCCCGATCGGGCCCGGCCGGCGTCGATCTGCACGTTCTCGTTGAAGCTCATGGGGCCAGAGTGTAGACGGACTAGACTGGCCCGGCACCGCGCTGGCCCCCGCCCGTCGAGATCGGCCGGGCCCCGCCGATGCACCCCTGTTCCCCCCTCGACCCTTGGAGTCTGACACCCCCATGCTGACCGTCACCGATGTCGAACTGCGCGTGGGCGCCCGTCTCCTCATGGACGAGGTGAACTTCCGCGTGGACAAGGGGGACAAGGTCGGCCTCGTGGGGCGCAACGGCGCCGGCAAGACGACGCTGACCAAGGTCCTGGCCGGCGGCGGGCAGCCCACGGCGGGCACCGTGACCCGGACCGGGCGCATCGGCTACCTGCCCCAGGACCCCAAGGTCGAGGACATGGACCAGTCCGGCCGCGACCGCATCCTCTCCGCCCGCGACCTGGACCAGACGATCCGCCGCATGCGGGAGGCCGAGGCCGGCATGGCCGCCGTCGACGACGCCGAGCGGGAGCGGGCGATG
>SRJI02000343.1 GCA_005473895.2 Carideicomes alvinocaridis
CCCCGCGCTCATGCAATACCTCGCGGCCATCCGAAGTCTCGAGAGRCARTTCAAGGGRTTCACCTTGCAGCAYGTGGATMGGGCCAAGAAYGARGAGGCCGACGCATTGGCCAAGGCYGCYGCCAGGGGCGARYCCYTGCCCTCCGACGTGTTCTTTCATRTCATCGGCACGCCAGCCGTCCGGAGCCCCGAAGGGCTCCAAATAACYAATGAYAGCGAGGGCCACCGCATAGTCAACCTWATCATGACCGAAGACTGGCGGGCACCAATAACCCTGTTCCTACAGGGRTACTAYCATCCAACCGACGTCAGYGAGGCMAAGCGCCTCAGACATCGAAGCCGGGACTTCGCACTGATCKAGGGCCAACTCTACAAGAAAGGGGTCAGTCAGCCAATGCTYAARTGCGTCACCGAAACCGAAGGCATGCAGATCCTACGCGAAGTCCACAGTGGCACATGCGGCTCGCACGCAGGGCCAAGGGCCCTGGCWGCCAAGGTGATCCGACAAGGGTTTTACTGGCCTGCAATGA
>SRJI02000344.1 GCA_005473895.2 Carideicomes alvinocaridis
GGCTCGCCGTTCGGGTAGGAGATGGCCGTGGTCAGGTAGTACGGGGCGCGGGCGTCAGTCACAGTCGTCGAGTCTAGCGGCGGGCCCGGGGCCCGCGCCGAGGACGACGTCGTCCGCGCCGGCGTCCGGGACGCCGTCGGCGGTGACCTGCAGATGGCCCGGCGCAGGCCGCAGGTGGAGGTGGGCCAACGGGGCCACCACGAGCACGGACGCCCCGATCATCTCGGTCAGCTCCTCCGCGTGCGTCGCCACGTGGTAGGCCAGGGTGCTGCGCCCGATCCCGAAGACGAGCGGCACCGCCTCGAGGACGATCGCGCCGAAGAAGAACACCGCGCCGCCCGCCACCGTCAGCGCTCGGCTCCGGCGGGGCAGGGCGACGGTGCACAGCGCGAGCAGCCCGAGGACGACGATCGCGGCCGGCGCGCCGAGGATCAGCCACTGGAACGCGGGCAGCGGGTTCTCCCCCGCGAACGGCAGGGCCTCCCACAGCCGGCCGGCCTGCTCATGGATCTGCGTCGATTCGTCCAGG
>SRJI02000345.1 GCA_005473895.2 Carideicomes alvinocaridis
CCACCTCTCTCCTCCACAGAAGAGCACGACTTGGACTCCATTTCTAACCTGAGAAACACCTCCCACTCTATCTCACACACCTCTTGCCTCTTCCATTTTAAATCTTTGGAGAGAAATCTTTGAGTGAGWTTGAAGAGCTGYGGTTTTTGTGCTTCATCTCCAAATCYYTCTTGYTCTTCTTSATTCGAGCTTTGGTACTACATCGAGTTCTTTGTGGATTCATTACTCTTGGAGCTTCTAGCTCCTAGACGACTAGGTGTCWCTTGTGAGTCTCCAAATCTTGTGGAAGACCACAAGAAAGTTTGTATTACCCGCTCGTKTGAGCAAAGATTAKTGTGTGGGCTTGACCTTTGTGGTCGGCAAAGGGAGGATTAGGGTTGAAAGAGACCYGGCTCTTTGTGGGCGCCTCAAYGAGGAAGTAGGGCACCTTGGTGGTGTGACCGAACCTCRGGATAAATCTTGTGTCTCTTGTGWTCTTGTTTATTGTGCTTATTTGTGTTCTTCGTTCTGAAAGGGAAATGTGCCCTTG
>SRJI02000346.1 GCA_005473895.2 Carideicomes alvinocaridis
CGGCGACGGTGCCCGCAGCCTCGTCGCCGGCGGCGGCCACGGCATCGACGTCGGCGTCGGCGTCGAAGCGCACGAGGCCGGCGGTGCCGAGCACCGCGTCGTCGGCGGTGTGCGAGATGGCGTTCCAGTCCTCGAGCGCCAGCCACGTCACGGGGGAGTGGGAGTAGTACCCGGTCGGCACGACGTCCGCCACGGTGTAGACGAAGCCGGAGACCGCGACGGCGTCACCCGCCTGGGCGTGGAGGGAGTCGGCCACGTCCTGGCTGAGCACGATCTGCCCGGGCTCGACGCCGGCCGGCGCGTCGGAGCCGCCCGGGGTGAGACTGATGAACGCGGTGGTGGCCACGCCGGTGGTGGGCTCGCCGGACACGTCTGCGCGGCCCTGCGGGTCCGTGTCCACGGGGTGCTCGAGGCCGATGGCCCGGCCCTGGCTCACCCCGAGCGGCTCGACGGAGGCCACGCCGTCCGTGGCCGCCCACGCGTCGCGCTGGGCCACGGTGAACTCGGACTGGGTGAACGACGCGGTGGG
>SRJI02000347.1 GCA_005473895.2 Carideicomes alvinocaridis
GGACCGCCGGGGGACGCCCTGGCGCGTCGACGCCGTCGCCGTGCTGGTGCCGCGCACGGGAGGGATCCGCTTCGATCTGCTGCAGGACGTGCGGCCGTGAGCGGCATCGGACGCACCCGCTCCATCACGCTGGCGGGTCTGCGCGGGGAGGTCGTGCACGTCGAGGCGGACATCGCCCAGTCCCTGCCCGGGTTCACCCTCCTCGGCCTGCCGGACCAGGCGCTGCAGGAGAGCCGGGACCGCATCCGCTCCGCCGCGCGCAACGCCGGACTGCCCCTGACCCGGCGGCACCTGACCGTGAACCTGCTGCCGGCGGGGGTGCACAAGCGGGGCGCCTGCCACGACCTGGCGATCGTCCTGGCGGCCTACGCCGCGGACGGGCGGGTGCGGAACGTCGAGGGGCCCGTGTTCCTGGCCGAGCTCGGCCTCGACGGCGCCCTGCACCGCTCGCCGGAGACCGTGGCCATGGTGATGGCCGCCGTCGACGCGGGGTGTTCCGAGGTGGTCGTCGCCGAGGATGCGGAGGCCG
>SRJI02000348.1 GCA_005473895.2 Carideicomes alvinocaridis
GGAGTCGATCCAGGGGATCAGCGAGCCGCCCAGCGGCACGCCGAACTGCGTCGAGTCCAGGCCGCCGCGCTGCAGCTCGATCACCTTGCGGTCGATCTCGAGGATCGCCGACGCCGGATCGGCCAGCTCGGCCCGCACCGCGCCGCCCAGCTCGGCGTACTGGGTGAGCAGCTCGCGCATGTGCCGGGCGCCGCCGCCGGAGGCCGCCTGGTAGGTCATGGCGGTGCCCCACTCGACCAGGCCCGCCTTGAACAGGCCACCCAGGCCCATGAGCATGCAGGAGACGGTGCAGTTGCCGCCGATGAAGTCCTTCGTCCCGTTCGCCAGGGCGGCGTCGATCACGCCGCGGTTCACGGGGTCCAGTGCGATCACGGAGGTGTCCGCCATGCGCAGGGTGGAGGCGGCGTCGATCCAGATGCCGTCCCAGCCGGCGGCGCGCAGCTTCGGGTACACGGCCTGCGTGTAGTCCCCGCCCTGCGCGGTGAGGATCACGGGCAGGGCCTTGAGCGCGTCCACGTCGTACGCGTCC
>SRJI02000349.1 GCA_005473895.2 Carideicomes alvinocaridis
GACCCCCTGTCCCACGTTCTCGAAGGGCCAGAGACCGGGAACCCCACGGAAACCCGTATCGCCTCCATCCTCGCCCACCTCGACGCGGGAGGACTCGACAGGTCGACGGGCCGAGACGCCGCACGCGGATACCTGAAGGCCCACGGCGTCGAAGCGTCAAACGATGTGCTCGCCGAAGCTCTCCGCCGCAGGAAAGCCCGCCCCGCACCTGTCCGCGACCCCCAGGACAGGTCCACCCCCTAGACCTGTCCGCCCCCATCTCGGACAGGTCAGGACAGGACAGGCCCCGGACAGCCAACAACCCCGGAAACAAGCCAATCTCACCTGTCCCCGAACCTCCCGGACAGCCCCGGACAGGCGCACCCCCTGCCTGTCCGTCCTGCCCACCACCCCCTAGGGGTGGGCAGGACGGACAGGTGCACGGAAGGAAGACCATGGCCCGCTACAGCTCCAGACAGGTCCACGACTTCATGGACACCGCACGCAACACCAACCGCCGCCCCATCCCCCGAGACCTCCCACCCCTCA
>SRJI02000060.1 GCA_005473895.2 Carideicomes alvinocaridis
CGCACCGCGGGCCCGCGCAGGGGCAGCAGGCGCTCCGCCAGGTCGCGCCCCCGCTCGCGGCCGGTCACCACGCGCAGGGCAAGCCCCGCCGCAAGGAGCGGCGCGAGCAGGGTCCAGATGGCGCGATAAAGCAGCATGACCGGCCTTTAGGATGCGCCAGCCCTTGGGGCAAGGCCCGCGATCCGGGCCCCGCGGCGTGGGCGAAGGCTTAGCGCCGGGCGGCGATGGCGGTGCCGGCCGCCACGGCGGAGGACCAGGCCCACTGGAAATTGTAGCCGCCCAGCCAGCCGGTCACGTCCACCGCCTCGCCGATGAAGAACAGGCCCGGCACCGTCTTCGCCATCATCGTGGTCGAGGACAGGCCCTCGGTCGCGACACCGCCCAGGGTCACCTCGGCGGTGCGGTAGCCCTCGCTGCCCTGCGGCGTGACCTGCCAGTCGCCCAGCCGCGCGGCCAGCTCCGCGATGCGGCTGTCCGACAGGTCGCCCAGGTTGCCGGAGAGGTCGATCTCGGCCGCCAGATGCTCCACCAGGCGGGCGGGCATGTGCTGGCCCAGCTCGGTGACGAGCGCCCGGCGCCCGGCTGTCCGCCGCCGCTCGCGCAGGGCATCGGAAAGGTCCGTCCCCGGCAGCAGGTCGAAGGACACCGCCTCCCCCTCGCGCCAGTAGGAGGAGATCTGCAGCACTGCCGGGCCCGACAATCCGCGATGGGTGAAGAGCAGCGCCTCGTCAAAGCTGGCCCGGCCGTTGCGCGCCCGCACCGGCTGGGACACCCCGGCCAGCGGCGCGAACCGTCCGTCGGGAAAGGTGAACGGCACGAGGGCGGGGCGCGTCTCCGTCACCCGCAGGCCGAATTGCGCGGCGATGTCGTAGGCCAGGCCGGTGGCGCCCATCTTGGGGATCGACTTGCCGCCGGTGGCCACCACGAGGTTCCGGGCGGTGACGGTGATCCGCTCGCCCTCGCGCTCCAGCGTCGCGGTGAAACGCTCGCCGTCGTGATCGAGGCCCCGCAGCTCGGTCCGCAGCCAGAGCGTGGCGCCCGCCGCATCCATCTCGCTGCGCAGCATCGCCACGATCTCGGTCGAGCGGTGGTCGCAGAAGAGCTGGCCCAGCGTCTTCTCGTGCCAGGCGATGCCGTGCTGTCCCACCAGGTCGAGGAAATCCCACTGGGTGTAGCGCGACAGGGCGGATTTGTGGAAATGCGGGTTCTCGCCGAGGAAATTGTCAAAGCCGCAATGCATGTTGGTGAAGTTGCAGCGCCCGCCGCCCGAGATGCGGATCTTCTCGCCCGGTGCCTTGGCGTGGTCGATCAGCAGCACGCCGGGGCCGGACCGCGCCGCCGCCATCATGCCGGCCGCGCCGGCGCCGAGGATCAGGGTTTCGAACTGCATGGCGCCTCACATCACGACGCTCACGCGACGGCAAGCCCCCCGAGGGCGAACAGGGCGCTTTCCCCTCTGCCTGCGCCATTGACAACCGCTTGACGTTCCGCGAAGTCTTCAGGGTTCCAAGGGTTGCAGCAGTGCCGACAATCACACTCGATCTTTTCAGTCATGGGGGAGAGGCCGGCCGCAAGCTGGCCGCCGTCGATTGGAAACGCAATCCGATCGGCCCCGTCGAGGACTGGCCGCCTGCGCTGCGGATCGTGACGCAGCTGATGCTGGCCTCGTCCTTTCCCAAGGCGCTGTGCTGGGGGCCGGAGCTGATCACGATCCACAACGATGCCTTCCGCCCGATCCTGGGCCGCAAGCCCGAGGCGCAGGGCCGCCCCTTTCCCGAGATCTGGGCCGAGGCCTGGGACGAGATTGCCCCGATGGTGCAGCGCGCGATGGAAGGGGAGGCCACGTTCATCGAGAACTTTCCGCTGACGATCGAGCGGAACGGCTACCCCGAGGAATGCAATTTCACCTTCTGCTACAGCCCGATCTACGACGAGGCGGGCCGCGTGGCGGGGATGATGGACACGGTCATCGAGACCACGCAGACGATCCAGGCGCAGCGCGCGCTTCGGGTGCGCAACGCGGAACTGGCGCATCGGATGAAGAACACCTTCGCCATCGTCTCGGCGATCGCGCGGCGGACCCTGACCACCGCGCCAGACACCGCGACCGCCTGGGACAAGCTGGCGCCACGGCTCGGCGCCCTGTCGGAGGCGCATATGGCGCTGACCGAATGGGCGGGCCACGCGGCCTCGATCCGCGAGGTGGTGACCGGCGCGTTGCAGCCGCATGTGGGCGAGGCGGCGCAGGTGATGCTGGACGGGCCGCCTCTGCGGCTGGGCGAGCGCGAGGCGATGGCCGTTTCCCTGGCGATCAACGAGCTTGCGACCAACGCGGTCAAGCATGGCGCGCTGGGCTCGGGCGGCACGGTCTCGGTCTACTGGGATCAGCCCGACACGAGCGCCTTCCGCCTGCGCTGGACCGAACATGGCGGCCCCGCCCCGGCGGCAGAGGCCCCGAGCGGCGGATTCGGGATGCAGCTGCTGGAGCGGATCATTCCGCAGGACGTGTCGGGCGAGGCGGAATTCCGGCACGAGGCGGGCTGCCTCGAATACATCCTTACCGGCCGCTTCGAGGATTCCTTCGACGCGGAGCGCAAGGACCAGGACAGGGCTGCGCCACTCGGGGAGGAGTAGGCGCGCCCGGGCGTGGCCCGGGCTGCCTCGTGTGGCCCGGGTCGGCTTTTTCGCTGGCCTAGCGGGGCCTTGTGATCTATCCTGCCGGCCAACAGACCCCGTAAACGGGGCGTTCTCAGGCAGCGAGCAGGCAGGCTCATGACGGAAATGGTCTACGGCGCCGTCCCGGTCCGGGAAGGCGAGCCGATTCTTCCGAAATGGTGGCGCACCATCGACAAGTGGTCGCTTACCGCCATTCTCATTCTCTTCGCGCTCGGGCTGCTGCTCGGGCTCGCGGCCTCGCCCCCGCTGGCGGAGCGCAACGGATTCTCGCACTTCCACTACGTGCAGCGGCAGGCGGTCTTCGGCGGTGCCGGGCTGCTGGCGATGCTCGTCACCTCGATGATGAGCCCGGTCCTTGTGCGCCGGCTGGCCGTGATCGGCTTTCTCTTCGCCTTCGTGGCGCTGGCCTTCCTGCCGTTTCTCGGCACCGATTTCGGCAAGGGCGCGGTGCGCTGGTACTCTCTGGGCTTCGCCTCGTTCCAGCCGTCGGAATTCCTCAAGCCGGGCTTCGTCGTGGCCGCCGCCTGGATGATGGCCGCCGCGCAGGAGATCAACGGCCCGCCGGGACGCATCTGGTCCTTCGCTCTGGCGATGACCATCGTGGTGATGCTGGCGCTGCAGCCGGATTTCGGCCAGGCGGCGCTGGTGCTGTTTGGCTGGGGGGTGATGTATTTCGTCGCCGGCGCGCCGATGCTGCTGCTGATCTGCATGGCCGGCGCCGTGGTCCTGGGAGGCACCTTCGCCTACGAGAACTCGGAACACTTCGCCCGCCGCATCGACGGCTTCCTCAACCCCGAGGTCGATCCCACGACCCAGATCGGCTATGCCACCAACGCCATCCAGGAAGGCGGCTTCTTCGGCGTGGGCGTGGGCGAGGGGACGGTGAAATGGTCGCTGCCCGACGCGCATACCGATTTCATCATCGCCGTCGCGGCCGAGGAATACGGGCTGATCCTCGTGCTCTGCATCATCACGCTCTATGCCATCGTGGTGGCGCGCAGCTTCTTCCGGCTGATGCGCGAACGCGATCCCTTCATCCGGCTGGCGGGCACGGGGCTGGCCGCGATCTTCGGCGTGCAGGCGATGATCAACATGGGCGTGGCCGTGCGGCTGCTGCCCGCCAAGGGGATGACGCTGCCCTTCGTGAGCTATGGCGGCTCGTCCCTGATCGCCACCGGCATCGCCATGGGGATGCTTCTGGCCTTCACCCGGTCGCGGCCGCAGGGCGAGATCGGCGACCTCCTGCGCGGTCATCACAGGTGAGCCCGGGGCGGATCATAACGCCCGCGGGGTCCCCATGAGCGCGCCGCTCCTCGTCATCGCCGCCGGCGGAACCGGCGGGCACATGTTCCCGGCCCAGGCGCTGGCCGAGGCGATGCTGCGGCTGGGCTGGCGCGTGAAGCTCTCCACCGATGCGCGCGGCGCCCGCTATACCGGCGGCTTCCCCCACACCGTGGAGATCGAGCAGATCGCCTCTGCCACCTTCGCGCGCGGCGGGGCACTGGCCAAGGCGGCCGTGCCCTTCCGCATCGGGACGGGCACCCTGGCCGCGATGAGCCGCATGATGCGCGACCGGCCGCGGGTGGTCGTGGGCTTCGGCGGCTATCCCAGCATCCCGGCGCTGGGGGCGGCGACCCTGCTGCGCCTGCCGCGGATGATCCACGAACAGAACGGCGTGCTGGGCCGCGTGAACCAGATCTTCGCGAAACGCGTGGACCGGGTCGCCTGCGGCACCTGGCCCACCGTGCTGCCCGAGGGGGTGGAGGCCTTTCACACCGGCAACCCGGTGCGCGGCGTGGTGCTGGAAAAAGCCGGCGCGCCCTATATCCCGCCGGGCGATTACCCGATGTCGCTGCTGGTCATGGGCGGCAGCCAGGGCGCGCGGATCCTGTCGGACACCGTGCCCGAGGCGGTGGCCGCCCTGCCGCCCGAGATACTGCGCAACCTGCGCGTCAGCCACCAGGCCCGAGACGAGGATGGCGAGCGTGTTGCCGCCTTCTACGCCGAGCATGGGATCGACGCGGACGTGCAGCCCTTCTTCCGCGACGTGCCGCGGCGGATGGCCGAGGCGCAGCTGATCGTCTCGCGCGCCGGGGCCTCGTCCATCGCCGACATCTCGGTCATCGGCCGGCCCTCGATCCTCGTGCCCTTCGCCGCCGCCGCCGCCGACCACCAGAGCGCCAATGCCCGCGGCCTGGCCGAGGCCGGCGCCGCCGTGGTGATCCCTGAAAAGCGGCTTGACCCGGGCAGCCTGAGCGAGCAGATGGCCACAGTTCTGAGCCAGCCGGAGGGCGCGCAGCAGATGGCCCGCGCCGCGCTTTCGGTGGGCAAGCCCGATGCGACGGAAAACCTGGTCGCACTCGTACTGGATCTGGCCGGAGAAACCGCCAGCGACGCAAAGGAAGAAACCGAATGAACGCCGCCGCCGCCACCAAGCTGCCCCAGGACGTGGGCGCGATCCATTTCGTGGGGATCGGGGGGATCGGCATGTCCGGCATCGCCGAGGTCCTGCTGAACCACGGCTACACCGTGCAGGGCTCCGACCTGAAGCGCTCCAAGATCACCGAGCGGCTGGAGGGGCTGGGCGCGCATGTCTTCGAGGGCCAGAGCGCCGACAATCTCGAGGCGGCGGAGGTCGTGGTGATCTCCTCCGCGATCAAGCCGGGCAATCCCGAGCTGGACGAGGCGCGCCGCCGCGGCCTGCCCGTCGTGCGCCGGGCCGAGATGCTGGCCGAGCTGATGCGCCTCAAGTCCAACGTCGCGGTCGCGGGCACCCACGGCAAGACCACCACGACGACCATGGTGGCGACGCTGCTGGACGCGGGCGACCTGGATCCGACCGTGATCAACGGCGGCATCATCCATGCCTACGGCTCCAACGCCCGGGTGGGCGAGGGCGACTGGATGGTCGTCGAGGCGGACGAGAGCGACGGCACCTTCAACCGGCTGCCCGCGACCATCGCCGTGGTCACCAATATCGACCCCGAGCACATGGAGCACTGGGGCTCGATCGAGAACCTGCGCAAGGGGTTCTACGATTTCGTCTCCAACATCCCGTTCTACGGGGTGGCGGTCTGCTGCACCGACCACCCGGAAGTGCAGGCGCTGGTGGGCCGGATCACCGACCGCAAGGTGCTGACCTACGGCTTCAACGCCCAGGCCGACATCCGCGCCACGGGTCTGCGCTACGAGAAGGGCATCGCCCATTTCGACATCCGCCTGCAGGCCGAGGACGCGGTGATCGAGGATTGCACCCTGCCGATGCCGGGCGATCACAACGTGTCGAACGCGCTGGCCGCGGTGGCGGTGGCGCGGCATCTCGGGATGAAACTGTCGGAGATCCGCGACGCGCTTGCGGCCTTCGGGGGCGTCAATCGCCGCTTCACCCGCGTGGGCGAAGTGGACGGCGTGGCGATCATCGACGATTACGGCCACCACCCGGTGGAGATTGCCGCGGTGCTCAAGGCCGCGCGCCAGGCCTGCGAGGGCCGGGTCATCGCCGTGCACCAGCCGCACCGCTACTCGCGGCTGCATTCGCTTTTCGAGGAGTTCTGCGGCTGCTTCCACGAGGCCGACGTGGTGGCCATCGCCGATGTCTACGGCGCGGGCGAGGATCCGATCCCGGGCGCCAGCCGCGACGACCTCGTCTCGGGCCTGATCCGCCACGGCCACCGCCATGCCCGCGCGATCCGCGACGAGGCCGACCTGGAACGGCTGGTGCGCGAACAGGCGCGGCCCGGCGACATGGTGGTCTGCCTCGGGGCCGGCACGATCTCCACCTGGGCCAACAACCTGCCCAAGCGGCTGGAGAAGGCGGCATGAGCCAGCGGCCGGCAGCGCGAGGGGAGGGGCCAGCATGAGCCTTTCGCTGACGCTGGCCTGTCTCTGGGTGCTTGCCGCGGCGCTGACCGCGCTCCTGCCCATGCGGCGGCAGATGGTGCCGGGGCTGGCGCTGCTGGGGACGGCACCGGTCCTGCTGGCGGCGATCGGCTGGCAGCACGGGGCCTGGGCGGGCCTGCTGGGGCTTGCGGGTTTCGTGTCGATGTTCCGCCGGCCGCTGGGCTATTTGTGGAAACGGGTGCGGGGGCACGGAGCGGAGGAGATGGCGGAATGAGCCTGTCGCTGACCCTTGCCTGCCTCTGGGCGGTGCTGGCCAACCTGCTGGCGATGCTGCCCTCGCGGGACAATCACTGGCGGGCGGCTTATGCGCTGATCGTCGCGGGGATCCCGATCCTCGGCTTCGTCACCTTCCAGCACGGGCCGGTGGCGGGCCTGCTGGTCATGGCCGCGGGGATCTCCATCCTGCGCTGGCCGGTGGTCCACCTGTCGCGCTGGCTGCGGGAGCGCTCGGGCGTGGAGTGACGGGACAAATCTTTTGAACCAAAAGATTTGCAAGACTTTTGGTTCAAAAGTCTTTTACTCCCGCACCCCCGCGAAGCGCCCCTGCCATTCCTCGCGCTGATCGTCGGTGATCTTCGAAAACAGCACCTCCGGCACCGTGAAGGCATGGCCCGGCTCCAGCACCGAAAGCGCGCTTTCGGCATCGCCCGGCCAGTCGGTGGCGTCGGTCTGCATCCCCTCCAGCATCTTGGCGCTGGCATCGGGCAGGAAGGGCGCGGAGAGCACCGCGTAGAGCCGGATCAGGTTCAGCCCCAGCCGCACCTGCGCCGCCGCCTGTTCGGGGTCCTCCTTGAAGGTGGCCCAGGGCGCCGCGGCCTGCAGGTACTCGTTGCCCGCGACCCAGATGCCGCGCAGGGCGGCGGCGGCCTTGCGGACCTCCATCGCCTCCATGTGGCCCTCATAGGCCCGGATCCGCGCCTCGAGATCGGCGATCAGCGCCGTCTCGCGTTCGCCGAAGCTGCCGCCCGCGGGCACCTCCTCGCCGAACTTGGAGCGGCAGAACTTGGTGATCCGGCTGACGAAATTGCCCAGCACGTCGGCCAGGTCCTTGTTCACGCTGGACTGGAAATTCTCCCAGGTGAATTCCGCGTCGCTCGATTCCGGCGCGTGGGACAGCAGCCACCAGCGCCAGTAATCCGCCGGCAGGATCTCCAGCGCCTGGTCCATGAAGACGCCGCGCCCGCGCGAGGTGGAGAACTGCCCGCCATCGTAGTTCAGGTAGTTGAACGACTTGATGTAATCGACGAGCTTCCAGGGCTCGCCGCTCCCGAGGATCGTCGCCGGGAAGCCCAGGGTGTGGAACGGCACGTTGTCCTTGCCCATGAACTGGGTGTAGGTCACGTCGCCTGCGCCCTTGTCGGTGCGCCACCAGCGTTCCCAGTCGTCCCCCTTGCCGGCCTCGACCCATTCCTGCGCGCAGGCGATGTACTCGATCGGCGCGTCGAACCAGACGTAGAAGACCTTGCCCTCCATCCCCGGCCAGGGCTCGTCGCCGCGCTGCACCGGCACGCCCCAGTCGAGGTCGCGGGTGATGCCGCGGTCCTGCAGGCCGTCGCCGTCGTTCAGCCATTTCTTGGCGATGGAGGTGGTCAGCACCGGCCAGTCGGTTTTCGAGTCGATCCAGGCCTCCAGCTCGTCCTTCATGGCCGACTGGCGCAGGTAGAGGTGCTTGGTCTCGCGCATCTCCAGGTCGGTGGCGCCGGAAATGGTTGAATGCGGGTTGATCAGGTCCACCGGGTCCAGCTGCTTGGTGCAGTTGTCGCATTGGTCTCCGCGCGCGGACTCGAAGCCGCAATTGGGGCAGGTGCCCTCGATGTAGCGGTCGGGCAGGTAGCGGCCGTCGGTGGGCGAATACATCTGCGTCTCGCTCACCTCGCGGATCAGGCCGCGATCGGCCAGCACCTTGGCGAAATGCTGGGTCAGCCGGTGGTTCTGGGGGCTGGACGAGCGCCCGAAATGGTCGAAGCTCAGGCGGAAGCCCTCGGCGATCCGCGACTGCACCTCGTGCATCTCGGCGCAGTATTCCGCCACCGGCTTGCCCGCCTTGGCCGCGGCCAGCTCGGCCGGAGTGCCATGCTCGTCCGTGGCGCAGAGGAACAGCACCTCGTGGCCCCGCCCACGCTGGTAGCGCGCGAAGAGGTCGGCGGGCAGCTGCGAGCCCACCAGGTTGCCCAGGTGCTTGATCCCGTTGATGTAGGGAATGGCCGAGGTGATGAGATGCCGTGCCATGAACGCCCTTCCGGTCCTGTGATCGCGCCCCGTTTAACGCCGGATGATGCCGAGGGCCAGAGCCTGTGGCGCCGGCCCCGGGGCCTATTCCGCCGGGTCCCGCGACCGCCCCAGCAGCCGGCCGATGGTGAAGGTGGTGCGCGGCATCCAGACATAGCGCGTCCGCGTCGTGCTGGTGGGGCGCGCCCGCATCCGCGTGATGCCGAAGATCACCAGCGCGAGGTGCGCAAGCGCGATCAGCGCGAAGAGCGCCGGCGGCCCGAAGGCCTCGATCAGCGAGGAGGAGACCAGCGGCGCCGCGATCGCCCCCACCGCGTACCAGAACATCAGCGCGGCCGAGAGCTCCACCCGCTCGTGGCTTTCGGCGAAATCGTGGGCATGGGCGGCGGAGACGGAATAGATCGGGAAGGTGGTCAGCCCGAAGATTCCCGCCATCAGCATGATCCCGGGCGTGGCGAGCCCCTGCACGCTGGCCGTGGCGAGGCAGGACAGGATCGCCGCCACCGAGAGCCAGATCAGCACCCGCCGCCGGTCGAACTTGTCGGCGAGCCAGCCCACCGGGTATTGCGACAGCGCCCCGCCCAGCACGAAGGCGGCGAGGAAAAAGGCGATCTGGTCCGTGCGCAGCCCCACCTGCTGGCCGTAGATCGGCCCCACCATTCGAAAGGACGCGCCCGAGACGGCCGAGACCACGACCCCGGCAGCGGCCAGCGGCGAGCGGTCCACCGCCAGCCGCGGGCGAAGCCGCGGGGCGGCGGGCGTCTCGGGCTCGCGCATGCGGGTCATGGTGATCGGGATCAGGGTAAAGCAGCAGAGCAGCGCGAGGATGTTGTAGGAAACGTAGGAGGCGGGCTCCAGCACCGAGATCACGAGCTGCGCGGCGAGCGACCCGCCGATATCGACGATCCGGTAGGTCCCCATGGCGCGGCCCCGCGTCTCGTTGGTGACCCGGGCCTGCAGCCAGGCTTCGACCACCGTGTAGCACCCCGCGACGCACATGCCCGCCGCCACGCGCATCAGCGCCCAGGCATAGGGGTCGAGGATCAGCATGTGCGAGATCAGGCCGATGGCGCCCGCCGCGGTGAAGGCCGCGAAGGCGCGGGAGTGGCCGACATTGCCCATCAGCCGCGGCGCCCACCAGCAGCCCAGGAAGAAGCCGACGAAATGCGCCGAGCCCAGCATCCCGATCTGCGCCGTGGTAAAGCCCAGGGCAAAGCCCGACAGCGCGTCCAGCGGCGCCAGCCCGCCCCCGGCCAGTTGCAGCAGCAGAACGGAAAGGAAGAGGGCGGCGAAGGTGATGATCAGGCGCATGTCCCGTCCTGACCACCATGGAGGGAGGGTGAAGTCTTGTCATTTGTCGACGCCTTGCGTCGTTTTCCACCGCCTGCGACCGCTTTGCGACAGAGGCCTGCCGTGGGGGACGGGCAGGGGGATCGTGCCTTTGGGATAGTGCCTTTGCCGGGCCGTGCCGAGCGGGTAGGGTGCCGCGGCATTCGGTGCGCGGCGCGGCAAGGTTGCGCCGCCGCAAGGGGTGCAGAGGGACGGACAGGGCCGGGCCACGCCGCCGGCCGCGGGTTTCGGAGACGAGGCGATGGCGCAGGATTTTCGCGTGACCGGCCCGACGCGGCCGAGCTGGGGCGTCGTCGTCACCTGCAGCGAGCCGCTTGCGCTGACGCTGGGCTTTGCCGCGCATTACCTCGCGCTCGGGGCGTCGGAGATCCAGGTCTTTCTCGACCGGCCGCAGGCCACCTGCGCCTCGCTCCTGGCGCGCCTGCCGGGGGTGACGGTGACCTTGTGTGATGGCGAGCACTGGGCGCGCGCCAGCCGCTTCGGACGCCGCCCCGACACCGTCACCCAGCGGCAGCTGGAAAACGCCGCGCTGGCCTATGCCCGGTCGGGGGTCGACTGGCTGATGCACGTGGATTGCGACGAGTTCCTCCTGCCCACGCTGCCCTTCCACGAGATCCTCGCCGGCGCGCCGGACAACGTGGAATACCTGCATTTCCGCAATCTCGAACGCAGCCTGCTGCGCGATCAGCCGCAGCGCGACATCTTCGACGGGGTCTTCCGCCATGCCGTCCCCCCGCTCTGGATGAAGGACCTGCCCGACCGGCTGCGGACGGAGCCCTATACCCGCGGCGGCTTTACCGGGCACCTGGAAGGCAAGACGATCCAGCGCACGGGGCTGCGCATCCTGCCGGGCATCCACTCGCCGCGGCCGCTGCCGGAATTCCCGCGCCGCTACCTCAATTCCTGGACCCTGCCGACCGCGCATATCCTGCATTTCGAGGGGATGACGCGGAAACACTGGACCTCCAAGCTCAGTCGCCTCTACGCCGCGCCGCGCGATCGTCGCCGGATGCGGCGGACCCAGCCGGTGCGCCATGCCCACCTGCAGTTCCTCGAGGAGAACGCGACGGATCCGCAGGCGGTGCATCACCTCTATGACCGGCTCAAGGTGCTGGACCGGGACGATGCCGCGCGGCTGGAAGCGCTGGGCCTGCTGGAGCGGCCGGACCTCGACATCGGGCGCAGCCTGAACGAGGCCGGGCTCGCCGGGGAGGTGGAGACCAGCGTCGCCGCTTTCGATGCCGAGCTGGACCAGCCGCCCTTTGCCGCCTAGCCCCCGGCCTGCGGGCGAGGGACCGGCGCCTGTCCCGGCGTCGCCGCTTGCGATCCCCGCGCTCAGGTGCTTTCTGTCGCTCCGGCGACATGGGCAGGAAAGGGTGGCGCGATGAAGATGAACCCGCTGGGACGGACAGGGATCGAGGTCAGCGAGCTGTGCCTCGGCACCATGACTTACGGCAACCAGACCCCGCCCGAGGATGCCTTTGCGCAGATGGACCTCGCGCTCGAGCGCGGCGTCAACTTCTTCGACACGGCGGAGATGTACCCGGTGAACCCCGTGCGCGCCGAGACGGTGGGCCGCTCGGAAGAGATCATCGGCGAGTGGTTCGCCCGCTCCGGCCGCCGGGACGAGGTGATCCTCGCCACCAAGATCGTCGGCGAGGGATCGAGCCAGGTGCGGGACGGCGCCGATATCAGCTCGGCCAACATCCCCGTCGCGGTGGAGGCGTCGCTGAAGCGGCTGCGCTGCGACCACATCGACCTCTACCAGTTCCACTGGCCGAACCGCGGCTCCTACATGTTCCGGCAGCACTGGACCTACGATCCCTCGGGACAGGACCGCGCCGCCACGATGCAGCACATGGAGGATGCGCTGGGCGCCCTGCAGCGCGAGGTGGAGCGCGGCACGATCCGAGCCTTCGGCCTGTCCAACGAAAGCTGCTGGGGCACCACGCGCTGGATCGACATGGCCGAGCGCACGGGCGGGCCGCGGGTGGCCAGCGTGCAGAACGAATATTCCCTGCTCTGCCGGCTCTACGATACCGACATGGCCGAGATGACGGCGAACGAGGATGCGGGTCTGATGGCCTTCTCGCCCATGGCGGCGGGGCTGCTGACCGGCAAGTATCGCGAGGGCCGGGTTCCCGAGGGCTCGCGCATGAGCCTCGTGCCGGAGCTGGGCGGCCGCAAGACCGAGCGCGCGATGGAGGCCGCCGCGGCCTACGTGGCACTGGCCGAGGCGCATGGGCTCGACCCGGCCCACATGGCGCTGGCCTTCGTCACCGGCCGGCCCTTCACCACCTCGGCGATCTTCGGCGCCACGACGCTCGACCAGTGCCGCCACGCGCTGGACGGCGCCGGGCTGCAGTTGTCTGACGAGGTGATGGAGGGGATCGACCGGCTGCACCGCCAGCACGCGATGCCGAACTAGCGCACCATCTCTTCCAGCGCCGCGATGTGGCCGGGCAGGTCCCGGGCCGAGACGCTGGCCTCGCGCACCAGGTTGTCGAAATGCCGGGTGAAGCTCTCGATCCGCTCGCTGTCCCGGAAGGCGAGGTAGTAGCGGCCGAGATACAGCACGGCGAGCAGCGGGCCGAAGATCGTCAGCGGCGCGGAATAGAGCCGGCGCGCGTCGAAGACGTAGAGCCGCAGCCGGGGATAGAGCGCCTGGTGCAGGTCGCGGATATGGGCGAGCTGATCGCGCCGGATCCGCGCCGGGATCCCCCGGTAATAGCCCTCGGCCCGGGCGAAGCTTTCGAGCTCGTAGATCGGCACGGCGATCTCGTAATCCGAGGTGCTTTGCCGGATCCAGGCCAGCCGGTCCTGCGAGGCGCCGATGGCCTGGTCGGTGGTGCGCCCGAGATGCGGCGCGTATTCCCATTCCAGCACGTCGCGGGTCTTCATCATGTCGGGCAGGGCGGCCGGCACGTGGCGGATCTTGTAGCCCAGGGCCTCGCGGTGCCAGTCGAAGATCTGCTCGTCCACCAGCGCGCGCGGCGCCTCTGTCAGGCGCAGCGCGTCGGCCATGATCCGGGCCGCGGGTTCCGACCGGTCCGACAGGGACAGCAGCCAGTCCGCCGAGACCCCGAGCGCGGAGGCGCATTCGCCCACCACCTGCGCGTTGGGCAGCCGCGCCCCGGTGCCTTTCAGCAGCTGCGAGATGGTGGAGCGGTCGACCCCGATCTGCCGGGCCAGCGCCGTCTGGTTGGAGCCCGCAAGCTCCATCGCCTGCCGCAAACGGTCGCGGAAACGCGTGGCTCTCTCACGTTTGTCGATTTTTCCCTGCATATGGTGATATAAATCACGTTTGCTGACAAATGTTAATCACAAACACAATCGTCTCCCTACCGCGCGAAAGGTAACGCTTCTCTCACACCCGACAAGGAGGCGAGATGGAGACGCGTGCGCGGACGCTGGTGAAATCGGTGCTATGGAGCCTTCTCGGGCTGCTCGTCATGGCCGGGGTGGGCTTTGCCTTTACCGGCTCGGCGGGACTGGGCGGGACCATGGCGCTGGTCAATGCCGCGCTCGGCTTCCTGTGCTACGCGATCTACGAACGCGCCTGGGCGAATATCGGCTGGGGGCGCCTCGATGGCTGAGCCCGTCCGAAAACGCCGCTTCGAATGGCCCACGCTGGCGATGCTGACCTGCGTCTACGGCGCCTGGCTGCTGGCGCTTTTCCCGCTGGCCGAGGCCGCGCCGGCGGCCGCCGTCGCGGTGCTGACACTGGCGGCGGCGCTGCATTCCTCGCTGAGCCACGAGATGCTGCACGGCCATCCCTTCCGCTCGCCGGTGCTGAACGCCGCGCTGGTCTTTCCGGCGCTGACGCTCTTCGTGCCCTACCTGCGGTTCAAGGACACCCACCTGTCGCATCACCGGGATTCCCGGCTGACCGATCCCTATGACGACCCCGAAAGCAATTACCTCGACCCCGGCACCTGGGCGGCCCTGCCGGGCTGGCGCCGGGCGCTTCGGCGCGCCAACAACACCCTGGCCGGCCGGCTGCTGATCGGCCCCGCCCTGGGGCAGGTCTGCTTCATGGCGGCGGATTGGCGGGCGATCCGCGCAGGCGACCGGCGGGTGCTGGCGGGCTGGCTTTGGCACGTCCCGGCGGCGGCGCTGGTGCTCGGGGCGGTCGCGCTTTCGCCGGTGCCACTCTGGGCCTATCTCGGCGTTTGCTACGCGGCGCTGTCGCTGCTCAAGATCCGCACCTTCCTGGAACACCAGGCGCATGAAAAGGCCCGCGGCCGCACGGTGATCATCGAGGATCGCGGCCCGCTCGCCTGGCTGTTTCTCAACAACAACCTGCACGTGGTCCACCACATGCATCCGCGCGTCGCGTGGTACATGCTGCCGAGGCTCTATTTCGGCAACCGCGAACGCTACCTCAAGGTGAACGAGGGCTACCGCTACCGGTCCTATGCCGAGATCTTCCGCAAGTACCTGCTATCCGCCAAGGATCCGGTGCCGCATCCGCTCTGGCCTTCGGGGTGAAAGCGGCGCAATAGGGGGCCATGGAACTCTGGATCCCCGTCACCGTCGCCGCCGCCTTCTTCCAGACCCTGCGGTTCATGCTGCAGAAATCGGTCTCCACCTCCGACCTGACCAGCGCCGGAGCCACCTTCGCGCGGTTCTTCTTTTCCGCGCCGCTGGTCCTGACGGGCGTGGCCCTCTGGCTCTGGGGCAGCGGGATGGCGCTGCCCGAGTTCACCACCGCCTTCTGGATCTACGGCGCGATCGGCGGGCTGGCCCAGATCTTCGCCACGATCTGCGTGGTGGCGATCTTCCGCACCCGGAACTTCGCCGTGGGCATCACCTTCAAGAAGACCGAGGTGGTGCAGACTGCGCTGGTGGGCCTCGTCGTGCTGGGCGAGGGGGTCAGCGCCTGGGGCTTCGTCGCCATCGTCATCGGGCTGGCCGGCGTGCTGCTCTTGTCGGAGACGCCGGGCCTGACCGGTCACTGGCTGCGCCGGATGGCGAACCGCGCGGCGGGGCTGGGGCTGCTCTCGGGCTTCTTCTTCGCGATCTCGGGGGTGTGCTATCGCGGCGCCACGCTGGAGATCGCCAGCGACCTGCCGGCCTTCCGCGCCGCGGTGACGCTGGCGGCGGTGGTGACCTTCCAGGCGCTGTCGCTGGGCCTGTGGCTGCGGCTGCGCGAGCCGGGGCAGATCACGCGGGTCTGGCAGGCGCGGCGCCGTGCGGGCTGGATCGGGGTGACCTCGCTCGCCGGGTCGCTGTGCTGGTTCACCGCCTTCACGCTGCAGAACGCGGCCTACGTGAACGCCGTGGGGCAGGTGGAGCTGATCCTGTCGCTCTTTGCCTCGGTGCTGGTCTTCCACGAGAAGATCACCGCGCGCGAAGGGGTCGGCATCGCCCTGCTCGGGGTGTCGATCCTGGGCATCGTCCTGGCGATCGGGACCTGAGAGGGCGCACCTTGCGAGGCTCCGTAACGCGCCGGGCCGGGGGCAGAGGTGCCGCGCGTCCTGTCTGACGGCCTCGGCCCGAAGACGCTCAGTCGGTCATCGGATGTCCGCGCAGGCGCAGGAACAGGCTTTCCTCGTCGTCGTTGCGGAAGAACGGGACCGAGGCGGGGGGCCGCCTGTCGGTGGCGCGCGCCGCCACTTCCTCCAGCGCGACCTCGGTGATGAAGGGCAGGTCCAGGTCCCGCGCCTCCTTCACCGGCACCCATTGCAGGTGGGACAGCTCGTCGCAGGCGCCCTCGAAATCGTCCGGATCGGTGACCAGCTCGTCGGCGTCGATCAGGAAGAACCGCGCGTCGAAGCGGCGCGGCCGCCCCGGCGGGGTGATGGCGCGGAAGACGAATTGCAGCGGCGCGGCATGGGGCAGGTGCCCGGTTTCGGCAAAGCCCCGCCAATCCGCGGGCACCTCGCCCGGCCAGTCCCCCGGCGCGCCCAGCACCTGGCCCGTCTCCTCCCACAGCTCGCGGATCGCGGCGCCGGCCAGCGCATCGGTCAGGCCGGGGGCGGTGTCCTCCTCCAGCCGGTCGCGGCAGAGCCCCTCGATCCGGCTGGCAAAGGGCAGGTCCCCGTCACCGGGATCGAGCGCGCCGCCCGGGAAGACGAATTTCGACGGCATGAAGGCCGCCCCCGCCCCGCGCTGGCCCATCAGCACGGCCGGCGCGCTTTCGCGGTCGCGCAGGACGATCACGGTCGCGGCGTTGCGGATGGCGGACTTGTCGGTCGCGGTCTTGGCGGTGGCGTTGCTGCTGCTGTCGGTCATGCGGATCCCCGTGGCCAGGAGGTCAGGCCTCCTCCCCGAACCCGTGCATGTAGCGCGACCACTGGAAGGCGACGATCGCCCCTTTCAACCGTGGCAGAAGATAGAGGGAGAGGCCGACGCAGCCAACCGCGAATATCGTGAACAGCACCAGCGGATCGGGCCGGAAGCTGACGAAGACCACGTGCAGCATCGGCGCCATGATATGACCGACGATGAGGATGGTCAGGTAGGCCGGCCCGTCATCGGCGCGCGCCTGGGAATAGTCGAGGCGGCAGACCGGGCAATCCTCGCGCAGCTTCAGGAAGCCCGAGAACAGCGGTCCCTGGCCGCAGCGGGGGCAGCGGCGGCGCCAGCCGCGGAACAGGGCGGGCTTGAGTTGGCGCTCCTGGGCGAGGGCGTCCTGCATGTGTCGTTCTCCCAGATTCCGGCAGGGTGGGTGCGGGCATGAGGCTGGCGGGATCGCCGCTCAAGATGGGGCCTGGGGGCGGTGCGGGGAAGGGCGCAATGCGTCGCCGCGTCGGGATGTCGCAAAGGCGGCGCCCGCGCGGCCGCCCGAACAGGCGCCAGGTGGAAAAAATCGGCCCGGGTGCGACGGAGCCTGGATGCCGCGGCGTATCAATGGGCGAAACGGGGCCGGAAGGCCGGTTTCTCAGTTTGGCACAGAGCCGGAGGAAAGACATGAAACGAGCAGCGATACTGGGTGCCATGGCGGCACTGATGCTGGCCACGGCGCCGGGCGCCATCCTGGCGCAATCGGGCAGGGAGGATGCGGGCCACGGGATGAAACGCCCGGCGGAAGGGCAGCACATGCCCGGCCGCGGCGACGGTCCGATGGGGCCGGGTGGCTTCGGGCGGCCCGACTTCTCCGAGCTGGACGCCGACGGCGACGGCCAGCTCACGGCCGACGAGCTGCGGGCGCCGATGCGCGAGCGCTTCGACACCGCGGATACCGATGGCGATGGCGAGATCACCCAGGAGGAGATCACCGCGCGGGCCGTCGAACGGGCCGAGGAGCGGGCCGCGCGAATGGGCGCCCGGATGATGGAGCGGCTGGACCGTGACGGAAACGGCAGCATCAGCTTCGACGAGATGCGGATGGGCGACCAGCGCGACATGGCGGAGCGGATGATCGACCGCATGGACCGCGACGACGACGGCACCCTCTCGGAAGAGGAGATGGAGCGCATGCATGACCGCCGCGGCCGGCACGATCGCGGCCGGTCCTGGGGTTGGCACGGCAAGGGTCACGGCGACCGGGAGGGCTGGCACCATCACGGCTGGGGCCATGGCCCGGACGAGGATGGCGGGCCGATGATGTCCCCGCCGGAGGAGGCGCCCGAGGCGGCTCCCGACGCACCCGAAACCGAGTGAGACGGGGCGGGGGGCCGCTGATGGCGGCCTCCCGTCGATTGCGCGCCGTCCCCGTCGCGGGTAGGCGCATGGAGCATGAGCTTGGCCCTGGACGAGATGCGCGATGCGAGCGACGAGGACCTGCTGCTGGCCTATGCCGGCGGCGACCGCGCCGCCGCGCGCGCGCTCACGCTGCGGCTGACGCCGCGCGTCCTGGGCCAGGCCAGCCGGCTGCTGGGCGACAGGGCGGAGGCCGAGGACGTGGCCCAGGAGGCGCTGCTGCGCCTCTGGCGCTTCGCGCCGGCCTACCGGCCGGAGGAAGCGCGGGTCTCCACCTGGCTCTACCGTGTCGTGGCGAATCTCTGTACCGACCGGCTGCGCCGGCGCCAGCGCCGGCCGGCGCTGGCCCTCGATACGGTGCCGGAGCCGCCGGATGGCGGCGCAGGCGCCGCCCGGCAGATGCTGGACCGGGACCGGATGGCGGCGCTTCGCGCCGCCCTGGCGGATCTGCCCGAGCGGCAGCGGCAGGCGGTGGTGCTGCGCCACCTGGAAGGCCTCGGCAATCCCGAGATTGCCGAGATCATGGAGATCAGTGCGCGCGCGGTGGAAAGCCTGACCGCGCGCGGCAAGCGCGCGCTGGCGGCCAGTCTGGCGGGCCGGCGAGGGGAACTGGGGTACGACGATGAGTGAACGCGATGCGGATATGGCCGCTCTGGAGCGGCTGCTGGCGGAGGCCCGGGCAGAGCCCGGGCCGGAGCCGGATGCGGCGCTTTACGCGCGCATCCTCGCGGATGCGGAGGCGGCGCAGCCGCCTGCCCCGGCCCCCGCGCAGGCGGCCGGGGCCGCCCC
>SRJI02000350.1 GCA_005473895.2 Carideicomes alvinocaridis
AGTCCCGCCACGCTTCGGCGGGCCGCTCCAGCTCGCGGATCCGCCACTGGGCCCCGCGCGGGCGCACCGGCTCCACCCGCAGCCGCCAGCCCAGGGCCTCGAGCGAGCGGTCCGCCTTCGCCCCGTTGCAGCGCAGGCAGCAGGCCACGAGGTTCTCCCACGAGTTCTCGCCGCCCCGCGAGCGCGGCCGCACGTGGTCCACGGTGGTGGCGTGGGCGCCGCAGTAGGCGCAGCGGTGTCCGTCCCGGCGCAGCACGCCCTTGCGGGAGACCGGGGCCGCGTCCGTGTGGGGCACCCGGATGTACTGGTGCAGCAGGATCACGAGGGGCCGGCCCCACGCGCGGGTGGGGCTGCGCATCGGGTCACCGGCGTCCTCGAGCACGCTCGCCTTGCCGGTGGCCACGAGCAGCAGCGCCCGGCGGTCGGAGACGACCGAGAGGGGTTCGTAGCCGGCGTTGAGGACGAGTGTGCGCATCGGGGGCCTCGGAAGCGTGGGGACACAGGGGGCGTCGTGTCCCCACGCTAGAC
>SRJI02000351.1 GCA_005473895.2 Carideicomes alvinocaridis
GCATGGGTGGCCGCGGGCCACGCCGGCCCCTCGGGAGCGGCACGCCTGGCCTCGCTGCGGCGTCTGCTCGGCAACCGGCTGGCCCCCTCGGCGGCGGAGGACGCGGCGTCGTCCGAGGACTGAGGCGGCCGGCGCGGTATAGCGTGGGCGGCATGGAGCGACCTGAGAACCCTACGACCCGCGGCCGCGACCTCACGGAGGACCTGCGGCTGGCCCACATGCTGGCGGACAACGTGGACTCGATCACGATGTCCCGGTTCAAGTCCCAGGACCTCGAGGTCAGCACCAAGCCGGATCTCACCCCTGTCACGGATGCGGACCGCGCCGCTGAGGAGTCCATCCGCTCGACCCTGTCCCGCGCCCGGGCGCGCGACGGCATCGTGGGCGAGGAGTTCGGCGGATCCCTGAGCCGCACCGGCCGGCAGTGGGTGGTCGACCCCATCGACGGCACCAAGAACTTCGTGCGCGGCGTGCCCGTGTGGGCCACCCTCATCGCGCTGCTGATCGACGGCGAGCCCGTCGTCGGC
>SRJI02000353.1 GCA_005473895.2 Carideicomes alvinocaridis
TCGGCCAGTCCGGCCATCAGCTCCGGTCCCTGGATGCCGCCGGGGAAGCCGGGGAAGTTCTCCACCTCGGTGGTGTTCATCAGGGCCCCGCCGTGGGTGACGGAGCCGGCGATGACCCGGGGGGCCAGTCCGGCGCGGGCGGCGTAGATCGCGGCGGTGTACCCGGCCGGACCGGACCCGATGATGATCAGCTGGTCCGTGGCCTGCTCAGTGCTCGTGGTGTCCGTGCTCGTGGTGCTCATGGAGTGGTTCGCCTTCAGTTCGCGGTGGACTCGGCCGGGAGCAGTTCGGTGATGAGCTGCTGGATGCGGGTCTTGATCTCGTCGCGGATCGGGCGCACGCCCTCGACGCCCCGGCCGGCCGGGTCGTCCAGCTTCCAGTCCTCGTAGCGCTTGCCCGGGAAGAACGGGCAGGCGTCGCCGCAGCCCATGGTGATCACCACGTCGGAGTCCTTCACGGCCTGCTCGCTGAGCACCTTGGGCTGGTTCGCACTGATGTCGATGCCCTCCTCGGCCATGGCCTCCACG
>SRJI02000354.1 GCA_005473895.2 Carideicomes alvinocaridis
ACCGCCCTCGACCGAGCCCATGATCCCCGAGCAACCCGGGAACCATCCGTCCTCGGCGACCGCCCCCGACGCCGGCGTCGCCCCTGCCACCTCCGCCGCGGCCGGCCGCGACCGCGTCCTGTTGCCGTGGGTGTTCTGGCCCTCTGCAGTCATCGTGCTCTCCTTCGTGGGGGCCACGCTGCTCGCCCCCGCGCAGATGACCGTGGGCATCGGCCTGGTCCAGCAGGCCATCATCACGAACTTCTCGTGGTGGTACGCCCTCGTCGCCCTGTTCTTCGTGCTGTTCTGCGGCTACCTCGCGTTCTCCCGCAAGGGCGGGATCACGCTCGGCAAGCCCGATGAGAAGCCCGAGTTCTCCACGCTGTCCTGGTTCTCCCTGCTCTTCGCGGCGGGCATGGGCATCGGCCTCGTGTTCTTCGGCATGACCGAGCCGCTCATGCACTTCACCGATCCGCGGCCCGACGTGGCGGCCGCCAACCCCACCCAGGCGGAGGCCGCCCAGTCGGCGCTGGCCACCACGTTCCTGC
>SRJI02000355.1 GCA_005473895.2 Carideicomes alvinocaridis
CCCAGCCGGACTGGCGTTCGACGGCGGCCGAGCCGGCGATCGAGGTGGTGGCCATGACCGCCCCGTACACGGCCATGCCGGTCATGGTGTACGCGGGCACGTTCCCGTGGCCGACGGGGCGGTCTCCCCAGTCGGAGAGCGCACCGAACATGAGGTAGAGCGCCACGGGGAGGACGACGATGAAGAATGAGCTCTCGATCATCCGCACGTTGCGGACGAACTCGCGGCGTGCGTAGCCGACCAGGCGGCCGGGGGCGGTGGTGGTCGTGCTCATGCGAGGGACTCCTGCGGCTCGGAGAGTGCCGGCTGGCCGGCGTCGGTCAGGGAGAGGAACACGTCGTCGAGGGAGGCGTGGGTGATCGCGAGGTCCTCGACGAGGCGCTCGTTCAGCAGGTGGCGGGCGACCTCGTCGCCGGTGACCGAGCCCCCGGCGGGGACGCGCACGCGCAGGTGGCCGGGGGAGAGGTGCTGTGGTTCGAGCTGGACGGCGTCCTGCGGCAGGCCCAGGGCGGCGGCGAGGCGGGC
>SRJI02000356.1 GCA_005473895.2 Carideicomes alvinocaridis
AACTTCGGCGGCCACACTGAGGGCTCCTGGCCCGATGCTTCCCGGATCGCGGCAGATCTTCACGCCGCATACGACCCCCGCCGGAGTCTGCGAGCTGCGATGAAGGCTCAGCATGACCCGCACGGCGTGGCGGAGGCCTACCTCGACCTGGCAAGGTCCACTCCCCGACGACGCACCGCAGCAGCGGTCCGACAAGGCCCCCGGCAACTGAGCAGTCCCAAAATCACACGAGCCCTGCAGAAAGCAATGTCCTTCTCGCGAGGACCATCAGAACAGGCTGGCCGCCCCGTGCCCGCTCGCCTTCCTCGCTAGGCTGACGCCATGAGACCGTCACTGGACGTTCTGCGGAACACGAAGCATCGGGCATTCGTGGCCACCAAACATGCGCGATGGGCGGCAGGAGATGCTCGAATCGCCCTCGAGGATCGCCGCTGAGCCGCCCTCGAGAAGAAGCATCTGTACCCATACGACCCTGCGCTCTTCGCTCATACCTTCTTGGCCCGTGAGGCACCGACGACTCCACC
>SRJI02000357.1 GCA_005473895.2 Carideicomes alvinocaridis
AGGCCGCCGGTGAGGCCGCGGTGCGCACCGTGCCGCGGCACTGGATCGTCCGCACCTCCTGGGTGATCGGGGAGGGGAAGAACTTCGTGGCCACCATGGCCTCGCTCGCCGAGCGCGGGATCGACCCGGCCGTCGTCGCGGACCAGCACGGCCGTCTCACCTTCGCCGACGACCTCGCCGACGCCCTGCTGCACCTGGTCACCGCGGACGCGCCCACGGGCACGTTCCACATGACCAACAGCGGCGACGTGGTCACCTGGCACGACGTCGCCCGGTGGGTCTTCGAGGACACCGGTCACGACGCCGCGCGCGTCTCCGCCACGACCACCGCCGCGTACCTGGCCGGCAAGGAGGGCGTGGCCCCGCGGCCGACCAACAGCGCCCTCGACCTCGGGCCCCTGGCCGCCGTCGGCTACACCGCCCCGGACCAGCGCGAACGCCTGCGAGACCATCTGACGGAGTTCAAGGCTGGCACCTGCTGATACTCTTCCCTTGGACGTGTCTGCACAGCAGAAATACATCAG
>SRJI02000358.1 GCA_005473895.2 Carideicomes alvinocaridis
CCGCCAGTACTCCCTCTCCGAGAAGGCCGAGTCCACCACCGAACGTGTCATCACCGTGAAGCTGGACGAGGGCGGCGAGGTCTCGCCCATGCTCATCCAGAACGTGGAGGTCGGCGACGTCATCGAGCTGTCCAACCCCTACGGCGACATCACCCTCGAGGACGAGGACTCCACCGCTCCCCTGGTCCTGGCGACCGCCGGCATCGGCATCACCCCGGCCGCCGCGATCCTGGACGCGCTCGCCCAGCAGGGCTCGGACCGCCAGGTCCTCTTCTTCCACGGCGACGCCCGCCTCTTCCTCGGGGTGCGGCCGGAGCAGGACCCCGAGGGCGTCACGACCGTCGAGGGTGTGATGCACTTCGACGACGTCGAACTGCCCCGCGACGGGCACTACATCCTGTGCGGCCCGCTCGCGTTCATGCAGTCCACCCGCTCGAAGCTGATCGACGCCGGCGTGCCCGCGACGTCCATCCGCTACGAGATCTTCGGCCCGGACCTCTGGCTCGCCGCCTGATCCGGCCCC
>SRJI02000359.1 GCA_005473895.2 Carideicomes alvinocaridis
CCAAATCGTACTCCTCGGCAATAGGTTCTTTGACCTTCACGATCATATCACTCTTAGCATACACCTGTTCAATGGTATCCAGAACAGTCGCCCCGGCTTGTTGGTAATCTTTGTCAAAAAAACCACTGCCCTCACCTGCGCCAGATTGCACATAAACGGTGTGGTAATTCTTCACCAATTCAAAAACCCCAGCTGGTGTCATACCAACTCGGCCTTCACTGCTTTTGATTTCTTTAGGCACCCCTACAATCATCTTGTTGTGTTTTATGGTTACTATACCCAAAGTTGTTATAAAAACTGGAATCAAAGAAATGAAATCGATAAAATGTAGGGGTTGCCAGATAAATTTCACATAAAATTTACATTATACCCTATTTTTTTATGGGGTCAATCTATATTTAATAATATATTATTGTAAAGTACCCTAAAAAATAAGGGGGGTAGATTGGACTATTTGTGTTTTATTTTTAAAACAAGCATTACAATGACCAAAATACCAGTTATACCATTCGCCAATATTATG
>SRJI02000007.1:0-90000 GCA_005473895.2 Carideicomes alvinocaridis
GCACGGGCTCGCCGCCGCGTGCGGCTGCGGCAGCCTCGGCGCGGGCCGCGGCACCGGGGCGGGCCTGACCGTTCGTGGCGACCTGGAAATGCACACGACGCACATCGGCTCCCGAGGCCGTGAGCTTGTAGAGCAGCAGATCGCCGAAATGCTGGGAAACGTAATTCCCGATGAAGTTCGTGGGTACCAGAAACGTCGCGACCCCATCGGTCACGCCGTGGAATTCAAGCGGCTCGATCCAGTTCACGTAATTGCTCGACCCGACCGTGTCGCGCAGGCCGTCCTGCAGCGCAGCCCATTCCTCGTTTGTCATTTTCCCCATTCCGTTTTCTAAATCAGTCCCCGATGAGCGCGCCTTCCCCCGATGCGTCGCGCCCGCCTACCCACTCTAACAGAGCAAAACCTTTACCTTCCGTCCCGAGCTTCGAGACGGAGCTAACCTGTCAAAATTCGCTCATCACCATACCGGCATGGCTCACCCGCACCCATCCGGCCCCAGACCGGATGAGCTGCGCGGAGTTGCGCCGTTACTAAATGCAGGACATACCGAAGGGACGAACCCTTCCAGGCAAGCGGCCGTCAGCATCTTGAATGTGCTGTCCGGCGCGCCATCAAGGCGATGCGCAGAGGTCAATCCGCAGCGTCGTCTTTTCAGCCCGTCCCCCCAAAGGCGGCATGAATCGCCTCACTTGATTAGCAAGATCCCGGAGCGTGCGGCAACTGAACTTAAGCCTTGACTCGGGAAGAATCCCCGAGCCCCCAAGTGACCTTCGGGCAAGCAAAAGGGCGCCGAATGACCGGCGCCCTTGTCCTTCAAAGGCTTAATCTCAGCCGAGCGCTTTGACCCGCGAAGAGAGGCGTGACATTTTTCTCGCAGCGGTATTCTTGTGGAAAACGCCCTTGGAAACGCCACGCATCAGCTCCGGCTGGGCGGCGCGCAGAGCGGTCTGTGCGGCGTCCTTGTCGCCCGAGGCGATGGCCTCTTCGACCTTGCGGAGATAGGTGCGGATGCGCGAACGGCGCGCCTTGTTGATGGCAAAGCGTTTTTCGTTCTGCGTGGCGCGTTTCTTGGATTGCGGCGTATTGGCCATAGGTCGGGTCCCCTTGATCCGGGTGTTGCATTGGGTTTGCACGAAGGGGCCCGGACAGGTCTTGGCGACCTGAATCGATTCTGGCCTGAGCGGGCCGCACGCGCATATGGGGGCCGCCTATACGCCAATGCGGCGGCAAAGGAAACACCCAAAACCGGGATGCGGCCCGGCCGGGCCGCAAGCAGCGCTCAGCGGTCGCGGAACTGCGCCTGGCGCTTCTCGAGGAAGGCGGACATGCCCTCCTTCTGGTCGTCGGAAGCAAAGAGCGAGTGGAAGACCCGGCGCTCGAACAGCAGGCCCTCGGACAGGGTCGTCTCGAGCGCGCGGTTCACCGATTCCTTGACCGCCATGGCGGAGATCATGGATTTCTCGGCGATCTTGTGCGCCGCCTCGTGCGCCTCTTCCAGGAGCTTCTTGGCGGGCACCACGCGGCTCACCAGCCCCGAACGCTCTGCCTCCTCGGCATCCATGAAGCGGCCGGTCAGGTTCATGTCCATCGCCTTGGCCTTACCCACGGCGTGGGTCAGGCGCTGCGTGCCGCCGAGCCCTGCCATGACGCCGAGGTTGATCTCGGGCTGGCCGAACTTGGCGGTCTCCGAGGCGATGATGAAGTCGCACATCATGGCAAGCTCGCAGCCGCCGCCCAGCGCGTAGCCCGACACCGCGGCGATGACCGGCTTGCGGATGCGGCCGATGCGATCGCTGGCCGGGGTGAACAGATCCTCGAGGAAGACGTCGGCGAAGCTCTTTTCGCTCATCATCTTGATGTCGGCCCCGGCAGCGAATGCCTTTTCGGAGCCGGTGAGGACGATGCAGCGCACCTTCTCGTTCTTCTGCGCCGCTTCCAGCGCGTCGATCAGCTCCGACAGAAGCTGGTCGTTCAGCGCGTTCAGCGCATCCGGGCGGTTCAGCGTGATCGTGGCGACGCTGTCCTCCACCTCGACGATGATCGTCTCGTAGGCCATTTGAACCGGCTCCGGGTTGTTGCGGTCTGAAGACAAGTGGTTATCACCTTCAGTCCCCCGATCAAGTCAACTTTGACACTTGACGCAGTAGAAAGAGGATCGCCCGGATTGCACGATCCGCCGGATCGGTGCGCCGCATCCCGGGGTCCGGCAGGGCTGGCCCTCGCGGCCGTACACGTCGAAGGAATGCTGGAAATAGCCCAGCTCGCCATCCGCGCGGCGGTAATCCTTGAGGGAGGACCCGCCCGCCTCGATGGCATCGTTCAGCACGTCGCGGATCACCGGCACCAGCCGCGCTGCCCGCCCGGCCGACAGGCGTGCCGCCTTGCGCACCGGCGAGATCCGCGCGCGGTAGAGCGCCTCGCAGACATAGATGTTGCCCAGCCCCGCGACGATCTTCTGGTCCAGCAGTGCCGCCTTGATGGGCGTCCGCCGCCCCGCCAGCCGCGCCACGAGGTAGGCCTCGGAAAAGGCGTTGCCCAGCGGCTCCGGCCCCAGCGCGGCGAGCAGCGGATGCGCCTCGGCCCGGTCGGTGGGCATCAGGTCCATCGCCCCGAAGCGGCGCGGGTCGTTGAAGGTGATGCGCGCGCCGTTCGCCATCTCCAGCACCACGTGGTCGTGTTTTTCGGGCGCCGGGTGGTCGTGGACGAACTGCCCCAGCGGATCGCCCGAGACCAGCATCCGCCCCGACATGCCCAGATGGATCAGCAGCGTTTCCCCGGTCGACAGGTCGGCGAGGATGTATTTCGACCGTCGCCGCAGCATCAGGACCCGCGCGCCGGTCAGCCGCTCGGCCATGCGCTCGGGGAAGGGCCAGCGCAGATCCGGGCGGTTGACCTGCGCCCGCGCGATCACCACGCCCTCCATCGCGGGCGCCAATCCGCGGCGCACCGTCTCGACCTCTGGCAATTCCGGCATCGCGACCCCTCATTCCTTTGACGAAGGCGCGCATTGCAGGCGCCCCCGGGCGGCCTATAAGAAGGGCCAGCAGCGAAGGACGGCAAGACCCATGGACGAGAAAACCACCCATTTCGGTTTCGAGACCGTGCCCGAGGCGGAAAAGGCCGGCCGCGTGCGCGGGGTCTTCGGCTCCGTCGCGTCGCGATACGACGTGATGAACGACGTAATGTCGGGCGGCATCCACCGCATCTGGAAGGACGCGATGATGGACTGGCTGGCCCCCCGGCCCGGCCAGCGCCTGCTGGACGTGGCGGGCGGCACCGGCGACATCGCATTCCGGTTCCTGAAACGCGCGGGCCGCGGCCATGCCACCGTCGTCGACCTGACCGAGCCGATGCTCGTCGAGGGCCGCAAGCGCGCCGAGGCCGAGGCGCTGGCCGACAGCCTCGACTGGGTGGTGGGCGACGCCATGGCCCTGCCCTTTGCCGACGCGACCTTCGACACCTACACGATCTCTTTCGGGATCCGGAACGTGACCCGCCCGCAGGACGCCCTGCGCGAAGCCTACCGCGTGCTGAAACCCGGCGGGCGGCTGATGGTGCTGGAGTTCAGCCAGGTGCCGAACGACCTGCTGCAATGGATCTACGACCGCTATTCCTTCAACATGATCCCGCTGATGGGGCAGGTCATCGCCAATGACCGCGCCAGCTACCAGTACCTGGTGGAATCGATCCGCCGCTTCCCGGATCAGGAGACCTTCCTCTCCATGGTGCGCGAAGCCGGGTTCGGGCAGGCCAAGTACCGCAACCTGACCATGGGCGTCGCCGCCCTGCATTCGGGGTGGAAGCTCTGAGGGGCCCGCACAATATCTTCCGGCTGATCCGGACCGGCGCCACGATGGAACGCACCGGGGCCATGGACGTGGTCCTGACCGCGATGGACGCGCCCAAGACCCTGCGCGTGGCCGCCCGTGCGCTGGTCTGGCCGTTCCGCTGGCTGGGCTATCGCGGCGATCCCGCCATGCCGCCGGCGACCCGGGCGCTGACCGCGCTCGGCCCGGCCTACATCAAGTTCGGCCAGGTCCTGTCGACCCGCCCCGACGTGGTGGGCAACGAGCTGGCCGCGCAGCTGCGCGTGCTGCAGGACAAGCTGCCCCCCTTCCCGGTGGCGCAGGCCAAGGCCAGCATCGAGGCCGAGCTGGGCATCGCCCCCGACATGATCTTTTCCGAGTTCTCGGAACCGGTCGCCGCGGCCTCCATCGCGCAGGTCCACAAGGCGCGGCTGCGCGACACCGGCGAAGAGGTCGCGGTCAAGGTGCTGCGCCCGGGGGTGGAGCGCGCCTTTCGCAAGGATATCGACGCATTCTACTTCATCGCCCGCTTCGTGGAGGTCTTCTCTCCCTGGTCACGGCGACTGCGCCCGATGGAGGTGATCCGCCATTTCGAGGGCGTGGTGATGGGCGAGCTCGACCTCCGGCTGGAAAGCGCGGCGGCCTCGGAATTCGCCGACAACACGGCGGGGGACAAGGGCTTTGCCGTGCCCGACGTCAAGTGGCACCATTCCGGCCGCCGGGTGATGACGCTCGGCTGGGCCGAGGGCACGCCGCTGGGCGACAACGCGGCGCTGGACGCGGCGGGCCACGACCGGGTGGCCCTGTCGGAACGGGTGCTGCAGCTCTTCCTGCGCCACGCGCTGCGCGACGGTTTCTTCCACGGCGACATGCACCAAGGCAACATGAAGGTGGCGCCGAACGGCGACATCATCGCCTACGATTTCGGCATCATGGGCCATATCGACGGCTATACCCGCCGGGTCTACGCCGAGATCCTCTACGGCTTCATCCGCCGCGATTACAAGCGCGTGGCCGAGGTGCATTTCGAGGCGGGCTACGTCCCGGCGGATCGCGACGTCGACGAATTCGCCCGCGCCCTGCGCGCGGTGGGCGAGCCGATCTTCGGCATGGACGCGACCCGCATCTCCATGGGCCGGCTGCTGTCCTACCTGTTCGAGGTGACCGAGCGGTTCGGCATGCAGACCCGGACCGAGCTGATCCTGCTGCAACGCACCATGGTCGTCGTCGAGGGTGTCGCCCGGTCGCTCGATCCACACATGAACATCTGGCAGGTCGCGCGGCCCATCGTCGAGGATTACATCAAGACCAGCATCGGCCCCCGCGCGGTGCTGTCGGATCTCTCGGCGACCGCCCGGGTCATGGCGCGCTTCGGCCCCCGCCTGCCGGGCCTGGTGGAAGCCGCTCTCATCGCGCAATCCACCCCGCCCCCCGAACGTCGGCGCCCGTCGCGGCGGATGGTGGCACTGCTGCTGCTGGGTGGCGTGGCGACCGGCGGGCTGATCACCATGGCGACCTTGTCGCTGGCGGGTCCGCTGGCCTTCTGATCTTGGCCGTCCGACCGGCCACCGGGAAACGTCTCCGGCCCGACCTGGCGGGGCCCCAACGTGAAAACGGCGGCCCGGAAGCCGCCGTTTTCGTGGTCTCTGTCGGCTGGAACCGGATCAGGTGTCGCTAGACGCGCCCACCACCAGGATGACGGCAGTGCCGGCAGCGATACCGACAGCCGCGCCTGCGCCAAGCGCCTGCGAGGATGCGAAGGGATCGCTGTCCACCTTGGTTTCAGCCAGAACCGGAGCCGCAGAGGCCACGGCGAGAGCCGCGGCTGCGGCAAAGGTCGAGAACTTTTTCATGACGTCTCCAGTTATTGAGCAGCCTCCGCCGAATGCGGAAAGCTGCCCGCACTTTACGCGATCGGCCGAAACATCAAAAGTGGCATGGCGGGATCGGCGGGTTCGCGCCGGCCATGTTCCGGATTTCTGGGCAAGTTTTCGGCAGACCGGGGGCGCGGAGAGCCGTCCCGGCCGGGCCGGAAATGACAACGGCGGCCACTGGGGCCGCCGTTGCGAATTCCGGGTTGTCGAGGATCAGGTGTCGCTGGACGCGCCCACGGCCACCAGGACACCGACGCCGACGGCAATGCCGATACCGGCGCCAACGCCCAGCCCGGCACCCGCTGCCTGGGTGGAGGCGAAGGGATCGCTGTCAACTTTCTGCTCGGCCAGCACCGGCGCGGCGGAGGCCAGCGCAAACACGGTTGCCGCGGCGATCGTCGAAACTTTCTTCATAATTCTCTCCTGACTCTGCGCTTGTGATGGTAATCTTTCCATCACTGCGGACTATGCACAACACGCTCTTTCATTCAAATTGCAATTGTTTTTCCGGTCTTTCCGGGGGGACTTCCCCGGAAATCGCGACACTTTTGGCACATATCCACGTTTATGGCCGTGCCGAGCGGCCTGTCCGGCCCGTTTCGACTACCGCCCGCATCTGTGATTTTGCTGGATTTATTCATCATGTGGCAGACAGATCCGCCGCCGCCCGGAGCGCGGTGACGTCAGAGGCCGGCACGCTCGTTCCGCCTTCCAGAACCAGCATCAAACCGTCTGCCTCCCCCCGCGCCTCGATCACGCGGCCATAGGGCTGGGCGGCGGTCACACCCAGTTCCTCGCCCTGTTTGAAATGTTCGACTTCGAAAGCGTAATTGCCGTCGGGCAGCAATTGCCCCGCCGCATCGCGCCCGTCCCAATAGAGCGTCTCCTGCGAAAGCGGCAGAGACATGCGAGCGACCTCCGCGCCGCCTGCATCTCTTATGACCAGCACCGCCTCGTCCGCCGCCTCGTGGCGCGGGAGCGTCACCTGGAGCGGTTGACCGTCATGGTAACCGAAGCCGGGCGCCCGCACCTCCTTTCCGATCCATCCGGCCATGCCGACCATGTCCGACGCACCGATCCGCGCGGTCAGCCCCTCCAGGAGCTGGTTGGTCAGCACCTGTTGCTCCACGCCGGAAAAGGTGGCGAGCTGAACTGCGAAATCGGCGGAATCCATGGGATCGAGAGGATCCTGGTTCGTGATCTGCGTGGTCAGCATGCGCAGAAAGGTCTCGAAATCCCCGCTGATTGCCGTACCGGTCCCTGCCTCCTTACCTGCCTCTGTTGCCGCGCCGGCACTCGCTCCCGGGTTGCTGCCCGAATTCGTCCCTCTCGGTCCCGCTCCCGCCTGGGCCGCGGCCGCATTGTCCACCTGGTTCACGTCGCCCTCCTTTCCCGATCAGAGTCGCAGGTCCAACCCACCCTCTGCCGCGCGCTCCGGTATCGGCGCCCCGCCCGGAGTGGCAGCCGGTTCCATCCTCACCTTGCGGTCTTCAATAGCCTCCCCGGGATCGTTTTCCTGATCGGGACGCGAAGCGCCGCCCCCGCGCTCGCCAAACGAGAACTCCACCTCGGCATACCCGAGGTCACGAAAGGCCCCTCCCAGGTCCTGGATATGCCGCCGCATCATTTCCAGCGTCTCCGGCCGGTCCGCGGAGATCTGCAAGACCAGAGCCTGCTCGCCCGTCGAAAGATGCATGCGCACGCGTCCCAGCTCCGGCGGGTCGAGCGCGATCTCCACTGCCCGCTCTCGCGCACGCAGCGCAGCATCCGCGATCTGTCGCGGCAAGGCCGCAGGCATCTCGCGCGCCAGCCCGACGGAAAGCCGTACGTCTGTCTGGACGGGCCGCAAGTCACTCGCCCCAAGCTCTGTTACGAACTCTGCATGGCCATACCGCACCGTCTCTTCCGCACCTTGGGCGCCTGAGGGTGCGGGCGCTCCCCAGCCTGCAAGCAGCGGGGCCGACCTGGCTCCGCCCCCGATTCCTGCCCCTACAGTCGCGCCGCGTGGCACCGCCCCACCTGAAGAGGTGAAATCGCCGGATCGCGCCGCGACGAGCGCGCCTCTCCCCTCGCCGCGCGCCGCCAACTCAGCTTCCCGCGACCGGCCATGTCCTCTGACGGAGAGCTCCACCCCGTCCATCCCACGCCCAGCGCCCGACCGGAGCCCCCACCCCTTCGCTAAAGGCCCCCGTGCTACAATCGGCACGAGTTCCCCTCTCGCCCCAAGCTCACCTGTGAGCTGGGTGTAGGGCTGAGTGGCAGCACCGAATCCTTCGCGCAGGCCGCCCGCGCGGTCCGTTCCGCGTGCTCCGGAAGGTTTCACATCTCCCCCGTCCATTCTCTCGGGATCCAACGTCTCCGTCTCTAAGGCAACGGCCGGGGGCAATGCCTTGTCCCGCTGCACCGAGTGAGCACCGCCGTGATCGTTTCTCGTGACCGCCGAGTGTGCCATGACCCGCCCCGCCCCGGGGTCAGGCGTGCCTCGCTGTCTCGCTTCCTGCGCCGGGAACTCGCGGCCAGCCTCTGCAATGCCAGACCCGTCGGCAAGCATGCTCGCCCCGGCTCCGCCTCTCGGGGATATGGCCGCCCGCGCCGCCTCCGCACTTCTGTCCCGTCCATCAGCGTCTTGGACAGGCGTTAACTGGGCCCCTTCTCGTTCCATTCCGAGGGCCCCAGAGACCAACTCTGCCGCAATCGCATTCGATTCTGCCGTCCGCGGTTGCCCGACCCGCATGCCCCCAGTTTGCATGTCCTGTGCACGTGCCGGTTGCCAAGCCGCCCCGTCCCCGGCCTCTCGGTGACCCCGGCGCACCACCTCCTGCCCGGACCTTGGTCTGCCACCAGAAGAAGAAGCCTCCGAAGGCTGCGCGACAGATACCTTGGGTTCAACCTCGCCCGCGCCCGGCGAAGGCCACTCGGCATCCACTAGCTGCCTCCCCGGGGCGGGCACCACCGCCAGGACGGCGCCCGTCACTCCCGCGGAAGGATCCCTCTCCCCAACCTCGTCCGGCACGTCCCGGACTCGGTCAGCCTCGGACGCGGAGGACTCCGACCCGCCCTCATCAGCTTCTCCATCTTCCGCCGAGACCTCTCTCTCACTTGAACTCGCTGCAGGCGCACCTTCGCCAAGTCGCGCCGGCTCGTCAGCAACCTCCGGCGGCGAATCCCCCGCAGCATCTCGTGCCGCCGCAACCCCCGCTTCATTCCCGTTTGTCTGCCGTCCGTCCGAGACGTCGCCAGAACCAGGGGAGGCGTCGCCCCTCCCCGTCAACGCCCGTAAAGCGCTTGCGAAGTCCTCGCGCATGTCCCGTCCTCTTGTCGGCGCGGACGTCGGTCCGGCGCGCGGCCCGGGCAGAGCCGCGGCGATCGCGGCGAACAGCGTGGTCTTCATCGGCGCTACTCCGGATTTCTTCCTTGCCGCGCCAATATCCCTCCGACGGGTTACTGGATCTTTACCGCTGGCCCTCATCCTCGAAGAAAATCATTCGAGTTGGAGCAATCCGATGACAGAATTGACAGGTTTCCCTCCCGTCCCGGCGCCCGGTGGGCCTCGCCCGTCACAAGCCGTGAATATGCATAGAACCCAATCGCTTGCAGATTCTGCCCGGGCGTTGGAGGTGAGTTTTCTTGCGGAGATGCTGAAATCCTCGGGCCTCCATGAAACGAGCGGCTTTGCCGGAGGGCCCGGCGAATCACACTTCGCCTCTTTCCTCCTCCGGGCCCAAGCGGAGCAGCTGGTCGAGGCAGGCGGTCTCGGGCTGGCGGAGCGCTTTCGCGAGTCGCTGACGAGGGGATCGACATGAAAGATCCCATGCAGACCCTTCTTCAGGATCTCGAGGCCGTGTTGGAGGATGAACGGCAGGCGCTGACGCGCGGCGACGTGCCCGCCTTGTCCGGTTTGGTCGCGCGCAAGCAGGCGGCGATCGAACGCCTCGGGCACACCGGAGAACCGCCTGGCGCCAATGCGCCGCAGGACACGCTGGCACGGTTGCGACGCAAGGCGCAGCGCAATCAGGACCTCATGGATCATGCGCTGCGCGGATTGCGTGATGTTGCCGCGCGCCTCGACAAGCACGAAAGACCGGACCGACCGCTTGAGACGTATGACTCGGGGGGCCGACGGCAGGCGCTCGGCGATGCCGGCGGCGGATCGATTGAACGCCGCGCCTGACCCCGGGGCCACTAAGATTCGGATCGAATTGTCGCCATTCGGTGGCGTGGCTTAAGCACTCCTTAGCGATTTTCGCGCCATGGTGCCCCTGCATCCCGGATGGGATGGCGCAGGCGGGCCTCACGAACAACCGGCACTTCTGCACATGTCAGAATGACTTTTCACCGATCCCGGAACGATCCGGGCGACACGGGTCGCAAAGCGGCCAGAGAGTAGGGAAAACCAATGGCCACCTTCCATGCGCCGCCATGGTGGCCGTCGCCCGCCACCACCTTCTTGCGCTTGACGATGACCGGCGCGAGGTTGTTGTCAGCCGCCATCGGCCCGATCCCTTCCACTATGTCCTGCGGGTTCATACCGGCAGAGCGTTGCGGAAGGCTTAATCCCCCTGCCCAGGCCGGCGGTGCCGTGCCGAAATCCCACAGGAACAGGCCCGAACCGCGCCCGCCCATGGCACATGCAATAGACAGCGAAGCGAAACTGCCTTACGACTTTCCTGAGCTGACCCAGAGGTGCGGATGAACGACTTTCCAATGGCTTGGCCGGCTGCCACGCGCGCGACCCAGCGCCGCCTTGCCGGTTGTGCGAAACCGCTGTCGCTCGCCGCTCTGCTGATGGCGACGGCCAGCCAGGCGATCCCGCAGGAAACCCGGCCGACGAGCTTCAACCTGTACGGCATGCCGGGCCTGATCGACATGCCCACGGCAGAAGCGGCGCCGGATGCCACCCTGTCGGCCACGGTGGGCCATTTCGGCGACACCACCCGCACCACGCTGGCGTTCCAGATCACGCCGCGCCTGTCGGGCAGCTTCCGCTATTCGCGGGTCGCGGATTTCTACCCGACGATCGACGGCGCGCCCTGGACCGATCCGATCTACTACGACCGCAGCTTCGACCTGCGCTACCAGCTGGTGGAAGAGACGGCGACCCGGCCCGGCGTGGCGGTGGGGCTGCAGGATTTCATCGGCACCGGCCTCTACGGTGCGGAATACATCGTCGCCAGCAAGGCCGTGACCCCGGGGCTGCGGCTGACCGGCGGGGTCGGATGGGGCCGGCTGGGCACGGCGAACAGCATCGGCTCCACCGGGTCGCGGCCGAACGAATTGCTGGGCGAAGGCGGCGTGCCGACCTATGACCGCTGGTTCCGGGGCCCGGTCGGGGCCTTCGGCGGGCTGGCCTGGTCGCCGATGCGCAACCTGACCTTCAAGGCGGAATATTCCAGCGACGCCTATGTCAACGAAAGCACCGACGGCAATTTCGAGCACGCTTCGCCGTGGAACTTCGGCATGGATTACCGGCTGAAGAACGGCGCGCAGCTGTCGCTCTACCATCTCTACGGCAACACGGTCGGCTTCCAGGTGTCGTTCCACACCAACCTGAAGACCGCGCAGGTGCCTGGCGGGCTGGAGCCGGCGCCGGTCCCGGTCAAGCCGCGCAACCCCGCGGATATCAACGACCTGGGCTGGACCAACGATTCCGAGCTGCGGACCTCCACCCGCAACGCGCTGGCCAAGGCCATGGCGCGCGAAGAGCTGGTCTATGAAGGGCTGGAGCTGGAGCCGCGCCGCGCGGTGCTGCGGATGCGCAACCCCACCTTCGACGCCACGCCGCAGGCCATCGGCCGCGCCGCGCGGGTGATGACCCGGGTGCTGCCCGCCTCGGTCGAGGAATTCGTGATCATCCCCTCGGTGAACGGCATGGCGGCCTCCGCCGTGGTCATGCAGCGCAGCGATGTCGAGCGGCTGGAGAACGAGGATGCGGCAGAGATGCTGGCCCGTACCGCGATCCGCGACGGCTATGGCCTTGCCCCGCCGCCGGAGCGCACGATCTATCCCCGCTTCTCGTGGTCGCTGCTGCCCTATGTGAGCCTGTCGGCCTTCGATCCGGACAACCCGCTGCGCGCGGATGTGGGGATCCGGGCCAAGGCGGATTACCGGATCACGCCGAACTGGGTGCTGTCGGGCTCGGTCGCCAAGAAGCTGGGCGGCAACCTCGATTCCATCACCCGGGAAGGCACGTCGGGCCTGCCCTACGTGCGGACCGACGCCAAGGAATATTCCCGCCAGGGCGATCCGGCGATCGAGCACCTGACGCTGGCCTATTACGGCCGCCCGGCCCAGAACCTCTATTCCCGCGTCACCGCCGGATACCTCGAGAAGATGTATGCCGGCGTGTCGGGCGAAGTGCTGTGGAAGCCGGTGGACAGCCGGCTGGCCCTCGGGGTCGAGGTCAATTACGTGCAGCCGCGCGATTTCGACCAGCTCTTCGGCCTGCGCTCGCGCGAGACGGGGGGCGGGACCATTCCCGAGGTGAACGGCCATGTCTCGGCCTATTACGCCTTTGGCAACGGGTTCCACGGGCAGCTCGACGTGGGCCGCTACCTGGCGGGAGATTTCGGCGCCACGGTGGCGCTGGACCGCGAATTCGGCAATGGCTGGCGGGTCGGCGCCTATGCGACGGTCACCGACGCCTCGTCCGAGGAATTTGGCGAGGGCTCCTTCGACAAGGGCATCCGGATCACCATCCCGCTCAGCACCGCGCTGAACCGCGCGACCCGCGGCGAGAACACGGTGACGATCCAGTCGCTGACCCGCGACGGCGGCGCCCGGCTCAACGTGAACGGCCGGCTCTACGAGCAGGTGCGCGACTATCACCGGCCGGAGATGGAAAAGACCTGGGGGCGCGTATGGAGATGACCGGACGCCGCATGCGGCAGCTTGCCGGGGGCGCGGTGCTGATCGCGCTGCTCTCCGCCTGCTCCTCGGGGCAGGAAAAGAACCAGACCACCGCGGTCTTCAGCGGCTTGCTCGACCTGGTGACCGGCTCCGGCAAGTCCGGCGGGGGCACGCCGCCCAGCGCCGCGCAGATCGACAAGGCGATCGGCGCCTCGGAGGATCCGCTCGCACTGGCGACGCGGGTGGATAACGGCGCGTGGTCCTTCCTCATCCAGATCGAGGAGAACGGCGATTACCGCACCTTCGCCTCGCCGGCGCGGCAGACGGTGGTGTTCCGCCACGGCGTGGTGACCTCGACCCGCGGCCTGGGCGGTGACCTGGCCTCGTCGGACCTGGACGGGGTCCTGCCGCTGATCCGCGGCCGGCAGAGCGGCCAGGCCAGGCGGATCATGCGTTTCCTCGACGGGGAGAACGCGACCCGGAGCTTCGATTTCACCTGCAATATCAAGGCGGCCGAGGGCACCGAGACCGTGACCAGCGGCGAGATCGAGGTGGCGGTGACCAGCGTCACCGAGAGCTGCCGCAGCGTGCAGGGCTGGCAGATCGACAACGTCTACAAGGTGGATGCCGAGGGCGAGGTCGTGGCCTCTTCGCAATGGCTTGGCCCGACGAACGGCGATTTCAGCATCCGGCTGCTCAAGCGTTAACTGTAGCTTATGTCCCCGGCGTAACCGCGAGCGATGTCGCCGCGCGCTCGCCGCTTTACGCGTTCGGGGCGGATGGGCGGGCTGTCATCGGCGGCCTGCCCCGGCGCGCCTCTGACGCCGGGCGGCCCCACCTTAGCGCCGCCGCTCAGCGCGTGATCGGGGTGTCGAGCGCCTGGGGTTCGTATTGCTCCACCCAGCGGCGGAGGATGCCGCGGGCCGCGCCCTGGTCCTGCGCCTCGATCGCGTCGCGCAGGTCGCGGAGGGCGTTGGCCATCTCTATCTCGCTCAGGTGGCCCTCCTGCGCGCGGAGAATCTTGGGGTGTGGGGTGGTCAGCATGTCCGAGCCGATCAGCAGCTCCTCGTGCAGCTTCTCGCCCGGGCGCAGGCCGGTGATGGCGATCTCTATGTCGCCGTCCGGGTTCTCGTCGTCGCGCACGGTATAGCCGGCGCCCTCGATCATCTGGCGCGCCACCCGGCGGATCGACACCGGCTTGCCCATTTCCAGCACGAAGACGTCGCCGCCGCGGGCAAAGCCGCCGGCCAGCAGCACCAGCCGCACGGCCTCCGACACGGTCATGAAGTAGCGCGTGACGTCGTTATGGGTGACCGTCACCGGCCCGCCGCGCGCGATCTGGTCCTCGAACAGCGGAATGACCGAACCCGAGGAGCCGAGCACGTTGCCGAAGCGCACCATCGAAAACCGCGTGCCGGTGGAGCGTGTGGCGAGGTCCTGAACGATCATCTCGGCCAGCCGCTTGGACGAGCCCATGATGCTGGTCGGGCGCACCGCCTTGTCGGAAGAGACGAGGATGAACCGTTCGGTCCCGGCCTGCCGCGCGGCATCGGCGACGATCTTGGTGCCGATGACGTTGTTGCGCAGACCCTCGATGCAATTCACCTCGACCATCGGCAGGTGCTTGTAGGCCGCGGCGTGCAGCACAACCTCGATGTCGTGATCGCTGAACACCTGTTCGACCAGAGCCTTTTCGCAGATCGAGCCCAGCACCGGCACGACCTTCAGCCCGGGGGCGAGTTCGCTCAGCTCCCGTTCGACGTTGTAGAGCGACAGCTCGCTGTGGTCGAAGAGGACGAGGCATTCCGGCTTGCATGCCACCAGCTGGCGGCACAGTTCCGAGCCGATGGAGCCGCCGGCGCCGGTGACCAGGATGCGGCGGCCGTGATAGGCGTCGCTCACCCCCGGCAGGTCGGATTCCAGGTGGCTGCGGCCCAGCAGGTCCGCCACCTCGACCGGGACGCTTTTCGACGGCAGGTCGCCGGCGGACAGGAGTTGTGCGAAGGAGGGCAGCGCATGCACCTCGCAGCCCAGCTGCCGCAGCTTGCGAGCCAGGCGGGCCTGGATCGCCGCATTGGCCGAAGGCATGGCCAGCACCACCCGGTCGATATTGTTGCGCGTCACGATCTCGCGGATATGGACGGGGGAATGCACCCGCAGCCCGGCGATGGTGAGGCTTTGCAGCGTCGGGTTGTCGTCCACGAAGGCGACCGGCTGCAGGGAATCGTCGGTATGGAGCGCGGTGGCCAGCTGCTGCCCGGTCTGGCCGGCGCCGTAGATCAGCACCCGCTTGCGCGGCACGCCCTCGCGGTAGATCCACATGACGAAGTCCCGCAGGATCAGCCGCGACGAGACCGACATGATCAGGAACATCATGGTGAAGATCACGAAGACCTGCGAGGTCAGCGGATCGGGCACGAAGGCGTTCACGACCACCCCGCTTGCCCCCACGACGGTGGCAAGCCCGGCGGATTCCACCACGCCCTGCAATTCGTAGGCGATCAGCTTGACCCGGTGCAGGCCGAGATAGATCGTGATCCCCGCCGCCAGCGGCAGCATCACCGCAAGGTAGGGCAGGCTGCGCCACAGCATCGATCCGTCCGGCACCTGCGTGTAAAGCAGCGCCTGGGTCAGGAAGAAGGCCACCACGACCCAGAACAGGTCGATCGCCAGAAGGATCGCACTTTTCTGCGACCGTCCCAGCGAAACGCAGATTTCATAGAGCATCAGCGCTCCCCGCCCGGCTGTTGGCCATTTTCGTCATGATTGTCGTTCAAAGATGAATAATTCGCTAGCACGGGAGCATCTGCGCCTTCTTTTCGGAGGCCGGGAAAACGGAATTCAATATCGGAACAACGGATATGCCCGAACTTTAAATGTTTTGGAAAAGCCAAGGCAAGCCAAGGATGCTGCAATTGCGAAATGCTCGGAATCCCGCTCATTTTTCCGCCCGGGCGGGTCGTCGGGGGCGATCGCGGCGCACCGGGGCGACCCGGCGGAACACGGTGGCGACCATCAGCCGGAAATCCCAGCAGACATTGCGGCGCGCGCCATAGATCAGGTCGAGCCGCGCCTTGGCCGGCACGCAGCGGGCGACATAGACGCGCTCGGTCTCCTCGGCGCTGCTGCAGGGGGCGAGCAGCCGCTCCTCGGTGCGGTGATAGACGAGCGTGGCCAGCCCGGTGATGCCGGGGCGACAGCGCAGGACCCGGCCGTAGAGGGCGGGAAACATCTCCACGTAGCGGCGCAGCGGCGGGCGCGGCCCGACAAAGCTCATGTCCCCGCGCAGGATGTTCCAGAGCTGCGGCAGCTCGTCCAGACGGTAGCGGCGCAGCACCCGGCCGGTCCGCGTGATCCGGTGCGCCTTGTCCCCGCCCGAGACGCCGGTGTCGCGCGAGGCCACGGCCATGGTGCGGAATTTCCACAGCTGGAAGCCCCGTGTCGGCGTCTGCATCCGCTCCGAGAGGTACAGGACCGGCCGGCCGTCGCGCAGCAGCACCGCCAGCGCCACGCCGGCGATCAGCGGCGACAGCAGGAGCCCGAGCCCCAGCGCGCAGATCACGTCCATCGCCCGCTTGGCCGGGGTCATCGCAACCGCCTCCAATCCGCGACCAGCGCCTCGGCCCGGTCGCTTTCCCGCGCAGCCGCGCCCAGCGCCGCCAGCCGCGCGTCGGACAGCGCCACCTCGGGGATCGCCCCCTCCGGCGCGTCGCGCCAGCGCAGATCACGCCCGGCGGCACGGACCAGCGCGTCCATCCCCACGGGACGCGGGCCGCAGACATTGACCACCTCCGGCAGCTCCTCCGGCGGCAGGGTCAGCAGCGCGGCGCAGGCCCGGGCGAGGTCGGCCCCGGCGACATAGCTGCGACGCGGCCCCCGGCCATCGGCGAAGCGGTCGAGCGTCACGGGGCCCTCCCCCTCGAGCGACGTGAACAGGCTGTCCGCCCCGGCCACATTGGCGATCCGCAGGCAGCAGGCGCGCGGCCCGCCGGGATTGGCGGCGGCCCAGTCGGCGACGGCCCGCTCCATCGCCAGCTTGGCGGCGCCGTAGGGCCGGGCGGGGGCCGGGGGCACCTCTTCGTCCAAGGGGCCGGGCCCGGGCGGGTAGACCGCCGCGCTCGAACAATGCAGCACGCGGTCGGCGCCGGTCGCGCGGGCCAGCTCCATCGCGGCGAGGGCCAGGTCGCGATTGGCACCGAGCGCGGCATCGTTGCCCGCCGTCACCCCCCAGAGCGCCAGCACCGCGTCCGCTCGCCCCAGCGGCGCCGGATCCGTCCCGGGCGTCCAGACCACCGCGCCGGGCATCGCCCGCCGGGCCACCGGCACGATCTCCAGCCCCGCGGGCGGAGCGTCGCGCCAATGCCTGAGCAGGATCCCGCCCAGCCGTCCGGTCGCGCCGGGCATGAGAACCCGCCTTGGTCGCGCGGCGTCGTCCACTTTCCTGCCCTCGCCCCGATCATTGCAAATATGCGGTTTTCTAGCACCCCGGCTTGAGGCTAGAAAGGTTCCCGGAACCGATGAAACCGGGAGGGACAGCATTGCGCTCAATCACGGCACGGCCGGCACGACTTCTTGTCGCGGCGCTTTCGCTTCTCCTGCTTTCCGCCTGCTCCCTGCCACGTGGCGCGGCCCTTCAATCGGAAATCCTGCGCGAAACCCGCTCGGAAGAGCCGAGCTTCCAGGTCGTCCCGGTGACCCGCGCCACCGTGCCCGGCATTTCGCAATGGCCGGCGACCGGCTGGTCCGGCAGCTATACCTGGCTGCCCTACAGCCGCGGCCCCGCCTCCTCGGTGATCCGCTCGGGCGACCGGGTGGACCTGATGATCTGGGACAGCCAGGACAATTCGCTGCTGACCAGCGCGGCGCAGAAGACGGTGCAGATGCCGGGGCTGCAGGTCTCTCCCTCGGGCACCATCTTCGTGCCCTACGTGGAGGATGTGGTAGTGCGCGGCCTCACCCCCGAGGCGGCGCGCGAACGGGTCCAGCGCGAGCTCGAGATGATCGTGCCCTCCGCCCAGGTGCAGCTGACGGCGACCTCCGGGCAGGAGAACTCGGTCGACCTGGTGGGCGGCGTGGGCAAGCCCGGCACCTATCCCCTGCCCTCGCGCGATTTCACCATCCTCAGCCTGCTGGCCCAGGGCGGCGGCATCAGCCCGGAGATGGAGAACCCGCTGGTGCGACTGATCCGCGGCTCCAACACCTATGCCGTCCGCTCCGAGACGCTGTTCGCGGACGCCTCGCTCAACACCACGATGCGCGGCGGCGACAAGGTGATCGTGGAACCGGACCGCCGCCGCTTTACCGCGCTTGGCGCCACCGGGCGCGAGGCGCTGATCCCCTTCCCCAGCGAGGACCTGACCGCGATGGAGGCGCTGTCGCTGATCGGCGGGATCTCGGATGCGCGCGCTGACCCCAAGGGCATCCTCGTGCTGCGGGAATACCCGGTCGACCGGGTCGGGCCGGGCCGCGCCGGGCCGGAGAAGTCGCAGGTGATCTTTACGCTGGACCTGACGACGGCCGACGGGCTGTTCGCGGCGCGCAACTTCCTCATCAACCCCGATGACACCGTGCTGGCCACCGAGAGCCCGATCACCAAGGCGCAGACCATCCTCGGCCTGTTCGGCCGCGTGCTGGGGCTGAGCGCGCAGACCAACGCCCTGTCCAACTGAGCGCGGCGGGGCGCGCGGGCGGCTCTAGCGGCTGCGGCGCAGGTAGACGTAATAGGCGCCGCTGCCGCCATGGCGGATATGCGCCTCGGAGATCTGCAACACGCAGGATCCGGCGGGCGCCATGCGCAGCCATTGCGGCACCTGCTGCTTGAGCACGCCGCGCGGGCGCAGCGGGTCGCCATCGCCACCCTCGCGCCCCTTTCCGGTGATCACCAGGACCAGCCGCCGGCCCATGGCCGAGCTTTGCAGGATGAAGCCGATCAGCGCCGGATGCGCCTCGGCGAGGGTCATGCCGTGGAGGTCGATCCGGCCTTCCGGCTCCAGCTTGCCGCGGGTCATGCGGGTGTGTTTCTTGCGGTCCATCCGCACCGGCGCCTTGGCCAGCCGCTCGCCCACCGGCGGCAGAACGTCGTGGCGCGCCTCGGTGCGGGTCGACTTGGCCCCGATCTCGAACGGGTGCAGCGGCCGGCTCTCGGAGGCGGGCGGCGTGGAGGGGCCCACAGGCTCCCGCGGTTTCGTCTTGGCCGCGGCGGGCTTGGGACGGTTCTGGCGCGGATGCAGCGGGTCGGCCTGGCGGGCCACTTGGTGCCAGAGCTCCAGCTCCTCGGGTCTGAGGCGGCGCTTGCGGGTCATTGCACCGCCTCCGGCAGCATGGCGTAGGCGCGCTGGATCGGCAGCAGCACCACAAGCCGGCCGCCATCGCGCAGCTTGCCCGCGGCGCGGCCAGCCTTGTCCCCGGTGCCCATGAAGATGTCGGCCCGCTGCGGCCCCTTGATCGCGGATCCGGTGTCCTGCGCGACCATCAGTCGGTGCAGCGGCCTCTTTCCCGCCTTCTCGATCCAGACCGGCGCGCCCAGCGGCACATAGGCCGGGTCGACCGCCACGCTGCGCATCGCGGTGACCGAGCGGTTCATCGCCCCCAGCGGCCCGCGCTCTGGCGAGACGCGCGTCACCTCGCGGAAGAAGACGTAGGAGGGGTTGTGATACAGCAGCTCCTCCCCGTCGGTCGGGTTGCGCCGCACCCAGTTCTTGATCACCTGGGCCGAGACCTGGTGCGCGTTATAGATCCCCCGCCGCACCAGTTCGGCGCCCACGGAGCGGTAATCGTGCCCGTTCGACCCGCCATAGCCCACGCGGATATGCGTGCCGTCGGCCAGCCGGATCCGTCCCGACCCCTGGATCTGGAGAAAGAACAGCTCCACCGGGTCGTCGACCCAGGCGATCTCCAGCCCGCGGTCGCGCATCAGCTCGCCCGACAGGATCTCGCGCCGGGACAGCCACTTGCCGTTCCGCGCCTCCTCGGGCATGCGGTAGACCGGGTAGCGGAAGCGCGGCGTCTCGACGCGGGATCCGTCCAGCTCGGGCTCGTAATAGCCGGTGAACATGGGATCGCGGTCGTCGGTGATCAGGACCGGCCGGAAGAACAGCTCGAAGAAACTGCGCGGGTCGGGATCGGCATGGGCCGCGGCGCAGAGCGCGGACCAGTCCGGGTCGCGCAGGTCCGGGCAGGTCTCGAGAAAGACGCGCAGGGCGGCGGCGTGGTCATCCTCCGCCCAGCCGTCGAGATCGGCAAAGTCCAGAACCTCGACATGGGGGGCGGGATGCGGCGCGGGATCGGCCTCTGGCCCCGGATCCGGGTGGGCGGCGGATGCGGTCATCATCACCCCCGCAATCAGCGCCGCCCGGACCGACGGATTCATTCGCCCGTGGCGACGAGCTGCCAGTTGGGGTCGTCGGATCCCATGCGCCGGGCAAAGGTCCACAGGTCGCGCTGCCGCTTGGGCGTCGTCGCGCTGCCCTCGACCACCTCGCCCGCCTCGTTCTTGACCACGGAGGTCAGCTCGCCGACGAAGCGCACGGTCATCTCGGCCAGCCCGGTATCGCGGTCCAGGGTGGCCTCGACCAGCGACATCTCGCGGATGCCGACGAATTCGCCCTCGATCCGCAGGCCCTGGTCCTCGCGCGCGGCGACCACCTCGACGAAGCTGTCCATCACGTCCTCGGCGAGGAACGGCTTGATCGACTCGATGTCGCCGCGTTCGAAGCCCATGAGGATCATCTCGTAGGCCTGGCGCGCGCCTTGCAGGAATTCGCCGACGTTGAACGACGGCTCGACGCGCTTCATTTCGGCCAGCGCCTCGGCCGAGGGGCTGTTCTCGGGCACGTGGTCGATGATGTCGCGATCAGGTCCGCCCTCGATCACCTCGAACTCGGCCCGGCGGGCCTGTTGTTCCTTGCTCACCGGGCGCGTCGCCGGCGGTTTTTCAAAACCTTCGCGGGTTCCCAGCACGCTTTTCAGGCGCAGGATCAGGAAGACCGCGATACCCGCAAGCACCAGAAGCTGTAGGATGGGAGAGTTCATCGGGTCCTCGTCACTCGCGGCCCGGTCGGGGGCCGTGGTTGGAAATGCGGCGCGTCGGTCCTTATGTAGGTGCTGGGCGCGGCCAAGTCTACCGCGCGGACAGACGGGAGTTTACCCAATGTGGTTGTTTCTGGCCTTCGTGGCCGTACCGCTGATCGAGATCGCCCTGTTCATCCAGGTGGGCGGGCTGATCGGGCTCTGGCCCACGCTGGCCATCGTCGTGCTGACCGCCATCGTCGGCACCTGGCTGGTCCGAAGCCAGGGCGCCGCGGTGATGAACAACCTGCGCGGCAGCTTCAACCGGCTGGAGGACCCGTCGGAGCCGCTGGCCCATGGCGCGATGATCCTGCTGGCGGGCGCGCTGCTGCTGACGCCCGGCTTCTTCACCGACGCGGTGGGCTTTGCCCTGCTGACACCGGCCTTCCGCAGCGCCGCCTTCCACTTCCTGAAGAAGCGGGTGAAGGTCCAGCGCTTCGAGATGGGCGGCCAGGCCGGGCGCGCCGGCCCCGGCGCCGATCCCCGGCGCGGCCCGCATCCCTCGGGCCCGCAGGCAGGGCCGCGTCCGGGCCCCCGCCCCGGTCCGCGCCCGACCGCCGGGTCGGGTGACGTGATCGAGGGCGAGTTCCGCGAGGTGGAGCCGCCCAAGCAGCCCACCCACCGCCCCTCGGGCTGGACTAAGCATTGAGCGCCCCGCGCGATCCTGCTAATCCCTAACCCAAGTTTTACAGGGACCGGAGTATCCACATGGCCGAGATTGCCAACGGCGAAGCCCAGGGCGCGGAGGACGCGGCCGCCAAAGCGCAGCAGCAGGTGAAGATGAACGTGCTGGCGCAATTCGTGCGCGACATGTCCTTCGAGAACATCCTCGCGCAGAAGGGAACGGCCGGGAGCGGCCAGCCGGACGTGCAGGTCCAGGTCAACCTCGACGCCAAGAAGCGCCAGACCGAGCACCAGTACGAGATCAGCATCAAGCTGAACGTGGACAGCAAGTCCAAGGAAACCGGCGATCAGCTTTTCCTGCTGGAAATCGACTATGTCGGCGTGTTCCACGTGGAAAACGTGCCGGAAGAGCAGCTGCACCCCTTCCTGCTGATCGAGTGCCCGCGGATGATCTTCCCCTACCTGCGCCGGGTGGTGAGCGACGTGACCCGCGACGGTGGCTTCCCGCCGCTGAACCTGGAAAACATCGACTTCCTGCAGCTCTACCGCCAGGAAATCGCCCGGCGTCAGCAGGACCAGCAGGGGCAGCAGCCCGCGAGCTGAGCCCGCGGGATCAGAGGCGCGACCAGAGGGCCGCGTCGCCGAGTTTCTCGACAAAGGCCGCGTGAGCGGCCTTTTCCTTTTCCGTGATCCGCGGCGGCAGCGGCTCCGGCCGCGGCTGCGGCTTCCAGGCGATGCCGGCATCGCCCTCGCCCGCGCCGCCCGATGCGGTCAGCACCAGCCCCGGCTGGCGGCCGCCGATCAGTTCCAGGTACACCTCGGCCAGGATCTCGGAGTCGAGAAGCGCGCCGTGCAGGGTCCGCGACGAATTGTCGATCCCGAAGCGACGGCAGAGCGCGTCCAGCGTGGCGGGCGAGCCGGGAAACTTGCGCCGCGCGATGGCCAGCGTGTCCACCGCCTGTTCCATCGGAAGTTGCCGCATCCTGAGCCAGCCCAGCTCGGCGTTCAGAAACTTCATGTCAAAGCTGGCATTGTGGATCACCAGCTTGGCATCGCCCACGAAGTCGAGGAAATCCTGCGCGATCTCCTTGAACAGCGGCTTGTCCCGCAGGAAATCGTCGCCCAGCCCGTGCACCTCGAAGGCTTCCTGCGGCATGGAGCGCTCGGGGTTCATGTAGACGTGAAAGGTCCGCCCAGTCGGCACGTGGTTCAGCAGCTCGACGCCGCCGATCTCGACGATCCGGTCGCCGGTTTCCGGGTCGAAGCCCGTGGTCTCGGTATCGAGCACGATTTCACGCATCGGCCAGCCCCTTCCTGATCGTCACCACCACATCCTGAACCTGCCCGCGGGCATGGTCCAGAGTGTCGGTCTCTATCACGTAATCCGCCCGCGCCACCTTGTCCGCGATGGGCAGCTGCTGGGACAGGATGTGTTCGAACTGCGCCTCGGTCATGGTGCCCCGGTCCAGCACGCGGCGGCGCTGCTCGTCCTCGGACACGAAGACGCAGGCGGTCGCGTCCATCATCCGCTCGCCCCCGCCCTCGAACAGCAGCGGGATGTCGAGCACCACGATATCCGCGTCCGCCCCCTCGATGAAGCGCTGCCGGTCCTCGGCCACCAGCGGATGCACGATCGCCTCGATCCGCCGCAGCGCGCCGGCATCCTCGCCGATGATGCGCTTGAGCTCCGCGCGGCTGACCTCTCCCTCGACGATGGCATCCGGGAACGCTTCCGCCATGGGCCCCACCGCCGCGCCGCCCTTGGAATAGAGCCGATGGACAGCGGCGTCCGCGTCCCAGACGGCGCAGCCTTCCTCGGCGAACATCTTCGCCGTGGTCGACTTGCCCATGCCGATGGATCCGGTCAGGCCCAGCAGGAAGCTCATCGCAGGATCGCGGCCCGCACCGCCTCGTCCACCTCGGGACGCATCCCGAACCAGCGCTCGAACCCCGGCACCGCCTGGTGCAGAAGCATTCCCAGCCCGTCGACCGGCACCGCGCCCATCTCCTCGGCCACCTGCAGCAGCCGCGTCTGCAGCGGCGCATAGACCAGGTCGTTGACCACCGTGCCCGGCCGCAGACCGTCCAGCGGCACCCGCAGCTCGGGCTGGCCCGTCATGCCCAGCGAGGTGGTATTGACCAGCGTCGCCACCTCCTCCACCGCGTTGCCGGCCTGGACCCAGTCCACCACCTCGACCCGCTGACCGAAATCGGCCTGGATCTGCTCGGCCCGCACGCGGGTGCGGTTCGTCAGGATCACCCGCGGCGCCCCCGCATCCAGCAGCGCGCAGACCACCGCCCGCGCCGCGCCGCCCGCGCCCAGCACCAGCGCCGGCCCGGCCGAGGCCTCCCACCCCGGCGCCTGCTGGCGGAGGTTCTCGAGGAAACCGTAGCCGTCCGTGTTGTCGGCATGGATCTTGCCGTCCTTGCGAAAGATCAGCGTGTTCGCCGCGCCGATCAGCGTCGCCCGGTCCGAGATCAGGTCGGCCACCTCCAGCACCCGCTCCTTGTGCGGGATGGTGATGTTGACGCCCACGAACCCGGCCTTGGGCAGCGCGCGCACCACCTCAACCAGGTCCTCGGGCGCCACGTCCATGGGGATGTAATGCCCCCGGATGCCGAGCTTGCGCAGCCAGTAGCCATGCAGCTGCGGAGAGCGCGAATGCGCGATGGGCGATCCGATCACCCCGGCCAGCCTGATCCCGTTCTCGCTCATCTACCCCTCCAGATCGCCGCGGATGGTCAGGAAGCCGATCAGCTCCAGCAGCGGCAGGCCCAGCACGGTGAAATAGTCGCCCTCGATCCGGGCGAACAGCCGCACGCCCTCCTCCTCGAGCTTGTAGCCACCCACGGAGTGGCGAATGCTCTCCCAGTTCCGCGCGACGTAATCGTCGAGATAGGCGTCGGAGGCCTGGCGCATGGTCAGCCGCACGACCCCCACGTGCCGCCAGACCGGCTCCCCGTCCTCGCAGATCACCGCGGCTGACAGCAACCGGTGCGTTCCGCCCGACAGGGCGGCCAGGTCGCGCCGCGCCTCTTCCGGCGTCTCGGGCTTGGAAAACAGCCGCCCCCCGGCCTCCAGCACCTGGTCGCAGCCCAGGACCAGCGCGCCCGGCTCCTTCGCGCTGACCTTCAGCGCCTTCACCTCGGCCAGCTTGTCGGCGATGTCGCGCGGCGGGGCCTCTTCGGCCAGCATGGCATCGCGGATCGCCGCCTCGTCCACGCGCGCGGGACGGATCCGGTGGGGAATGCCCGCCTGGCTCAGCATCTGGGCCCGGATCCCGGACCCCGATGCAAGGATGATCTCCCGCGCCATCTGCCTCTCCGCGTCGCTCTGTGGATATCCCCGTGGATGCCCGGCCGCATTACTCAAGGAGGGTTTCTGGGGAAATAAGGCTTGCATTGCAAGTCCCGCCCCCGCCGCCAGAGCGTCCCGGATTCGTCTGGCCAACGGCCCCAAGGGGACAAGGATAACTCGGATCCGGGCAGGAGTGTGGCAATCCACGAACCGTCCCGGGATCATCCACAGGCCGGGCGCTTCCCGGGAAGGCGCTAACCTATTGCCCCAACGCAAGAAACCGGCCTTCATCCCCCAGCCGTGGGCAACACGGCCGGATCTTCTGCACATCTGGACAAGTCGCAGGACAGATCCGCAATCCACAGGATCCGTCCCACCTACAAACACATCATCTCTTTTCTTTCTTACTTATTTATTTAAGGGAGAAGATCCGCTCCGGAGGCCCGATGACCGACACGCTGACCGACCTGCTTTTCGCCGCCTACCCCTGGATCAAGGCGTTCCACATCATGGCGGTCATCTCGTGGCTGGCGGGGCTGTTCTACCTGCCGCGGCTCTTCGTCTATCACGCGGAGCAGGCAGAGCCGGGCAGCAAGCAAGAAGCGACCTTTCGCGTGATGGAGCGCAAGCTGCTTCGCGGCATCATGAACCCGGCGATGATCGCCACCTGGGTCGCCGGGCTGTGCCTGGTCTTCACCCCCGGTATCGTGGACTGGTCCATGATCTGGCCCTGGACCAAGGCGGCGGCCGTGCTGGGGATGACATGGTTCCATCACTGGCTGTCGATGCGCCGAAAGGAGATGGAGGTCGGACCCCCGCGCCTGACCGGCCGGACCTTTCGCATGATGAACGAATTGCCGACGCTCCTGATGGTCGTGATCGTCCTCTCGGTAATCGTGAAATTCTGATGCGCGATTGACTCGCGGGGCGCTCTCGCCTATCTCGGCGGTCAACCTGCCCGTCCGGGCGTGCGTGATTTCCAATAGAATTGACGGATCGCTCCCGGCTCGCCCGGGACTGTGATCGAGGATCTTCCATGAACGACGACCTGATGACCCTCCCCGAGAGCGACGAACGCCTCAACCTCGCCGACCTCAAGGCGAAAAGCCCGCAAGACCTGCTCGCCATGGCCGAAGAGCTGGAGATCGAGAACGCCTCGACCATGCGCAAGGGCGAGATGATGTTCCAGATCCTCCGCGAACGCGCGGACGAGGGCTGGGAAGTCTCCGGCGACGGCGTGCTCGAGGTGCTGCAGGACGGCTTCGGCTTCCTCCGCTCGCCCGAGGCGAACTACCTGCCCGGCCCGGACGACATCTACGTGTCGCCCGACATGATCCGGAAATATTCGCTGCGCACCGGCGACACGATCGAGGGCGTCATCAAGGCGCCCGAGGACAACGAGCGTTACTTCGCGCTGATGAACGTCTCCAAGATCAACTTCTCGGAGCCGGAAAAGGCGCGTCACAAGATCGCCTTCGACAACCTGACGCCGCTCTACCCCGACGAGCGCCTGAAGATGGAGATCGAGGATCCGACGATCAAGGACAAGTCCGCGCGGATCATCGACCTGGTCTCTCCCATCGGCAAGGGCCAGCGCGCCCTGATCGTGGCGCCCCCGCGGACCGGCAAGACGGTTCTGCTGCAGAACATCGCCCACTCGATCGAGACCAACCACCCGGAATGCTACCTCATCGTCCTGCTCATCGACGAGCGGCCCGAGGAAGTCACCGACATGCAGCGGAGCGTGAAGGGCGAGGTGATCTCGTCGACCTTCGACGAACCGGCGACCCGTCACGTGGCAGTGTCGGAAATGGTGATCGAGAAAGCCAAGCGTCTGGTCGAACATAAACGAGATGTTGTTATCCTGCTCGACTCGATCACAAGACTTGGTAGGGCGTTCAACACGGTCGTGCCGTCTTCGGGCAAGGTCCTGACCGGCGGTGTCGACGCCAACGCCCTGCAGCGGCCCAAGCGGTTCTTCGGCGCGGCCCGGAACATCGAGGAAGGCGGCTCGCTCACCATCATCTCCACCGCGCTGATCGATACCGGCAGCCGGATGGACGAAGTGATCTTCGAAGAGTTCAAGGGCACCGGCAACTCCGAGATCGTGCTGGACCGCAAGGTCGCCGACAAGCGCGTCTTCCCGGCGATCGACATCCTCAAGTCCGGCACCCGGAAAGAGGACCTGCTCGTCGACAAGGGCGACCTGCAGAAGACCTTCGTCCTGCGGCGGATCCTCAACCCGATGGGGACGACGGACGCGGTGGAGTTCCTGCTGTCGAAGCTCAAGCAGACCAAGACGAACTCGGAATTCTTCGATTCCATGAACACCTGACAGGCGGCCCCGGGAGGGCGGCATGGACACGATCTTTGCCCTGGCAACGGCGCGCGGCAAGGCCGGCGTGGCGGTCATCCGCCTGTCCGGCCCCGACGCCCTGCGCGCGGGCGAAGCCATTTGCGGCCCCCTGCCCGACCCGCGGCGCACGGCGCTCCGCCGGCTGAAGGCGTCCGACGGCACGCTGCTGGATGAGGCTATGGTGATCCGCTTCGCCGCGGGCGCGAGCTTTACCGGCGAAGACGTGGTTGAATTTCACCTCCACGGTGCACCCGCGATCCAGCAGGCGGTGCTACGGGAATGCGCCGCGCTAGGACTGCGTCCGGCCGAGGCTGGGGAGTTCACCCGCCGCGCTTTCGAGAACGGCCGCCTGGACCTGGCGCAAGTCGAAGGCCTCGCCGACCTGATCGAGGCGGAGACCGAGGCGCAGCGGCGACAGGCCCTGCGGATTCTCTCCGGCGAACTCGGCCAGCGCGCTGGGATTTGGCGGACCGACCTGATCCGCGCGGCCTCCCTGCTCGAGGCGGTGATCGATTTCGCCGACGAGGAGGTGCCGGAGGACGTCTCGACCGAGGTGCTGGCGCTGCTCTCCGCAACCACCACCGATCTGCAACGCGACGAGCGCGGTGTGCAGGCGGCGGAACGGGTGCGCGACGGCGTCGAAGTGGCCATCGTCGGCCGCCCGAATGTCGGGAAATCCACGCTTCTCAACCGCTTGGCCGGTCGCGAGGCCGCGATCACCTCGGAACATGCCGGCACCACCCGCGACATCATCGAGGTGCGAATGGACGTCGGAGGCTACGCCGTCACCCTGCTGGACACCGCGGGCCTGCGCGAGGCGGAGGATGCGGTTGAGTCCATCGGCGTCGAGCGTGCGCGGCAACGGGCGGAGTTGGCCGATCTTCGGATCTTCCTGATCGAAGCGGAGGAAGCGCCGGAGCTGACGCCCCGCGACGGTGACCTTGTGCTGCGCGCGAAGATGGATACGGACTCGGGCGAGGACGGGATCTCCGGCAAGACCGGCGCGGGGATTGACCGCCTGCTCGAACGGCTGGAGGCCCGGGTCTCCGAGCTGTCCGGCGGCGCTGGCCTCGCGACCCGAGAACGTCATCGGCTGGCAATCGCCGGCGCCATCGAACGGCTGGGCGCGGCGTCTGCCTTGGTTGCACAAGGCGCCGAGCATTATGATATTGCAGCAGAAGAAATGCGTAGCGCGATTCGTGGCCTGGACAGCCTGATCGGGCGTGTGGACGTGGAAAACCTCCTCGACGAGATCTTTTCCAGCTTCTGCATCGGCAAGTAGGAGTGTTTCACGTGAAACATCAGGACTTCGACGTGATTGTCGTCGGCGGCGGACATGCCGGCAGCGAAGCGGCCCACGCGGCGGCGCGGATGGGTGTGCGCACCGCGCTGGTCACCCTGAACCGCGCTGGCATCGGCGTGATGTCCTGCAACCCGGCGATCGGGGGCCTCGGAAAGGGCCACCTCGTGCGCGAGATCGACGCGATGGACGGCGTGATGGGCCGCGTCGCGGATCGTGCTGGCATCCAGTTCCGCCTGTTGAACCGTCGCAAGGGTCCCGCCGTGCAAGGCCCCCGCGCCCAGGCCGACCGCCGTATTTACCGCGACACCATGCTCGCGATGACCGAAGCAGCAGAAAATCTGGAGATCGTCGAGGGTGAAGTGACCGACCTCATCATGGAGGGCCCCCGCGTCGCTGGCGTGCGCCTCGGAGACGACACCGAACTCCGCGCCGCCGGCACCGTTCTGACCACCGGCACCTTCCTGCGCGGCGTGATTCATATCGGTGACGTCTCCCGCCCGGGCGGCCGGATGGGCGAGGATCCCTCCGTCCGCCTGGCCGAGCGCATCGATTCCTTCGGCCTTCCCCTCGGTCGGCTGAAGACCGGTACCCCGCCCCGCCTCGACGGCCGCACCATCGACTGGTCCGACCTCGAAAGCCAGCCGGGCGACGAGGATCCTGTCCTCTTCTCCTTCCTCTCGGACAAGCCCTTCGTGCGCCAGGTCTCCTGCGGGATCACCCACACGAACGAGCGCACGCACGAGATCATTCAGACCAACCTAGCGCGCTCTGCCATGTATGGTGGTCATATCGACGGAATCGGCCCGCGGTACTGCCCCTCGATCGAGGACAAGGTGGTGCGTTTTGCCGACAAGAGCTCTCACCAGGTGTTTCTGGAGCCGGAGGGGCTGGACGATCACACGATCTATCCGAACGGCATCTCGACCTCCCTCCCCCAGGAGGTGCAGGAGGATTATGTCCATTCGATCAAGGGGTTGGAGCAGGCGAAGATTCTCCAGCCCGGCTATGCCATCGAATATGATTACGTCGATCCCCGCGCCCTGAGCGCCACGCTGGAGCTGCGGGACGTCCCCGGCCTCTACCTCGCCGGGCAGATCAACGGCACCACCGGCTACGAGGAGGCGGCGGCGCAAGGCCTGGTCGCCGGGCTGAACGCTGCGCGCGCCGCGCAGGAGGCGGAGCCGGTGATCTTCAGCCGCACCGATTCCTATATCGGCGTCATGGTCGACGACCTGACAACCCGCGGCGTGACGGAGCCCTACCGCATGTTCACCTCGCGCGCCGAGTTCCGCTTATCGCTGCGCGCGGACAACGCGGATCAGCGCCTGACTCCGCGCGCGATCGAGATCGGCTGCGTCGCAGAGCCCCGGCGCGCCGCGTTCGAGGACAAGATGGAGCGGCTGGAGCGCGCCAAGTCCCTGCTCACCGCGCGAACCTATACGCCCAAGCAGCTCGGCGCGGCCGGGATCAAGGTGAACGAAGACGGGACCAAGCGGACGGCCTTCCAGGTACTGGCCTTCCCCGAAACGTCCTTCGATGACCTGCTCTCCCTCGATGACTCTTACTCCGAGGTCGATGCGGAGACGCGCCGTGCTGTGAGTTGCGATGCGCTTTACGCGAATTACATCGAACGGCAGCGGCGCGACGTGGATGCGCTGAAACGCGACGAAAGCCTGCGGATCCCGGCGGATTTTGAATACGACCGGATCGAGGGGCTGTCCAACGAGCTAAAGCTGAAGCTTTCGGGCGCCCGGCCGGAGAACCTGGCGCAGGCCGGGCGCGTCGACGGGATGACACCGGCGGCGCTGACGCTCCTGCTGGCACGTCTGCGGCAGATGGACCGGGCGAAGTCGGCGTGAGCGCGCAGGACCTGCCCGTCGATGTTTCACGTGAAACATCCGACCGGCTGAAGACCTACGAAAGCCTGCTGCAAACCTGGAACCCGCGGATCAACCTCGTCTCCCGCTCGACGCTGTCCGAGGCCTGGACGCGGCACATCGTTGATTCCGTGCAGATCTTTGACCTCGCCCCGGGCTTCACACACTGGGCGGACCTCGGGAGTGGCGGGGGTTTCCCCGGGCTGGTCTGCGCTATCCTCGCCGCGGAGCGGGTCCCCGACGCCGAATTCACGCTGGTTGAAAGCGATCAGCGCAAATGCGCCTTCCTCCGGTCCGTCGCGCGGGAGACGGGCGTGAAGGTGCAGGTCAAGGCCAGCCGGATCGAGGCGCTCCCCCCGCTGGGCGCCGACCTGCTGAGCGCCCGCGCCCTGGCCGACCTGCCCGCGCTTCTGACCCATGCAGAGCGCCACCTCTCCCCCGCCGGCACGGCGATTTTCCCGAAGGGGCGGCAATGGGAAAAAGAAGTGGAGGCCGCGCGGAAGACTTGGCAATTTGACCTCGAAACCAGTAAAAGCATAACAGACGAGCAAGCAGTTATCCTGCAAATCAAGGGAGTATCGCGTGTCTGACCCGACCCGGCCTGCCGGCCCCAAGATCATCGCGATCGCCAACCAGAAAGGCGGCGTCGGCAAGACCACGACCGCGCTCAACCTCGGCGCGGCGCTGGCGGAACAGGGTCACCGGGTGCTTCTGGTGGATCTCGATCCGCAGGGGAATGCCTCCACCGGGATCGGGGTGGAGCCGGACAACCGCGAATACACGACCTACGAACTGCTGCTCGAGGATATCGACCTGGACGTCGTGATCCAGCCGACCAGCGTGGCCAACCTGTCGATCGTTCCGGCGACGGTCGATCTGAGCTCGGCCGATATCGAGCTGTTTTCCAGCGAAAAACGCAGCTTTCTGCTGCATGATGCGCTGCGCCAGCCCGGGATGGACCGGTTTGGCTGGGATTTCGTGCTGATCGACTGCCCCCCGTCGCTGAACCTTCTGACGGTGAACGCGATGGTGGCCGCGCATTCCGTTCTGGTGCCGCTGCAAAGCGAGTTCTTCGCGCTGGAAGGGCTGAGCCAGCTCATGCTGACGATCCGGGAGGTCCGGCAATCGGCGAATCCGGATCTGCGGATCGAGGGGATCGTCCTGACCATGTACGACCGGCGCAACAACCTGTCCCAGCAGGTGGAGGCCGACGCGCGCGATAACCTGGGGGACCTGGTGTACCGCACCGTGATCCCGCGCAATGTTCGGGTGAGCGAGGCGCCGTCCTATGCCCTGCCCGTCCTGGCCTATGATCCGAATTCCAAGGGCGCCGAAGCTTATCGCGCCCTGGCGCAGGAGCTTCTGCGCAACAATGCCAAACTTGCCGCCTGAGCTGAGGGAGCCGAAATGAACGACAGGACGACACGCAGCCGGGGCCTGGGCCGCGGGCTTTCGGCGCTGATGGCGGATGTGGGCCCGCAGGAGGGCGACTCCGGGCCTCGCAGCGCGGACATGAACGTCCCGATCGAGAAGATCCATCCGAACCGGGACCAGCCGCGGCGGCAATTCCAGCAGGAGCAGTTGCAGGAGCTCTCGGATTCGATCCGCGCGCGGGGCGTCATTCAGCCGCTGATCGTGCGCCCCCGCCCCGGCAACGAGGGCGAGTTCGAGATCGTTGCGGGCGAACGCCGCTGGCGTGCCTCGCAGCTTGCGCAGCTGCACGAATTGCCGGTGATCGTGCGCGAGTTCAACGACACCGAGGTGCTCGAGGTCGCAATCATCGAGAACATCCAGCGCGAGAACCTCAACGCCATCGAGGAGGCGGCGGGCTATCGGCAGCTGATGGACAAGTTCGGCCATACGCAGGAGCGGCTGGCCGAAGCGCTCGGCAAGAGCCGGAGCCACATCGCCAACCTGATGCGGCTGCTGAATCTGCCGGAATCGGTGATGGAGTACGTCCGGAACGGGCAGCTCAGCGCCGGCCATGCGCGGGCGCTGGTGACGGCCGAGGATCCGGAAACGCTGGCGCACCAGATCGTCAGGGGCGGGCTCTCGGTCCGCGAGGCGGAGAGGTTGGCCAAGAAGCAGGCGGAGGGCGAAAAGCCCCGGGCGCGCCAGGCAGCGAAGCCCGAGAAGGACGCGGATACCCGCGCGCTGGAAGGCGACCTGTCGGCGACGCTGAAGATGAAGGTGCAGATCGACCATGCGGCCGGGGGCGAAGGCGGCAAGCTGACGATTTCCTACAAGGATTTCGAGGAGCTGGACGATCTTTGCCGGATGCTGGGTGCCACCTGAGCGTCAGGCGGACGGGCGCGTCCAGATGAAGATCATCACGCAGCCCAGCGTCACCGCCTGAATCGCCAAGACATGGGCGGGAAGCTGTAGCACCACCGAGACAAGGAAGACGGCGGCGACGGAAACGGTCGCCGCCTTTTTTGCGCTTGGCCGGATCGCGCCGCTGCGCTGCCAATCCTCGATCATCGGGCCGAAGGTTCGATGCGACAGGAGCCAGTTGTGTAGTCGCTCGGAGGAGCGGGCAAAGCAGAACGCGGCGAGCAACAGGAAGGGCACGGTGGGCACCAGCGGCAGGACCACACCGATCAGGCCGAGGCCGAGCGCGATCAGGCCAAAGGTCAGCCAGAGCAGCCGCATCCGTCAGCGCGCCAGAAGTTCGCGGATCACCGCGTTCAGCACGGGGCGGCCCTGCTCGGAGACACGCAAGCGACCCTGTTCCTGCTCGATCATGCCCAGATCGGCGACATAAGCCAGCCCCTCGGGATCGATCGGCGACCCGGCCAAGCCCTCGTAGCGGGCGGGGTCGATCCCTTCTCGCAAGCGAAGACCCATCATCAGGAACTCTGTTGCGGTATCTTCGGGCGCCAAGGGTTCCCAGCTTGCCGGGTCCCCCTGCCCCACGCGGTCCAGCCAGGCGCCGGGAGCGCGCGGATTTTCCACCGCGTGTCGCTGGCCGTTCAGGGTGATCCGCCCATGGGCGCCCGGCCCGATGCCCACGTAATCACCGTAGCGCCAGTAGATCAGGTTGTGCCGCGATTCTGCGCCCTCGCCCGCATGGTTGGACACCTCGTAGGCCGGCAGGCCCGCGGCATCACAAATCCCCTGCGTGGCGAAGTACATCTCGGCCGCGTCGTCATCCTCGGGGAGCCCGCGTAGGAGACCGCGCTCGTGACGCTCTCCGAAAGCCGTCCCCTCCTCGATCGTGAGCTGGTAGAGCGACAGGTGATCGACCGCCATCGACAGCGCCTCTCGCAGCTCTGTGCGCCAGGCTTCGACGCTTTGCCCCTGGCGGGCGTAGATCAGGTCGAAACTGACGCGCTCGAACCGGTCGCGGGCGATGTCAAAGGCCGCGCGGGCCTCGGCCACGCTGTGGAGCCGGCCCAGGGCGCGCAGGTCATTGTCGTTAAGTGACTGAATTCCCATGGAAATCCTGTTCACCCCGGCATCCGAGAACCCGGCGAAGCGGCCCGCCTCGACCGAGGATGGATTCGCCTCGAGCGTGACTTCCATGCTGTTGGAGGCGGGCCAGAGCGCCCTCGCCTTCTCGATCACGCGGCCCACGGTGTCGGGGCGCATCAGGCTGGGGGTGCCGCCGCCGAAGAAGATGGAATCCAGGACCCGCCCCGGGGTCAGTGTGGCGTAACGCTCCAGTTCCAGCAGGTAGGCCGCCTCCCAGCGGTCATGGTCGATGAAGCGGGCGACATGGGAGTTGAAATCGCAATAGGGGCACTTGGATTCGCAGAACGGCCAATGGACGTAGAGGCCGAAGCCGCCGTTCCGCCAGTCCTCGGTCAGGGCGTCAGTCGAAGCAGCCGGCGACGAACTTGCGGAAGGCATCGGCGCGGTGGCTGATGCGGTTCTTTTCCCAGCGGTCCATTTCGCCGAAGGTGATGTCGTAGCCGTCGGGCTGGAAGATCGGGTCATAACCATGTCCTTCGTCGCCCCGCATCGGCCAGACCACGCGGCCCGGCATCACGCCCGGAAACACCTCGTCATGCCCGTCCGGCCAGGCCAGCACCAGCGTGCAGCAGAACCGCGCGGTCCAGGGCTCGGGCGCGCCGGTCTCGCGCAGGCGGTCGTGGGTCTTGCCCATCGCCATGACGAAATCGCGCCCGTTCTCCGTTTCCGCCCAGTTCGCCGTGTAGACACCCGGCGCATTGTCCAGCGCGTCGATCTCGATCCCGGAATCGTCGGCCAGCGCCGGTAGGCCGGTCGCCTGCGCCGCGGCATGGGCCTTGATCCGCGCATTCCCGATGAATGTGGTCTCGGTTTCCTCGGGTTCAACCAGGCCCTTCTCCGCGGCGCCCACGACTTTCACGCCATAGGGCTCCAGCAGCGCCTTGATCTCTTCCAGCTTGCCCGCGTTATGCGTGGCCACCAGCAGCGTATCGCCCGAGAATTTGCGTGTCATGCCGTCGCGGCCTTCTGCGCCTCGACCAGTTCGCCAACGCCCTTTTCGGCGAGGTCCAGCAGCTGGTTCATCTGGTCGCGGGAGAACACGGCGCCCTCGGCCGACATCTGCACCTCGATCAGCTTTCTGGAGCCGGTCATGATGAAGTTGCCGTCGACGCCCGCATCACTGTCTTCGGGATAGTCGAGGTCGAGCACCGGCTGCCCGGCATAAAGTCCGCAGGACACGGCCGCGACCGGATCGACCAGCGGGTCGGAGGTGATGTCGCCCGCCTTCATCAGCTTGTTGACCGCGAGCCGCAGCGCGACCCAGCCGCCGGTGATGGAAGCGCAGCGCGTGCCGCCGTCGGCCTGGATAACGTCGCAATCCACGGTGATCTGGCGTTCGCCGAGTGCCACGCGATCCACGCCCGCGCGCAGCGACCGGCCGATGAGGCGCTGGATCTCCACCGTGCGCCCGCCCTGCTTGCCGGCCTGCGCCTCGCGCCGCATCCGGCTGGTGGTGGAGCGCGGCAGCATCCCGTATTCTGCCGTCACCCAGCCAAGCCCCGAGCCCTTGAGGAAGGGCGGCACCCGTTCCTCGAGCGTCGCGGTGCACAACACGTGGGTGTCGCCGATACGGATCATGCAGGACCCTTCGGCATGTTTCGTGACCCCGGTCTCGATTGAAACCGGGCGCATTTCACTTAGATCTCGACCAGAGGGGCGCATGGATAATCCTTTCGCGATTTCGCGTGGGGGATACAGGGGCGAAACACCGGAAAGCAAGCCCGATTGACCTTTCGCGCGGAGCCGCTTTAATGCCCCGTCGAGGACCCGTATGCCGATGAGCCAGGAAGCACGTCTGTTCGAGGAGATGAACCAGCGCTCGCGCGAGGTTTTCCGCCGCGTGGTGGAAAGCTACCTCGAAACCGGGGAGCCCGTGGGCTCGCGCACGCTGACCCGGACGCTGAGCGAAAAGGTCTCGGCCGCGACAATCCGCAACGTGATGCAGGACCTGGAATTCCTCGGCCTGCTGGGCAGCCCCCATGTCAGCGCCGGGCGGATCCCGACGCAGCGGGGGCTGCGGATGTTCGTCGACGGGCTGCTGGAGGTCTCGGATCTGGATCTTGGCGACCGGCAGGCGCTGGAACAGAGCATGGGGTCGAATACCAGCGATGTCGGCGGGCTGCTCGACCGCGTGGGATCCGCGCTGTCGGGGGTGACGCATGGCGCCTCGCTGGTGCTGGCGCCCAAGCACGAGGCGCCGATCAAGCATATCGAGTTCGTGTCGCTCGGCCATGACCGGGCGCTGGTGGTGCTGGTCTTTGCCGATGGTCACGTGGAGAACCGGATCTTCAACCCGCCGCCGGGGCAGACCCCCAGCTCCATGCGCGAGGCGGCGAATTTCCTCAACGCCCTGATCGAGGGGCGGACGCTGTCGGATCTGCAGAACGTCATCCGGCGCGAGATCGACGCCCGGCGGCAGGAGATCGACAACCTTGCCCGCGACCTCGTCGATAGCGGGCTGGCCGTCTGGCAGGACGAGGGCGAACGCTACGAGCGGCTGATCGTCCGCGGCCGGGCGAATCTGCTGGCCGGCGAGGCCCCGGAGGAAGAGCTGGACCGCATCCGCACGCTCTTTGACGACCTGGAGCGCAAGCGCGATATCGCCGAGTTCCTGGAACTGACCGAAGAGGGCGAGGGTGTGCGCATTTTCATCGGGTCGGAGAACAAACTTTTCTCACTTTCGGGTTCCTCTTTGGTCGTCTCTCCTTATATGAACGCGGATCGTAAGATTATCGGTGCGGTGGGCGTGATCGGACCGACGAGGCTGAACTACGGACGGATCGTGCCCATCGTCGACTACACGGCACAGCTGGTCGGGCGGATGATCTCCGACCGGCAATAGAGGTGAAGAATGGCAGAGCGCAAAGCAGACGACTTTCTGGACGACATCGAGGACGCGGAGGCCGAGGCCTATGCCGAGAATGACGCGGAAATCGACAGCGAAGAGGCCGAGCTTGACGCGCTGAAAGCGGAGCGGGACGAGTATCGCGACCGTTTCATGCGGGCGCTGGCGGATGCGGAGAACGCGCGCAAACGGTCCGACCGGGACCGCCGCGAGGCCGAGCAATATGGCGGCTCCAAGCTGTCGCGCGACCTGCTGCCGGTCTACGACAACATGAAACGCGCCGTGGCCTCGGTGGACGAGGCCAACCGCGAGGCGAACGCCGCCCTGATCGAGGGGATCGAGCTGACCCTGCGCGAGCTGCTGAGCGTGTTCAAGAAGCACGGGATCGAGCCGATCACGCCCGAAGTGGGCGACAAGTTCGATCCCAAGCATCACGAGGCCATGTTCGAGGCCCCGGTGCCGGGAACGAATGCCGGCGAGATCATCCAGGTCTCGGCCGAGGGCTTCATGCTGCATGACCGGCTGCTGCGCCCGGCGCAGGTGGGCGTGTCGTCGAATACCGGCGGCTAAGCGGCGTCACACGTGAAACATCAAAGCCCCGTCGGTCCTGCCGGCGGGGTTTTTCTTTGTGCAGCGTGGTCCGCTTAGGGGCCTTTCGGTGAGTCCGAGCGACGAACCCGCCCGGAATCAAGGCACGTAGTGCCGCAGGGCAGCGCCCGTCCGCCCCCTCGGGCGGGCGCTATGTCAACGCCAGCGCGCGCTCGGGTATGGGAGGGGTGTGGCTGGCATTTAAGCTAAGACCACAGAGATATGAGCGCCCACCCGGCGGACAGGCGCTGCCCTCTGTCGGTCACTCCTCCAGCGCCGCCTTCAGGTCGTAGAGCGCCTGCAACGCCTCGCGCGGGGACATGTCGTCGGGGTGCAGCTCCTTCAAACGCGCTTCCACGGCGGATTCCTTCGCCGGAGCCGCCCTGGGCATCGGCGGCGGCGCGGCGGCGAACAACGGCAGGTCGTCGATCAGCGCCTTCTGCCCTGCCCCGCCCTCGCGTTCGCCCTTTTCCAGCGCTTCCAGCACCACCCGTGCGCGCTCCACCACCGAGGCCGGCAGCCCGGCGAGCTGTGCCACCTGCACGCCGTAGGACCGGTCGGCCGCGCCGCGCCGCACCTCGTGCAGGAAGATCACGTCGCCCTCCCACTCCTTCACCGCGACGGTAGCGTTTTCTACCCCGGATAGTTTGCCGGCCAGCGCAGTCAGCTCATGGTAATGCGTGGCAAAAAGCGCGCGACAGCGGTTCACCTCGTGCAAATGCTCCAGCGTGGCCCAGGCGATGGACAAGCCGTCATAGGTCGCCGTGCCGCGCCCGATCTCGTCGAGGATCACCAGCGCCCGGTCGTCGGCCTGGTTCAGGATCGCCGCCGTCTCCACCATCTCGACCATGAAGGTGGATCGCCCCCGGGCCAGGTCGTCCGAGGCGCCGACGCGGGAGAAGAGCTGGCTCACCAGCCCGATATGCGCCTCGGCGGCGGGCACGTAGCTGCCCATCTGCGCCAGCAGCGCGATCAGCGCGTTCTGCCGCAAGAAGGTCGATTTCCCCGCCATGTTGGGGCCGGTGATGAGCCAGGTCGCGCCCTCGTCCAGCGCGCAATCGTTGGCGATGAAGGGCGCGCCCTGCCCGCGCAGGGCCTGCTCCACCACCGGATGCCGCCCGCCGGTCACGTGGAACACGCGGCTGGCATCGACATGGGGGCGGCACCAATCCTCGGCCCGCGCGAGGTCGGCGAGCGACAGGGTCAGGTCGTATTCTGCCAGCGCCAGCGCCGCCGCGCCGACCTGGGCGGAGCGGTCCAGAATGGCCTGTCTCAGGCTGGAATAGTGACGCTTTTCGATCTCCAGCGCGTGGTTGCCGGCGTTGAGGATCTTGGTCTCCATCTCCGACAGCTCCACCGTGGTGAACCGCACCTGGTTGGCGGTGGTCTGGCGGTGGATGAAGGTCTGGGCCAGCGGCTCCGACAGCATCTTCTGCGCGTGGGTCGCGGTGCATTCGATGAAATAGCCCAGCACGTTGTTGTGCTTGATCTTCAGGCTGCCGATGCCCGCCTGTTCCACGTAGCGCGCCTGCATCTGGGCGATGACCGACCGCCCCTCGTCGCGGAGCTTGCGCGCCTCGTCCAACTCCTCGTCGAAGCCGGTGGCGATGAAGCCGCCGTCGCGGGCCAGCAGCGGCGGTTCGGCCACGAGGGCGCTGTCCAGCAGGTCGATCAGTTCCTCATGCCCGGTGAGCGCCCTGCCGGCCTGCGCCAGCAGATCCGGCAGGTCGAGGCCCGCGCAGATCTCGGTCAGTTCCGCTGCCTGCGCCAGCCCGCCGCGGATCGCGGCAAGGTCGCGCGGGCCGCCGCGGTCCAGCGACAGACGGCTGAGCGCACGGTCGAGATCCGGCACGCGGCGCAGCGCCTCGCGCAGGTTGGCGGCCAGCGCGGTCTCGGTCAGGGCGAAATCCACCGCCTCGTGCCGCGCCGCGATGGTCGGCAGGTCGAGGACGGGCGAGGACAGCCGCCGCTCCAGCAGACGCGCGCCGCCCGAGGTGACCGTGCGATCCATGGCCGACAGCAGCGACCCGGCGCGGCCGCCCGTGGCGCCTTGGGTAATCTCCAGCGACCGGCGGGTGGCGGCGTCGATCTGCATCACGCCCGAGACCGCCTCGCGCTGGGGCTTGCGCAGGAAGGGCAGCTTTCCCTTCTGCGTCAGCTCCAGGTAGTCGACGATGGCACCCATCGCGGCCACCTCGGCCCGCGTGAAACTGCCCAGCCCCTCCAGCGTTGCCAGGTCGTAGAGAGCCAGCAGCCGCTTTTCCGCCGACCCGGAATCGAAACTCGCGCGGGACAGGGGCGTCAGAGAGGCGCCGGATTCAGTGACTGTTTCGGCCCAATCCGCCTCCTGCGCCTCGGAGATCAGCAGCTCGGAGGGTGCCAGACGCGCCAGCTCGGGCGCCAGCCGCACGGGCGGCATGGGCATCACGTGGAACGCGCCGGTGGAGATGTCGACCCAGGCCAGCGCACCCTCGCCCCGCACGTCCGAAAAGGCGGCGAGGAAGTTGTGGCGCCGCGCCTCCAGCAGGCTTTCCTCGGTCAGCGTGCCGGGGGTGACCAGGCGGATGACCTCACGCTTCACCACGGATTTCGATCCGCGCTTCTTGGCCTCGGCCGGGCTTTCCATCTGCTCGCAGACCGCCACGCGGAACCCCTTGCGGATCAGCGTCAGCAAATAGCCCTCGGCCGCGTGGACCGGGACGCCACACATGGGGATGTCGTCGCCGTCATGCTTGCCCCGCTTGGTCAGCGCGATGTCGAGCGCCTGCGCCGCCGCGCCCGCGTCGTCGAAGAACAGCTCGTAGAAATCGCCCATCCGGTAGAACAGCAGCGCCTCCGGGTGCTGCGCCTTGATCTCCAGATATTGCGCCATCATCGGCGTGACCGCTGACATTCGACCCCCTGTCCGTGCTTGCGCGGACCTTACAAATCCCCCCTGTCCCGCGAAAGCCGAAATCAGGCCGCCCGCAATGCGCCGCGCGTTTCACGGAGACACCCGCGCTTGACCCGCAAAACCCGCTCTTTCCCCGCGGCGGTGAAGGAGGCAGTTGAGGCGCCACCGCGAACCGCGTAACCAGATCCCGCCGATGAGGGAGAGAGAGCATGTCGAAATCCAAGATCACCCGCGAGGAGGCCCTAGCCTTCCACCTCGAACCCTTTCCCGGCAAGTTCGAGATCTCGGCCACCGTGCCCATGACCACCCAGCGGGACCTGAGCCTGGCCTATTCCCCCGGCGTCGCCGTCCCCTGCGAGGCGATCGCGGAATCCCCTGAGCTGGCCTACGACTACACCAACAAGGGCAACCTCGTGGCGGTGGTGTCGAATGGCACCGCGGTGCTGGGGCTGGGCAACCTCGGCGCGCTGGGGTCCAAGCCGGTGATGGAGGGCAAGGCGGTGCTGTTCAAGCGCTTCGCCGACGTCAATTCCATCGATATCGAGCTGGATACCGAGGACCCGGAAGAGTTCATCAAGGCCTGCAAGCTGATGGGCCCGACCTTTGGCGGCATCAACCTCGAGGACATCAAGGCGCCGGAATGTTTCATCATCGAGCAGCGGCTCAAGGAAGAGATGGACATCCCCGTCTTCCATGACGACCAGCACGGCACGGCGGTGATCTGTGCCGCCGGGCTGATCAACGCGCTGCACCTCTCGGGCAAGAAGATCGAGGAATGCCGCGTCGTGCTGAACGGCGCGGGTGCTGCGGGGATCGCCTGCCTGGAGCTGCTCAAGTCGATGGGCGCGCGGCACGAGAACTGCATCATGTGCGACACCAAGGGCGTGATCTACCAGGGCCGCACCGAGGGCATGAACCAGTGGAAATCGGCCCACGCGGTCAAGACCGAGCTGCGCAGCCTCGAACAGGCGATGGAGGGGGCGGACGTCTTCCTCGGCGTATCGGTGAAGGGCGCGGTGACCCAGGCGATGGTCGAGTCGATGGCCGACAACCCGGTGATCTTTGCCATGGCCAACCCCGACCCCGAGATCACGCCGGAAGATGCGCACGAGGTCCGGCCCGACGCCATCGTCGCCACCGGCCGGTCGGATTACCCGAACCAAGTCAACAACGTGCTGGGTTTCCCCTATCTCTTCCGCGGCGCGCTCGACATCCATGCGCGGGCGATCAACGACGAGATGAAGATCGCCTGTGCCGAGGCGCTGGCGGCGCTCGCGCGCGAGGACGTGCCGGACGAGGTGGCGCTGGCCTATGGCCGCAAGCTGACCTTCGGGCGGGATTACATCATCCCCACCCCCTTCGACCCGCGGCTGATCCACCGGATCCCGCCCGCGGTGGCCAAGGCCGGGATGAAGACCGGCGCCGCGCGGCGGCCGATCGTCGACATGGATGCCTACGAGATCAAGCTCAAGGCGCGGATGGATCCGACCGCCTCGATCCTGCGGGGCATCAACGCCCGGGCCCGGCAGGCGCAGGCCCGCATGATCTTTGCCGAGGGGGACGACCCGCGGGTGCTGCGCGCCGCGGTGATGTACCAGCGCACCGGCTTCGGCAAGGCGCTGATCGTGGGCCGCGAGGCGGATGTGAAGGCCAAGCTGGAGGCCGCCGGCATGCCCGACGCCGTGCGCGAGCTGGAGGTGGTGAACGCCGCCAATACCGGCCAGCTGGAGACCTACAAGGAATTCCTCTACCACCGGCTGCAACGCAAGGGTTACGACCAGACGGACATTCACCGGCTGGCCGCGCGGGACCGCCACGTCTTTGCCGCGCTGATGCTGGCGCATGGCCATGGCGACGGGATGATCACCGGGGCGACGCGCAAGTCGGCCCATGCGCTGGACCTGATCGGCCATGTCTTCGACACCGATGCGGAGCATGGCGCGGTCGGCATCACCGCGATCCTGCACAAGGGGCGCATCGTCTTCGTCGCCGACACGCTGGTGCATGAATGGCCGGACGAGACCGACCTTGCCAATATCGCCGAACGCGCCGCCTCGGTCGCGCGGGACATGGGGCTGGAGCCGCGGGTCGCCTTCGTGTCCTTCTCCACCTTCGGCTACCCGGTGTCGGAGCGGGCGGAGAAGATGCATCTTGCGCCGAAGGTGCTGGAACGGCGCGGTGTCGACTTCGAGTTCGAGGGCGAGATGACCGTGGACGTGGCGCTGAACGCCAAGGCGCAGGCCGCCTACCCGTTCTCGCGCCTGACCGGCCCGGCCAACATCCTCGTGGTTCCGGCGCGGCACTCGGCCTCGATCTCGGTCAAGCTGATGCAGGAGATGGCGGGTGCGACGGTGATCGGTCCGATCCTGGCCGGCGTGGATCGGCCGATCCAGATTTGCTCGATCACCTCCACCGCGACCGACATCCTCAACATGGCGGTGCTCGCGGCCTGCAAGGTGGGGTAAGCAGAAAATTCACAGCGAATTCGAGTCTTTACCCGAAAATCAAAGGCTTAGAGATATGTTGTTACTTGCGTAGTGACGCAGATTGAGCATATCCTCTGTGTAGGTGCATAGAACACCAAAAAAATGGGCCCACTCGAAAGTGGGCCCCAGTAGTGAAGCTACCTACAAGGGCAGCGCAAGTTGCCTCGGCTTAGGCCATCGGCGGGTGTGGGCGCACACCCACTCCTGCCGACCCAAGCGAAGCCTCGAATACGAGCGTACGAATACGACCATATCCAACCTCCTTTCTCGAGATACCAGAGAGGGTCTGGTGACCCATCCGAGGCGCTATGCCTCAAATTCGCTAGGCGGAGTCCGGCGCATATCTTGTGCCTCCCGAGAAGAAGGTGGCTAAATAGTGGCTGTATCAGGCGTGTTGATCAAGCAAACGTTGAGCTTGACTCGCAAAAATAGAATCCCCTGAAGTCAAAGAGTCACCCATGACCATCTGGAACCTCGGCTCCATCAATATCGACCGGGTCTACGACCTGCCCCGCCTGCCCGGCCCCGGGGAAACGCTGGCCTCCACCCGGCTGACCGAGGGGCTGGGCGGCAAGGGGGCCAACATGTCGGTGGCCGCTGGCCGCGCCGGGTCGCGCTGCGCCCATATCGGCGCGGTGGGGCCGGACGGGGACTGGTGTGTCGAGCGGCTGACGGAATACGGCGTCGATACCCGCCACATCGCCCGGCTGGGCGCGGCCACCGGGCATGCGATCATCATGGTCGATGCGGAGGGCGAGAATGCCATCGTCCTGTTCCAGGGGGCGAACCGCGCCATCGCCGACGAGATGATCGGCGCTGCGCTGGCAGAGGCGCAGACCGGCGACATCCTCCTGATGCAGAACGAGACCAACGGACAGGCATTTGCAGCCGAAACAGGGTCGAAACTGGGGCTGCGCATCGCCTATGCCGCGGCGCCCTTCGAGCCCGAGGCGGTGACCGCCCTCCTGCCCTTCCTCGACCTGCTGTTCCTGAACGAGGTGGAGGCCGCGCAGCTGGAAAAGGCCACGGGCCGCAAGGTGCAGGAACTGCCGGTGGCCGATATCCTCGTGACGCTGGGCGCTCGCGGCGTGCGCTGGCACGGGGCCGACGGGGTGCGCGAGCTGCCGGCGCCGCGGGTGAAGGCGGTGGACACGACCGGAGCCGGCGACACCTTCACCGGCTACGTCCTCGCGGGGCTCGACCAGGGCATGCCGATGGAACAGGCGATCGGGCTGGCGACGCGGGCCGCCGCGCTGATGGTGACGCGGCATGGCACGGCCGACGTGATCCCCGACTTGAAGGATGTGCGCGCCTTCCGGCCCTGAGCGGATTGGGCGATGACCTCGGATCGACTTGGGTCTAGCCTCTGCGCGAATCCGCCAAGGAGGTTTTGCATGAGCGACGACACCTACCTGATCCGTGCCGACGAGATCGCCTCGATGGAGGGGCTGCACAAGGTGCATTTCATCGATCCCGGCGCGGTGCGCACCAACAAGTCCCTCGGCGACCGGACCGGCCTGACCGGCCTCGGCATCCACGTGATCGAGGTGGCGCCGGGCCAGGCTTCCACCGCGCTTCACATGCACCACGACGAGGACGAGGGCGTCTTCATCCTCGACGGGACCGCGACGGCGGTGATCGGCGACGAGGAGCACAGCGTCGGGCCGGGGGATTTCATCGGTTACCGCAAGGGCGGCCTGCCCCACCGGCTGATCAATTCCGGTGACGAGGTGCTGCGCGTGCTGGTCATGGGCCAGCGCCTCGCGGCCGATGTGTGCGATTACCCGGAGGCGGGCAAGCGCATGTTCCGCAGCGCGGGCCTGCCTGCCAACGTGGTGCCGCTGGACGCGGTGGAGACCCCGAGCGTCGGGCGCAAGAGCTGATCCCGCTGGCCGGGCGGCGCGGCCGGGCTAGCTTCGGCGGGATGCGCGCGCGGGCGAACCAGGCGGGGGTGATGTATGAAGCAGGATATCGAGGTTCATCTCGTCTACGAGGCCGACGCGCCGACCGACATGCTGCTGCAGATCGAGGTGGCGGACCTTCCCGACCAGCGTATCAGCGACCCCCGGCTCGACACCACCCCGGTGGCGGAGTTTGCGCGGATCGGGGCCGAGGAAGGGATGGGCGAGCGGATCTGGATCCGGACCGAGGGCGAGTTCCGCTGCACCTACCGGGTGCGGGTGGAGGTGGATCGCCCGGCGCTCGACCTGGCCGCCCTGCCCGCGGTGCCGCCGCACATGCTGGCCGGTGACAAGGTGCGTTATCTCATGCCGTCGCGCTATTGCCCCTCGGACGAGTTCCAGAACTTCGTCGCGGCGGAATTCGGCGGGTTGTCGGGCGGCGCGCAGATCGCCGCCATGCGCGACTGGATCAACGGCGCCTTCACCTACGTGCCGGGATCGAGCAACGCGCAGACCACCGCGCTCGATTCCTTCGTGCAACGCCAGGGGGTGTGCCGCGACTTTGCCCATGTGATGATCACGCTCGCCCGCGCGGCGGCGGTGCCGGCCCGCTTCGCCAGCGTCTACGCGCCCGGGGTCAGGCCGCCGGATTTCCACGCCGTGGCGGAGGTCTTCCTGGATGGCACGTGGCACCTGGTCGACCCGACCGGCATGGCCGGGCCGGACAGCATCGCGCGGATCGGCGTCGGGGCGGACGCGGCGCAGGTGGCCTTCCTGTCGTCGTTCGGCCCGCTGCGGATGCTCGAGCAATCGGTCTCGGTGACGGAGCTGCCGGGCTGAATCGGGCCGGAACAGAGACTGATTTCGCGTGGAGCGGGGCCGGGACGCGATCGCCCGGCCCCGCCACTTTGTCTCAGGCTTCGCGCGGGGGGATGTTGCTGGCCTTCTGCACCGCCGGCCGCTCGTAGAAGCGTTTCACGTAGGCCACGCAGTTGGGATGATCGTCCCAGCCGACCACGTCCTTCGCGCCGTAGAAATCCAGCGCGTTGAGCCAGGGCGCCAGCGCGATGTCGGCGACGGAGAATTCGCCCGCGATCCAGTCCTTCCCCTCGAGCTGGCCTTCCACCACGTTGAGCAGTCGCTTCGCCTCGCCGATGAAGCGGTCGCGGGCGGTCGGATCCTCCATCTTCGCCCCGGCGAACTTGTAGAAGAAGCCGAGCTGCCCGAACATCGGGCCGACGCCGCCCATCTGGAACATCAGCCATTGCGTGATGTGATGCCGCTCGGTCGCATTGTTGCCCAGCAGCTGGCCGGATTTCTCGGCCAGGTACAGCAGGATCGCGCCGGATTCGAACAGGGCGATCGGATCGCCGTCGGGCCCGACCGGGTCGATGATGGCGGGGATCTTGTTGTTGGGGTTGAGCGACAGGTATTCCGGCGACCGGACATATTCGTCGCCCAGCGGCACCCGGTGCCATTCGTAGGGCAGGCCGGTCTCTTCCAGCATGATGGAGGCCTTCACCCCGTTGGGCGTCGGGAAGGAATAGAGCTGGATGACCTTCGGGTCCTCGGCGGGCCACTTGGCATTGATCGGGTGGTCGGTAACGGATTTCATCTGTTGCTCCTCTGCTACGGCTTGGCTGCAATGTGACACGGCACTCGCCCATTGAAAGGGCGGAACCTGTGCGATTGGGACATATCCTATGCGCGACGACGCAGGGGACCGGGTGGAACCCTGCGGGTCTGACGAACGGGAGCACATGACATGCTGAACGAATTCAAGGACTTCATCGCCAAGGGCAACGTGATGGACATGGCGGTGGGCATCATCGTCGGCGCCGCCTTCACGGCGATCGTGAATTCCATGGTGGGCGACATCCTCAACCCGATCATCGGGCTGTTCACCGGCGGGTTCGACTTCACCAACAATTACTGGGTGCTGGCGGGGACGGTCCCGCCCGATGCCTCGCTGGAGGCCGCGCGCGAGGCCGGCGCCTCGATCTTCGCCTACGGGTCGTTCCTGATGGCGGTGATCAACTTCCTCATCATCGCCTTCGTGGTCTTCATGCTGGTGCGTTACGTCAACAAGATAAAGGCCCTGGCCGACAAGCCCGACGAGATCGCGCCCGAGGTGCATACCGGGCCGTCGCAGCTGGACGTGCTGCTGGAAATCCGGGACGAGCTGCGCAAGGGCTGACCGCCCGATAGCCTGCTCGATCCGGGATCATAGCCAGAGGTCCGGGGGGGCCAGCCGCCCCCGGACCTCTTCCTGCGTCCGCAGGCGCGGGGGGCTTTGACCGCCTCTCTCCCATCGCAAGACATCTCCGATCAGCCCACCGCAGGCCTCCCGAGGGCCGGCGCGCCATGGTGGCTATCCTCCGCCGATCACGCCGGGGAAAGCTGGGCCGGTTCGGAGAGCACGGAACAACCCACGGTCGGGTCTGTTTCTGTCTGGACGGTTCAAGACAGCGGATGCCATCGGAGAAACCATGCAGACCACCCTCAGTATCAACGGCACGGAGCACAGGCTCGACCTCGACACGCGGGTCACCCTGCTGGACGCGCTTCGTGATCACCTCGGGCTGTGCGGCTCGAAGAAAGGCTGCGATCACGGGCAGTGCGGCGCCTGCACGGTGCTGGTCGGGGGGCGGCGCATCAATGCCTGCCTGACCCTCGCCGTGATGCATGACGGCGACGAGATCACCACCGTGGAGGGCCTTGCCGAAGGGGCCGACGGGGGGCTGTCGCCGCTGCAGCGGGCCTTCATCACCCATGACGGGTTCCAGTGCGGCTATTGCACGCCGGGACAGCTGTGCTCGGCCACTGGGATGCTGGGCGAACTGGCCGAGGGCTGGCCCAGCCATGCCAGCGCCGACCTCGACGGCAATTACGAGCTGTCGCAGGAAGAGCTGTCCGAGCGGATGAGCGGAAATATCTGCCGCTGCTCCTGCTATCCCGGGATCAACGCGGCGATCCGGGACGCGGCCGGTGCGGAGGGCAGGAAATGAGACCTTTCGATTACGTCCGGGCCACCGATGCGGCCGGCGCGAGCAATGCCGCGCAGGCGGCCAACGCGGCCTTCATCGCCGGGGGCACCAACCTGCTGGACCTTATGAAGCTGGAGGTGATGGCGCCGGAAAAGCTGGTGGACATCTCGCGCATGGGGCTCGACCAGGTTGAGGAACAGGGCAGGGACCTGCGCATCGGCGCGACCGTGACCAACAGCGACCTGGCCGCCGACCTGCGCGTGCGGGCCCGCTGGCCCGTCCTGTCGCGCGCCCTGCTTGCCGGGGCCAGCGGCCAGCTGCGCAACAAGGCGACCACCGGCGGCAACCTGCTGCAGCGCACCCGCTGCCCGTATTTCTACGACACCGACACGCCCTGCAACAAGCGGCAGCCGGGCGAGGGCTGTTCGGCGCTGGGGGGCGAGACGCGCAACCACGCGATCCTCGGCACCAGCGCGGAGTGCATCGCCCTGCATCCCAGCGACATGGCCGTGGCCCTGCGCGCGCTCGATGCCCGGGTGGAGGTGCGCGTGCCCGACGGCGCCGTCACCGAGCATGAGCTGGGCGACTTCCACCGCCAGCCCGGCGACCGCCCGGACCGGGAGACGGTGCTGAACCAGGGCGACCTGATCACCTCGGTCCTGCTGCCCGCGCCGGCCGGCGACCGGCAGGTCTATCGCAAGGTGCGCGACCGGGCCTCCTATGCCTTCGCGCTGGTCTCCGTCGCCGCCGTCCTGCGGGTGGAGGAGGGGCGCATCGCCCATGCCGCCATCGGCTTCGGCGGGCTGGGCACCGTGCCCTGGCGCGACCCGTCGGTCGACGAGCTGCTGACCGGCGAGCGGCCCACCACGGCGCTGTTCGACAAGGCCGCCGACCTGCTGTTGCAGGGGGCCGAGACCCATGGCGGCGACGATTTCAAACCCCCGCTCGCCCGCCGGGTGCTGCGGGCCGTATTGGAGGAGGCCACGGCATGAGCCTCGATCTCAAACTCGACGGCCGGAGCGAGGACCGTTTCGGGACGATGGCGCAGGGCCTGCTGGGCACCCCGGCGGACCGGCCCGAAGGCGTGCTCAAGGTCACCGGCGCGGCCACCTACGCGGCCGAGAACCTGCCGGAGAACTGCGCCTTCGGCATGCTGGTCCGCGCGCCGGGGCAGGGCAAGGTGACGGCGGTAAACGCGGACGAGGTGCGCGCCATGCCCGGCGTGCTGGCGGTGATCCGTGACGAGCGGATGATCCGCAACGCCGCGCAGGGCACCGCCAACGAGGCGCCGGTGCAGGGCGTGGATCACGCCGAATACGTGGGCCAGCCGGTGGCGGTTGTCGTCGCCGAGAGCTTCGAGCAGGCGCGCCACGCGGCCCAATCGCTGAAGATCACCACCGAGGGCAGCCCCGGCCCGGTCGATCCCGACGCAGTGGAGCCGGAGGGCGAGCCCACGCGCACCGGCGACCTGGACAGCGCCATGAAGGACGCGGTGCATGCGCTCGACCTGACCTACACCACGCCGTCGCACAGCAGTACGCCGATGGAGCCTCATGCCGCCATCGCCGAATGGGACGGCGACCGGGTGAGCGTGCGCGCCTCGCTGCAGATGCTGAAGTACAACCGCAACGAACTGGCCGATTGCCTGGGCATCTCGGCGGAAAACGTGCGCATCCAGTCGCCCTTCGTGGGCGGCGGCTTCGGCTCCAAGCTGGGCATCACCGCCGAGGCGGTCTCGGCCGCCATCGCCGCGCGCGAGCTTGGCCGTCCGGTGCGGGTGGTCCAGCATCGCCGCCAGGCCTTCGAGACGGTGACCCGCCGCTCGGAGACGACGCAGCGCATCCGGCTCGCCGCCGATGCCGAGGGGCGGCTTTCGGGGCTGGGGCACGAGGCCCTTGTCTCAAACTTGCCCGGCGAAACCTTTGCCGAGCCGGTGACCCAGGCCAGCGCCTTTGCCTATGCCGGGGCGCACCGGGTGATCGGCGAACGGCTGGCGCGGCTGCATCGGCCGGCCGCCGGCTCCGTCCGGGCGCCGGGCGAGGCGGTGGGCGTCACCGCCTTCGAATGCGCGATGGACGAGCTGGCGGTGAAGACCGGGCTCGACCCGGTGGAACTGCGCCGGCGCAACATCCCCGACAAGGATCCGTCCAGCGGCAAGCCGTTCTCGTCCCACATGCTGGCCGCCGCGCTGGATGACGGGGCAGGGCGCTTCGGCTGGTCCGACCGCGCCCCCGAACCGCGCAGCCGGCGCGAGGGCGAATGGTGGATCGGCAGCGGCATGGCCGCGGCGTTCCGGGTCAACATCATGATGGAGGCCGAGGCCCGCATCGACCTGACCCCCGACGGCGCCGTGGTCGAGACGGACATGACCGATCTCGGCACCGGGACCTATGCCATCCTCACCCAGATCGCGGGCGAGGCGCTGGGCCTGCCGGCCGAGAGCGTCACCGTGCGGCTGGGCGATACCGACTTTCCGCCCGGCTCGGGTTCCGGCGGGTCCTGGGGCTCGGCCACGACGGGCAATGCGGTGTGGCTGGCCGCGCTGGACCTGCGGCGCCAGATCGCCGCGCGCCTGGACTGCGACGAGGCCGAGCTGACCCTGCGCGACGGCCAAGCCACCTGCGGCAACGTCACCCGCGCGCTGGCCGAAGTGCTGGGCGGGGACGACCTGCGCGGTCACGGCCACATCACTGCCGGGGATGCGTTCGAGGACGTGGTGCAATCCACCTTCGGCGCGCATTTCGCCGAAGTGGCGGTCAGCGACGTCACCGGGGAAGTACGGGTGCGCCGGATGCTGGGCAGCTTTGCCGCCGGCCGAATCCTGAACGAGAAGACCGCGCGCTCGCAATGCCATGGCGGCATGACATGGGGCATCGGCATGGCCCTGACCGAGGAGCTGACGCATGACCGGCGCGACGGCCACATGGTGAACCGCGACCTGGCGGAGTACCACGTGGCGGTGAATGCCGACGTGCCCCCGCTCGAGGTGCATTTCCTGGAAGAGCTCGATCCCTGGTCCGGGCCGATGCAGTCCAAGGGGCTGGGCGAGCTGGGGATCTGCGGGGCAGGGGCCGCGGTGCTGAACGCGGTCTACCATGCCTGCGGCGTGCGGATCCGAGACATGCCGGCCACGCCCGACAAGGTGCTGGCCGGTCTGGAATGATCTGAGAGGAAAGGACAGGGGGCGTCAGTGTGGCGCCCGCTGCTGGTCATGAAGGGCGGCCGGTCCGGAAGGGACGGCCGCCCGACCTTAGTTCTGAACGTCCGACAGAACCTTTTTGGCGGCGCCCATGAGCAGGCCCGTATCCACCGCCGCGGCGACAAAGCGGTAACCCCACTCGCGGTAGCGCTTTGCATCCGTCGCGTTGGTCGCGAGGATGCCGGGCGCCTTGCCGGTCGCGGCGATGCGCCTTGCGGCGTCGGCCAGCACCTTCTGCATCGGCTCCGCCCCCGGGTTGCCGAGATGACCCAGCGAGGCCGAAAGGTCGGAGGGTCCGATGAACACCCCGTCCACGCCGGGCACTGCCGCGATCTCTTCCAGCCTGTCGAGCGCGGCGCCGGTCTCGATCTGCACCAGCAGGCAGACCTCGTCGTTGGCGGTGGTCAGGTAATCCGCGGCGGTGCCGAAGCGGCTGGCCCGGGTGGAGCCGGCCACGCCACGGATGCCGTGGGGCGGGTACCTGGTGGCGGCGACGGCGGCCTCGGCCTCTTCCGGGGTCTGGACGAAGGGAACCAGCAGGGTCTGCGCGCCGATATCCAGCAGCCGCTTGATCAGAACCTTGTCGTTCCAGGCCGGGCGCGCGACGCAGGCGGCGGAGCCCACGGCGGCGGCCTGCAGCAGCGGCTGAAGCGAGGCGACCTCGACCGGGGCATGTTCCGTGTCGAAGAGCAGCCAGTCGAAGCCCACGAGGGACAGCGCCTCGGCCGCGACCGGGCTGCCGAGGCTCATCCACAGCCCGTGCTGCACCTCGCCGGCCAGCAGCCGGCGCTTGAAGTCGTTGACCGGCGCCGCCATCAGACGAACCTCACCGCGACCGAGCCGAGAGGCCCGAAATCGGCATGCAGCGTGTCGCCCTTCTCGGCCCAGACCGGGCGGGTGAAGGAGCCAGACAGCACCATGTGGCCCGGCTCCATCGACTTGCCGAAGGTGCCCAGCTTGTTGGCGAGCCACGCGACCGCCATTGCGGGATGGCCCAGCACGCCGGCGGCGATGCCCGTCTCCTCGATCCCGGCATTGCGGTAGAAGATCGCGCCAACCCACCGCAGGTCGACCTCGTCGGGGCGGACCGGGCGGCCGCCCAGCACCGTGCCCGCCGCGGCGCCGTTATCCGCCACGGTGTCGAAGATGCGCCGCGGCTCGGTCACCCGGGCATCGATGATCTCGATCGAGGGGACGACCCATTCGGTGGCGCGCATCACGTCGACCAGGCCCACGCCCGGACCCTTGAGCGGTTCCTTCAGGATGAAGGTCAGCTCGGGCTCCACCCGCGGCACGCAGAAGCTGTCGAAGGGCACCTCGGCGCCATCGGCCAGCACCAGGTCGTCGAACATGTAGCCGTAATCCGGCTCGTCGATCTTGGAGGCGGCCTGCATCGCCTTGGAGGTCAGTCCGACCTTGTGGCCCACGACGCGGCGGCCCTCGGCGATCTTGGCATCCGCCACCATGGAGGAAATGGCGTAGCTGTCCTCGATCTCGATATCGGGAAACATCTCGGAGGGGCGACGGCCCTGGACCTTGGTGCGGTGGCTTTCGAGCAGCGAGGCGACGGCCTCGCGGCGCTGATCGTCTGTAAGCATTGTGGGCCTCAGAGTTTGATGCAGACGTTGCGGAGCTCGGAATAGAACTCCATCGAATGGACGCCGCCCTCGCGGCCGATGCCGCTGGACTTGGAGCCGCCGAAGGGCGTGCGCAGGTCCCGCAGGAACCAGCAATTCACCCAGGTGATCCCGACCTCGACCTCGCCGGCGACGCGGTGGGCGCGGGCAAGATCGGTGGTCCAGATCGACGTGGCCAGACCGTAGGGGGAATTGTTGGCCAGCGCCACCGCTTCCTCCTCGGTGTCGAAGGGCTGGAGATGGGTGCAAGGGCCGAAGATCTCGTCGGTCACCACGGGCGAGGTCTCGGGCAGGCCGGTCCAGACCGTGGGCTCCACCCAGTAGCCGCCGTCATAGCCCTGCATCTGCGGCGCGCCGCCGCCGGCGAGGACCTGCGCCCCCTCGGTGCGGGCCTTGTCGTAGTAGGACAGCACCTTTTCCCGGTGCTCGGCCGAGATCACGGGGCCCATGGTCGTCGAGTCCTCGAACGGATCGCCGAAACGGTAGCTGCGCGCCTTGGCGGCCAGCCCCTCGGCCACGCGGTCGAAGATGCCGCGCTGCACGTAGATCCGTTCGGTGCCCAGGCAGACCTGGCCGGTATTGGCAAAGCAGGCGCGGCCGATCCCCTCCATCGTCTTGTCGAAATCGGCATCGTCGAAGATGATCCCCGGGTTCTTGCCCCCCAGCTCCAGCGAGACCGGGCGCACGCCGTTGGCGGCGGCCTTCATGATCGCCTCGCCGGTGCGGGTCTCGCCGGTGAAGGTGATGCCGTCCACGTCCGGATGGCTGGTCAGGAATTCGCCGGCGCAGCCCGGGCCGCGGCCGTGGACCACGTTGTAGACGCCGGCGGGGATGCCGACCTCGTTCATCACCTCGCCCAGAAGCGTCGCAGTGGCCGGGGTCTCCTCGGAGGGTTTCACCACTACAGTGTTGCCGCAGGCCAGCGCCGGCGCGACCTTCCAGGTCATCAGCAGCAGCGGCAGGTTCCACGGGCAGACCACGGCGATCACCCCGCGCGGGCCGCGCACCGCGTAGTTCAGCGCCCCGGCCCCGTCGGGCGTGGGCTGGGCAAAGCTCTCGGTGCCGAGGGTCGCGACCTGGTCGGCGAAGACGTCGAAATTGGCCGCGCCGCGCGGAATGTCGATATGGCTTGCCAGCGAGCGCGGTTTGCCGGTGTCGTGGATCTCGGCCTCGAGGAATTCGTCGAAGCGGGCGTTGATGCCCTGCGACAGCTTGCGCAGCAGCGCGATGCGCTCGGGCACGCTCATTCGGCCCCAGGGCCCGCGGAGGGCCTGGCGGGCGGCGCCAACGGCCGCATCCACCTGCTCGCGATCGGCCGCGCGCACCTCGCCGATCACCTCGCCCGTGGTGGGGAAATGATTGCCGAAGGCGTCGCCCCGGCCTGCCACGAAGGCGCCGTCGATGAAGTTCTGGAAATTGCTCACTTGGTCGTCCCCTTGTTCCCGACGTCCCGTTCCGGGTCGCCGTCGGTCATGTGGTCCCACATGCGTTCCACGATTCCGCCCGCCCGGGTCGCGCGCTTTTGCGCCACGTCGAGCGGGATGATCCCCGCCTCGGCCAGCCCCGCCGCCCGGGCGGCCAGCTCGATCCGGCAGGCATCGTCCAGGTAGAAGGCCAGCATCGTCGCCTCCTCCAGCGAGGCGCCCGCCACGATCGCACCGTTGCCCTTCATGATCAGGCCCGCGCTGTCGCCCATCGCGGCGAAGGCGCCGTCAGCCAGCGCGTCGTCGCGCACCAGCTGGACGTCCTCCCACAGCCCGGCGCCGGGGTGGAAGTAGGTGCCGAAGCCGTGGCGCATCCGAGGCACCTGGTTCAGCGCGCCGAGCGCCATGACGCTGGGCCCCATGAAGCGCACGACGCCCCCGGCCTCGGGGCGCGCGGCGTAGATCCGCTGGTGCAGGCGCACTTCGCCCAGCACGCCCTCGGGCAGGGGGCCGGAGACCGGCACCTCGATGCAGGGCTCGCCCGGCTGCACCAGGCCCATGGGTTTCGAGGGGCAGACCAGGAAGCGGTCGGCGTCGATCCGGGCCGAGCAATGGCCATAGGCATGGACCAGCCCGGCCCGCGCCACGGCCCGCGCGGCCATTCTTACCGTCGCTGCAAGATCGGTCATGACGAGCCGCCGTCCCCGAAGGCCGCGATGCGCGGGGCCGAGCCCCATTTGCAGAAGCCCTTGGGCTCGAAATGGAACTGGCGGTCGCGCCACAGCGGCTCGTCATGGATTTCGCGCACGCCGGTGGAGTATTCGTAGGTCATCCCGTCCGGCCCGGTGAAATACAGGAACTCCGCCGAAGAGGTCGGGTGCCGGCCGGGCCCGAAGGTGATGTTCACCTGGTTGTCCCGGACGAAGTTGAAGCTGCGCTGGATGTCGTCCGTGCCGCCCACCTGGTGGTTGATGTGCTGGATCCCGGACTTGTGGAACGGAAACAGCGCAATGGAATGGTGGATGGTGCCCAGCCGCATCAGCGGAGCGTCCCCGATCCGGTCGCTGACCCGGGCGTTGCAGACCTGGGTCCAGAACGCCTCGTCCCGGGCGGGGTCGGTGGTGCAGAGCCCGACATGGGAAAACCCGGTGATCCCGGCATCGCGGGTGCCGTGGTAGCGCTGGCCGGTGGTCTCGGGGCGCACCACGAACTCGATCGCGTTGCCGGTCGGGTCGCGGAAGCGGATGAATTCGCGCACCAGCCGCGCCTCGCATTCCTCGCGGCTGCCGTAATGCACGGGCGTGCCGAGCGATTCCAGCGTCGCGGCGACGTTCTGCAGATCCGCGCCGCCGCCCAGTTCGAAGGCGGCGATCTGGTCTTCCGGGTCGCCCTCGAAATAGCACAGGGTATGCGCCCGCTCGTCGGACTTGAAATAGGTGCTGCCCGGGCGGCGCTCGGCCACTTCGAGCCCGAGGATGTTGGTGGCGAACCACTCCGCCCCCGCCAGGTCGCGGGTGCCGAGGCGGCAATACACGACGTCCTTCAACTCGATCATGACGCATCTCCTCCGAGGAATTCGGGTTGCTCGGTGACAGAGCCCCACATGCCGTGGCTGGCGGCGCTGTCGGCGAATTGCCGCGGCCCGCGGGCCTGCAGCTCCGGTCCCTTGTCCAGTTCGGTCACGTAGCTCATCAGCAGGCCGCCCGGCGCGCGGGTGGTGACGTAGATCCCGCCCGAGGCCGCCTGCCGGTCCGGGCCGGCGACGATGGGCAGCTGGGATTTCTGCAGATGGTACCAGTTCCGCATCAGGCTGTCCTTGCCGTCGACTTCCCAGACCGCGCCCAGCAGGCCGTCGCGGGCGGAGGGGTAGAGCGCGACGCGGTGATGCGCCTCGTCCAGGGCAAGGTAGCAGGTGTCGCCGGCCCAGTCCGCGACACGCAGGCCCAGCCCCTCGGTCCAGAAGCGTTCGTTGGCCGGCAGGTCGGTGCAGGCCAGCTGAACCGCGGCCAGGTCGGTGATGCCGGCGTCACGCGGCCCGTGATAGCGCCAGCCGGATTCCAGCGGGCGCCAGACGATTTCGACGATCACGCCGTTGGGGGCGCGAACGGCGAGCACCGCCTTGCACTGCCGCGCCGCGGCCTGTTCGTCGCTCAGCCGCTGGGGCGCGTGGCCCGCGGCGGTGAGCTGCTGCTCCACCTCGTCCAGGTCCGTCGCGCGGCCGACGGTCAGCGCCACGGCCTCCTCGGTGCCGCCCTCGGCCAGGAACAGGGAATAGTTCCGCCAGTCGGAGCGGAAGGTGGCGAAATCGTCACCGGCCTCGGCGGGCTGCAGGCCGAAGACCTCGGCGGCGAAGCGGCGCGATTCGTCCAGCGTCTCGACGCCGACGCGCAGGTATCGCAGGTCACGGTAGCTGGGCATGATCGTCCTTCCTGGCGGCGAGCGGCCCCCTGGCCGCCCGCGCACCGTTCCTGATCAGAGACCTTCGGCCTCGTCCTCGAGTTGCTTGAGCATCGGCGCCTTTTCGCGCCACTCGGCGTACCAGTCGTCGATGGAGCTGCCGAACCAGTCGCGGCCGACCTCGGTCACCGTCACGTCGGTGCCCTCGAGCTTTTCGCGGTAATCGGCGTCGATCTCGGCATAGCCGGCGACCAGGTCGTCAAGCTGTTCGGCGAAGACGTCGGAGACAACCTTGCGGTCCTCCTCGGACATGCCGGCCCATTTCCGGCCCGAGGCGATCGCGGCCATCGGGAACATCATGTGGTCGGAGATGATGACGGATTGCGCGTGGTCGTAGTACTTGGAGTTCCACGTCCCCTCGACGTCGATCTGCATGCCGTCCACCTGGCCGTTGGCAAAGGCGTCGTAGAGCGCCGGCAGCGGCATCGGGGTCGGCGCGGCGCCGACATGTTCCCAGAAGGCGAGCTCGGGCTTGAAGGGGATGGTCCGGATCTTGAGGCCCTGGAGATCCTCGGCCTTTTCCACCTTGTCGGCGGTGACGATCATGCGCATCCCCGCCATGCCCCAGCCGAGGCCGACGAGGCCGAAATCGGCCATGCCGTCCAGCAGTTCCTGCGCGGTGTCGCCCTTGAGCAGCTCGCGCGCCCCGGCCACGTCGTCGACGATGTAGGGGGCGAGGAAGATGCCGTAATTCGGGTCGCGGTTGGCGAATTCACCCAGCGTGAAGAAGGCGAAGTCCATCGCCCCGGTCTGCAGCTGCTGCAGCATCTGCGCCTCGTTGCCCAGCTGGCCCGAGGGGAAGACGAGGATGTCCACGCGGCCATCGGTCTTTTCGCGGATCTCGTCCGCCGCCTCGTTGGCCGTCACCGTCCACTGGTGGGGCGGCGGGGTGATGAGGCCCATGCGGTATTCCTCGGCACTCGCGGTCAGTGCCGTCGTCGCCAGTGCAAGCGCCGTCAACCCGATAAGGGGCGTGTGTTTCATGTCGTCCTCCCTGATGTCGCCGAGCGCACCCGGCCCTCTCTGCTGAGCGCAGTAAATATCGATATTATCTTGGGCGCAATCGGAAAATCGATATTATCCGGTGCAATCCCCTATTTCGACCCGTTCCGATCGGCGGCGAGCTGCGCCAGCAGGACGGGCAGTCGCGCGTCCCGGTCGCGGGCCTGGTCCGGCAGCGGGGGCAGGTCCGCGCGGGCGTAAGCCTCGGCCAGCGCGTGTTTCGTCGCATTGTCCAGCCGGGGCGTGCCCAGGTCGTCGAACAGGTCCTGGAAGGCGGGGCCGAGCGCCTCGAGAAAGCCTTCCATCCCGCGCGCGCCGCCGGACAGGGCAAAGACGGAATGCGGCCCCACCATGGACCAGCGCGGGCCGAGCGCCTCGGTCACCGCGCGTTCGGTATCCTCCAGGCTGGCGGCGCCCGAGGTCACGAGATGCACCGCCTCGCGCCACAGGGCGACCTGGAGCCGGTTGACCAGGTGCCCGGCGACGGGGCGGTTCAGGGTCAGCACCGTCTTGCCCAGCCCCTCGTAAAGCGTGCGGGCGGCGGCGATGGCCTCGGGCGCGCATTCGCTTGCGGCCGAGATCTCCACCACCGGCATCAGGTAGGGCGGGTTGCAGGGATGACCGATCAGGAAGCGCGGCGCCAGCCCGGTGCCCTCGGCCATCCGGTCCGGCGGAAAGCTGGAGGAGCTGGAGGCCACCGCCTCCGCCGTCTCGACATGGGGGGCGAGGTCGCGGAAGACCCGCTGCTTGAGCGACAGGTCCTCGGGCAGCGCCTCCTGCACGAAGCGGGCGCCGGCGATCTCGGCCATGTCCGTCACCACGCGAGGCGGGGCGGCGTCGGGCCGGAGCTGACCCAGCCGGTCGAGAACGGGCTGCGCCGTCTCCCAGAGCTCGGCCACGCGGGCGGCGGCCTCGGGCGCTGGGTCCAGCACGCGCGTCTCGTGCCCCGCCCCGGCAAAGGCCGCGGCCCAGCCGGCGCCGATCAGCCCGCCGCCGAGGATGGCGACATGGCTCATTGCAGCGCCCCGCCCAGGCCCAGCGTAAGCACCGGGAAAAGCACGAGCAGCACCAGCACCAGCGCCACCGCGCCGAAGAAGGGCAGGATCAGCCAGGCCAGACGCTCGGCGCGGACATTGCCCATGAGCGCGGCGGTGAACAGCCCCGTGCCCACCGGGGGCGTCAGCAGCCCCGCGGTGAGGTTGAGGCAGACGATCACGCCGAACTGGAACGGATCGATCCCGTAGACATCCACCGCCACCGGCAGGAAGACCGGCACGACCAGGATGATCGCCGGGATCGGGTCGGTGATCATGCCGAGCGCCAGCAGCATCAGGTTGATCAGCAGCAGGAAGATGATCGGCGAATCCGTCACCCCCTGCAGCCAGGCCGAGACCAGCGCCGGCACGTTGTTGAAGGTGATGACCCAGGAGAAGAGGCCCGCCGCCGCGATCAGGAACAGCACCACCGAGGACGAGGCGGCGGCACGCACGAAGGCGGGCCAGAGATCGGCGAGCCGCATTTCGCGGTAGACGAAGAGCCCGATCAGAATGGCCATGATGCTGGCCACCGCGGCCGATTCCGTGGGCGTGGCGATCCCGCCGAGGATCGAGCCGATGATCACCACCGGGATCAGCGCCGCCGGCACCGCGTCCAGCACCGCGCGCACCCGCTCGCGCAGGGTGACCCTTTCGCTGGGCGGGAAGCCGTGGCGCCGGCCGAGCCAGGCGATGACCACGAGGAAGATGAGGAACAGCACCACGCCGGGCACGATGCCGGCGATGAACAGGTCGCCGATGGGAAGCTGGGCGATCACGCCGAAGATGATGAACAGCATGGAGGGCGGGATGATCGGCGCCAGCATGCCCCCGGCCGCGGTGATCGCCACCGATACGTCGCGGGGATAGCCGGTGCGCTCCATCTCGGGGACGGCGACGCGGGACATGATGGTGATCTGCGCCACGGTCGAGCCAAGGATGGAGGCCATCATCATGTTGGCCAGCAGGTTCACGTAGGCCAGCCCGCCCTTGACCGACCCCAGCAGCGCCAGGGCAAAGGCCATGAGCCGCCGGCCGATGCCCCCGGCATTCATGAACTCGCCCAGCAGGATGAAGAGCGGCAGCGCCAGCAGGCCGTAATTCTCCAGCCCGCCGAAGAATTGCTGCGGCAGCGACTGGAAGAGGATCATGTCGCCGCCGGCCCAGATCATCACGATGGCAAAGGCGATCAGGGCGAAGGCGATGGGCACGCCGACGACGACGAAACCGAGAAAGCTGAGCCCGATCATGCCGTGCCCTCCGCCGCGCTGGCCTGCGGGATGGGCGCGCCGAACCGCGCCAGCACGTGGATCACCGAGGCGATGCAGAACAGCGGCATGATCAGCCAGAACCAGATCTTGCGCACGCCCAGCGTGGTCGTCGGCTCCTGGTAGAGGAAGTTGAAGCTGTCCCGCGCGTAGCTGCGCAGATCCTCCGCCGCCAGCACGCCCAGCGGGTCGAACCAGCGCCACAGCGTCCAGGCAAAGACCAGCAGGATCGCCAGCAGCACCACGTCGACGATCCCGTCCAGCACGCGCCGCGGGCCGGGGCCCAGCATGTCGGGCAGCAGGGTGACCGCGATGTGCTGCCGCCGGGCCAGGCCCTGCGAGGCGCCCGCGAAGGCCGCCATCACCATCAGGTAGATCGCCAGTTCGTCGGTCCAGATCAGCGGCTGGCCGAAGCCGCGGGACACCACGTTGGCCAGGAGAAGGACGAGGACCGCGAAGATCAGCACCCCGGCGGCCTGCGCCTCGATCCGGGCGATGCCGTCGCTGAGTTTCCGGAGGCCCGAAACGGGCCCTGGCGCGCTGCTGTCTGCCATGCGGTGCTCCCTCCCTATCGGCCCCGCGGCCCCGTATGGTGCGGGGCGGTCCCGGCAGGGCCGTCGGCGCGGAATGAATATCGATATTTATCAAGTGTCAATCGGAAAATCGATATTATTGCCTTGGCCGGGGGATGCGATATAGTGGCGCAAGCCCGCCAGACGCATCGCCCGCGTCGCAGCCAGACAGGAGACCGCCCGCGTGACCGCCCTTGACCCCGCCATCCCGGAAAAGACGCTGTCCGAACGCGCCTACCGGATGATCCGGGAAGACATCGTATCAGGCAGCCTGCCGCCCAGCCAGAAGCTCAAGATCGACATGTTGCGGCAGCGCTACGGCGTCAATCCCGGCCCGCTGCGCGAGGCGCTATCGCGGCTGGCCGGCGACAACCTGGTGGAAGTGCAGGGGCAGCGCGGGTTCATGGTGGCGCCGATCGACCTGCGGGACGCGGTGGAGATCGGCGACCTGCGCAAGCTGTTGGAGGCCGAGGCGCTGGGCCGCTCCATCCCGCGCGGCGATGCCGCCTGGGAAGAGCGGCTGGTCACCAGCTATCACCGGCTGTCGCGTCACGAGGTGGGCGAGAGCCAGGGAATCGAGGCGCTGGCCACCTGGGAAAAGCACAATTCCGCGTTTCACGACGCCACCGTCTCGGCCTGCGATTCGATCTGGCTGCTGCGGCTGCGCGAACAGCTTTTCCGCCAGCACGAGCGCTATCGCCGGATCAGCCGGGTGCAATCGGTCAATACGCGCGCGCTGCATGACGAGCACGAGGCGCTGTTCGAGGCCTGTCTCGCCCGCAACGTGGCGGCGGCGGTCGAGGTGATCTCAGGCCACATCCAGCGCACCAGCGAAGCGGTGACCTCCGCCATGGAGGCGCGGGCCGAGGCGGTGGGCTGATATTTGGCGACCCGCCCGGCGCCAGAGACGAGAAATGCCCGCCGGATGACACGGCGGGCATTAGTGTTTTCCCGGTACGCCCGGCGTGAACCGGGCGCGTCAGCCTAATATCAGAGGCAATCCTTCAGCGCCTGCGCGTCCGGGCCATCCGGCGTGCGGCCGAGGTTGTAGGGCGCCGAGGCGTCACGCCACTGGGCGTAATCGTCCAGGTATTCCACCATGCTCAGGTAGACCTTGGCCGAGTTCGGGTTCTCGCAGGCGGTTTCCACGATCACCTCGTTGGCCATCTGCTGGATCTTGTCCAGGGTCTCGTCGTCGTAGCGGTTGATCTCGACCGCCTCGTCGAACTTGGCATAGGCTTCGGTCGCGCGCTTCTCGGTGAAGGCCAGCGACCACAGCAGCGTGGCGTCCGCGGCGATCTTCAGCTTCTCCTGGGTCTCGGGCGACAGCGCGTCCCAGGCCTGCTGGTTGATCATCACGCCGAAGACCGAAGCGGACTGGTGCCAGCCCGGGGTCGCCCAGTAATCGGTGACCTGCTGGAAGCCGCCGGACCAGTCGACGTTGGGCGTGGAGAATTCCGCGCCGTCGATCACGCCGCGCTCGAGCGCCTGGTAGATCTCGCCACCGGCCATCGACACCTGGTTGCCGCCCAGGCGTTCCAGCAGTTTGCCCTGCTCGAGGCCCGACAGGCGCAGGCGCTTGCCCTGCAGGTCGTCGAGGTTGCGGATCGGCTCGTTCGAGCGGAAGCCGGATTCGTTGTTGGTCACGCCGTAGGGCAGGTAAACCATGCCGAACTGGCCGTAGATCTCGTTGTAGAGATCGGCGCCGCCCCATTGCTGGATCCAGTTGACGTAATCCACCGCGTTGAACAGCGCGGGGGTGGTCGCCAGCGGCGAGAAGGCGGCGTCGCGGCCGGCCCAGTAGCCCGGCCAGTCGGCGCCGGCCTGGATGGTGCCGGATTCGACCGCGCCGAAGACCTCGCCCGAGGGGACCAGTGCGCCGCCCTCGAAGAACTCGATCGTCAGGTCGCCGGTGGTCAGCTTGTTGGCCAGCTCGACGAAGTGGCGGTCGGTCTCGATCAGCTCGAGCGACGACGGCCAGGTGGTGGTCATGGTCCAGTTGTCCTGGGCCAGCGCCGGCAGCGCCGTGGTCACGGCAAGCGCGGTGCCCAGGGTCAGGGTCTTGATGGTCATTGGTAAACCTCCTCGTTGGTTGGTTTTTGCCCGGCGGCTCCTCCCGCCGGGCCGGGTTCGGGCCGGGTCAGCCGTAAAGCGCGGCCGGCAGCCAGGTGACGAGCGACGGGAACACTGCGACGGCAATGCACATCAGCACGATCAGCACGATGAAGGGCAGCACGCCGCGCACGATCTGCCCTGTGCGGACCTCGCGCGGGGCGATGGCCCGCAGGTAGAACAGCGCGTATCCGAATGGTGGAGTCAGGAACGAGGTCTGCAGCACTACCGCCATCAGCACGACGAACCACAGCAGGCTGACGCTTTCCATCTCCTGCACGATGGGCAGGAAGATCGGGAAGGACAGCAGCACGATCCCCGTCCAGTCCAGGAAGGCGCCGAGGATGAAGACGATGAACATCATCATCGCCACCAGCAGCCAGGGCGCCATGTCGAGGTTGCGGATGATCTCCTGCGTGGCGCGCAGGCCCCCGGTGATGTTGAACACCCCGGTAAAGGCCGTGGCGCCGACCACGATGAACAGGATCATCGCCGAGGTGCGCGCGGTCTCGATCATCGCGCCGTAGAAGGTCTTGAGCCGGAAGCGGCCGCGGAAGATCACGATCAGCAGGGCCAGCGCGGCGCCGATGGCCGAGGCCTCGGTCGCGGTGGCGATACCCGCCAGCAGCGAGCCCAGGATGCCGAAGATCAGCACCAGCGGCGGCACCGCCTCGGTGATCAGCATGCGGATCAGCGTGCCGCGCTCGACCTTCTCGTCGGGCTCCACTGCCGGGGCGAGGTCGGGCCGCAGCACCGAGATGACGTAGACGTAGACCGCGTAGCTCAGGCCCAGCAGCACGCCCGGAATCATCGAGCCGGCGAACAGCTCGCCCACCGAAAGCGGCGAATAGCTGGCCATCAGGATCAGCATGATCGACGGCGGGATCAGGATGCCCAGGCAGCCCGAGGCGGCGATCACCCCGGTGGTCAGGGTGGGCGCGTAGCCGTATTGCAGCATCGGCCGCAGCGCCATGACGCCCATGACGGTGATCGAGGCGCCGATGATGCCCGTGGTCGCCGCCAGCAGGATGGAGATGAACACCACCGCCAGCGCCAGCCCGCCGCGCACCCGGCTGAGCAGCAGGCGCAGGGATTCGAACATCCGGTCGGTCACGCCTGAATCCGACAGGAACCTCGCCATGAGCACGAAGAGCGGAATGGCGATCAGCGTGTAATTGTCCAGCACGTCGCCGAAGATGCGGTTGATGACGATGCCCAGCACCATCGGCTTGCCGGCGATCAGCGCGGTCAGCACCGCGGTGCCGCCCAGCACGAAGGCCAGCGGGTGGCCCATGAAGAGGCCCAGCACCAGCAGGGCGAACATCAGGACGGCAAGGATTTCGGGACTCATGTGCGGGCCTCGCGGTGGCCGAGGATGATCTTGAGGACTTCGGCCACGCCCTGCAGCAGCAGCAGCCCGGCGGCGACGCACATCGCCATCTTCAGCGGGTAGACCGGCATCTGGATCGCGCCGTAGGTGGTTTCCCCCTGGCTCCAGCTGCGCATGGCGAATTCCCAGGACCGGGTGAGGAACACCCAGGCGAAGGGAAAGAAGAAGATGACGTAGCCCGCCAGCTCGACGATGCGCAGCCCGATGCCGGACATGCGCTCGGTCAGGATGTCGACATGCACGTGCGACCCGTGGCGCAGGGCATAGCCGCCCAGCATCACGAAATAGAAGCCGAACAGCTGCTTGGTGACGTCGAAGGCCCAGCGGGTGGGTTCTTCGAAGACGTAGCGCATGATGACGTCGTAGATGATGATGGCCGCGAAGATCACCGCGATCACGGCGACGATCCGGCCGACGAACTCATTGAGTCCGTCGATCAACCTGATGACCAACGGTGTCCTCCCTCTTGTCGTCCCCGATTATCCTTGGGGTTGCGGCTACTCTGTTTGCCGCGCGGTGGGATGTCAATGCAGGGCGGCCGAGGGGACTGCGGCGTCAGGCGCGCCGGTCGCCCCCGGTCCGTACCACCCGGGCGCGGTGATGGTGGCGGGACCTATGGTCTTATGGTTGCATGGAAATCCGGCCGCGCGGGTCCGGCAGAAGCGGTATGGGGGTCGGGCGGCGCCCCGGGATCGGTGGCGGGAGCCGACGCTCGTCGGGGCCCCGGGGGGCGTTTTCCGTCGGAAACGGGCCAAATGACCCGCCGCGCCCCCGTCATCCGCTATCCGGCCATGACACGCCCGATTCCGACGGGGCCGGGCATTGCGAGGGGTCTATTCCGCCGAGATCGCGGTGTATTCCGCCGCCGTCACTGGCCGGGGATCCTGTTCCACGGCGGAGGGACCGGCCAGGTCGGCGCCCTCGCTCACCACGCCGAGTTGCTCAAACTTGCGGGCGCTGGGCAGCACCCGGGTTTCCAGCGAGCCGACGGCGCGGTTGTAGTTGTCGACGGAGGAGCGCAGGCTTTTCCCGACCTTGTCGAGGTGACCGGCGAAGGTCGACAGCCGGTCGTAAAGCTCGCGCGCGGTGCGTTGCACCTCCACCGCGTTCTCGGCCATCTTTTCCTGCTGCCAGCCATAGGCGATGGCCTTGATCAGAGCCATGAGCGTGGTGGGCGTGGCGATCAGCACCTTGTTTTCAAAGGCATATTCGATCAGCCCCGGATCGGCCTCGGCGGCGGCAGAGACGAAGGTCTCGCCCGGAATGAACATCACCACGAAGTCCGGAGTCTCGTCGATCTGCTCTTGGTACGCCTTGGAGGCCAGCAGTTTGACGTGGGTCTTCACGTGACCGGCATGGCGCTTGAGCTGTGCCGCCTGTCCCTCGGGCGAGTCGGCCTCCAGCGCGTCGAGATAGGCCTCGAGCGGGGTCTTGGCGTCCACCACGATGCTCTTGCCGCCGGGGATATGCACGATCGCGTCGGGGCGGCGGCGCCCGGCATCGGTCTCCATCGAATGTTCCTGCACGTAGTCCACGTGTTCGGCCATGCCCGACATCTCGAAGACCTGCCGCAGCTGCATCTCGCCCCAGCGGCCGCGGGTCTTGGGTGCGCGCAGGGCCTGCACCAGCCGCCGGGTTTCCTGCCCCAGCGTCTTCTGGCTTTCGGCAAGGTCGCGGACCTGTGTGCGGATCGCGCCGTAGGCCTCGTTGCGGGCTTTCTCGATCTCGCCGATGCGGCTGTCGAACTTGCCCAGCTTCTCGTCCAGCGGCTTCACGAGGTTGCGGATCGCCTCCTGCCGCTTCTCCAGCGCCTCGGCGGCCTCCTTGTTATGGGCGGTGAAGCGTTCGCTCACCATGCCGAGGAAGGTTTCAGAATTGCCCTTGAGCACGTCGCCCGCGATGGCGGAGAACCGGTCCTCGAGGTCCTTCTTCATGCCGCGCAGCTCTTCCAGCCGGGCCTCGTGGCTTTCGCGGGTGCTTTTCAGCTCCTGCGCCAGGGTCGCGCGGTGGTCGCGTTCGGCGTCGTAGGCATCGCGGATGCGGGTGAGTTCCGCCTCCACCTCGGGCAGCCGTTCGGCGCGGGTGGTCTGGGCGGCAAGGTCACGTTCCAGCCCGGCCTTGTCGCGGGCCAGCGTGTCGCGGTCGCTGCGCAGATCCGCCGCCTCGCCCTCGGCCCGTTTGGCGCGGGCGCGCTGGGAAAGCGTGGTGACCAGCATGAGGAGCGTGGCGAGCGCCAGCACGGCGGCGGCGGTCGTCACGGGGTCGAGCGCCACGAGGTCGGCGAGGATCTGGTCGAGGGTCGGTTGCACGATTGTCTGCCTCTTCGTCTTTCAACCCAGCATAGCGGCGCGGCGGGCCCCGGCGCAAGAACGGAAAGGGAACGACAGGCTCTAGCTCCGCCCGAAAAGCCGTTCGATATCCGTCAGCTTCAGCTCCACGTAGGTGGGGCGGCCGTGGTTGCACTGGCCGGAATGGGGCGTCGCCTCCATCTCGCGCAGCAGCGCGTTCATCTCTTCCGCGCGCATCCGGCGGCCGGAACGGATGGAGCCGTGGCAGGCCACGCGGGACAGGATCGCCTCGATCCGGTCGCGCACGGTCTGGGTCGCGCCCATGTCCTGCAGCTCGTCCACGAGGTCGAGGACCAGCGCCTTGGCGTCCACCTCGCCCAGGATGGCGGGGGTCTCGCGGACGGCGATGGCGCCGGGGCCGAATTGTTCCAGCACCAGCCCCAGCGGCGCGAGGTCGTCGGCGGCCTCTGCCAGCAGCGCGCAATCGCCCTGGGACAGCTCCACGATCTCGGGGATCAGCAGCGCCTGTGCGGCAACGTCGTTCTCGGCCATCTGGCGCTTGAGCTTTTCGTAGACCAGCCGCTCATGCGCCGCGTGCTGGTCGACGATGACCATGCCGCGCTCGGTCTGGGCGATGATGTAGTTCTCGTGCACCTGGCCCCGGGCGGCGCCCAGCGGCAGGGATTCCACCTGCGCGGCCTCGGGGGTCTCGGCGGTGGGTGCCTCGGGCTCCACCACCCGGCCGGAATAGGCGCCCTGCATCTCGGCAAAGCCCGGGCTCTGCGCCTCGAAGGCGGCCTGCCGGGCGGCGGCGGAGGGAGGGGCGAAGGACGGCCGGGACTGGCCGGCACGGTCCATCTGGTAGACCCGGGGCTCGGTCGGTCCGGAGGGTTCCGGCCGCATCGCGCCCAGAGTGGCCCCGGCGACGGTGGAGGAGGCGCGGTGCCCGGCCTCGGCCAGCGCGTGGCGCAGGGCCGAGACGACCAGCCCGCGCGCCATGCCGGGATCGCGGAACCGCACCTCGGATTTCGCCGGGTGCACGTTCACGTCCACCTTGTGCGGGTCGCAGTCGAGGAACAGCGCCACCGCCGGGTGCCGGTCGCGGGACAGGAAGTCGGAATAGGCCCCGCGCAGCGCGCCCAGCAGCAGCTTGTCCTTCACCGGACGGCCGTTGACGAAGAAGAACTGCATCACCGCCGCGCCCCGGGAATAGGTGGGCAGCGCGGCATAGCCCGTCAGGTGCAGCCAGTCGCGTTCGGCATCGATGCGCAGGGCGTTCTCGGCGAACTCGCCGCCCAGCACGTTGCGCAGACGGCCGTGGAGCGCATCGAAGAGATCGCCGCTCTCCGCGTCCGAGCGGAAGGTCACGCGTTCGCCCCCGTTCGACACGTCGCGCAGGGTGAAGCCGACGAAGGGCTCGGCCATGGCGAGCCGCTTGACCACGTCGGTGACCGCCTGCATCTCGGCCCGGTCGGTGCGCAGGAACTTGAGCCGGGCAGGCGTGGCGTGGAACAGGTCCCGCAGCTCCACCACCGTGCCGGCGTTGAGCGCGGCGGGTTTGACGCCCGACATCTCGCCCCCGGTGACGCTCAGCATTGCCGCCTCTTCGCCCTGCGCGCGGGAGGTGACGGTCAGCCGCCCCACGGCGCCCAGCGAGGGCAGCGCCTCACCCCGGAAGCCGAAGGTGTGGATGTTGAGCAGGTCGTCGCCGTCGAGCTTGGAGGTGGCGTGGCGGGAGAGCGCCAGAGGAAGCTCTGCCGCGCTCATCCCGCAGCCGTCGTCGGTGATGCGGATCAGCGTCTTGCCGCCATCCGCCACGTCGATGCGAATCCGCCGCGCGCCGGCATCGACCGCGTTCTCCACCAGCTCCTTCACCGCCGAGGCCGGGCGTTCCACCACCTCGCCGGCGGCGATGCGGTTGATCGCGGCATCGTCGAGCTGCCGGATGACCGGCCGCGCAGCGGAGGGGTGTATATTGCGTGTGGCGGTGTTCATGCCGCTAAACCTAGCATGCCGACCCGGCGTCTTGCCAGCGCCAAGGCCATGCCGGGCAGGGTTTTCCACCGTTTTCTGACAACCCGAGACAGGCGAATGTTGCGCCAGCCGGTCGCAGCCGGTCCTATTGACGAGGGCTCTTGCAATCGTCCAAATACATTCCAACTATGGAATATCATCAAGGAATGGAGGCCGAGACATGTTTCATCAGACCAGCCCGTCGCGGGGCGAAGGATCGCCGCGTGTGGAATGTTTCTACGACAAGCCGTCGGGAAGCTGTCAGTACATCGTCGTGGACGAGGCGACCAAGAAAGGCGCCCTGATCGACGTGGTGGCGGATTTCGACACCTCTGCCGCGCGTCTTCGTCATGACAGCGCGCAGGAGATCCTCGACTTCGCCAAGTCGGAAGGGATCGAGATCGAATGGGTCCTCGACACCCACCCGCATGCGGACCACATGATGGCCTCGGCCTGGCTGAAGGAAAAGAGCGGCGCGCCCAACGCGATCGGCGACAAGGTGCGCGACATCGCGCGGCTCTGGCGCGACCTTTATCACATGCCCGACGCCTTCGACCCGGACCGCGATTTCGACCGGCTGTTCGCGGATGGCGAAAGCTTTGCGCTGGGCGACCTCGAGGTGCAGGTGATCCTGTCGCCGGGGCACACGCTGGGCTCCATCACCTACGTGATCGGTGACGCGGCCTTCGTGCATGACACCTTCATGGCGGTGGACGTGGGCACGTCGCGGGCGGACTTCCCGGGCGGCTCGTCGTCCGAGCTTTACGATTCCCTGACGCGGCTGCTGGCGCTGCCGGACGAGACGCGGCTGTTCCACGGCCACGACTATCCGCCGGTGGGCGACCGCAAGGACCCGGCCTTTTTCGCCACGGTGGCCGAGCAGAAAGCGGACAACCCGCATGTGGGCGCCGGCCGCTCCCGCGAGGAATATTGCCGCATCCGCGACGAGCGCGATGCCACGCTCGACCTGCCCGACCGGATGCTGCACGCGCTTCAGGTCAACCTGCGCGGCGGGCGGCTTCCGGAACCGGAGGCGGACGGCAAGAGCTACTTCAAGATACCCGCGAACAGGTTCTGAAAGGCGGACATGATGAAGACGGAAACCGTGAACGGCGCCACCCTCGAGACGTGGACCCCACAGGAGGTGGCGCGCGCCGCCGAGGCCGGTGAGATCGTGCTGATCGACGTACGCACCCCGCAGGAATACATGTTCGAGCATATCGAGGGCGCGATGCTGATGCCGATGGCCTTCTTCGTGCCGAAGATGCTGCCGGGGCAGGAGGGGCGGCAGATCGTCCTGCATTGCGGCTCCGGCGTGCGCTCCGAAAAGATGGCGCGGCTGGCGATGCAAAGCGGGCTGGACCGCATTGCCCACATGGAGGGCGGCTTCGGCGCCTGGAAGCAGGCAAAGCTGCCATATGTGGGGACCGATATGGCCAGCGGGGCGCCCAAGCGCATGGGCTGAAACCCGCGACCGGGGCAAGGAACTTTTGCCCGCCAGATGCGGTTCTTGTCCCGACGGATGCGACCGCCGGGGGATGGCGCCGGGCCCAGTGGCCCGGGTCACCCCCTGCGGGTCCGCATCGCTCTGATGGAGGACCCGATGGCACAAGCGACCAATACGTCGAAAGACGAGACGGGCAAGTTCAAGAAGACGGCGGAAGAGGCGGCCGAAGAGGTCCGCACCGGCGCTCACGACTTGGCCGATTATGCGCGCGACAAGGCGGGCGAATTCGCCCAGGACGCGCGCGCCCGCGCCGAAGCTTACGGCGAGGAACAGAAGAACTATGCCGCCGACGAGACATCGAAGGTGGCCGAGGCCCTGCGCAAGGCCGCTTCGGACCTGAGCGACGGCTCGCCGCAGGAGCGGATATTCGGCCAGCTCGCGTCCGGCGTGGCGGATTTCGCCGATTCCATGCGCGAGAAGTCCGTGGTCGAGATGGGCCACGACCTGAACGAGGTGGCGCGTCGCAACCCGGCCGCCTTCCTTGGTGGTGCTGCCCTGCTCGGCTTTGCCGCCGGGCGCTTCCTCAAGGCATCCAGCCGTCACGATGACGACCTGATCGCCGATTACGAGGATGACCGCCCGGTTGAGACCCCGCCGGCAGATGCACGTCCCGCCCCGGTGACGGACCTGCCCTCATGAATGAACAGCCCAAATCCCTCGGAACACTGATGTCTGATGCCATTGGCCATATGTCGTCGATCCTGCGCAAGGAAATCGACCTGGCCCGGGCGGAGATCTCGCAGGCCCTGAACCGCGCCGGTGTGGCGCTGGGCCTGGTGCTTGCCGGCACGGTCTTTGCGCTCGTGGCGCTCAATGTGCTGGCCGCCGCGGCCGTGGAATGGGTGATCACCGCTGGCTTTGCTGCCGGCATCGCGGCCCTGATCGTGGGCGGCGTGGTGCTTGTGCTGGCGATCATCCTGCTGGCCGTGGGGGTTGGGCAACTCAAGAAGGCGAGCCTCGCGCCCAAGCGCGTGGCCGACAACGTCAAGAAAGATGCTGCTGCCCTGAAAGGAGCAACCGAGAGATGACCTATTCCGATGTGAAGACCCCGGAAGAGATCGAACGCGAAATCGAGGCCCAGCGCGGCGAGCTGCGTCGCACCATGGGCGAGGTGAACGAACGGTTCTCGACCGACGGAATGATCCGCGGCGTCGCCGAAAGCCTGGCTCATAACGGGGCCGAACTGGGCGAGAGCGTCGGCCGCGTGGTGCGCCGCAACCCGGCCGCCGTGGCCCTGACCGCCGCCGGCCTGGCCTGGCTCGGCTATTCCCTCAGCCGGTCCTCGGGCCCGCAGCGGATCTCCGGCCCGGATTACTACGCTGCCGCAGGTGGCACCGGGGCGGCCCAGGCCGCCGGCTCCTCCGAGGGCGGTTCGCCCTGGATCGGCAAGGCGCGGGACCGTGCCCGTGAAGGCGCCGCGCGCGTCGGCACCAAGGCCGGCGAGCTGCGCCACAGCGCCGAAGGCCGCTACGAGCGCGGCAAGGCCAAGGCGCGCGCCTACAGCACCCGTGCGAAGGTGAGCGCCCATGAACTGCGCTCGCGCATCGCCGACGGCACGTCCGAGATGTCCGAAGAGGCCCGCAAACGCGTGATCAAGGCGCGCGAACAGGCCTACGAGGCACGGGTGAAAGCCGAGTACTACGCCCGCAAGTCCGGCCAGAAGGCGCAGGGCTTCTACGACGACCAGCCGCTGGTCGCCGGTGCGCTGGCCCTGGCGGTCGGTGCGGCGATCGGGGGCGTGCTTCCGCGTACCCGCCGCGAGGACGAGACTTTCGGCGCATGGTCGGACCAGCTGTTCGACGAGGCCGAACGCGTCTACCGCGAGGAGCGTGCCAAGCTGGAAGAGGTCGCGCGCGAGACCGGCCGCGAGGCCGAGTCCCAGGCCAAGAGCGTGATGGAAGACATCCGCCGTGACGCCGAGAGCACGATGGAAGACGCCGAGAAGAAGGGCAAGGAAGCGGCCGACAAGGTCCGCTCCACCGCCAAGTCGGCGGCCGACAAGGAGAACCTCGGCAGCGGCACCAAGTCGACGCACTGAGCCGCGGCTCTCTGACCTGACACGAAAAAAGGCCCGGGCAACGCGCCCGGGCCTTTCTTTGTCCAATGGCCGGAGGGAGGATCAGCCCTTGGAGAATTCCGGGTAGGCCTCCATCCCCAGCTCCGACATGTCGAGACCCATGATCTCGTCTTCTTCGCTGCAGCGGATGCCCATGGTCGCCTTGAGGATGAACCACAGCACGATCGAGACCACGAAGACGAAGATCCCCACGACCACGATGGAATAGAGCTGCGTGCCGAAGGAGGCGGCGTCGTTGGTGAAGGGCACCGCGAGGGTCCCCCAGATGCCGCAGATCAGGTGGACCGGGATCGCGCCGACGACGTCGTCGATCTTGATCTTGTCCAGCATCGGCACGGTCAGCACCACGAGGATCCCGCCGATCCCGCCGATCAGGGTCGAGGCCACGAGGCTCGGGGTCAGCGGCTCCGCGGTGATCGACACGAGGCCGGCCAGCGCACCGTTCAGCACCATGGTGAGGTCGGCCTTGCCGTACATCAGCTGGGTCAGGATCAGCGCCGCGATGGCACCGGCCGCGGCCGCGGTGTTGGTGTTGGAGAAGATGCGGCCGATGTCGGTCACGTTGGCAGCGGTGTCCATGTAGAGCTGCGAGCCGCCGTTGAAGCCGAACCAGCCCAGCCACAGGATGAACGTGCCCAGCGTGGCGAGCGCGAGGTTGGAGCCCGGGAACGGCGTCACCTTGCCGTCCTTGCCGAACTTGCCGATCCGCGGCCCCAGCACGATGGCGCCAGCCAGCGCGGCCCAGCCGCCCACGGAGTGCACCACGGTCGAGCCCGCGAAGTCCTGGAAGCCGGCCGCGTCAAGGAAGCCGCCGCCCCATTTCCACGACGCCTGGATCGGGTAGATCACGGCGGTCAGGACGATGATGAAGATCAGGAAGGGCCACAGCTTGATGCGCTCGGCCAGGGTGCCCGACACGATCGAGGCGGTGGTGGCGCAGAACATCAGCTGGAAGAAGAAGTCCGAGCCGACCGAGGCATAGGTCAGGTCGGGCGTCGCCCCCTCGAGGCCCACGGGCTCCAGGTAGGTGATGCTGAAGGCGCCGAGCACCCCGTCGATCGACCAGCCGTCGCCCGGGTACATCAGGTTGTAGCCCAGCAGGTAGTAGAAGATCGCCGCCAGCGAGAAGAGCGAGATGTTCTTCATCAGCTGCATGGTCACGTTCTTGGACCGGACGAGCCCGGCTTCGAGCATGGCAAAGCCGCAGGCCATGAAGAAGACGAGAAAGCCGGTCACGAGGAACATGAACGTCGTGAAGATGAAGCCGATCTCCTCCATCGGCGGCGTCGTGTCGGCCTCCTGGGCCAGGCCCATCACCGGCAGCGCGATCAGCGCCGTGGCAAGGGCAAGTTTCGGTGCGAATTTCATGGTCGGATTTTCCCTTTCTTCCCCGCGCCTCAAAGCGCGTCCCCGTCGGTTTCGCCGGTGCGGACCCGCACGGCCTGCGCCACGTCCAGAACGAAGATCTTGCCGTCCCCGATCTTGCCGGTCTTCGCGGTCTTGGTGATCGTCTCGACCACCTGTTCGGCCATGCCGGCAGACACCACGATTTCCAGTTTCACCTTGGGCACGAAGTTCACGGCATATTCGGCGCCACGGTAGATTTCCGTGTGCCCGGATTGCGATCCGAAGCCCTTGATCTCTGTTACCATCATCCCGCGCACGCCCACGTCGGTCAGCGCCTCGCGGACCTCCTCGAGCTTGAACGGCTTGATTGTCGCAATGATGAGTTTCACCCTCGGTCCCTTTCGGTTAGGCAGGCGCCTGCCCGCGATTGCAGGGCCACCAAACGTCAGGAGCGGCGTCTCTCGAAAGGAATTGAGGCGATTTGCGGCGAAATCCGCGGCGATTGTGCCTAATTAATGTGCTACTTTCTGTGGATGCACATCAGATAGGCAGATGAAACATTCGTGTGCCAGGCTTCGGCTCTCAACATCCCGGGGCAAAGCGGTTAGGCTGCGAAAAAACGATACGAACGGCTGGGCAGGATAGGCAGATGAGCGAGCAAGGGCGCAGGACGCCGCCGCTGGTGGCCGACAGGCGTTATCCCGCGAAGGGTAGCAATGTCTCCAGGGGAAGCGGAAGCAAGGCGAAACCGCGCCGTGCCACCGGCAAGGGCGGCAGCGTGAAACGTGGCGGCGGCTCGGGTCGTCCGCCCGGGGGCGGCGGTCGTGGTCCGACCCGGAAGGGCGGTCGCGGACCCCGGCGCAACCCGATCGTCGCCTTCTTCAGCGGCACGCTGCGGTTCATCCTGAAACTGCTCTGGCGGGTGGTCTGGCGCGTCACCGCGGTGATCGTGCTGCTGGTCGCGGCCTCCGCGCTCTACGTCACCACCACCCTGCCCGAGGCCAGCGCGCTAGTGGACGGCCGTGCCCGCGGCTCGGTCACCATGCTGGACCGCGAGGGCAGCGTCTTTGCCTGGCGCGGGGAGCAGTTCGGCGGCGCGGTGGATGCCGCGACCGTCTCGCGCCACCTGCGCAACGCGGTGGTCGCCACCGAGGACAAGCGGTTCTACCAGCATTTCGGCGTCTCGCCGCGCGGGATCGCCGGCGCCATCCGCATCAACCTGCGCGAAGGCCGCGGGCCGCTCTCGGGGCACGGCGGTTCCACCATCACGCAGCAGACGGCCAAGCTGATGTGCCTTGGCGTGGAATACGACCCGGACGAGTGGAAGAACCAGCGCGAATACGAGGCCGATTGCCGCGAGACATCGCTCTGGCGGAAGATGAAGGAGGCGGTCTACGCCATCGCCATGGAGATCAAGTACTCCAAGGACGAGATCCTGACGATCTACCTCAACCGCGCCTATATGGGCGGCGGCGCCTACGGGGCGGAGGCCGCGGCGCAGCGCTTCTTCGGCAAGTCCGCGCGCGAGGTCGATCCGGCGGAGGGGGCGATGCTGGCCGGGCTGCTGACCGCGCCCACCACCTACGCGCCGACCAACAACCTCGAACGCGCGCAGGACCGGGCCGACGTGGTGCTGGCGCTGATGGAAGAGCAGGGCTACCTGACCGACGACGAGGCGCTTTATGCCGAACAGCATCCCGCGCAGCTGTCAGAGGCGGCCGAGGCCAAGTCCGGCGGCTATTTCGCCGACTGGGTGATGTCCACCGGCCCGGACTTCTTCACCCGCGACACCACGGCGGACGTGATCATCCGCACCACGCTCGACCAGCGCATCCAGCGCGCGGCCGAGGGCGCGATGAAGGCGGTCTTCGAGGACAAGGTCAAGGACAGCTCAAAGGCGCAGGCCGCGGTCGTGGTCATGTCCGCCGACGGCGCCGTGCGCGCCATGGTGGGCGGCCGCAAGACCGGGGTCTCGGGCGTGTTCAACCGCGCGACCCAGGCGCGGCGGCAGACCGGCTCGGCCTTCAAGCCCTTCGTCTATGCCACCGCGCTGGAGCTCGGGCGCTCGCCGCTCGATACCGTGGTGGACGAACCGATCACCATCGACATCCCCGGCTCGGGGCCGTGGACGCCCAAGAACTACACCGGCAAGCATTATGGCCGCGTGACGCTGGCCGAGGCGCTGAAGAACTCGCTCAACATCCCGGCGATCAAGGTGTCGGAGAATGTCGGCCGCGAGAATGTACGCCAGGTGGCCAACGGCTTCGGCCTGAAGAGCGACCTTGCCGAGGGTCCGGCCCTGGCGCTGGGGGCGAGCGAATCCACCCTGATCGAGATGACGGGCGCCTATGCGGGGATCCTCAACGGCGGCTCGTCGGTCACGCCCTACGGGCTGGTGGACCTGCGGCTGCAGGGCGACGAGGAGCCGCTGATGGACAAGGACGGCGGCATCGGTGAGCGGGTGATCCGCGAGGATGCCGCGCGGCAGCTCATCTGGATGATGGAAAAGGTGGTGAGCGAGGGCACCGGTCACCGCGCCAGGCTGTCGGACCGGCAGGCGGCGGGCAAGACCGGCACGACGCAGGCGGCGCGGGACGCGTGGTTCGTGGGCTTCACCGCCGATTACGTGGCCGGCGTCTGGATGGGCTACGACGACAACACGCCGCTGACCGGGGTGACCGGCGGCGGGCTGCCCGCCGAGATCTGGCACGAGGTGATGACCCGGGTGAACGAGGGCGTGCCGGTGCGTCCGCTGCCCATGGACCCGCCGGTGCCGCCGACCCAGCCGCAGCCGGAAGAGGATGACGTGGTGAACTCGGTGGTGAACAAGGTGCGCAACAGCATCTGGGGCGCCGGTGCCAGCGAAGGCATGGAGAGCCGCTGACCGCAGGTGCCAGGACCGGCCGCACGAAAAGCCCCGCTACGCCTTGTCCGGCGCGCGGGGCTTTTTTCATCTTATTGTAGTCAGGCCCGGACCTGGTGGGCGAGCAGACCTCAGCCCGCGTTGCGCAGGTTGGCGATCATCGCGTCGATATTGCCACCGTTGCGGTCGATCATGGCGCCGATCTCGGTCCGTTCGGTCAGCAGCAGGTTCACACCCTCGATGAACATGTTGAAGAACAGGTCCCGGCCGGTGCGGTCCGACACCTGGAAGGTCACCTCGAACGGCGCCTCGCCGCGCAGGTAGGCGGTGGTGGAAACCTCGTACCAGGATTTCACCTTCCGCACGCCCTTCACTTCCAGCCGGCCGCCGATGAACTCGCGGAACCGCTTGCCGTACTTCCGGGCGATGTAGCTGGAGAAGGCGTCGGAGAATGCCTTTTTCTGGGCCGCGGTGGCGCGGCGGCCATCCACCCCCATCGCGTAGGCGGCGATGTAGGAATTGTCGGCGTAGCGGTCGAAGATGCGCTCGAAATCGCCGTACATCGCCTGTTCCGACTTGCCGGAGCCGATGACGCGGTTGATCTCGCCCACCAGGCCGTCGATCAGCTGGCGCGCGCCCTGCTCGGTCAGCGCGAGCACCGCGCGGGGCAGGGCCGTGGCGGCCACGAGGCCCCCGGCGAGCGACGTCAGGAAGCGGCGGCGGTGCAGTGCGGGCATATCAGAATCCTTCCGTATCCAGGGCGAAGGGGTCGATCTCGGCGCCCGGCGCGGCCTCTTCGGTCTGGCCGAGTTCGAAGCGCCGGCTCTGCAGGTAGATGATCCGGGCCTGCGCGTAACTGTCCGCGCTTTCGTAGAGGACCGAATCCACCGTGCTGCCGAAGCGACCGCGATCGCCGACGCGGTCGAGAACGTAAACGCCTGTCGCGTAAGAGCGTTCCGGCCGGGGCAGCACATAATCCAGCGGGTCGAGGAACACGTCCACCACCCGGCCGAGCGCGTCGCGCTCCGTCGAGGGGCCGAGGACGAACAGCTCCACGTAATTGCCCTCGGGCACGCCCCAGACATGCAGCGTCTCGCCGAAATCGGTATCCTCGGGCTCGATCCCGAATTCCGACGAGGGGTCGAACAGCCCGCCGAAGCCCAGCGTCGAGTTGTAGAGGAAGCGCAGCGAATTGCGGCCGGCGCCCGACAGGTCGCCCTGCAGCAGGTTGTTCACCACCATGCCGGGCAGGGCCAGGTTGTCGGCGAAGTTGGAGACCATCTGCTGGCCTTCCTGCGGCACGACCCGGACGTAGGTCCTCGAGACCGGGCGCAGCACGGCGCGGTCGAGATCCTTGTTGAAGGCATGGGCAAAGCGGTTGTCGGCCTCGAAGGGATCCTGGATGCCGGTCGGCGCCTCCGGCCGGGCCGCGCAGCCCCCCAGCGCCACGGCCAGCGCGACCATGGCGAGAATATGCCGCCCCCGAGATATCCGCAAACTGTGACGATCCGGCAATGGAATTCTCATTCTTTTGTGCGTATGAGGTAATACTTCTACCCGCCCGGGTTCCTAGCCCCGGACGAGGCAATAAAGAGTGTTGTGGCAGTTTGGCGACAGCCTTCGTGACCCGGGCCGGGACAACAATATTCCGGCTAGCATGAGGGCTTCGGCCGCGGCCAGTCCGGGCCGTTCGGAGCAGTATCAATAGCGGAAAAGCGCTCATGGCAAAAGTAGATGACAGACCCGGTCGCGAAGAGCTTCGGGCCGCGCGGGCGGAAAGCCGGACCTACTACTGGTTCGTAGGGGTTTTCAGCTTTTTCGCCAACCTCTTGATGCTCACCGGACCGCTCTACATGCTGCAGGTCTACGACCGGGTCCTGGGCTCCCGCTCGGAGGCGACGCTGGTCGCGCTGACGGTGCTGGTCGCCTTTCTCTACGGGATCATGGGCCTTCTGGACTATACCCGCGGCCGGATCATGGGCCGGGTCGGGGCACGGTTCCAGGCGCGGCTCGACCGTCGGGTGTTCGACGCGGCGATCCGCAAGTCGGCACGCACCCCGGACGAGAACAGCGCGACGGGCCTGCGGGACCTCGAATCAGTGCAGCGACTCATGTCCTCCCCGGTGCTCATGGCCTTCTTCGACGTGCCGTGGACGCCCTTCTTCCTGGCCGGCATCGCGGTCTTCCACCCCTGGCTCGGCATACTCGCGCTCAGCGGCGGCGCGATCCTGATCGTCGTGGCGCTGGCCAACCAGGCCACGACCAAGCTGCCGATGGGCCGGGCCAACATGGCCACCTTCCGGTCGGAGACGATGGCGGACCAGATCCAGACCGAGGCCGAGATGATCCAGTCGATGGGCATGCGCTCGGCCGCCTTCGACCGCTGGCAGGTCGCCCGCTCCGAATCGCTGCGCGGGCAGCTTCGGACCGCCGACCTGGGCGGCATGTTCAGCACGACGACCAAGACCTTCCGCCTGTTCCTGCAATCGGCGATGCTGGGCCTCGGCGCCTACCTGGTGCTGCAGGGCGAGATGACCGCCGGCGCGATGATCGCCGGGTCGATCCTGATGGGCCGCGCGCTGGCCCCGATCGAGATGCTGATCAACCAGTGGGCCCTGGTGCAGCGGGCGCGGCGCGGCTGGGGCAACCTGGCACAGCTCCTGTCCGATGTCCGGCCCGAGGTGCAGCGCACCGCCCTGCCGGTACCGCGCGCCCGGCTGGAAGTGCAGCAGGTCACGGTGATCCCCCCCGGCGAGCAGCAGGCGACGCTGCGGGTCCTGAACTTCGAGGTGAAGCCGGGGCAGGCGGTCGGCGTGATCGGCCCCTCCGGCTCGGGCAAGTCGACGCTGGCGCGCGCCATCACCGGTGCATGGCCCCCCGCCGGCGGGCGCATCCGCCTGGACGGTGCCACGCTCGACCAATACGACCCGGACGTGCTGGGCCAGCATATCGGCTACCTGCCGCAGCGGGTGCAGCTGTTCGACGGCACCATCGCGGAAAACATCGCGCGTCTCTCGACCCAGCCCGACGCGGCCAAGGTGGTCGCCGCGGCCAAGAAGGCGGCCGCGCACGAGATGATCCTGAAGCTGCCCGGCGGCTATGACACGCAGGTCTCGGCGGCGAGCGGCCGGCTCTCCGGCGGGCAGATCCAGCGGATCGGCCTGGCCCGCGCGGTCTATTCCGACCCGGTGATCCTGGTCCTGGACGAGCCGAACTCCAACCTCGACAACCAGGGCTCCCAGGCCCTGAACGAGGCGATCCGCCAGATGAAGGCGGCGGGACGCTCGGTGCTGATCATGGCGCACCGCCCGGCCGCGATCCAGGAATGCGAAATGCTGCTGGTGCTGGAGCATGGCACCCGCGCCGCCTTTGGCCCCAAGGACGAGGTGCTGCGCAAGACCGTGCAGAACCACCAGCAAATCCAGAAGGCCGCCGGCCCCGGAGGTGTGAGATGAGCGCGCCCAGCGACAAGAATTTTCCGATCCGTACGCCCCTTTTCGTCGGCTGCCTGGCGCTGCTGACCCTCGTGGGCGGCTTCGGCACCTGGGCCACGATGACCGAGATCTCGGGCGCCGTCGTGGCCAGCGGCCAGATCGAGGTGGATCGCAACCGCCAGGTCGTGCAGCACCCCGATGGCGGCGTGGTGGACGAGATCCTCGTCGACGAGGGCGACACGGTCGAAGAGGGCGACGTGCTGATCAAGCTCGACCCGACGATGCTGCGCTCCGAGCTGAAGATCCTCGAGGGCCAGCTGTTCGAGGTCATGGCCCGCCGCGCCCGCCTGGTGGCGGAGCGTGACGCGGCCGAAAAGGTGACCTTCGACCCGATGCTGGTGGAGCGCGCCGCCAAGGACGACGAGGTCGCCGAACTGGTCACCGGCCAGAACAACCTGTTCGAGGCGCGCAACGAATCCATCGCCAACGAGGTGGAGCAGCTGGGCAAGCGGCGCGAACAGATCGACAGCCAGATCGAGGGCATCACCGCCCAGCAGGAGGCGCTGACCACGCAGCTCGACCTGATCACCTCGGAGCTCAAGGACCAGCAATCGCTGCTCGACCGCGGGCTGGCGCAGGCCTCGCGGGTGCTGTCACTGCAGCGCGAGCAGGCGAACCTCGCCGGTGAGCGGGGCGAGCTGACCGCCCAGAAAGCCGAGGCGCAGGGCCGCATCACCGAGATCGACATCGAGCGGCTCAAGCTGCGCACCCAGCAGCGCGAGGAGGCGATCACCCAGCTGCGCGACGTGCAGTACCGCGAGCTGGAAATGGCCGAACAGCGCCGCGCGATCCTCGAGCAACTGTCGCGGATGGAGATCCGGGCGCCCGTCTCGGGCGTGGTTTACGGGCTCGCCGTCTACACCCCGCGCTCCGTGATCAAGCCGGCGGAGCCGGTGCTTTACATCGTGCCGCAGGACCGGCCGCTTGTGATCGCGGCGCGGGTGCCGACCATCCATATCGACAAGCTGTTCGTCGGGCAGGAAGTGATCCTGCGCTTCTCCGCCTTCGATTCCCGGACCACGCCGGAACTGTTCGGCGAGGTGACGCAGATCTCGGCCGATGCCTTCGTCGACGATTCCACCCGGGCCTCCTATTACCGGGCGGAGGTGATGCTCAGCGAGGGGCAGCAGGCGCGTCTTCCGGAGAACCGGACCCTGATTCCCGGCATGCCGGTGGAGGCCTATATCCGCACCAACGATCACACGCCGATGGCCTACCTGGTCAAGCCGCTGGCGGATTACTTTGCCAAGGCGTTCCGCGAAAGCTGACCCTTTCACCCGGCGCCGATGGGCGCTAGCCTCCGCCCCGGATCGCAGCAGCGGACAGGAGAGGCAGGGATGACCGGACGGATCGAGGAACGGCTGGCGGAGATGGGCGAGTCGCTGCCCGACGCGCCGGCGCCGGCGGCGAATTACGTCCCCTACGTTCAGTCGGGGAACATGGTCTACATCTCGGGCCAGATCTCGGCCGATGCGGGTGGCCTCATCAAGGGCCGGCTGGGCGACGATATGGACGTGGAACAGGGCGCCGCGGCGGCCCGGCGCTGTGCGCTGTCGCTGCTGGCCCAGCTCAAGGCGGCCTGCGACGGCGATCTCGACCGGCTGGTGCGGGTCGTCAAGCTGACCGCCTTCGTCAACTCGACCCCCGAGTCCGGCGACCAGCCCTTCGTGGTGAACGGCGCCTCGGATTTCCTGGTGGACCTGCTGGGCGAATCCGGGCGCCATGCGCGTTCGGCGGTGGGGGCGATCCTGCCGCTCGGTGCCGCGGTCGAGATCGAGGGGTTCTTCGAGATCCGATGACAGCCGCTCTCGACCCCGCTTTCCTGCGCCTGCCGGTGGCCCACCGGGCGCTGCACGACAAGGCCCATGGCCGGCCGGAGAATTCCCGCGCCGCGATCCGCGCCGCCATCGAGGCAGGCTACGCGATCGAGATCGACGTGCAGCTGTCCTCGGACGGGCAGGCCATGGTCTTTCACGACGACGATCTCGACCGGCTGACCGATGCGAGCGGCCCGGTCCGCGCCCGCAGAGCCGCCGAACTGGCCGAGATCCCCCTGCGCGACGGCGACGAAGGGATCCCCTCGCTCCCGGAGGTGCTGAAGATCGTGGACGGGCTGATCCCGCTCCTCATCGAGATCAAGGACCAGGACGGCGCGCTGGGCGAGGATGTGGGCCCGCTGGAAGAAGCGGTCGCGCGGGATCTTCGCGGCTATGACGGGCCGGTGGCGGTCATGTCCTTCAACCCGCATTCCATGGCGGCGATGAAGCGGCTGGCGCCCGAGGTGCCGCGCGGGCTGGTCACCGCCGCCTATGACGCGAAGAACTGGCCGAACCTGCCGGAGGCGACCCGCGACCGGCTGCGGCGGATCCCGGACATCACCCGGGTCGATGCGAGTTTCATCAGCCACCAGGCCGACGACCTGGCGCGGGTGGCGATCCTGGCGAAATCCGGGCTGCCGGTGCTGTGCTGGACCATCTCGACGCCCGAGCAGGAGGCGATGGCCCGCACGGTTGCCGCGAACGTGACCTTCGAAGGGTATCTGGCGGAGATTCCCGGCAAAAACGCGGGTTGAACCGGCCGCGAGGCGATACAGATAGTGCCACCGGCAGGCAAAGGGCAGGCATGGCGGACGCGACCATCGAAATCCGGATGATCGGCGGCATGGCGGAGATCGCCGCCGAGGAATGGGATTCCTGCGCCTGTCCCGAGGCGGAGGATGGCGGCCGCCCTCTCGATCCCTTCACCACGCACCGCTTCCTGTCGGCGCTGGAACAAAGCGGATCTGTCGGGCCCGGCACCGGGTGGGAGCCGCATCACCTGGTCGCCCGCGTGCAGGACCGGACCATCGCGGTGATGCCGCTTTACGCCAAGATGCACAGCCAGGGCGAATACATCTTCGACCACAGCTGGGCCCATGCCTTCGAGCGGGCCGGCGGCGATTATTACCCGAAACTGCAATCCGCCGTGCCCTTCACCCCAGCAACCGGCCGGCGGTTCCTGACCGTGCCGGGGATGGAACAGACGGGCATGTCGGCGCTGACCCAGGGCGCGGTGCAGGTCGCCACGGACAACAACCTGTCCTCGCTTCACGTGACCTTCTGCACCGGAGCGGAGGCCGAGGCGGGCGAGGAGATGGGGCTGCTGCACCGCACCAGCCAGCAATTCCACTGGATCAACCGCGACTATCCCGATTTCGACGCCTTCCTCGCCGACCTGTCGTCGCGCAAGCGCAAGAACATCCGCAAGGAGCGGCGCACGGCGCAGGAGTTCGGCGGCGAGATCCGGATGCTGTCGGGCGACGCGATCGAGCCCGAGCACTGGGATTACTTCTGGCGCTTCTACCAGGATACCGGGTCGCGGAAATGGGGCTCGCCCTACCTCACGCGGCGCTTCTTCGACATCGCGCAGGAGGTGCTGCGCGACGACATCGCGCTGGCGCTCGCCTTCCGCAACGGAGAGCCGGTGGCCGGCGCGCTGAACTTCATCGGGCGCGAGACGCTGTTCGGCCGCTACTGGGGCTGCACCGAACATCATCCCTGTCTGCATTTCGAGCTGTGCTACTACCAGGCCATCGACTACGCCATCGCCCACGGCCTGGCCCGGGTCGAGGCCGGCGCGCAGGGCGAACACAAGCTGGCGCGGGGCTACATGCCGGCCACCATCCATTCGCTGCACTGGATCGCCGATCCCGGCTTTCGCCACGCGGTGGAGGAATACCTGGTGGCCGAACGCCGGGCCGTGGAGGAGGATACCGAGATCCTCACCAGCTTCGGCCCCTTCCGGAAACCCCAAGTGGAGGAACAGGAATGACCGAGAAACTGAGCGATACCGGCCGCGAAACCATGCTGCAGCCGCTCTTCGCGACCGGCTGGGAAATGGTCGAGGACCGCGATGCGATCACGAAAACCTTTGAATTCAAGAACTTCGTGGAGGCTTTCGGCTTCATGACCCGCTGCGCCATGTGGGCGGAAAAGTGGGATCACCACCCGGAGTGGTTCAACGTCTACAAGACGGTTAAGGTGACGCTGTCGACGCACGATGTTGAGGGGCTTTCGTCGCTCGACGCTAAACTGGCAAGAAAAATGGATCAGCTCGCGGAATGAATCTCGACACGATAATGCAAACCGAAGTCTGGTTGGGCCAGACGATCGGCGACTTCCTGACCCTGCAATTCCTCGCCTCGATCGTGGGCTCCGTCCTGGGCGCGCTGGTGATCCTGCTGATCGGCTGGATCCTGTCGAGCTGGGCCAAGAACCGGATTTCCCGGCTGGGCACCGATTACCGGCGGCTGGACGAAACGCTGTTCACCTTCCTGGGCAATATCGCCCGGTACACGATCCTCGCCTTCACGGTGCTCTTCGTGCTGAACACCTTCGGGATCCGCACGACCTCCATCGTGGCGGTGATCGGTGCCGCCGGTCTTGCCATCGGCCTGGCGCTGCAGGGGACACTGTCCAACGTGGCGGCGGGGGTGATGATCATCCTCTTCCGGCCGATCAAGAACGGCGATTTCGTCGTGGTCGCCGGCGAGATGGGGACGGTCAAGAACATCTCGCTCAACTACACGGAGCTGGCGAGCCTCGGGAACGTGCAGATCATCGTTCCGAACTCCGAGGTCTGGGGCAACATCATCACCAATTACTCCGTCTACGATTCGCGGCGGGCGGAATGGACCTTTGGCGTGGCCTATGGCGCCAACCTGAAGGAGGCGGAGCAGATCATCCGCGACACCATCATGGCCGACGAGCGGTCGTGGAGCGACCCGGCGCCGTTCATCCAGGTCAACAACCTCGGCGACTTCTCGGTCGATTTCCTGGTGCGGGTCTGGTGTTCCTCGGCCGATTACTTCCAGTACCAGGCGGACATGAAGCGCCGGGTGAAGGAAGCGCTGGACGCCGGCGGGATCGAGATCCCCTTCCCCGCGCGCACGCTCTACTGGGGCGAGGAGGGCGAGCCGCCCACCGGGATCACCCAGCCGAAGCACTCCGCGGATTCGCGGGTCAAGGCCGAGGACGAGGACGACAAGTAAGGCTGTAAAGCAAGTAAGGCAGGGGGTTTCCCTGCCTTACCCGTTCGTCATGAGAGGTGCGCGCCCGGTCTTACAGGGCGTCGACCATGGTGGGGCCGCCGGAAATGTCGCAGGTCCCGCCGTTTTCCTCGACGTTCAGCACGGTGACGACGCCGTCCTCGGCGGCCAGCGCAAAGCGCGAGGCGCGGTTGTAGAGGCCTGCGGGCGGGGCGGAGAAGTTCAGGCCGAGCGCCTCGGAAAAGGCGCCGCTGGCATCGGACAGCATGGTGATGCCGGCCTTGTCCGCGCCGGTCGCTTCGCCCCAGGCCTGCATCACGAAGGGATCATTGCCCGCGACGCAGATCACCTCGTCCACGCCCTTGGCCTTCAGGTCGTCCATCGACTGGATGAAGCTCGGCACATGGGCCGAGTGGCAGGTGGGGGTAAAGGCGCCGGGCACGGCAAAGATCACCACCTTGCGGCCCTTGGTCTTGTCGTCCAGGTCAACCTGCTCGGGGCCCTTGCCGCCCATTTGCAGCAGGGTGGCCTCGGGAAGCTTGTCTCCGACAGAAATCGTCATGGTGCGCGCTCCGGAATTGTTTGCGGTCGTTCCCGGTTATAGGTTGCAGCCGACAGGCGGACCAGAAGTTTCGGAGGAAGAGCAGGATGTCGCATATCGTGGTGATCGGAGGAGGGCAGGCGGGATCGTCCCTCGTGGCGAAACTGCGCAGTCTCGGGTTCGACGGGCAGATCACGCTCGTGGGCGAGGAACCGGTGCCGCCCTACCAGCGCCCGCCGCTCTCCAAGAAGTACCTGCTGGGCGAGATGGGGGTCGACCGGCTGTACCTGCGGCCCGCCTCTTTCTACGCCGACAAGAACATCGACCTGCGGCTGGGCACGCGGGTTGAGGCGATCGACCCGGCCGCCAAGACCGTGACGCTGGAAGGGGGCGAGGTGCTGGAATACGACCAGCTTGCGCTCACCACCGGATCGACGCCGCGGCGTCTTCCTGCCTCGATCGGCGGGGACCTGGAAGGGGTGCATCTTGTCCGCGACCTGAAGGATGCCGACCTGATGGCGCCGCGTTTCTCCGGCGAGGGCCGGGTGCTGATCGTCGGTGGCGGCTATATCGGGCTGGAGGCGGCGGCGGTCGCGGCCAAGAAGGGGCTGAAGGTCACGCTGGTCGAGATGGCGGACCGCATCCTGCAACGGGTCGCCGCGCCTGAGACGTCAGAGTATTTCCGCGAGCTTCACCGCAGCCACGGCGTCGACATCCGCGAGGGCGTGGGACTCGACCGCGTGCTGGGCGAGGACGGTCATGTCACCGGCGCGCGGCTGACCGACGGGACCGAGCTGGAGCTCGACTTCGTCGTGGTGGGCGTGGGAATCGCGCCTGCCTGCGAGCTGGCCGAGGCCGCCGGGATCGAGATCGAGAACGGCATCCGCACCGACGAGTTGGGCCGCACCTCGGACCCGTCGATCTGGGCGGCGGGGGATTGCGCCTCCTTCCCGCACGGGCAGGGGCGCATCCGGCTGGAAAGCGTGGGCAACGCCATCGACCAGGCCGAGATCGTGGCGGAGAACATGCTGGGCGCCGAGAAACCCTATCTCGCCGCGCCGTGGTTCTGGTCGGATCAATACGATTGCAAGCTGCAGATCGCCGGGCTGAGCCATGGCTACGATCACATCGTCACCCGCCGCGGCGAGGGCGGGCAGGTGTCGTTCTGGTATTATCGCGGCGATCAGCTCATCGCGCTGGATGCGATGAACGACCCGCGCAGCTACATGGTGGGCAAGCGGCTGATCGAGGCGGGCAAGTCGCCCGATCCGGATGCCGTGGCCAACCCCGAGACCGACCTCAAGGCCTTGCTCAAGGCGTGAGGATCGTCGGCGGAGACTTTCGGGGCCGCGCGCTGGCCGCGCTGGGCAAGGGCGATGCGGGGGCGCATCTGCGGCCGACCACCGACCGGCTGCGCGAGACGATCTTCAACGTGCTGGCCGGCGGACGCTTTGGCGATCCGGTGCCGGGGGCTCGGGTGCTCGACCTCTTCGCGGGCACCGGCGCGCTGGCGCTTGAGGCGCTGTCGCGCGGGGCGGAGCAGGCGGTGCTGGTCGATGACGGGCGCAAGGCGCAGGCGCTGATCCGGCAGAACATCGACATCTGCGGCGCCGGCGACCGCGCCCGCCTGATCCGCCGGGATGCCCGCAAGCTGGGGCCGAACGATGGCGCGCCCTTCGACCTGATCTTTCTCGATCCGCCCTATGGCCGCGACATGGGCGCGCCCGCGCTCAAAGCCGCGCTGGCGGGGGGATGGATCGCATCCGGGGCGCTGGTCGTTTGGGAAGAGGCCGGGGCCGTCATCCCGCCGGAGGGCATCCGCATCCTCGACGCGCGGCGTTACGGGGACAGTACGGTGACCTTCGCCACGGCAGCGCCGGCCGAGGAGTGAAGCAGACGCAAAGGAGTTGCACATGAAGCTGTTCCGACATGGCAACCGGCAGAAATCGGAAGCCGCCAAGAACCTCTATGCCCGCTACGAGATGATCCACACCTTCGTGGATTTCACCGCCGCCATCTGCTTTCTCGTGGGCTCGGTCCTGTTCTTCTTCCACGAGCCGCTCAAGCTGGCGGGGATCTGGCTGTTCGTCATCGGCTCGGTCTGTTTCGCGGCCAAGCCCACGATCCGCCTGACCCGCGAGATCAAGCTCTACCGCATGGGCGAGATCGAGACGCTGGCCGAACGCGACGGCTACTAGCCGGGACCCGCCGCCGTGCTTGGTCTTTCCCCCGCGCCCGGTTTGGGCTATCCCGCGCCCGGAACAGATGGGCGAATTGGAACCGGACGATGAAGTTCACGCTTTCCTGGCTGAAGGACCACCTCGACACGCGGGCGACGCTCGACGAGATCACCGAGGCGCTGACCGATCTGGGGCTCGAGGTCGAAGAGGTCGAGGACCCCGCCCGCGCGCTGGCCTCCTTTACCATCGGCAAGGTCTTGAAGGCCGAGAAGCATCCCGATGCCGACCGGCTGCGCGTCTGCCAGGTCGCCACCGACCAGGGCGAGCGGCAGATCATCTGCGGCGCGCCCAACGCGCGCGAGGGCATCACCGTCGTCATCGCCCATCCCGGCACCTATGTCCCCGGCATCGACACCACCATCCAGGTCGGCAAGATCCGCGGGATCGAGAGCCACGGCATGATGTGCTCCGAGCGCGAGATGATGCTGTCGGAGGAACATGACGGCATCATCGAGCTGTCCTCGGGTGAGGTCGGCGAAAAGTTCACCGACTGGCTGGCCGCGCATGACCCGGCCAAGGTGGACCCGGTGATCGACATCGCCATCACGCCCAACCGTCCCGACGCGCTGGGTGTCCGCGGTATCGCCCGCGACCTGGCCGCCCGCGGGCTCGGCACGCTGAAACCCGCGCGCGAGATCGAGGTGGACGGGGAATTCGCCTGCCCGATCAAGGTCTCGATCGACGAGGATACGCTGGGCGAGGGCGGCTGCCACGTCTTTGCCGGCCGCGTCGTGCGCGGGGTGAAGAACGGGCCGTCGCCGGCGTGGCTGCAGGACCGGCTGCGCGCCATCGGGCTGCGGCCGATCTCGGCGCTGGTCGATATTACCAACTTCTTCACCTACGACCTGAACCGCCCGCTGCACGTCTTCGACGCGGACAAGGTGCAGGGCGACCTGCGCATCCATCGCACCAAGGGCGGCGAGACGCTGCTGGGGCTGGACGAGAAGGAATATACCTTCGCCCCCGGCATGGTGGTGATTTCCGACGACAAGGGCGTCGAATCCATCGGCGGGATCATGGGCGGGGACGAGACCGGCTGCACCCCCGAGACCACCAATGTCTTCATCGAGGCGGCCTACTGGGATCACATCCAGATCGCCCATACCGGCCGCGCGCTCAAGATCAACTCGGACGCGCGCTATCGCAACGAACGCGGCATCGACCCGGCCTTCAACCGCCCGGGGCTGGAGCTTGCGACCGAAATGGTGATGGAGCTGTGCGGCGGTGAGCCCTCCAAGGTGGTGACCGCGGGCCGCGCCCCCGACGTGAGCCGCGGCTACACGCTCGACCCCGAGCGGGTGCAAAGCCTCGTGGGCATGGAGATCCCGGAAAGCGACCAGCGCCAGACGCTGACCAAGCTGGGCTTCAAGCTGGAGGGCAACCGCGCCCTCGTGCCCTCGTGGCGCCCCGACGTTCTGGGCGAGGCGGACCTCGTGGAAGAGGTGGCGCGCATCGCGTCGCTGACCAAGCTCGAGGCCCGGCCGCTGCCGCGTGCGCAGGTGGGCGTGCCGCAGCCGATCCTTTCCGTGGGCCAGAAACGGTCGGGGATCGCCCGGCGCACCACGGCGCAGCTGGGCTACAACGAATGCGTCACCTACAGCTTCATCGACCAGGCCGCCGCGGCGCTGTTCGGCGGCGGCACCGAGGCGACGATGCTGGAAAACCCCATCTCGTCCGAGATGAGCCACATGCGCCCCTCGCTCCTCCCCGGCCTGTTGCGGGCCGCGGCGCGGAACCAGGCGCGGGGCCACGCGGATTTCGCCCTGTTCGAGCTTGGCCCCGTCTTCAAGGGCGGTGAGCCCGGTGAGCAGCGCGAACTGCTGACCGGCATCCGCGTGGGCCGCACCGCGCCCAAGGACGTGCACGGAGAGTCGCGGCCCGTCGATCTGTTCGACGTGAAGGCGGATGCGGAGGCGATCCTCGCCGCGCTGGGCGCGCCCGAGAAGATGCAGATCATCCGCGGCGACGAGCCGTGGTGGCATCCCGGGCGGCACGGCATCTTCTGCCTCGGGCCCAAGAAGGTGCTGGGCGTATACGGCGAGATTCACCCCAAGATCCTGCGCGAGCTGGACGTGAAGGGCCCCGCGGTGGGCTTTACCATCCGCGCGCAGGAAGTACCGCTGCCGCGCAAGGCGAAAGCCACCCGCGCCGCGCTCCGGGTCCGTGACCTTCAGGCGGTGGAGCGGGACTTTGCCTTCGTGGTGGATGCCGAGGTGGAGGCGCTGACGCTGGTCAACGCCGCGGCGGGTGCGGACAAGTCGCTGATCGACGAGGTTCGCGTCTTTGACGAGTTCATCGGCGGCAGCGTGGGCGAGGGCAAGAAGAGCCTCGCCATTACCGTGCGGCTTCAGCCCACCGAGAAGACGCTGAAGGAGGCCGAGATTGAGGCCGTCAGCGCCAAGGTGGTGGACAAGGTGACGAAGGCGACCGGCGGCACATTGCGGGGCTGAGCCCGGTGTGACCCCCTTGGCCGGGCGAAATTGTTTCAGCCCGGCCACGCCATCGTGCGCACATGTTTATTGGCGGGTTTCCGCTGCGCCCCTACCTTCCTCCGCAACATGTATGTGGAGGTATCATGGCCTATCGCTGGACCAACGACCTGAGCCGCGAGGACGCGACCCCGGAGCGGGCCTTCCTCAATCGCCGTCAGATCATGGCCGCCGCCGCGGCAGCCGCCGGGCTGGGCGCCATCGGCGGACCGCGCGGCGCCCGGGCGGCCACCGGGGAGCTCGATCCCAACGAGTGGGACGAGATCACCACCTACAACAACTACTATGAGTTCGGCACCGGCAAGAGCGACCCCGCGCAATATGCGGACGCCCTGACGACCTCGCCCTGGTCGGTGACGATCGACGGGCTGGTGGACCGGCCGGGGGAGTATTCCTTCGACGACATCATGTCGAAGATGACGACCGAAGAGCGAATCTATCGCTTCCGCTGTGTCGAGGCCTGGTCGATGGTGATCCCGTGGAACGGGTTCGAGCTGGCCGACCTGCTGGACATGGTGGGGGTGAAGTCCTCGGCCAAATACGTGGCCTTCGAGACGGCGCTGCGCCCGGACGAGATGCGGGGGGTGAGCTTTCCGGTGCTGGACTGGCCCTATGTGGAGGGGCTGCGCCTGGACGAGGCGATGCATCCGCTCACGATCATCGCCACCGGCATCTACGGGCGGGACATTCCCAACCAGAATGGCGCGCCGCTGCGGCTGGTCGTGCCGTGGAAATACGGCTTCAAGTCGATCAAGTCGATCGTGCGCATCAGCCTGGTCGAGGATCAGCCGCCCA
>SRJI02000007.1:95000-144837 GCA_005473895.2 Carideicomes alvinocaridis
TTACGGATACAACCCCGGAATGGAGACGATCCAGCTCCGGGTAAGTATCCCGACCAACTAGGTTGTCATCAGTGTCCAGTCTTGTGACGGCGTACCTTTTGTATAATGGGTCATCGACTTGGTCTATCCAGCAAGCTTAAGCCGTTAGGTGTAGGCGCAGCGAAAGCGAGTCTTAATAGGGCGATGAGTTGGATGGATCAGACCCGAAACCGAGTGATCTAGGCATGACCAGGATGAAGGTAAGGTAACACTTACTGGAGGTCCGAACCCACACCTGTTGAAAAAGGTCGGGATGAGTTGTGCCTAGGGGTGAAAGGCCAATCAAACTCGGAGATAGCTGGTTCTCCGCGAAATCTATTTAGGTAGAGCGTCATCCGAATACCCCGGGGGGTAGAGCACTGGATGGGTAATGGGGCCCCACAGGCTTACTGATCCTAACCAAACTCCGAATACCCGGGAGTACTAGATGGCAGACACACTGCGGATGCTAACGTCCGTAGTGAAGAGGGAAACAACCCTGACCTCCAGCTAAGGCCCCTAATTCATGGCTAAGTGGGAAAGCAGGTGAGACGGCCAAAACAACCAGGAGGTTGGCTTAGAAGCAGCCATCCTTTAAAGATAGCGTAACAGCTCACTGGTCTAAATAAGCTGTCTTGCGGCGAAGATGTAACGGGGCTCAAGCCATGAGCCGAAGCTGAGGATGCCGTAAGGCATGGTAGCGGAGCGTAGTGTGACATAGCTCCATGTCTCCTTACTTCCTTCGGGAAGATTGGAGACAAGGAGCTTTCTGTGAAGCCGGCGCGTGAGCGATCCGGTGGAGAGATCACTAGCGAGAATGATGACATGAGTAGCGACAAAGAGTGTGAGAGACACTCTCGCCGAAAGTCCAAGGGTTCCTGCTTAAAGCTAATCTGAGCAGGGTAAGCCGACCCCTAAGGCGAGGCCGAAAGGCGTAGTCGATGGGAACCAGGTTAATATTCCTGGGCCAGGAGGACGTGACGGATTGTGAAGGTTGTTCACCCTTATCGGATTGGGTGGGCCGCTGATCAGTCCCTGGAAATAGCCCTCCATTAGATCGTACCCTAAACCGACACAGGTGGACTGGTAGAGAATACCAAGGCGCTTGAGAGAACGATGTTGAAGGAACTCGGCAAAATACCTCCGTAAGTTCGCGAGAAGGAGGCCCAGTTTCAACGCAAGTTTTGGCTGGGGGCACAAACCAGGGGGTGGCGACTGTTTACTAAAAACACAGGGCTCTGCGAAGTCGCAAGACGACGTATAGGGTCTGACGCCTGCCCGGTGCCGGAAGGTTAAAAGGAGGGGTGAGAGCTCCGAATTGAAGCCCCGGTAAACGGCGGCCGTAACTATAACGGTCCTAAGGTAGCGAAATTCCTTGTCGGGTAAGTTCCGACCTGCACGAATGGCGTAACGACTTCCCCGCTGTCTCCAACATCGACTCAGCGAAATTGAATTGCCTGTCAAGATGCAGGCTTCCCGCGGTTAGACGGAAAGACCCCGTGCACCTTTACTACAGCTTCACACTGGCATCAGGCACAACATGTGCAGGATAGGTGGTAGGCTTTGAAGCAGGGACGCTAGTTCCTGTGGAGCCATCCTTGAGATACCACCCTTGTTCTGCTTGATGTCTAACCGCGATCCCTCATCGGGTTCCGGGACCCTGTGTGGCGGGTAGTTTGACTGGGGCGGTCGCCTCCTAAAGCGTAACGGAGGCGCGCGAAGGTTGGCTCAGAGCGGTCGGAAATCGCTCGTTGAGTGCAATGGCAGAAGCCAGCCTGACTGCGAGACTGACAAGTCGAGCAGAGTCGAAAGACGGCCATAGTGATCCGGTGGTCCCAAGTGGGAGGGCCATCGCTCAACGGATAAAAGGTACGCCGGGGATAACAGGCTGATACTGCCCAAGAGTCCATATCGACGGCAGTGTTTGGCACCTCGATGTCGGCTCATCTCATCCTGGGGCTGGAGCAGGTCCCAAGGGTACGGCTGTTCGCCGTTTAAAGAGGTACGTGAGCTGGGTTTAGAACGTCGTGAGACAGTTCGGTCCCTATCTGCCGTGGGTGTAGGATACTTGAGAGGAGTTGCCCCTAGTACGAGAGGACCGGGGTGAACGATCCACTGGTGGACCTGTTGTTGCGCCAGCAGCAGTGCAGGGTAGCTATGATCGGACAGGATAACCGCTGAAGGCATCTAAGCGGGAAGCCCCCCTCAAAACAAGGTATCCCTGAGGGCCGTGGTAGACGACCACGTCGATAGGCCGGAGATGTAAGTGCAGCAATGCATTCAGTTGACCGGTACTAATTGCCCGATAGGCTTGATTTGATCCAGTAGAAGCCAGGTTGGCCTACTGATCGAAAGCATACACCGTATGTGTACTGACTTGGACGGCGGTAACCCCGCCGAAATTCAGGGTTTTTCTTGGTCTGGTGATAATAGCAAGAGCAAAACACCCGGCTCCATTCCGAACCCGGTCGTTAAGTGCCTTAGCGCCGATGGTACTGCGTCTCAAGACGTGGGAGAGTAGGTCATCGCCAGACCTAGTAAGACCCTGAACGTATCTCTCTTACGATGCGCCTCACAAAACTATGTTTCCGAGGCGAAAATTGGCGCGGGATGGAGCAGTCCGGTAGCTCGTCAGGCTCATAACCTGAAGGTCGTAGGTTCAAATCCTACTCCCGCAACCAGATTTAGCGAACAAGCCGCACCCGAAAGGGTCGCGGCTTTTTTGCTGTTTGGCAGGGCCAACATATCGAATACTTGGCCGCGGTCCTCGAGCCGGGGTAAGCGCGGCTCCGAGCCCCAAGTGACGACCAGCCTGTAGAACCCGTCCAGCCCCAGACCTGGCGCGGCGCCGCGGGTGAGCGTCCCGGCCAGCCCAGCGACATGAGCCCGCTTCCAGCTGCAACGCTAATCCGCCTTTATCATCATCGGCCCGGCCAGGATCAGCGCGACAAGGTCGGCCTGGCGGTTCGTGCCGGTTTTCTGGAAGAGGTTGCGCATGTGGAAGGCGACGGTGGTGTGCGAGACGCCGAGCTCTTCCGCGACGTCGGCCGGGCGGGCGCCCTTGGCCAATGCGCCGGCGACGCGCGCTTCGGTCGGGGTCAGGCCGAAGAGCTCCATCAGCAGCGTTTCAGGTGCGCGGCCGCGGCGCTCCGGGGCCGCGAGGAACAGGGCCAGGGCGGGCGCGTCGGCCGGGTCGTCGTCGCGGGCGGGCAGGGCGCAGGCCAGGGAGGAGAGCGAGCCTTCGCCCGTCACGCGATGCAGCTGAAGGCCGACCACCTTGTCCTCCCCTGCCCTGGCCGCCTCGAGCGTCTCGGAACGGGCATGATGAAACGCGCGGCCGGAGGCCTGATCGAGAGGGATCACCCCTTCGGCCTGGATGCGGATACAGTCGCCGGCGACGGCCAGGTCGCAGGCCGCGCTGTTGGCATAGAGCAGCCGCCCCGACCTGTCCAAGAGGACCACCCCCAATGCGACGAGGTCGAGCACCTGTTCGGCCCCCTTTTCCGAAAGGCCGGCCAGGGCGTGGCGCAGGCCGGCCAGTTGATCGTCATGGTGCTCACGGATCCGCTCGACCTGGCGCAGGCGGGCCGCAATCGTCGCCAACATCAGGTCGTAATCCACGGGCTTGACCAGGTAATCATCGGCGCCCCGCAGCTTGCCCTCGACCACCTTCTGCGGTTCGGACAGGGCGGTGAGAAAGACGAAGGGGGTCGTGGCCAGTTCGGGGGGCATTTCGCGAAGGGATTCAAGCACGCCGTAGCCATCGAGACCCGGCATCGAGATATCGCACAGGACCAGGTCGGGCGTTGCGCCCGCGAGGATCCCGACCGCCGCCTCGCCATCGGCCGCCTCGATCGCGCGATAGCCGGCGTCCTGCAATTCCTCGACGATGTCGCGGCGCAGCGCGTCTTCATCCTCGATCACGAGAATCTGGGGCGGATCCATGGGGCGTTTCATGCTGTCCCCGGGTCGAACCGCGGCAGCCTCATGCGGAAGGTCACGCCGTCACCGCCCGGCTGGAGGGTAAGGTCACCCCCCTGCATCCGCGCCAGCGTGCGGGCCATGAACAGGCCAAGCCCGGTGCCCGCGCTTCCGGTGCTGTTGGCGCCGCGGTAGTTGCGGTTGAAGATCAGGTCGCGTTCCTCCTCCGGGATCGGGTCGCCCTCGTTGTGAACGTCGCAGAGCAGGTCCTCCCGGTCGCCATGCACGCGGACCGAAACGGGCGAGCCGGCGGGGGCGTATTTGAACGTGTTGGACAACAGGTTTTCCAGCATCTGTTCGGCATGGGCCGGGTCGCAGAACACGGCGTCGGACTCGTCTTCGGGCTCGAAGATGCGAATCCTGCGCGTCGGGTCGGCTTCGCGCTGGCGGGTGCAGACCGTGCGGACGATATCGGTCAGGGCGCATCGCACGCGCCGCGCGCCGAGCTGCCCGGCATCCAGCCGTGCGACATCGAGCGTGCTTTCGACCAGCCTTGTCAGACCGGCGATCGCGTTGCGGGCCCGGTTGGCCCGTTCCACGACCTCGTCGGGTTCCACCCGGGGGCCGCGCCGGATCAGCCGTTGGAGGGCGGAATCCGCCACGGCAAGCGGGGTGCGGAACTGGTGCGAGACCATGGCGGCGAAGTTGCGATAGAGATCGGCGGCGGAGCGTTCGCGTCGCAGTGCCTCGTCGAGATCGCGGGTGCGTTCGGCCACCAGTTCCTCGAGCCTGTCCCGGTCCTCGGCTTCGCGTTTCTGGGCGACGTGGCGGTCGGTGGCATCATGCAGGAAGAGGATCGCGCCGATCACCTCGCCGTCGTTGCGCATCGGAAAGAACCGCAGGTCGACGTAGCGGGGTTCCGTCGCTTCGTGGCGGAACAGGGGGTGCTGGACGAGTTCGGAGGAGTCGCCGTCCAGCGCCCTGGCGACGCCGGCCTGCAACGGGGCGATGCCGAAGAAGCCCGCAAGCTCGGCCAGCGGCCGGCCGGTGGCCTGTTCTGCCGACGTCCCGATCAGGCCCGCCATGGCGTCATTCCAGAGGGTGCAGCGCCCCTCGCGGTCGACGGCGAGAATGCCTTCGCCGCTGGACGAGACCAGAAGCGCCGAGAAATCCTGCGACCGCCGCAGCATCAGGTTGCGCTGATGGGCCTGGCGCAGGGCGACGGCGAGCGTGGCCGCGAGGATGCCGCCCGCCGCCATGATCCCGATCAGGAAAAGGATGATCTGGCGCAGCTGGGCGCGGTAGGTTTCCAGCCGGCCGCCCAGATCGTTCCACTCTGCGATCATCGCCTTGTTGGCGGCGCGGCCGAAGAAGGCGGGCGCCGGCTTCAACGCCTCGCGCAAGCGGGCGCCGTCGCCGGGCGAATAATCGGCCACGACCGGTGTCATGGCCTCCAGTGCGGCGGCGATCCGATCGAGCTCGTCGTCATGGCCGATCTCCTCGACGAAGCGGCGCTGCGGGCCGTCGTTCAGGATGGCGACACGGCTTTTCAGGATGTCGAAGCGCAGGGCCAGCTCGTCGGGCTCGGCCTCGCCAAGGTCGATGAGGGCCGCGGTTTCCGTGAAGCGGCTCGCGGCCACCTCGCTCTGGTGAAAGACCCAGAGCATGTTCTTTTCCGCGCCGACCCGCATCGCGTTCTCGACCTCGAGCATCCGGGTGAGGGAGAATGTCAGCAGCACCGCGAAAACGACGACGGCGACGAGGGGCAGCAGCAGGCCGACGGCCAGGTTGCGAAACCGGATCATTGCACCTCGAGCCGGGAGAGCTGCCAGACCCAGCGATAATCGTAACGGATGTCCTGCAACGCCTCGTGTTCGTCTCGCGGATAGACGATCCAGAGCGGCCCCTTGTCGTTGCGCTGCAGGGGCTCGCCATCCATGCTGTAGGCCACGATGACGTCGAATTCGGTGAAATCGGTCATCGGGATCTCGACCACGTATTCGTTCAGCGCGCTAGCGATGACCCGCTCGCCCTCGGCCCCCAGGTCTTTCAACAGATCGCGCATGAGGAACCCGGTGAAGCTGTGCGTGCCGTCGGTTACGACGGTCGAGGTTTCGAGTGTCGTCTCCGGCAGGGCCTTCAGCGCCTCGCGGTCGAGCGCGACCTTGCCGTCGCTGATATCGCCGGTCACTTCCAGGATGACATCGTCCTGACCGGCCAGGGCGGCGCCGGCGATCAGCATCAGCGCGGCCGCAGCGCGGACCGTTCCTGTCTGCATATCCTTCTCCCCTTGCTTTTCGCCTTACTTCACCAGCCCCCGGAGCTTTGCGCAAACCCTTTATCTTACAAATAATTACGCCTTTCCCCTCTGAACGAACGGGGCGCATCGGCGAAAATTGGCCGACCATCCCGGCCAGAGTCAGAATCAGGCGGCCGGCATGATCCGGCACCGATCGCGACCTGAACGAGGGAGACAGCGCTATGTGGGATTTCAGCCTTGGCGGCGCATTGGGGATGATGGCCCGCACGATGCCGTTCATTCTTCTGCGGATGGCGGTCTATTTCGGGATCACCCTGGGCTACATCCTCGTCACCGGGGCAGGGGCCGGGATCGGCTACGGGGTCGGCGGTCTCGGGGGCGAGGACTTTCGCGCAAGCGCCACCATGTGGGGCGGTTTCGCCGGGTTCGGGATCTTCGGGGCGATCATGTACTGGGTGCGGGAATACATCCTCTACATCGTCAAGGCCGGTCATATCGCGGTGCTGATCGAACTGATCGACGGAAAGCCGATGCCGGAGGGGCGCGGCCAGGTCGCTCATGCGACTGCCGTGATCAAGGAGCGCTTTCCGCAAGCCAGCCTGCTGTTCGCGGTCGACCAGCTTATCAAGGGAGTCATCAAGACGATCTCGGGGCTCGTGCGGGGCATTTTGGGCATTCTGCCGATCCCGGGCGTGCAGCAGCTCGCGGGCATCTTTTCGGCCTTCATGCGCGTCGCCGTCGGCTTCGTGGACGAGGTGATCCTGGCCTACGCGATCCGCACCAAGTCGGAGAATTCGTGGAGGTCCGCGAAGGAGGCGCTGGTGCTTTACGGGCAGAACTACAAGGTGATGCTGAAGAACGCCGCGTGGCTGGCGATCTTCGTCTACGGGCTGGGCCTGCTGGTGTTTCTTGTCATGCTCGCCCCGGCGGCGCTTGTCGTCTACCTGATGCCGGGCGCCTGGGCGGCCGGGGGCGTCGTCTTCGCACTGCTGTTTGCGTGGAGCGTCAAGGCGGCGCTGCTGGAGCCTTTCGCCATCGCCTGCATGATGCAGGTCTATTTCTGTACCATCGAGGGCCAGACGCCCAACCCGGAATGGGAGGCCAAGCTGGAGCAGATGTCTGGGAAATTCCGCGAATTGAAAGGGCGCGCGCTGGGGAGTGTCGGGGCAGAGCCGGCCCCGGTCGGCGGCGCCCGCCCGGCCTGACGCCGCCCATGGCACGACCGAGGGAGGATGTCTTGCCGACAGTGACCAGACTTTTGCTGATCCTGCTTTCGCTGCTGCTGGCCTCGCCGGCCGCGTGGGCCCAGATGGACGGGCACGGGCCGGATGCGTGGGAGGTCACGGGCGTTGCTTCGAATGACATGCTGAACGTGCGTGCGGGGCCGGGTACGGGATATATGGTGATCGGCACCTTCGCGCATGATGCCACCGGGTTGCGGATGACCACCTGCGTTCCGTACCTGCCGCGGCAGACATATCATGCCCTGACCGAGGCCGAGCGTGCCAGCCTCCCGCCCAGGTGGTGCCTGGTGGAAAGCCGGGATGGCCGCACCGGGGGATGGGTGTCCGCGCATTACCTGCAGGAGGACATGTCGGGCGGGCAGCCGGAAATGGCCCCGCCGGTCGCCGAGGCGCAGGCGCTCGTGCGTGACCTCTACCGCAGCTTCGACACCGCCGGCACGGCGGCGGACAATCCCATTTCGCCGGGCGCGCGGCGGGATTACTTCTTCAAGGCGCTTGCGCCACAGCTTTCCGGTCACGGCGCCGACTTGCTCTACAACGCGCAGGACTTTCAGGGCGAGGTGACGCGCATCGCGCCTGACCCCGAGCAGCCCATGCTTCGGGGGATGATCACCATCGAGGTGGACTTCACCAACCTGGGCAGGCCGCAGCGCGCCGTCTTCCGGCTGCGCGCCGATACGGCCCTTCCGGGCGCCCCGGTCCGCATCTTCCGGATCGAACATGAAGGCTGGGCCTTTCCGTGACCCGCGTCCTTCCCGTTCGCCCGGACCCGATGCCCGGAAGGGTGCGGCGAGACACAAACGACAGAGGCAGCATGACGACCACATTTACCGAGCAGGCGGACATCGAGACCGGCTTTTCCGAGGTATTCTCCGACCGGATCGTCCCGCGCCTGGATGAGCTGGAACAGAAGCGCCAAGCGATCCTGTCGGTCGCCAAGCGACACGCCACCATCGCGCTGGCCGTCGGGGTGGTGTTCGGGCTCTGGTTCACTTGGGCCGGCGAGGGGTCAGGCGGAATTGGCGGCCTGATCGCCGGCTTCCTCCTGCCGGTTGCCTTCGGCGGTGTCGCCGCGTTCCTTCTGTGGAAGCGGCAGGCCGCGAAATGGCGCGGCTCGGCGGCAGAGACGATCATGCCTGTCATCTGCGACTTCATCGGCGACATGACCTACGACCACGAGGCGCTGAGGGGGTTCCCTCTCGAGCGGATTCAGAAGCTGGGCGTGATCCGCCCCTTCGGCGAAGCGAAGACCACCGACCGTCTCGAGGGCACCTATCGCGATACGCCGTTCGAGCTGGTGCAGGCGAAGCTGTCGTCGAATTCGCGCCGGCGGGACGACGATGGCGCGAAGACGCAATTCAAGGGGCTGCTGATGCGCATCGGCGTGCCCGAGCCGATCTCCGACCGCATCCTGATCGCCCGCGATTTCCACGGGCCGGGGAACAAGCTGGCCGAGATGTTCGGGGGCGGCACGGGGCGCCGCCTGCCGAAGGTGGATACGGGGCACGAGCTGTTCGAGCAGTATTTCGAGGTCTATTCCTCCAACCCGTCCGTGGCGCGCGAGATTCTGGCGCCGGGATTCCTCGACAGTTTCGTCAAGATCGCCGAGGCGGAGAGCGGCCGGCACGGGCCCGAGGGGCTCGAGGCCGGGTTTCACGAGGAATCCTTCTTCATGGCGCTCAAGCGGGACGATGAGTTTCTGCAGATGGGCGCCCTCACCAGCCCGGCGGATGAAATCGAGGACGAATTGCACGGTGTCTTCGAGGACATCTCCACCGTGCGCCGCATCATCGACCGTCTGCACGGGGACCACCCCGCCTGACCGGATGGGGCAGGCAGCCGGCAGACAGATCCGGAAAACGCTCAGGGAGAAACAGGACATGAAACACATTGCCTTGCGTTCCGCGGCCCTCGCCCTTGCCGGGGGAATGGCGCTCGCCGCGCCGGCCGCTGCGGCGGACGAGAACGTCATGATCGTTTTCGACGGCTCGAACTCGATGTGGGGCCAGATCGACGGTACCGCCAAGATCGAGATCGCCCGCGACGCCATGGACCAGCTGCTGGGGGAATGGGCCGACAACCGCAAGGTCGGGTTGATGGCCTATGGCCACCGCCGCCGCGGGGATTGCACCGACATCGAAACCATCGTCGCACCGGGCGACGGCACCCGCGCCGAGATTCTCGAGCGGGTCGGCGGGATCACCCCCACGGGCAAGACCCCCCTGTCCAGCGCGGTGGAACAGGCCGCGACCGAACTCTCCTACACGGATACGCCCGCCACCGTGGTGCTTATCTCGGACGGGCTGGAAAGCTGCGAGCGCGACCCCTGCGCCCTCGCGGAGACGCTGGAAAAGGGCGGCGTCGGGTTCACGGCGCATGTCGTGGGATTCGGCCTTGGGGATGCGGATGCGGGCGCGCTGTCCTGCCTGGCCGAGAATACCGGCGGGCAGTATATCGCGGCCGGGAATGCCGAGGAGCTGGGCCAGGCGTTCACCGCCGTGGCCACGGCCGTATCCGAACCGGAACCCGAGCCGGCGCCGGAACCGGAACCCGAACGCCCCGAGGTGATCCTCAGCGGCCCCGACACGGCCCCCGCCGGCTCTGTCGTGCGAGTGGGCTGGGACAAGACCCTGGACAACAGGGATTATGTCACCATCGTCCCCGCCGGAACCGAGGCCGGGAAGCATGGCAATTATATCCGCGTCAAGGATCGGGCCGAAGGCAAGCTGCAGGTCCCGGGCGATGCCGGCATGTATGAACTGCGCTACATGACGGATGAGGGCGGAGAGGTGCTGGGCACCGTCGCGATCGAGCTCACCGAGCCGGAGGTGACGCTCAGCGGGCCGGAGACGGCGCTTGCCGGCGGGACCTTCCCGGTGGAATGGACCGGCGCGGTCCACGGCCGGGATTTCATCACCATCGTGGCGATGGGGGCCGAGGAGGGCAGTTATCTCAACTACTTTCGGGTGAAGGACAACAGCCGCGACAAGCTGCAGGCCCCGGCCGAACCCGGCCTGTACGAGCTGCGCTACGTGCTGGAAGAGGGCAAGCGCACGATGGCCCGGCAGACGATCGAGATCACCGAACCGGAGGTGACCCTCAGCGGGCCGGAGACGGCGCTTGCCGGCGGGACCTTCCCGGTGGAATGGACCGGCGCGGTGCATGGCCGGGACTTCATCACCATCGTCGCGATGGGGGCCGAGGAAGGCAGCTATCTCAACTACTTCCGCGTGAAGGACAACAGCCGCGACAAGCTGCAGGCCCCGGCCGAGCCCGGCCTGTACGAGCTGCGCTACGTGCTCGACGAGGGCAAGCGCACGATGGCGCGTCAGACCATCGAGATCACCGAGCCGGAAGTGACCCTCAGCGGGCCGGAGGAGATCAGGGCCGGCACGGAGGCCACGATCGAATGGACCGGTGCCGTCCATGGCCGCGATTACATCACCATCGTGCCGGTTGGCGCCGAGGAGGGCAGCCACGGCGACTACTTCCGCGTGAAGAACGACAGCCGCCGGAAGATGCGGGTCCCCGAAGAGCCCGGGCTCTACGAGCTGCGCTACGTGCTCGACGAGGGCAAGCGCACGATGGCGCGTCACAGGATCGAGGTGCTCGCCGCCGATGCCGCGCTGGAAAGCGGCGCCAGCCTGAGCGCGCCGGAAACCGCCGCGCCCGGTGCCGAAATCCAGGTCGGCTGGGAGGTCGAGACAGACAGCGCCGATCAGCGGATCACCCTGGCCCGTGGCAGCCAGGCGATCTTCACCTGGCTGCAGGCGATCAGGATCACGGGCGAGCCGCCGGTCCGGATCACCTTGCCGGAAGAGCCCGGGATGTACGAGCTGCGCTTCCTCGACGTGGCGAACCAGGAGGTCCTGGCGCGCAAGGTGATCACGGTGGAATGAGCGGCCCCACGCCCTGATCGCGGGGCATGAGGCCGGACGGGTCCGGGCGGCGCAGTCGCCCGGTGCCGGCCCTTCGGACCTTTTCCAATGAGGGAGACCTTCAAGACATGAGACCTGCTATCGCCGTCCTGCTCGTGCTGCTGTCTGCCGCCCCGGCACTGGCGGCCGGCACGCCCGACACGGTTGCGGACCAGCCGAACTACATCGCCGAGTCCGAACGCTTCCGCCTGTATTGCAATGCGAGACAGAGCGATTGCGGCGCGTCCGACAAACCTGTCGTGATGCAGCATTCGCGCGCCCTGCTCGACAATATCGAAGCGGCCTATACATGGCTCGAGGGTCTCGGGTTTCCGGTGAAGGAAAGCCACCTGGAACGGGGCTCGGACAAGAAGTTCATCTTGCGCCTCGACCCGCGGAGCGTGAGCGAGGGCGGCTGCGCGGCAGATGCCTGCACGGATGTGAGCGGGGCCGATTCCAAGCTCCTGATCCCGACCTCGAACGCGGAAATGGCCGCGAACGACCCCTCGCTGCTGGCGCATGAGTTCGTGCATACGCTTCAGCGGGCGACCAACCTGCGCGGTTCCGAGCGCTATTGGATGGACGAAGCCACCGCGACTGCGATCGGCACCTCTTTCGGAACGAAACACGGGCAGGGCATCGGCCTTTACGAGCCCATGCATTACATGTCCTTCGACCGGCCCTTCTACGATGTGGTGAGCGAGGGCTACGGCAACTGGGCCTATCTGCTCGGCGTCGGGCAGAACCTGGGAAGCCGCGACATGGTGGCCTACCTGGCAAAGCCGGCCTTCTTCAACATCGAGGAGGATTTTCATGGCGAGCCGCCATCGGCCGTCATGGAGCTGCTTTATGACGACGCGCTTGTCGGGGGGCTGACCTTCGATCAGGAGTTTCCGAAGTTTGTCGCGCGGATGAACAACGTCGAGCCTTCGAACCATCCCGACGAGACCGCCTATCACTATTATGCCGAGATCGAGGACCACACGGTCAGCGTTCCCGCGACCGACACCCCCCATGAGCAACGCATCGAGGGCTCTGCGCTGACCTATGCCGCGGCGCCGATGAGGCTGAAGCTGAAGGTCACGGCGGAGCCTGACGCGGAGCCGCGCGACACGCTCATGATGGTCGACCTGGAAGTGATTTCGGGAAGCCCGCTCGACGATCTCACGTTGATCAACGAGCACAAGATGGCGGATCAGCCGCTGCACGAAACGCTGATGCTCGACGGCTCCCATCCGCCCGAAGAACTGGGCTTCGTCCGTGTGGTCAACGCCCCCGACGCCGCGCACGGCGAGGCGACCGCCAACACGTTCGAGCTGGAGGTCCGCGCGCGGCCGATCAGCCTCGACCCGCCGGGATGTCTGCGCGTGGGAGAGCCGGCGGTCTTCGGGGCGCGCGGCTTTGCCCCCGACGAGGCATCGAACTGGCGGCTCGAAACGGATAACGGCACCACCAACGGCCTCGGCATCACGCCGGCCCGCGCCGGGCAGGTCAACGTCACGCTCGCCATCGACAGCCCCGTGACGCGCGGTGCGACCGGCATCGACCCGGTGGACCCCGCGACCACCCGCGTGGATCTGGGACGCTTCGAGGTGGCCGAAAAGGATTGCATGGTCCGACTGACGATGGGGCCGGCCCAGGCCACCTACACCCCCGACGGATCCTATACGGAGTACAAGGCGCCTGGCGGGAGGGCCCTCTATTTCAAGGAGAACGACGTCGCGATCTACAGACAATCCGGCTGGATGCAAATCCCGCCACAGGCCAAGCAGATGATGATCGGCAGCATCTCGGGGAGCCCGCTGATAGGCGGGGTCATCCAGGGGCCGTTGTCCGACGGTGCGAAGGCAGAGGCGATCCTGCCCGCCATGCCCAAGGAATTCTCCATGCGCTTTTCCTGGAAGAACATCCGCAACGCGACCCGGCTTGCCGGCAAGACCCCGCAGCGCAGCGCTGCACCCTGCCCCGATGGCGGCAAGGGATGCACGAAGACGGTCTTCCGGATGGGAGGTCACGCCATCCCGATCATCTATGATGCGCAGGACCGCCCCGTTCACATGACGTTTCAGAAACAGCCGGTCGAATTCGCATATGGCACCTGGCCCATCCGCCGTCCGCCGGGGTGGTAGCGCGACCGAGAGCGGCACAAGCGGCTTCGGGACGAGCAAGGTCTTGAAGCCGCTTCCGCGACGCGGACATGACGAGACGAATGACGACACGAGCGGGAGGCGATTCCACGCCCTTACTCGCAGGCATGAAGCTGTCTGAAGCCGTGGGTAGGTCGACCTGTACGTGAAGGAAGCCGGGGAAAATCTGCCGCGTGGACCCGGTGGATTTCGCGACGTCCGGGATGCACGCCGGCACGTCGCCCCTCGGACTCGCCCGCAGGCCGTACACAACGATGTTCCAAGGGGGAATTGGTGGAGCCTAGGGGGATCGAACCCCTGACCTCTTGCATGCCATGCAAGCGCTCTCCCAGCTGAGCTAAGGCCCCATCGCGATCGGCCCCGTGGGGCCGTGCGCCGCTATCTAGGCAAACAATCGGGCGGGTTCAAGCAGAAAAACACCCGCCCGAGGGCCCGTCAGTCCTCGTCTTCCGAGGACACGTCCGCGATCTCGTCGAGGGAGACGTTGTCGTCATCCTCGTCGTCGTCGAGCAGATCGTCGTCGAGATCCACATCGACTTCTTCATCGTCTTCCAGGACCGACTCGTCGTTGGATTTCGCCTTGGACTTGGCGGTCGCCGAATCCTCGGCATCGGCCGAGATCATGCGGCTTTTCCCGGTCTCGAGATCGACGACCTCGCCCGTATAGGGACTGACGACCGGGTTCTGGTTCAGGTCGTAGAAGCGTTTGCCCGTTGTCGGACAGACGCGCTTGACGCCCCACTCTTCCTTGGGCATTGGCATTCCTTTCGAACAATCATTCGCACTTGCCGGCGGCTTGGCGCACCTGCCATATGGACCCGGCCTTGTCAAAGGCTTTGACCGCCTGATGATGCGCATATGGTAACCAGACTTCTTCCGGGCAACCCCCCTGTTCCGCTGCTGCTGCGCCGCTCTGCGCGGGCGCGCCGCATCTCGCTCAGGGTCTCGGCGCTGGACGGCCGGGTGACCCTGACCCTGCCGCGCCATGCGAGCGAGGCGGAGGCCCTGCGCTTTGCCGAGGAAAAGGGCGACTGGCTGCGCCGGCATCTCGACCGGCGGCCGGAAGAGGTGCGCCTGGCTCACGGCGCGTCGCTGCCGCTGGAGGGGCGCGAGACGCGGCTCGTGGCGGGCCGGGGCCGGGCGGTCATGCTGGAGGGTGCGACACTGGCGGTGCCGGGCGATCCCGAGGGTGCCGGCCCGCGGCTGCGCGGCTGGCTCAAGGCGCGGGCGCGGGACCGGCTGGTGGAGGCCTGCGACCGCCACGCGGCGCGGCTGGGCCAGGGCTATGACCGGATCACCCTGCGCGACACCCGCTCACGCTGGGGCTCGTGCTCGTCGACGGGGGGCCTGAGCTTTTCCTGGCGGCTGATCATGGCGCCGCCGGAGATCCTCGACTACGTGGCCGCCCACGAAGTGGCGCACCTGGCCGAGATGAACCACTCCCCGGCCTTCTGGCGGGTGGTGGAGCGGCTCTACGGCCCGCACCGCGAGGCCCGCTCCTGGCTGCGGCAGGAGGGGCCCGCGCTGCACCGCTACCGGTTCGACTAGTTGATCATCGTGTTCGGCAGGACCAGCGAAATCTGAGGAAAGGCGATCAGCAGCCCCAGCGTCACCACCATCGCGATCCAGAACGGGATCACGCCGGCAAAGATCCGGCCCAGAGGCACGTCGCGCGCCACCGACTTCACGATGAACACGTTGACGCCGACCGGGGGCGAGATCAGCCCCATCTCCAGCGTCAGCACCACCAGCACGCCGAACCAGATCGGGTCGAGCCCGAGATCGGTGATCACCGGGAAGAAGATCGGCATCGACAGGACCAGCATGGCGAAGCCCTCGAGGAAGCAGCCCAGCACGAGGTAGCACAGCAGGATCACGATCAGGATCCCGACCGCCGGGAAGGGCAGGCCCTCCAGCACGGTGCCGATGTAGTCGGGGATGTGGCTGAGCGCGAGGAAGGGGTTGATCATGTGCGCCGAGATCAGGATCAGCATCACCGCCGCCGTGGTCACGACGGAGGACCGTCCCGCTTCCCACAGGCCGCGCAGGCTCAGCCGGCCCTGCAGCGCGCCGATCAGGATGACGAGGCCGGCGCCCACCGCCGCCGCCTCCACGGGGGAGAAGAAGCCGCCGTAGATGCCGCCGATGGTCAGCAGGATCACCAGCAGGATCGGCGCCGCGCCCATCGTCGCGCCGAGCTTTTCGCGCAGGGTGTGGCGCGGACCGGCGGGGCCGAGCTTGGGGTTGATCCAGCACAGCAGCGACACGGTCAGGACGAACATCACCAGCAGCAGGATGCCCGGCAGCACGCCGGCAAGGAACAGGCGCCCGATCGATTCCTGCGCGAGAATGGCGTAGATCACGAAGCCGGTCGACGGCGGGATCAGGATCCCCAGCGTGCCGCCCGCCGCCACCGCGCCGGTGGAAAGCCGCGTGTCGTAGTCGAAGCGGTCCATCTCGGCCAGGGACACCTTGCCCATCGTCAGGGCCGAGGCCACGGAAGAGCCCGAGAGCGCCGCGAAGCCGCCGCAGCCGATGACGGTCGCCGAGGCCAGCCCGCCGCGCACCGAGCCGATCAGCGCATAGGCGGCGTCGTAAAGCCGCCGGCTCATGCCGGTCTCGGTCGCGACGTTGCCCATCAGGATGAAGAGCGGCACGACCACCAGCTCGGCCGAGGAGGCGAGGGTGAAGCTTTCGGAGGCCATGAGCGACATCGCCGCGTTGAAGCCGTTGAGAAGGGTGACGCCGATGAATCCCACGGCGAACATGGCAAAGGCCACGGGAATGCGCAGGGCAAGCAGCACCAGCAGCGCGCCCATGCCGGTCAGGCCGATGGCGACATCACTCATAATCGGGGCTCCGCTTGCCCAGGGCCGAATCCAGCGCGCGCAGCAGCATGGCGAGCGCGGTGATCAGTGACATCACGACCACGAAGTACTGGAACCATGCCTTGGGTAGGTAAAGGATGTTGGTGGCGAGGTTCAGCATCCGCGACAGCGCGGCGCTTTCCCAGACCGTCCAGGCGATGCCGGCAAAGACGACGGCCCCCAGCAGCGGGGCGATCACGTCCCCGGCCCGGAGCATCCAGGCGGGCATCGCGCGTTCGAAGAGGTCGATGTTGATGTGGCCGTTCAGACGGTCGCAGATGGCCATACCGCCGAAGACGACCAGCACCATGGACATCTGCGTGACGTCCTGCGCCCCCCGGAGGGGAGCGCCGAAGTAGCGGCCGATCACATCGACGACGATCACCAGCACCTCGGCAAGCAGCCCGAGTGTGCCGACGAATGCGGACAGGCTCACCAGCCTGTCCGCCCAGCGCCAGATGAAATCGCGCATTGCCGCCTTACTCGGAGGTCGCGGTCATCGCGTCGAGCGTGGCCTGCCCGCCGTCGATGCTGTCCACGATCTGCTGGGTGACCGGCTCGGTCAGCTCGCCGAAGGCGGCGGCTTCCTCGTCGGACAGCTCGATCACGGTCTTGTCCGGGTTGTCCTTGAGCATCTGGATGACTTCCTTGGCCTTGGCGTTCCAGCCATCCTCGGCGCTCTTGGACAGTTTGCGGCCGCTATTGTCGTCGATCGCCTTCTTCTGGTCGTCGGGCAGGCTGTCGTACTTGGCCTGGTTCATGACGAGGTAGAAGGAGATCTGGCCCAGCGGCGCGCCGATCGTGTACTTGCTGGCAACTTCGTTCAGCTTGAAGTCACCGATGGCGGAAGAGCCGGTGACCACGCCGTCGATCAGCCCGGTCTGCAGCGCGTTGTAAAGCTCGCCCGCGGGCATCTGCACCGGGGTCGCGCCAAGCGCTTCGATCACCGCGGCCGCGGCAGAGCCGGAGACGCGCATCTTCAGGCCCTTCAGGTCCTCCGGCGTGCGGATTTCCTTGTCCTTCATGATGAAGACGTTGGGCTCGGCCAGCCAGAGCGCCAGCGGCTTGGTGCCGGGGAATTCGCTCTTGAGGTTCTCCTCGTAGGCGTCCCAGATCACGTCGTAGCCGCCCTTGCCCTCGGGTTTCACGCCCGGCAGCTCGGAGATCATGGTCTTGGGGAATTGCGACGAGGTATAGCCCGGCAGACCCCAGGTGATGTCGGCCACGCCCTGCACGGCGCGCACGTATTGCTCCAGCGGGCCCGCGCCCAGTTCGCCGCCCGGGTAGACGTCGATGGTCAGCGCGCCGTCGGTCTGTTCCTCGACGCCGTTCTTCAGCGGCATCACTGTGGATTCCGTGAGCGTGTGCTGCGGTGGCACCCAGTGCGCCAGCTTCAGCGTCTCGGCCAGCGCCGGGGCGGCGGTGCCGAGGGCGACGGCCAGCGCCGTCCCGATCATGGTCTTGTGAAACATTGCAAATCCTCCCAGATTTTTCGAACGGCCCCTGCTCGGGCGCCGCGGGTTCACGTCACTGGCCGGCACCTTACGATGCGTCTCAGTGACTTGGAAGCCGGCAGGCCCTCCGATCTGCCGGCTTCCGTCTTTCGTCCAGCCTTACGACTTGGTGCGCCAGCTGTCCGCGTAGTTCTCGCGCGCCTCGGTGGAGTAGGGGGTGGGCGACACGCGCACCCGGATCTCCGCCTGCTTGTGCGGCTCGGTCGAGGTCTTGCCGGAGCCGCCGTCGGGCTCGCCCCAGATCATGGTCAGCACGTCGCCTTCCTGCACGCTGTCGTCCACCACGCCGAGGCTGAGCAGGCAGCGCTCGTTGAAGGAGTAGCCGTTGAACATGGACATGCCGACCATCTTGTCGCCCTGCATGATCATGTCGGCCGAGGACGAGGCGTAGTTCGGCTGCGGGAAGTCGATCCACTTGTAGTTCTCTTCACCCGGCTGGAAGGCCGAGGCGATGACCTTGAGAACGTCTTCGGCGTTCCACTCGAAGGTGACCTTCTTGCGGTTCTTGCCGTCCTTCATCTTCTGGAGAGCCTCCTTGCCGATGAAGTCGTCCTTCTTCCAGCCGATGTAGAAGCCGTAGCCCAGCTCGAACGGGTTCACGTAGTAATCCGAGATGTCCTTGGACACGAAGGACCCGCCGATCGACCCGTTGGCCTCGTAGCTGTCCGCGCCGAGCCACTGGCGGTAATCCTTCATCATGCCGTCGCCGGTGTAGATCCCGGGCAGCGGCGAAGGAATCCAGCCGGATTCGAGCGTGTTGGTCGAATAGGCGCGGCTGCCGCACTGGACGAGGTTCACGTCCGCGTCCTTGGCCGCCTCGAGGATCGTCGACAGGACGTAATGCTTGTCGGCATAGGGGCCCCAGATCTCGAGGCCCGGCGCGCCGGACATGCCGTGGCGCAGCGCCTGCACCTTCTTGTTGCCCACGTTGATCCAGTCGACGTGGAAGAACTTGATGTCCGGCACCGGGCCGCCGTTCATCTTTTCGAAGATCTTCGGCGCGTCGGGGCCCTGGATCTGGAAGCGGTAATGCGTGCGCAGGACCCGTTCGCCGTCGGGACGCGAGGGCGAGCGCGGGTCATGGTGCAGACGCACGCGCCACTTGCCGATCGCCGCCTGGAACTTGGTCCAGTTGGCGGTCGGGGCGCGGCCCACGAGGATGAACTTGTCGTCCCGCTCGCGGAAGATGATCATGTCGCCGATCACGTGGCCCGCCGGGGTCACCGGCACGAAGTGCTTGGCCCGGTTCAGGTCGAAGTTGGCAAAGCCGTTGATGCCGACATAGGCCAGGAAGGCCTCGGCGTCCGGGCCCTCGACGATCAGCTCGTCCATGTGGTGCGTCTGGTCGAACAGCACCGCGCTTTCGCGCCAGGCCCGCTGTTCGTCGCGCCAGTTCTGAAATTCCGGTGCGACCACCGGGTAGACATACATGCCGATCTTGCTGTTGCGCAGGACCGAAACGATGTCGCCCGACTGATCCATTATGTCCTGAAGACTCGAGGCAGACATTCGCTTTCCTCCCAAACTCTGTCACTCATGTATACATGGATTTACGATTCCTGCCCGAAAGGCAAGCGGAATGGCGTGAAATTGCGCAGTTCGGGCCGTGTAGTGAATACATGGTACCGCGCAAACGCCCGTCATCCGGGAATTTTTCGGCAGCCATGCCGCCCTGGCGGCGAAAGCGACGTGTCGGGGTCGCGCGCGCGGCGAGGCGGCTTGCGCAGATCGACGCGCTGCGCGTAGGCTCCGCCCCGTAAAGGACGAGGAGGCAGCCATGATCAGCCAGAAGCAGAACGAAGAAATCACCCGCGTTGGGCCCGGTTCCGCCGCCGGCGAGGTGCTCCGCCGCTACTGGCAACCCGTGGCGCTGGCCGACGAACTGCGCGGCGCGCGGCCGGTGGTGCCGGTCAAGATCATGGGCGAGGAACTGGTGTTGTTCCGCGACGAGCAGGATAAGCTGGGCCTCATCGCGCGCCATTGCCCGCATCGCGGCGCCGACCTGTGCTTTGGCCGGCTGGAGGATAACGGCCTGCGCTGTCCCTTCCATGGCTGGCATTTCGACCGCACCGGCCAATGCGTCGACCAGCCGGGCGAGCCCGAGGGCTCGCGCATGCACGAGCGGATCAAGGCCACCGCCTACCCGGTGGAAGAGCGCAACGGCATCGTCTTTGCCTATGTGGGCCCGGGCGAGCCGCCGGCCTTCCCGAATTTCGACTGCTTCCGCGCGCCCGACAGCCATGTCTTTGCCTTCAAGGGGCTGTGGGAATGCAACTGGCTCCAGGCGATGGAGGTGGGGATCGACCCGGCGCATGCCTCGTTCCTGCACCGCTTCCTGCAGGACGAGGATCCGGACGAGGCCTATGGCAAGCAGTTCCGCGACAAGGCCGCAAATACCGAGATCCCGATGACCAAGCTGCTGCGCGACTACCCGCGCCCCGAGATCCAGGTGGAGGAAACCGAGTACGGCCTGCGCCTGATCGCCCTGCGCCACATGGAAGACGGCCGCACCCATGTGCGCGTCACCAACCAGATCTTCCCCGAGGCGATCTGCATCCCCATGTCGCGCGAGATGACCATCACCCAGTGGCACGTCCCCGTCGATGACGAGACCTGCTACTGGTACTCGATGTTCACCAGCTTCGACAAACCGGTGAACAAGCCGGTGATGCGCGAACAGCGCCTGAAGGAGCATCGCCTGCCGGATTACGCGCCGCTCAAGAACAAGCGCAACAATTACGGCTACGACCCGGAAGAGCAGGGGACGATGACCTATACCGGCATGGGCATGGACATCAACGTTCACGACCAGTGGGCGGTGGAAAGCATGGGCCGCATCCAGGACCGCACGGAGGAGCATCTGGGCAAGACCGATGTCGGCATCATCCGCTATCGCCGGATGCTGCGCGCGGCGATCAAGAACCTCGCCGAAGGGGCGGAAGAGGCGCTGCCGATGCGCGACGGCGAGGATCTCGCCGCGATCAAGGGCCCGATCTCCATCGACACGATCGCCGAGAACGAAAGCTGGGAAGAGGCCAACCGCCGCGGCGACGCCGCCCGGCGCGAGGCCTGCCCCTGGGACGCGACGGTCTGAACCATGACGGCAGCGGACAGGTTGGGCGCGATCCGCGCCGGGGACATTTTTGCGGCCGGACGGCTGGACGAGGCGGGCGCCGAGGCGGCGGTCGAGGTCATCCAGCAGGCCGAGGCAGAGGGTGTGGAGACGATCCGCGTCCTCTTTCCCGACCAGCACGGCCTGCTGCGCGGCAAGACGGTCACCGTCGCCGCGCTGCAATCGGTCTTTACCGGCGGCATCGGCGTGCCGTCCTCGCTGCTGCTGAAGGACACGTCGCACCGGACGGTCTTTCCCATCTGGACGCCGGATGCCGATCCGGCCACCGCGCCCTTCCGGGGCGGCAGCGACGCGATGCTGGCGCCCGATCCCTCGACCTTCCGCATCCTGCCCTGGTCGCCGCATTCCGCCTGGCTGTTCTGCAGCGCCTCCTACCGCGACTGGTCCCCGGTGCCCTTCGATTCCCGGCATGTCCTCGCCTCGGCCGAGGCGCGGCTGGCCGAGCGTGACATGTCGATGCTGGTGGGGCTGGAGGTGGAGTTCCACCTCTACCGCCTGACCGACGCGAAACGCGCCCATGCCGACGCGATCATGCCCAACACCGCGGTGGAGACGGAGCGGCTGGCCGCCGGCTACCAGTACCTGACCGAGGCGGTCTATGCCGAGATGGAGCCGGCGCTGGATCTCGTCCGCCGCAATGCCGAGGCGCTGGGGCTGCCGGTTCGGTCCGTCGAGGTGGAGATGGGGCCGGGGCAGGTGGAGGTGACATTCGCCCCCGCCTCGCCGCTGAAACAGGCGGACAACATGGTGATGTTCCGCACCATGGTGAAACAGGTCTGCGCCCGCGCGGGGCTGCACGCCACCTTCATGCCGAAGCCGCGGGTGCCGAACGCCGCCTCGACCGGCTGGCACGTGCACCAGTCGCTGCAGGACGGGGAGGGGCGCAACCTCTTCACCCCCGGGGGCGACGGCGCGATCTCCGACACGGCTTCGGGCTGGATCGCGGGGCTGCTGGCCCATGCCGGCGAAAGCTGCCTGATGACCAACCCGACGCTCAACGGCTACAAGCGCTTCCAGCCCTTCCAGCTGGCCCCCAACCGGGTGCAATGGGCCGAGGACAACCGCGGCGCCATGCTGCGCGGGCTGATGCGACCGGGCGACCCGGCGGCGCGGATCGAGAACCGCGCGCCGGAGCCGTCGGCCAACCCGCATTACTGCATCGCGTCGCAGATCCTCGGTGGCCTTGCCGGCCTCGACAGCGGAGCGAAGGCGCCGCCGCCCGCGACCGATCCCTACGACACCTCCGCCCCGCCGCTGCCGCGCAGCCTGCTGGAGGCGATCGAAGCCTTCGAGGGTGGGTCGCTTTACCGCGAGGCGCTGGGCGACGGCTTTGCCGACTACCTCGGGCGGCTGAAGCGCTGCGAGTGGGACCGCTACCTCGCGACCATCTCGGAATGGGAGCAGCAGGAATACTTCAACCTGTTCTGAGCCTCAGTCGGGCCGCTGGTCAGTCGGGCAGCTGCTCTGGCGGGCGACGCACGAAGAACCCCGCCACGATCATGAAGAGCGAGATCGCCGCCCCGGTCAGGAACCCGGCGCGCACCCCGCTGGCGGTCGCCGCCTCGAGCGTGGCGCCATCCGCCATCAGCGCGCCAATGCGCAGCGACATGATCGACACGAACAGTGCGATGCCCGCCGCGCCCGCCACCTGCTGCACCGTCCCCAGCACCGCGCTGCCGTGGGAATAGAGCCGCGAAGGCAGCGAGCCGAGGCTCGAGGTGAAGAGCGGCGTGAACAGGAAGGCGAGCCCGACGCTCAGCGCGATATGCGAAGCCAGAACGCGCCAGACCGGCGTTTCCAGCCCGAGCGTGGCCATCAGCCAGAGTCCGAGACTCACCGCGCAGGCGCCGGGGATCACCAGCTTGCGCGCGCCGTGACTGTCGAAGAGCCGCCCGACGGTGGGCGCCAGCAGCCCCATGATCAGCCCGCCGGGCAGCAGGAGAAGCCCCGCCTCCAGCGGCTCCAGCCCCAGCACGTTCTGCATGTAGATGGGCAGCAGGATGATCATCCCGAACAGCGACATCATGGCAAAGCCCATCATGATCACCGAGACGGTGAAGACCCGCACGCCGAAGGTGCGCAAATCCAGCAGGGCGCGGTCCTTCCGGCCGAGGCGCAGCTGGCGCAGCACGAAGATCACCAGCACCGCCACGCCCACCAGCAGGGGCAGCCAGGGCGGGATCGGCCCGCCTTCGCCCCTTGCCTCGCCGATGGCCGACAGCCCGTAGACCACGCCGCCGAAGCCGATGGCCGAGAGCGGAACCGAAATGATGTCGAGCGGCGCGCGGCGCGGCTCGGTGACGTTGACCAGCCGCGCCCAGCCGAGCGCCAGCGCCGAGAGCCCGATGGGTAGCACCAGCCAGAACATCCAGCGCCAGTCCAGCAGGTTGAGGATGATGCCCGAGATCGTCGGCCCGATGGCCGGCGCCACCGAGATCACGATGGAGATGTTGCCCATGGTCCGCCCCCGCCGCTCGGGCGGGACCAGCGTGACCACGGTGGTCATCAAGAGCGGCATCATGATCGCCGTGCCGCTGGCCTGCACCACCCGGCCGAAGATCAGCATGCCCAGCCCCGGGGAGAGCGCGCAGATCAGCGTTCCGGTGCTGAAGAGCGACATGGCCAGCAGGAAGACCGGGCGGGTATTCAGCCGCTGCAGCAGGAAGCCGGTGACCGGGATCACCACCGCCATGGTCAGCAGGAAGGCCGTGGTCAGCCATTGCGCGGCGTTCGCGGTCACGTCCAGGTCATGCATCAGCCGCGGCAGGGCGACGCCCATGATGGTCTCGTTCAGGATGACCGTGAAGGCGGAGACCAGCAGCAGGCCGATCACCAGCGTGTTGCGCTCCGAATGGTCGGGGGCCTCGGGGCTCTCGGTCCCGGCATGGGTGGCGCTGTCGGTCTGCATCTGGGATTCCCGGCTGACGGGTGGAAGGGGCCGCGCGGGACCGGCCCGCCGACGGCGCCACAGGTCGCCCGGCGCCGGGACGGAGTCAAGCCGGGACGGCGCGTTGCGGTCGGGCCGGCCGGGTTTCGCGGGCCGCGCCTGGTGCCCGGCCGCGGTGCTCGTGGAGAGTTCGGGAGCGAGGGGCCAGCCCCTCGCGCTCCCCGGGATATTTATGGTCAGAAGAAGCAGGGGCGCCGGCGGGGAGGGTCATGCCCTGCGGCGGGCGGGGATGGCGGTGACCAGCAGCAGCCCGGCGATCAGCAGCAGCGCGCCGGCGAGCTTTGGCGCGGTGACCGGTTCGCCGACGATGACGGTGGCGAGGATCCAGGCGGTCAGCGGCTCGGCCAGGGCCAGGGTCACGGCGGTGCCGGCGGCCACGAGGCGCAGCCCGTAGGTATAGAGCGCGTAGCTCAGGCCGGTGGAGACCATGCCGAGCATCAGCAGCCAGGGCCAGGCCCCGGGCGCCAGCGCCCAGCCGAGCGGGCGGAGCGCCAGCACCGGCAGAGTGAGCAGCGCCGCGGTGCCGAAAGTGGCGGCGGCGATGGCGGCGGGCGGGGCATCGCCGCCGAAGCGCGAGGTCAGCAGAGAGTAGCCTGCATAGGCCGCGCCCGACAGCAGGGCCGCGGCGATCCCGGGGGCGGAGGCGTCGAGCGCCTGGCCCGCCATGGCGAGGATCGTGGCGCCCGCGATGCAAATGGCCTGGCCCAGCAGCCGCAGCCCGCGTGGCAGGCGGCGGTGGCGCGCAAGCTCCCACAGCAGGACCCAGACGGGGGCCGAGCCGATGGTGAGCGCGGTGCCGATGCCCACGCCCACGTCGAGCACGGCGCGGAAGAAGAGCAGGTTGTAGGCCGCCATGGCCCCCCCGGCCGCCAGCAGCCAGGGCGCGCGCAGCCCGGCCAGCGCCCGGCGCGAGGGGCCGTGCAGCGCCGCGATGGCCAGAAGGGTCAGCGCCCCGACGAGCAGCCGCAGCGCGCCCACCACCAGCGGATCGCGCGCGGCGGGCAGCAGCGCCTGCAGCGTGCCGGTACTGCCCCAGAGCATCGCCGCCCCCAGCACCGCCGCCACGCCCAGCCCTCTGGCCCCTGCCTGCATCGCCGTCCCCGTCCCCGTCCCGGTCCCGAAGCCCGGACCCTAGGCGATCCCGCCGACCGGGGGAAGCGAGGGAGCGGGGCGGTGGAAGGCCTTCGCCACCTGCCATCACCATCCGGCATGAGGCGCCGCACCAAAGACGAATTGACGCGGCAGGTCTTCTGACCAATCCTGCGCGCGATTGCCGGAGGCCCGCCCGATGACCAAAACCCCGCTTTTCACGCCCGTGCTGCTGGTCGGCTGCGCGATCATCCTCGTGAGCTTCGCGATCCGCGCCTCCTTCGGCGTGTTCCAGATCCCCATCGCCGAGGAATTCGGCTGGCTGCGGAGCGAGTTCTCCCTGGCGATCGCACTGCAGAACCTGTTCTGGGGCATCGGCCAGCCGATCTTTGGCGCGCTGGCCGAGAAGATCGGCGACCGCAAGGCAATCATCCTCGGCGCGCTGGTCTATGCGGGCGGGCTGCTGCTGTCCTCGGGGGCGACCACGCCCGTCGCGCTGCAGGCCTACGAGGTGCTGGTGGGCTTCGGCATCGCCGGCACCGGCTTCGGCGTGATCCTCGCCGTGGTGGGCCGCGCCAGCTCGGACGCCAACCGGTCCATGTCGCTGGCCATCGCCACGGCGGCCGGGTCGGCGGGGCAGATCTTCGGCGCGCCGGTGGCGGAATACCTGCTGGGCTTCATGTCCTGGCAGATGGTCTTCGTCACCTTCGCGGCGCTGATCGTCGCGGTGCTGGCGCTGCTGCCGCTGATGCGCGCGCCGCAGCCGGTGTCGCGCGGCGAGCTGGAGGAGAGCATGGGCGAGATCCTGACCCGCGCCTTCCGCGACCCGTCCTTCGCGCTGATCTTCATCGGCTTCTTTTCCTGCGGCTACCAGCTGGCCTTCGTCACGGCGCATTTCCCGGCGCTGGTGACCGAGCTTTGCGGGCCGATCATGGCGGGCGGCATCCTGCACCAGCTGGGGATCACCACGACCTCGGCGCTGGGGGCGGTGTCGATCTCCTTCATCGGGCTGTTCAACATCGGGGGCACGCTGCTGGCCGGCTGGCTGGGCAACCATTTCCCCAAGAAATACCTGCTGGCCGGGATCTATGTGGGGCGCACGCTGCTGGCCTCGTGGTTCATCCTGATGCCGATCACCCCGGCCAGCGTGCTGATCTTCTCGGCCGGGATGGGGGCGCTGTGGCTGGCCACGGTGCCGCTGACCTCGGGGCTGGTCGCGCATCTCTACGGGCTGCGCTACATGGGCACGCTTTACGGCATCGTCTTCTTCAGCCACCAGCTGGGCGGCTTCGTGGGCGTCTGGCTGGGCGGCAAGATGTACGACATCTACGGCGATTACACGCTGGTCTGGTGGATCGGCGTCGCGGTGGGGGCGCTGTCGGCAATCGTCCACCTGCCGGTGCGGGAAAACCGCGGCGCCGTGGGCCTGCCGGCCTGAGCCTCGGGGTCCCGGCTCAGCGGCCGAGTTCGAGCATCGCGGTCACGACTTCCCGTGTATGGGTGTAGGGCAGGCCGTGCCCGGCGCCGTTGATCACCTCGTGGAGCGCGGTCCGGTTCCATTGCGCCAGGTCGCCCATCGCCCGGATCGGGATCATCCGGTCCTCGCGGGCCCAGATCGCGGTGACCGGCAGATCGGATTGCGCGAGGCTGCGATGCGCCTGCTGCTGGTCGCCGGCGAGGATCCCGCGCAGGGACGAGACCACCGCGGGGATATAGCCGCGCCAGCGCAGCTCTGCCTGCTGGCGGTCGACGATGTCAGGCACGGCGGAGGGCAGGGATCGCTCTGCCTCGGTCGCCTTGCGGTGGCTGTGCGGGAAGAAGGTCAGCGCCAGCCAGTCGCCCAGCAGGGGAATGTCGCGGACGATGCGCATCGTCGGGCCGACCGTGATGCGGATGCCGGCCGGCGCGATCAGGATCAGCTGGCGCAGGCGGCCGGGATTGGCCTCGGCAAAGGCGGTGGCGATGGCGCCGCCCATGGAATAGCCGATCAGGGTGAAATCGTCCTCGATTCCCTGGTTGCCCAGCAAGTCGTCGAGCTGGCGCAGGAAGAAGTCGCGGTTCTGCCGGCCCGGCGGCCGGTCGGAATAGCCCCGCCCGTAAAGGTCGTAGATCAGCACCCGGTAGCCCGCTTCGGACAGCTGCCGGGCCATGCCTTCCCAGACGAAGGACGGGGTGGTCAGGCCATGGACGCAGACCGCGATCGGCCCGCGCGTGGGACCGATCCAGCGGTAATGCGTGGTGCCCTGCGACAGCGGCGCAAAGCGGCCCGGCGCCCCGGCGCGGACCTCCTCGGACATCGGGCTGCGAAAGGCCTCCACCCCGAAAGGCGCCGCGATCACCAGCGCTATCAGGGCGACCCAGGCGATCATGACCGCCAGGCCTCGAGTATGTATCGGGCCGTCATCAGGTCCAGATGGGCGCCGCCGCCATTCTTGAACAGCGTGATCTCGTCGTCGGAGCCGCGCCGCATCGCCCCGGCCTCGTAGTAATCCGCCAGCACCCGGTCGCGGGTCAGCGCGCCGCTTTCCAGCGGGATTTTCATCTCGCCGATATGGCCCAGCGTGGTATCGTAGCTGTCGACGAAGATCCGCGCCCGCTCCAGCGCGCGGTCGTCGGCTTCGCGCATGTCGGGGCGGTAGGCGCCGATCAGGTCCAGGTGCTGGCCGGGCTGCAGCCAGTCGCCGCGGATCACCGGCTCGGTGGACATGGTGGCGCAGCAGATGATGTCGGCCGCCTTCACCGCCGCCTCGAGGTCCTCGGCCACGCGCAGGCCCGGGATCTCGGCGGCCATGTCATGCGCCTTGGACGCCGTGCGGTTCCACACGGTGAAGCGCGCGCCCGGGAAGCCCGCGCCATAGGCCTCTACCAGCGAATGGCCCACCGTGCCGGCGCCGACGATCAGGATCTCGCGGCTGTCCCGCCGCGCGAGCTTGAGCGCGCCGCAGAGGGAATCCCCGGCGGTCTTCCACTTGGTCACAAGGTGGAAATCCACCAGCGCCTCCAGCGTGCCGTCCGTGTCGGAAAACAGGCTGACCGCGCCGTTCACCATCGGCTTTCCGGCCTTCGGGTTGCCCGGAAAGATGGTGGCCGATTTCACCGCCAGCCCCAGCCCGTCGATCCAGGCCCCGCGATTGAGCAGCGTGTCGTCGCCGCGATAGAGGAATCCGTCTGTGATCTCCGCGCGCGGCAGGTCGTGCCCGGCATCCAGCGCAGCGGTCAGGTCCAGCCAGTCGAGCCGCGCCTCGCCCTCGGCGAAGGGTATCATCGGTATCGCCATTCTCGCCTGCACTCGCCTCGTTGGGAATTTTGCGAAATGTTAGAGCTTGAAATACCTGCTGTGAACATGGCGGGAGGGTGCGGAGGGCGCCCGGAGCGGATTTATTTCACCGCGGTGCGCGCCATGCTGGTATTTCTCCCAGCCGAGTCGCGTCAGGCCTGTTTCGCCGCCCGCAGCGCCCGGTCCAGCCCGTCGAGGAACCGCGCCCTGTCGGCGCGGGAAAAGGCCCGGCCGCCGCCCTGGCGGAAAGGGTCGGCGGCGCGCAGGTCGGCCATCAGGTCGCGGGTGGCCAGCGCGTTGCCCACGTTGGCCGCGCTCAGCCGCTCGCCATCGGGCTTGATCACCAGCGCCCCGGCCTCCACCGCCCGGGCCGCCAGCGGGATGTCATTGGTCACCACCACGTCGCCCGGGCCGCAGCGCTCGGCGATCCACATGTCCGCGGCATCCGGCCCCTCGGTGACGAAGACCACCTCCACCAGCGGATTGGCCGAGGGCCGCAGCCCGCCGTCGCAGACCATCTTGACCGGCTCGCCCAGCCGGGTCGCCACCTTTTCCGCCTCGGCCCGGACCGGGCAGGCATCGGCATCGACGTAAAGCGTCATCTCCCCGCTCTACCGCGCATCGGCGTAAAGCGCCTCGGCATGGAAGGAGACGTGATCCTCCATGAAGGTCGAGATGAAGAAATAGGAATGATCATAGCCCTTCTGCATCCGGAAGGCCCCGTCCTGCCGCCGCGTCGCCATGGCCTCGGCCAGCGCCTCGGGTTTCAGCAGGTCGAGGAACTGGTCGTCCGCGCCCTGGTCGATCAGTACCGGCCCGTCAAAGCCCTTGTCCCGCATCAGAAGCGTCGCATCGTGCGCCGCCCAGCGGCTTTCGTCCGCCCCGAGATAGGCCGCGAACTGCTTGCGGCCCCAATCGCTCTGCGTCGGATGCGCGATCGGCGCGAAGGCGGAAACCGAGCGGAAGCGCCCGGGCAGCGACATCGCCAGCGTCAGCGCCCCGTGGCCGCCCATGGAATGCCCGGTGATCGCCTGCCGCGCCATGTCGAGCGGGAATTCCGCCTCCAGCAGCGCGGGCAGCTCCTTGGCAATGTAATCCCACATGCGGAAATGCGGCGCCCAGGGGGCCTCGGTGGCATTGACGTAGAAACCGGCGCCCTTTCCCAGGTCGAAGGCCTCGTCGTCGGCCACGTCCTCGCCCCGCGGCGAGGTGTCGGGAAAGACCAGCGCAATCCCCTGTTCCGCGGCCCAGCCCTGCGCCGCGGCCTTGGTCATCGCGTTCTCGTGGGTGCAGGTCAGCCCCGCGAGGACCCACAGCACCGGCACCGGACCGTCCCGCGCCTCGTCCGGCAGGAACAGCCCGAAGGTCATGTCGCCGCCGCAGGCCTCCGAGCGATGGCGATGCACGCCCTGCTCGCCGCCGAAGCACCGGTTTTCCGCAATCGTTTCCATGGCCCTCTCCATCGCTTGCCGCCGCCCCTGTCTAAGCGGCGCGGCCCCCGCTCCGCAACCGTCGAGCGGCGTCAGCCGCCCACCCAGGCGATGATCGCGGGCAGGGTCAGGATGCTGAACGCGGTGGAGACGAGGATGGAGGCCGAGACCCGCTGCGGCGCCACCCCGTAATGCTGCGCCAGCATGAAGACGTTGCCCGCCACCGGCAGCGCCGCCGCGGCGATCATCACTCCCGCCGGATAGGCCGCCACCCCGAAGGCCAGCGCCGCCAGGGCCACCAGCGCCGGGTGCAGCGCCAGCTTGGCGGCGCTCAGCCAGCCCGCGACGCCCATCCGCTCGGCGCTCTTCGAGGCCAGCGAGGCGCCGATGGCGAACAGCGCCCCGGGCGTCGCCGCCGCCCCCAGCAGCGACAGGAATTCCAGCGCCGGGCCTGGCAGGTCGCGCCCGGTCCAGGCCCAGAGGAACCCCAGGGAGATCGACAGGATCATCGGGTTGCGGATCAACCCCGAGCCGACGGTGGCCAGGATGCGCGGGCTCATCCGCCCGTCGCGCGAGCCGGTGATCAGGATCACGATCAGGCTGCCGAAGACGATCATGTCGACCGCCAGCACCATCATCACCGGCCCGATCGCCGCCGGGCCCAGCAGCAGCGTCAGCATCGGCACGCCCAGGAACCCGGTATTGCCGCTGACCGCGCATTGCGCCTCCACCGCCGCCTCCTCCAGCGGGCGGCGCCGCGCCAGCGCCACCGCGCCCGCCACGGCATAGAGCGTCAGCGAGGCGCAGAGATAGGCCAGCACCAGCCGCCCGTCGAAGACCTCGCGCAGGGACAGCTCCGCGGCAAAGCGGAACAGCATCGCCGACAGCGCGAAATAGAAGACGAAGCGCGTCAGCCAGCCCGTCGCCTCTTCGGGGAACAGCCGCGCGCGCGCCGCGCCGTAGCCCAGGCCGATGATCGCGAAAAAGGGGAGGGTCTTGAGAAAGACGTCGAACATCCCTCCCCTTACCACGCCCCCGGACGCGGTCAATCTGCCACCCCGGCCCGCCGCCCCCGCTTCTTCTGACCATAAATATCCCGGGGTGAGGCCGAAGGCCGAGGGGCAGAGCCCCTGCTGTCCCGCCGCCGAGGCCCGCCTAGCCGCTGCCGATCAGCACCCCGGCCGCGAAGACCAGCGCGCCGCCCAGCACCACCTGGAAGGCCGCGCGCAGGAACGGCGTGTCCATGTAGCGGTTCTGGATCGCGGCGATCGCCCAGAGCTCGACGAAGACGACCATCACCGCCACCGCGGTCGCGGTCCAGAAATGCGGGATCAGGTAGGGCAGCGCATGGCCCAGCCCGCCCGCCGCCGTCATCACCCCCGAGGCGATGCCGCGCTTCAGCGGCGAGCCGCGGCCTGACAGCTCCCCGTCATCCGAGGCCGCCTCGGTGAAGCCCATGGAGATCCCCGCGCCGACGCTTGCCGCGAGACCGACGAGGAAAGTGGTCCAGGTGTCATGGGTGGCAAAGGCGGTGGCAAAGATCGGCGCCAGGGTCGAGACCGAGCCGTCCATCAGCCCGGCCAGCCCCGGCTGCACCCAGGTCAGCAGGAATTGCCGCCGCTCGGTGCCGGCCTCCTTGCTGCGCGTGCCGCCGTCGAGATGCCGGTCCTCCAGCTCCTCCGCGCGGTGGTGGTGCTCGCCTTCGGCCGCGGCGAGGTCGCCGAGCAGGCGGCGGGTCTCCGGGTCCTGGGTCCGCGCCGCCGCCTTGAGGTAGAAGCGTTCCGCGTCGCGCTCCATCGCCTCCGCCTCGGCGCGCATCCGCTCCAGCCCGAGGCTTTTCACCAGCCAGACCGGCCGCCTGGCGTAGTAGCCCGCCACGTGTTCCCGCCGGATCAGCGGGATGGTCCCGCCGAACCGCGCCTGGTGCAGGTCGATCAGCGCCTGGCGGTGGTGATCCTCCTCTTCCGCCATGCCCTCGAAGACCCGCGCGCTGCCTGGGTAATCGGCGCGCAGCCGGTCGGCATACATCCGGTAGATGCGGGCATCGTCCTCTTCCGAGGAGATGGCCAGCGCGAGGATTTCCTGTTCGGACAGGTCGGAGAAGCGGCGGCGAGAGGTCAGGTAGGACATGGCAACCCGGCTGCGAAAAGGTACAGGTTAGAATTGTTCTAATCGTAGTGACTTCGTTGGAAAGCACAAGCGGGCGGGGCGGTTGCCGTTCCGGAAGCCGACCATATATGCAGAAACCGGAGGACTTCTGATGAATGTCACGATGCAGCCGATCCGCAGGGGACGGAAATTCGCCCAGGTGCTCGAGGGGGCGCGCAAGGTGTTCCTGCGGGACGGGTTCGGCGTCGCCTCGGTGGACGACATCGCGCGCGAGGCCGGGGTCTCCAAGGCGACGCTCTACGCCTATTTCCCCGACAAGCAGAGCCTGTTCTTCGAGGTCGCCCGCCAGGAATGCGAGAAGATGGCGCAGGAGACGCTGGCGCGGATCGACCAGAACGCGCCGCCCGCGCAGGTCCTGCCCGAAGTGGCGCGCAGCCTGACCCGCTTCCTCGTCTCCGGCTTCGCGCAGCGCGTCTTCCGCATCTGCGTGGCCGAGGCGGACCGCTTCCCGGAACTGGGGCGCCACTTCTACGCCTGCGGGCCGGAGCTGGGGCGCGAACGCACCAAGGCATATCTCGCCGCCGCCCGCGACCGGGGCGAGCTGCGGGTCGAGGACCTGGACCTCGCGGCCGAGCAATTCGGCGAGCTGTGCAAGGCCACGCTCTGGGCCAAGTCGATCTTCGGCGTGAAGACCAGCTTTTCCGAGGCCGAGATCGATCGCGCGGCGCGCGGCGCGGTAGAGACCTTCCTGGCCCGCTACGGCGCCGCGCAGACCGACCGGGACTGACACCAGCGGCGGCGTAATTCCGCATTGCGGACGACCTTTCCGAAAAATTGACGGTTTCCGAAACTGGCTGTAGGACTCCTGCCGATCCGGGGCTATTCAGGGACCCGAGGCCAGGGAGGACCGACAGATGACCGACAGCACCAAAGCCGCACCCGTCACCATCGAGGCCGAGGGGGAGGTCGCGCTGATCCGCATCGACAACCCGCCGGTCAACGCCACCTCGCAGGCGGTCCGGCAGGCGCTCAAATCCTCGGTGGAGCAGGTGCTGGCCGACCGCAAAGCCAGGGTCATCGTGGTCTATTGCGCCGGGCGCACCTTCGTCGCGGGCGCCGATATCCGCGAATTCGGCAAGCCCCCGCAGGAGCCGCACCTGCCCGACGTCTACAACGTGATCGAACAAAGCCCCGTGCCCGTCGTGGCCGTCATGCACGGCACCGCGCTGGGCGGCGGGCTGGAGCTGGGCCTGGCCTCCCACGCCCGCGTCGGCATCGAAGGGTTGCGCGTCGGCCTGCCCGAAGTCACGCTGGGCGTGCTGCCCGGCGCCGGCGGCACCCAGCGGCTGCCGCGGCTGACCGGGCTGAAACCGGCGCTCGACATCATCGTCTCGGGCCGGCAGGTCGCCGCGCAGGAGGCGCTGGATCTGGGCATCATCGACCGGCTGGACTCCGGCGACCCGCGCGAGGTGGCCGTGAGGATGGCGGCCGAGGTCCTCGGCGGCACGCTGCCCACCCGGCGCACCGACCAGATCGACCTGGCCCCCGACCCCGACCTGATCCGTGCCGAGGCCGAGCGGCTGGCGAAAACCGCGCCCAACCTCTTTGCCCCGCATCGCTGCGTCGAATGCGTGGAGGCGGCGACCCGCCTGCCCATGGCCGAGGGTCTGAAATTCGAGCGTCAGAAGTTCCGCGACTGCATGGATACCCCGCAGCGCGCCGGGCTGATCCACGCCTTCTTTGCCGAACGTGCGGTCGCCAACGTGCCGGAGAAATCCGAGACCCCGCGCGAGGTGACGAAGATCGGCGTCATCGGCGGTGGCACCATGGGTTCGGGCATCGCCACCTCGGCGCTGCTGGCGGGGCTTGAGGTCACGCTGATCGAGGTGCAGCAGGACGGGCTGGACCGCGGCATCTCCACCATCACCGGCAATATCGACGGCGCGGTGAAGCGCGGCAAGCTCAAGGCCAACAAGCGGGACCAGACGCTGGGCCGGCTGACCCCCTCGCTCGAGATGGAAAGCCTCGCCGACGCGGACCTCGTGATCGAGGCGGTCTTCGAGGACATGGGCGTCAAGAAGGACATCTTCGGCAAGCTCGACGGCATCTGCAAGCAGGGCGCGGTTCTGGCATCGAACACCTCCTACCTCGACGTGAACGAGATCGCGCAGGCCACCTCTCGCCCCGAGGACGTGCTGGGCCTGCACTTCTTCTCGCCCGCCCATGTGATGCGGCTGCTCGAGGTCGTGGTCGCCGACAAGACCGCGCCCGAGGTTGTGGCCACGGGCTTCGCGCTGGGCAAGAAGCTCAAGAAGGTGGCGGTGCGCGCAGGCGTCTGCGACGGCTTCATCGGCAACCGCATCCTCGCCCATTATCGCAAGTCGGCCGATTACATGATGCTGGACGGCGCCTCGCCCCAGCAGATCGACGCGGCGCTGGAAGAGTTCGGGTTCGCCATGGGGCCCTTCAAGGTGGGCGATCTGGCCGGGCTCGACATCGGCTGGGCCAGCCGCAAGCGCAAGGCGCCGACCCGGCCCGCGGAGGAGCGGTACGTCGAGGTCTCCGACCGGGTCTGCGAACAGGGCTGGTACGGGCGCAAGACCGGCAAGGGCTTCTACGTCTACGAGGTCAAGGAGATCTCGCCCAACCCCGAGGTGGAAAAGTTCATCGAGGCGGAGCGCGAGGAAAAGGGCATCACGCCCCGCAGCTTCACCGACCAGGAAATCATCGACCGCTACATGACCGCCATGATCGCCGAGGCGACCCGCGTGGTGGAGGACGGCACCGCGCTGCGCCCTGTCGACGTCGATGCGGTCTTCCTGTTCGGCTACGGCTTCCCCCGGTTCCGCGGCGGGCCGCTGCACTACGCCGACCGGATCGGCGCGGCCGAGCTGGTCAAGCGGATCGAGACCTACGCGCAGGAGGATGCGCATTACTGGCAGGTGCCGGAGCTTCTGCGGCAGATGGCGCAGGACGGGCGGACCTTCGACGATCTCAACAAGGAGCGGTGAGATGGAACTCAGCTATTCCGAGGAGGAGCGCGCATTCCAGCAGGAAGTGCGCGAATGGCTGGCCGACAACCTGCCCGCGGACATCGCCGAGGCGGGCCGCGCGGGGGACGGTCTGACCAAGGAGATGATGGAGCGCTGGCATGCGCTGCTCAATTCCAAGGGCTGGCTGGCGACGACCTGGCCGGTGGAATTCGGCGGCCCCGGCTGGACGCCGGTGGAGCGGCACATCTTCGAGGAGGAATGCTGCCGCGCCTATGCCCCGCGCATCGTGCCCTTCGGGCTGAGCATGCTGGGCCCGGTTCTTCAGGCCTTCGGGTCGAAGGAGCAGCAGGACCACTACCTGCCCCGCATCCTGAGCGGCGACGACTGGTGGTGCCAGGGCTATTCGGAGCCGGGCGCGGGGTCCGACCTTGCCAGCCTCAAGACCCGCGCGGTGCGCGAGGGGGATCACTACGTCATCAACGGGCAGAAGACCTGGACCACGCTGGGCCAGCACGCCAACAAGATCTTCTGCCTTGTCCGGACCTCGACCGAGGGCAAGCCGCAGGAGGGGATTTCCTTCATCCTCGTGGACCTCGACACGCCGGGCATCGAGATGCGGCCGATCAAGCTGATCGAGGGCGGGCACGAGGTGAACGAGGTCTTCTTCACCGACGTGAAGGTGCCGGCCGAGAACCTCGTCGGCGAGGAGAACAAGGGCTGGACGATCGCCAAGTACCTGCTGACCCATGAGCGGACCAACATCGCCGGCGTGGGTTTTTCCATGCAGGCGCTGGAAGAGGTCAAGGCGCTGGCGCGCAAGGTCAAGCGCGGCGGCCGCCCGCTGATCGAGAACCCGCTTTTCGCGGCACGGATCGCCCGGGCCGAGATCCAGCTGGAGGCGATGAAGATCACCAACCTCCGGATGCTCTTCCAGGCGCAGAGCCAGGGCGCGCCGGGGCCGGAGACCTCGATCCTCAAGATCAAGGGCACGGTCATCCACCAGGAGCTGCGCGATCTGGCCCGCCGGGCGCTGGGCCCCGCCGCGGCACCCTTTCCGGGCCATGTCTCGGACGGCAACATCGTCTTCGGCCCGCCGGACACGGCCCACAACGCCGCGCGCTATTTCAACAATCGCAAGACCTCCATCTTCGGCGGGTCTAACGAGATTCAGCGCAACATCCTGACCAAGACCATGCTGGAGATGTGAGCCATGGATTTCACGCTGACCGATGACCGGCGGATGCTGAAGGACACGCTGTCCCGCTATCTCTCCGACAAGTACGGGATGGAGCACCGCAACAAGGTCGCCTACGAGACGCCCTACCACGACCCCGCGAAATGGGCCGAGCTGGCCGAGCTGGGGGCGCTGTTCGCGCTGGCGCCCGAGGACAAGGGCGGTTTCGGCGGCCAGGGTTTCGACATCTCCGTGGTGTTCGAGGAACTGGGCCGCGCGCTCTGCCCCGAGCCGGTGCTGGGCTCGCTCATGGCAGCCCGGCTGCTGGGTGCCGCGGGCGGTGACATGGAACCGCTGCTGTCGGGCGAGGTGATCCATGCCGTCGCCGTGGACGAGCTGGACGCGCCCTACGACCCCGCCGACATGGCCGCCACGGCCGAGGCGAAGGGCGACGGGCATGTCCTGTCGGGCCGCAAGACGGCCGTCTATGGCGGGCAGGCGGCGCAGGTCTTCCTCGTCGCGGCGATGCTCAACGGCAAACCGGCGCTGTTCGAGGTGCAGGCCGGGGACGCCCAGACCGTCACCTACGGCATGATGGATGGCGGCGGCGCGGCGGAGCTGATGCTGGACGCGACCCCCGCGAAGCTGCTGATGGCCGATGCGGGCGACGCGCTGGCCGATGCGCAGAACGCGGGCGTGCTGGCGCTGTGTTCCGAGGCGGTGGGGCTGATGGAGGTCACCCACGCGATCACCGTGGATTACATGAAGCAGCGCAAGCAGTTCGGCGTGCCGATCGGCAAGTTCCAGGTGCTGCAGCACCGCGCGGTGGACATGCTGACCGAGATCGAGCAGGCGCGGTCCATGGTGATCAAGCTGGCGTCCGAGCTGGACGGGCCCGAGGCCGGGCGCTTTGCCGCCATGACCAAGGCGCTGATCGGCGAGGCGGCGCGGCTGGTTGCCGAGGAAGCCATCCAGATGCATGGCGGCATCGCGATGACATGGGAATACCCGGTGTCGCACTACGCCAAGCGGCTGGTCATGCTGGACCACCAGCTGGGCGATACGGACCATCACCTTGGCCGGGTGATCGAGGGCTACGCCGCCTAGAGGTCCCAGCCGAACCGGCGGAGGCGCTGCGCGATCCGCGCCTCCGCATCCTCGCGCCCCGCGTTGATCGCGCGCTGCTGCCAGAACCAGTGCAGGTAGCCCGCGTAGTCGGGGCGCGACGCCTCCGCCTGACGGAACGCCTCTGCCACGCCGAGATCCGCCACGTTGGACGCGATGTGGTGGAAGTCGATCCCGGCAAACAGCACCGCCGGTTTCCCGAAGAAATACCCGTTGAAGGCGGCAGAGGAATTCTGCGTCACCACCATGTCGCAGACCTCCAGCGCGGCCTCCATGCCGCCGGTCCGGACGGTGAGCCGAGGGAAGCGGCGGGCGAGATCCTCCAGTGCTTGCAGGTCGTCCGAGGAATATTCCTCCTTCGGATGCAGCGCGGCGAGGATCGGGCCGGGACGATGCGCCGGCACATGCTCCAGCATCTCCATTGGCGCGCAGGACTGGAAGGAGCGGTGATCACGGAGCCGCCCTTGCAGCGCCACGTAGGTTAGCCCGTCGCGGCGGGCCCGCATGGGCCCCTCACCGAACAGCCGCTGCTGCCAGAAGCCGAGGAAGCGGTCGGCGGCCTTGCGGTTCACCTCTCCGGCCGGGAAGGGATCGCGCGCCACGTCCCAGTCCCAGCGGCGGGCGGTGCCCTCGATCTGCCAGAACGGGTAGTGATAGACCCGGCGGACGGTCACCGCGCGGGGATGGGTGGGCTCGGCCATGTGAAAGATCGCGTGGCCCGGATCATCCGCACTGGCCCGCCGCGCCGCCGCGCTGTCCTCCGCGATGCGCCAGCGCCAGCCCGCCGCCTCAAGCACCGAGATCACCTTGGACAGGAAGCCGTGGCGGCCGCTCTCCAGCCGACCGCGCGTGCCGGGATTGAGGTAGAGGCAGACATCGCGGGGCGGGCTCATGGGGCGCGATCCTATGCGCGCCGGCCCCTCTCCACAACGGCGGGGAACGGCCGCGCCCCTTGTGACTTGGGCTGCAAGCTTACATATAGCCCCGGCACGCAAAGGAGAGACTTATGGCCAAGAGCGACTTCCCCGGCTGGCACGGCACCACGATCATCGGGGTGAAGAAGGACGGCAAGGTGGTGGTCGCCGGCGACGGCCAGGTCAGCCTTGGCGATACCGTCATCAAGGGCACCGCGCGCAAGGTGCGCCGCATCAGCCCCGGCGGCTACGACGTGGTCGCGGGCTTTGCCGGCTCGACCGCTGACGCCTTCGCCCTGCTGGAACGGCTTGAGACCAAGCTGGAGGCGGCGCCCGGCCAGCTGATGCGGGCCTCCGTCGAGCTGGCCAAGGACTGGCGCACCGACAAGTACCTGCAAAAGCTCGAGGCGATGCTGATCGTGACCGACGGCGACGCGCTGCTGGTGATCACCGGCGCGGGCGACGTGCTTGAGCCCGAGCATAACGTCACCGCCATCGGGTCGGGCGGGAACTACGCGCTGGCCGCGGCCCGGGGGCTGATGGACAGCGACAAGTCGGCCGAGGAAATCGCCCGCACGGCGATGGAGATCGCATCGGACATCTGTGTCTACACCAACGGCAACCTGACGCTGGAAACCATCGGGTGATCGAGGAAGCGGACCTTCGCGCCGCTGTCGGCGCCGGCGTCCTGACGGAAAAGCAGGCCGCCGGGCTGACCGCCATGGCCCATAGCCGCCGCGGCGCGCGCGAGGACCTGTCGCGCGGCGACGAACCCTTCGAGCTGTTCCGCGGGTTCAACGAGATCTTCATCATGGTGGGGCTCGTGATCCTCGCCACCGGCTGGGTCGGCGTGGTCTCGTGGTACGTGGCCGACCGGCTGGAGATCTGGCAGACCGCGCTGCTGTGGATCAGCACCGCCTCCGCCGCCTTCATCTGGCTGATGTCGGAATACTTCATCCGCCACCGCCGGATGATCGGCCCGGCGATCCTGCTGACCCTGCTGTTCACCGCCGCCGTGGCCTTCGGCTTCGGCAACTGGCTGGCGCAGTTCTTCATGATCGCGCAGGAGGATTACGCCAGCCTGATCTGGCCCTGCCTGCTGACCGTCGCCGGGGTGCTGGTCTTCTGGCTGCGCTTCAAGGTGCCCTTCGCGCTGGCGGTCGTGGCGCTGGGGCTGTTCGCCACGGCGCTGCTGGCCGCCGCCACCCGCTCGGGCACGCCCGAAAGCTTCCGCGACATCTTCGTCTTTTCCGCCGAGGGCAGCTTTGCCTGGATCACCTTGGCGCTGGGGCTGGCGACCTTTGCCGTGGCCATGATGTTCGACGGCTCGGATCCCTATCGCGTGACGCGCCGCGCCTCGCAGGGGTTCTGGCTGCACCTCGTGGCCTCGCCGATGATCGTCAACACCGTCGCCCTGTCGCTGCTGTCGACCGCGGACGGCGCGACCTCGACCCTGTTCGCGGTGATGGCCGTCTTCGCGGTGATTGCCGTGGTGATCGACCGCCGGTCCTTCCTGCTGGCCGCGATCGCCTATGTCGTCGGGGTCATCACCACGCTCTACCCGGTGACCGAGGGACGCAACTTCGGCTGGCTGATCCTGTCGCTCGGCGTCTTCCTCGTGCTGCTCGGTGCCTTCTGGGCGCCGATCCGCGCCGCTATCCTGCGCGCCCTGCCGCTTGGCCGGCTGCGCGCCTACCTGCCACCCGCACATTGAGAGGCCCCGCATGACCGACCTCACCCCCCGTGAAATCGTCTCGGAACTCGACCGTTTCATCATCGGCCAGAAGGACGCCAAGCGCGCCGTGGCCGTGGCCCTGCGCAGCCGCTGGCGCCGCCGCCAGCTGGATACCGGCATGCGCGAGGAGATCTATCCCAAGAACATCCTGATGATCGGCCCCACCGGTGTCGGCAAGACCGAGATCTCGCGCCGCCTGGCGAAACTCGCCCGCGCGCCCTTCATCAAGGTGGAGGCCACCAAGTTCACCGAGGTGGGCTATGTCGGCCGCGACGTGGAGCAGATCGTGCGCGACCTCGTCGACAGCTCCATCGCCATGACTCGCGAACACATGCGCGAGGAGGTCAAGTCCCGCGCCCAGCAATCCGCCGAGGACCGGGTGATCAGCGCCATCGCCGGCGAGGATGCCCGCGAGGGCACGCGCGAGATGTTCCGCAAGAAGCTGCGCGCCGGGGAACTGGACGACACGGTGATCGAGCTCGACGTGCAGGACAGCTCTTCGCCCTTCCCGCAGATGGACATCCCCGGCCAGCCCGGCGGCGGCCAGATGGGGATGATGAACCTCGGCGACATCTTCGGGAAGGCCTTTGGCGGGCGGACCACGCGCAAGTCGATGACCGTCTCGGAAAGCTATGACGTGCTGATCGGCGAAGAGGCGGACAAGCTGCTGGACGACGAGACGGTGAACCGCAGCGCGATCCGCTCGGTCGAGGAGAACGGCATCGTCTTCCTCGACGAGATCGACAAGGTCTGCGCCCGGACCGATGCGCGCGGCGGTGACGTCTCGCGCGAGGGGGTGCAGCGCGACCTGCTGCCGCTGATCGAGGGCACGACGGTGTCGACCAAGCACGGCCCGGTCCGGACCGACCACATCCTCTTCATCGCCTCGGGCGCCTTCCACATCGCCAAGCCCTCGGACCTGCTGCCCGAGCTTCAGGGCCGGCTGCCGATCCGGGTGGAGCTGCGCGCGCTGACGGAGGAGGATTTCGTCCGCATCCTGACCGAGACCGACAACGCCCTGACCCGGCAATACACCGCGCTCATGGGCACCGAGCAGGTGACGGTCGACTTCTCCGAGGACGGCATCGCCGCGCTGGCCCGCATCGCCGCGGAGGTGAACCAGAGCGTGGAGAACATCGGCGCCCGGCGGCTCTATACCGTGATGGAGCGGGTGTTCGAGGAGCTGTCCTTTGTCGCGCCGGACAAGGCGGGCGAAAGCGTGACCGTGGACGCGGCCTTCGTCGAGAAGAACCTGGGTGAGTTGACGCGCTCGACCGATCTCAGCCGCTACGTGCTGTAGGGGTTTAGGACTGACCGGCGGCGGCGCCTGTGGAGGCGCCGCCCGCCGTTCGCCGGGCATGGCCCCCTGCGCCTCCGGCGGGAGTTTTTCGGGCAAGATGAAGGGGGAGCGGCGCGGGCGTTTCCGGCGCGCGTTATGCCCGGCCATGGCGCGGCGGAGGCCGTTTCTTCGCAAGATGCAGGGGGCGGAGCGGCGTCAGCGCGCGGTCAGGCCATCCACCAGCGCTCGGCCAGGCGGGCATTGTCCATGGGCCAGAGGTTGCCCACTACCTGCGGCACGGCAAGGCGCTGGTGCGTCGCGATCAGCGAGGCGCGGAAGGGCGGCGCGCCGGTTTCGGGCGGCAGGCCCTCGTGGCGCTGGCCTGGCACCGCGCGCAGGGTGAAGCCGTCGCGCGGCGTGATCTCGGCATCGGTCGCGTCGGCGTGGCGGTCGGTCAGCGCGGCGGCGCGGGCGGCGCTATCGTCGAGCGCGGTAAAGGCGATCTCGTCGAAGAAGCCGGCGCTGCGGTCGCGGTAATGCCCCTCCACCCGGCGGGCCTGCAGGCGCTCGCCCGGCGCGAAATGCTCCACCCGGTAGAGCCCGGTGCCGATGCCGTCGCGCATGGCGGTGTCGAGATTGCCCGACGGGTAGATCACCAGGTGGTAATCCGACAGCTTGTAGGGAAAGCCGGGATCGGGTGCGGTGAGCTCGATGCGCAGGTCGTGGGGGCCGAGCGTGCGGATGCGGGCGATCTGCGCCACGATGCCTGCAGCCGGGGAGCCCGCGCGATGCAGCGCCAGCGAGGCGGTGACGTCTCGGGCGGTGAAGGGCTGGCCGTCGTGAAAGGTGACGCCCCGGCGCAGGCGCAGGCGCCAGCGGTCGGCGCCGCCCTCCGCTTCCCAGCTTTCGGCCAGTTCGCCGCGCAGGGAGCCGTCGGGCGCCACCTCGGTCAGCGTGTCGAAGACGGCGCCGTGGCCCGCGGCCATCATGAAGAGACCCGATTGCCGGCGGCTGTCCCAGGACATGGCCCCGGCCGCACCCGGCAGCGCCGCGCGCAGCAGCCCGCCGGATTTCGGCAGCGCCACGGCAGGCAGGCCGGCCGTGGCCAGCACCGCGGCGGCGGCACCCTGGGTCAACAGTTTCCGGCGGTCGAGCCGTGTCATCGGCAGCCTCTTAATCTCGCGCCCCTCATCAAGACAGAGAGCGCGGCGCGCTTCAAGCCTCGGGCGATGACGAGGCCGCGATCCGGTCCATGGTCGCCACCAGCTCGGCGCTGATGCCGGGCTCGGACAGGGCATGGCCCGCGTCGCGGATCATCTTGAGCTCGGCCCGCGGCCAGTCCTGCGCCAGTTGCCAGGCGCGGCGGGGCGGGCAGATCATGTCGTAGCGGCCCTGCACGATCACGCCGGGGATATGGGCGATCCGGTCCATGTTCGACAGGATCGCGGTGTCCTCGTCGAGAAAGGCGCGGTGGGTGAAATAGTGATTCTCCAGCCGGGCGAAGGCGCGGGAATATTCGCCCCCCGCCGCGCCGCCATCGCCGTTCGACTGCACCGAGGCGAGCGCATTCTCCCAGCTCGCCCAGGCGCGGGCGTGGCGGATTTCCTCCTGCAGGTCGCCGGAGAACAGGCGCTTGTGATAGGCGCCGATCATGTCGTCGCGTTCATCCTCGGGGATGAGCGAGCGGAAGCGGTCCCAGGTCTCGGGCCAGAATTGCCCGGCGCCGCCGCCGTAGAACCACTGAAGCTCCGGCTCGGTGGCAAGGAAGACACCGCGCAGGATCAGGTGCGTTACCCGCTCGGGATGGGCCTGCGCGTAGATCAGCGCCAGCGTCGCGCCCCAGGAACCACCGAAGGCCACCCAGGCCTCGATGCCCAGCGTCTCGCGGATCAGCTCGATATCCGCCACGAGGTGCCAGGTGGTGTTGTCCTCCACGCTGGCATGGGGTTTGGATCGGCCGCAGCCGCGCTGGTCGAACAGCACCACGCGATAGCGCTCGGGGTCGAAGTAGCGTCGCATCGCCGGGCTGCAGCCGCCGCCGGGCCCGCCGTGCAGCACGACCACCGGGATCCCCTCGGGGTTTCCGTATTGCTCCACGTAGAGACTGTGGCCCTGACCCACGTCCAGCATCCGCTGGTCATAGGGATCGCCCGGAGGGTGGAGATATTGCGCTGCGCGCTTCTGACCCAGGTATTTGTCCATGTCCGATCTATATTGCCTTTCAGGCCCGAAAGACCATAGGTGGCGCCCATGACCGCGACGATCAATACCACGGATCCAGCCGAGATCGCCAAATTCGAGGCCATGGCGGCCGAGTGGTGGGATCCGCAGGGCAAGTTCAAGCCCCTGCACATGCTCAACCCCTGCCGTCTGGATTACATCTGTTCGCAGATCGCGGCGGAGTTCGACCGCGATCTTGCCGGCGAGCGTCCCTTTGCCGGGCTGCGCATCCTCGATATCGGCTGCGGGGGCGGGCTGCTCTGCGAGCCCATGGCGCGGCTGGGGGCTGAGGTGGTGGGCGTGGATGCCGCCGCGGGCAACATCCCGGTGGCGGCGACCCATGCGCAGCAATCGGGGCTGGAGATCGACTATCGCCACGGCACGGCCGAGGCGCTGGTGGACGAGGGCGAACGCTTCGACGTGGTGCTGAACATGGAGGTGGTGGAGCATGTGGCCGATCCGCTGGCCTATCTCACCGCCTGCCACGACCTGCTGAAGCCCGGGGGGCTCATGGTCTGCTCCACCATCAACCGCAATCCCAAGAGTTTCGCCATGGCGATCGTGGGGGCGGAATGGGTGATGCGCTGGCTGCCCAAGGGGACCCATGACTGGGCCAAGTTCATCACCCCGGACGAGCTGTTCGACCTGATCGCCCGCGCGGGGCTGGAGCCGGTGGACCGCAAGGGCTTTGTCTTCAACCCGGTCACCTGGCAATGGCGCCTGTCGGCCCGCGACCTGTCGGTGAACTATGTCACGGCGAGCACCCGGGCCGCCTGACCTGTACGTCGGATGACGCAGGTGTTGGCAGGGGGCGTGTGTTCGATGACATGCCGAAAAGTCAGCGGCGGGTGTCGCCGGCATCCTCCAGCTTGACCCGCAGCTCGCGCAGGATGGGCAGGGCGGCGCGGACCTTGGGCTGGCCCAGCTCTCCCACCAGCTCGGAAATCATCGGGGTGATCGCGTCAAGCGCCACGTCGCGGGCGCGGATGCCGGCGGGGCTGATCGCCACCATCTTGCGCCGCGCATCGTCCCAGTCCGGGCGGATGTGGACGTAGCCCGCCAGCTCCAGCTTGCCCAGCGTGTTGGTCATGGCGCCGCGGGTGACGTGGAAGCTTTTCGCCAGCTGGGCGGGCGACCTCTCGCCCCCGCGGGCAAGGTGGTTGAGCACCGAGAAATGCGAGATCTCCATCCCCTTGGGCAGGACCTTGGACAGCCGGTTGCGCAGGAGCTGGTCGGCGGTCAGGATCTCGCTGAACAGCGCGACGGCGAGCCCCTGGTCCTCAGCCATCCGCCGCGTCCGCCAGCGTTTTCGGCAGGCCGAACTCCCGGTCATGGGTCAGCGAGGGCACGCGGCGGCGCGCCTCCTCCACCGCCTCATCCTCCAGATCGGCCCAGACGATGCCCGGCTGGGTGCCGCCATCGGCCACCACCTCGCCCCAGGGGGCGACGACCAGGGAATGGCCGTGGGTGCTGCGTTCCTTGCCGCGGCTGGCGGAATGCTTGCCGGTCTGCGCCGGGGCCAGCACCCAGCAGCCCGTCTCGATCGCGCGGGCGCGCAGCAGCGGCTCCCAATGGGCGGCGCCGGTGACCGGGGAAAAGGCCGCCGGCACGGTGAGGATGCGCGCCCCCGCATGGGCCAGCGCGCGGTAGAGATGCGGGAAGCGGATGTCGTAGCAGACCGTCAGGCCCAGCGGGCCGAAATCGGTCTGCGCCACCACCGCCTGCGTCCCGGGCCGGAAGCCATCGGATTCGCGGTAGGTCTCTTCCGGCGTCACCTCAACGTCGAACATGTGGATCTTGTCGTAGCGCGCCGCGATCTCCCCGTCCGGGCGCACCAGGAAGGAGCGGTTGGCAAAGCGCCCGTCATCGTCCCGCGTCAGCAGCGCGAGAGAGCCGATCAGCAGCCAGACGCCATGCGTCTTCGCGGCGTCGCGCAGCCCGGCCAGCGTCGGGTCGTCATCCTCGTAATGCAGCACCGCGCGCTGGTGGGTGCGGCTGGTGGAGACGCAGTTCGACACTTCGGGGGTCAGCACGAACTCCGCCCCGCCCTCCGCCGCCTCGGCGATCAGGCCGCGCAGGGTCTCCAGGTTCTCCTCCGGCTGGTCTGAGGAGGTGATCTGCAGCAGCGCGACCTTCATGCCGCGTTCAGCAGCGGGTCGAGCTTGCCGCCACGGTCCAGCGCCATCAGCTCGTCGCAGCCGCCCACATGGGTGTCGCCCACGAAGATCTGCGGCACGGTGCGACCGCCATTGGCGCGCTGGATCATCTCGGCCTTGCGGTCGGGGTCGCCCGAGACGTCGATCTCGGTGAACTCGACGCCCTTCTTGGTCAGCAGCCGCTTGGCCATCAGGCAGAAGCCGCAATAGGGCGTGGTGTACATTTCGACGGGTTGCATCGACGGGTCCTCCTGGATCGGATGAATTGTCAGGGATCTAGGTGTCCTTTGCAACGCGCGCCAGTGTGACGACCCGAATCTCTCCGTAGCCCGCCCCCGCGAGCGTGTCGGCCAGCGCCGCCAGAGTGGCGCCCGAGGTCATCACGTCGTCCACCAGCAGGACCGGCCGCCCCTCAAGCTGCCCGGCGAGCCGCGGATCGGCGGCGAAGACCCCCGACAGCGTCTCGTGCCGCGCGTCCCGGCCCAGTCCCTCCAGCACCGGGGTACGGCGCGCACGGCGAGCCAGCTCCGGCCGGTAGTCGAGGTTCAGGTGCCGGGCCAGCGCGCGGGCCAGCAGCGCCGATTGGTTGAACCGGCGCGACAGGCGCCGCGACCAGTGCAGCGGCACCGGCAGGACCAGCATCCCGGGCAGCACCAGCGGACGGGCGGCGCGGGCCATCCAGAGCGCCGCCGCGGGCACGATATCCTGCCGGTCGCCATGTTTCAGCGCCAGCACCAGCCGCCGCCCGGTCTCGCGGTAGACCAGCGCCGCGCGGCCCATGGTCCAGGGCCGGGCGCTGGCGAGGCAGTCGTCGCAATGCTCGGCCGCGCCGCCCGCCTCGCCCGGCAGGGGGGTGCCGCAGGTCTCGCAGGTCAGCCCGCCGATGAAATATGTCCCGGCGAAACATGGCCCGCAGAGGCCGAAGTCGCTGTCCACCATGCCGCCGCAATTCAGGCAGCGCGGCGGGTAGACCATGTGCAGCACCGATTGTAACCGCTCCGCGATCATCCTAAATCCCGCCCATGACAGCCTCTGCCGCCAATCCCGAAACCCGCTCCCTCACCGACCGCGCGGCGCTGGCCCGCAACCGCGCCCGCGCCGTGAGCGAAGAGCTCTTCCTCCACGATGTCGCGGCGGAGGACGTGCAGGATCGCCTCGGGATGGTTAACAGAGAGTTTAAGGACGCCGCCCTGATCACCGGGCAGCCCGCGCATTGGGAGCGGCTGGCCGATGGCTTCACCCCCCGGCCGCGTGTGGTGGAGGCGCAGGAGGTCCTGCCGCTGGAGCCGCAAAGCCTCGATCTCGTGCTGCACATGCTCGACCTGCACTGGGCCGAGGACCCGGTCGGCCAGCTGATCCAGTGCCGCCGGGCGTTGCGGCCCGACGGGCTGCTGCTCGCCGTGCTCTTCGGCGGCCAGACCCTGACCGAGCTGCGCGCCGCGCTGGGGCAGGCCGAGGTCGAGGTGACGGGCGGGCTTTCCCCCCGCATCGCGCCCATGGGCGAGGTCCGCGACCTTGGCAGCCTGCTACAGCGGGCCGGCTTCGCCCTGCCGGTCGCCGAGAGCTTTACCCAGCGGGTGACCTTCCGCGACCCGCTGCACCTGATGCGCACGCTGCGGCTGATGGGCGAGGGCAACGCGCTGGCCGAACGGCTGCGGCGGCCGACGCGGCGCGAGGTCATGCTGCGCGCCGTGCAGCACTATCTCGACACCTATGGCGAGGCGGATGGCCGCGTGCCCGCCAGCTTCGAGTTCATTACGCTCACCGCATGGGCCCCGGACGAGAGCCAGCAGAAACCGCTGCGCCCCGGCTCGGCCGCCGCGCGTCTGGCCGACGCGCTGGGCTCGGACGAGATCAAGCTGCCGGACTAGGGCCGCGGGAAACAGGTCGCATTGACCCTGCCGCGCCACGCTCTATCCCAGACAGACGACCGCGGGATGAAGGGGATGCACCGATGACCGACGACAGCACCAGACCGGACCACGCGCCCGCCGATCACCCGCGCCTGCCGCGCGAGAAGGTGGGCGTGCTGCTGGCCAATCTCGGCACGCCGGACGGGACGGATTACCGCTCCATGCGGCGCTACCTGTCGGAGTTCCTGTCCGACCGCCGGGTGATCGACTACCCGCGCTGGAAATGGCAGCCGCTGTTGCAGACGGTCATCCTTTCGGTCCGCCCGTTCAAATCCGGCGCGGCCTATCGCACGATCTGGAACGAGGAGCGGAACGAAAGCCCGCTTCTGACCATCACCCGTGACCAGACCGAGGCGCTGGCGCAGCGGATGCAGGCGCGCCACGGCGAGGCGGTGATGGTGGATTTCTGCATGCGCTACGGCAATCCCTCCACCGCGTCCAAGGTCCGCGCCATGGTCGAGGCGGGGTGCCGCCGCATCCTCTTCTTCCCGCTCTACCCGCAATATGCCGGCGCCACCTCGGCCACCGCGAACGACCAGTTCTTCCGCGCGCTCATGGCCGAGACCTGGCAGCCCACCGCCCGCATCGTTGACCCCTATTTCGCCCATCCCCGCTATGTCGAGGCGCTGGCAGGCTCGGTCCGCCGGGCCTACGACGCGGCGGAGCAGCAGCCCGACCTGCTGATCTGTTCATACCACGGGCTGCCGAAACGCTACCTGACGCAGGGCGACCCCTACCATTGCCAGTGCCAGAAGACGACGCGCCTGCTGAAGGAGGCGCTGGGCTGGGGCGACGACCGGATCATGACCACCTTCCAGTCGAAGTTCGGGCCGGAGGAATGGCTGCAGCCCTACACGGTGGAAGAGGTCGCACGGCAAGCCAGGGCGGGGCGAAAGCGGATCGCGGTGATCGCGCCGGCCTTCTCGGCCGATTGCATCGAGACGCTGGAAGAGATCAACGCCGAGATCCGCGATGCCTTCCTGGAGGCGGGTGGAGAGAGCTTTACCTACATCCCCTGCCTGAACGATGATCCCGCCCATATCGACGCGCTGGAAACGGTGATCGAGGAGAACCTGCAGGGCTGGATCTGACCGGCCCGGGAAGGGGAGGGGATGCGTTTTCGCTGGCACGAGGCCGCGCGGCTCTACGGCCCCGACGGGGCGGAAACAGGGCCTGTTTCGGCCGAAATCGCGCCTGACGGGCCCTTGCTGGCGATCCCCGAAGCGCCGGGGCCGGAGGCGATCGCGATGGCCATGGCGGCGGCTGCGATGGGCCGGGGCTTCTGCCTGCACCCTGCGGGCCGGGCGCCCGACGGTCCGGGCGTGCCGGAAACGCTGGAATGCCTGAGTTCCGGCAGTACAGGCGCGCCCAAGCGGGTGGTGCGGCAGCAGGCAAGCTGGCTGGCGAGCCACCGGGTGAACGCCGACCTTTTCGGGGTCGGGCCGGGGGACGCCTGCGCGGCGCTGGGCGCGGCGAGCCATTCCCTGACGCTTTATGCCGCGGTGGAGGCGCTGTGCCTCGGGGCCGACATGCACCTTCTGGGCGGCTTGCGCCCGGACCGGCAGGCCGCGCGGCTGGCGGAGGCCGGGGTGACCGTGCTCAACGCCACGCCGACGCAGCTGCGGATGCTGGCGGAGGCGGGGGGTGTGCTGCCTGCCCTGCGGCTGGTGCTGATCGGCGGCGGGGCACTGGATGCGGCGACCCGCGGGGCGGTGGGGGCGATGGCGCCGAACGCCCGTATCAGGGTCTATTACGGGGCGTCCGAGACCAGCTTCATCGCGCTGTCGGATGAGGAGTCGCCCGAGGGTTCGGTCGGTCGGCCCTATCCGGGGGTGGAGATCGCGGTGCGGGAGGCCTCCGGCGCCGCGCGGCCCGAGGGGGAGACCGGCGAGATCTGGGTGCGCTCACCCTACCTGTTCGAGCGCTACGCCGGGGGCGATGCGGGCGATACAAGGTGGGACCGGGACTGGCTGACCGTGGGCGAGATGGGGCGGATGGACAACGGCCAGCTCTACCTCGCCGGGCGGCGCTCGCGGATGTTCACGGTGGCGGACCGCAACCTCTTTCCCGAAGCGCTGGAGTCCCTGATCCTCGCGCTCCCCGGCGTGGCCCGGGCCGCTGTGCTGCCAGCCCCCGACCGGGCGCGCGGGCAGGTGCCGGTGGCGCTGGTCCAGGGCGGGCCGGGCAGCGACGCGATCCGCGCCGCCTGCCGCGAGGCCATGGGCGCGGAGCTGGCCCCGCGCCGGGTGGTGGAGCTGGCGGACTGGCCGCTCCTGCCCTCGGGCAAGACTGACCTGCAGGCGCTGGAGCGCTACCTGTGACCCGCCCCGTTCGCATCCTCGCCGCGAAACGCTCCATCGTTGCGCCGCGCGGCGGGGCGCTGTCGCAGCTCGCCCCGCACGACCTCGCCGCCCCGGTGATCCGCGCGGCGCTGGCGCAGGCGGGGCGCGACCCG
>SRJI02000061.1 GCA_005473895.2 Carideicomes alvinocaridis
CGCGCGGGCGGGTCTCGGGGGCCGGGCTCATTCGGCGGGCCGCTCGGGCGCCTCGGTGCCCGGGGCAGCGCGCGCATCGGTAAAGGTCTCGCGGTACCAGACATAGATCCCCGCCACCGCGATGATCGCCGCGCCCAGCACCGTCCAGCCGTCCGGCAGCTCGCCGAAGAACACCGCCCCCCAGAACGCGGCAAAGATCAGCCCCACATAGGCGAAGGGCGCCAGCATCGAGGCCTCGCCCGCGGTCAGCGCCCGGATCAGGAAGAGCTGCGACAGCGTTCCGCAGGCGGCGATGGCCAGCATCAGCAGGATGGAGACCGCGTCGGGCCGCTGCCAGTGGAAGGGCACCACGCAGCTCAGCACCACGGCCCCCAGCAGCGCCGCATAGAGCATGGAGGTCCAGGGATCCTCGTCGCGGCCCACGTGTCGGGTGATGAGCTGGTAGCTGGCATAGGCGACCGCCCCGCAGAGCGGCAGCACCGCGTAGGGCGAGAACACGGCCGAGCCGGGGCGGATGATGATCAGCGCGCCGACCAGCGCGGCGCCGATCCCCATCACCCGGCGCGCGCCCAGCCGCTCGCCCAGGAACAGCGCGGCGCCGAGGGTGACGAGGACCGGGTTCAGGTCCATCACGGCCGTGGCCTCCGCCAGGCCGATCTGCGTCAGCGCGAAGAAGAAGCAGGTCGTTCCGGTGAGCAGCAGCGCGGAGCGGGCGAATTGCAGCCCCGGATAGCGCGTCCTTGCCACGCTGCGCAGCCGGGGCGCGACCAGGATCAGCACCACCAGCGACTGGCCGAGATAGCGTGCCCAGACCGCCGGGACCGGCCCCACACGCTGGCCGAGCGCCTTGGCGCAGGCATCCATGCCGGAAAAGAACAGGAAGGCCGTGATCATGAAGAGCACGGCCCGCGCCCGGGGCGACATGGCGGCGATCCGGCCCGTCACCGGTTGCCCCTCCGGCGGGGCCGGTCTTGAGCAGGCGGGCAGGGCGCGTGTGCTGCGCTGGCGGTGGTGGGGGGCGTGGTCGGCGTCATGGGCGTAACCTATTGCAATGCGCGGGCAGGGGGAAGCCGCCCGCGGCGGGGGCGTGGCTTGCCGTTGCTTCGCGTCTTGCGGGGGGCAGGTCCGGGCGGTGGGCGGTCCGAGGGGCGTTCGTCGAGTGATACTCTGCCGGGACCGCGAGAGGCCCATCCCGCCTTGCCGCCCGTTCGAGGCGGCGGTTCACGTGGCCCACGTTTCTGCGCGTGCGGCGTCCACATAGTCCGCAGCATCCTGTCTGCAGAGCTTCCAAGCGGCTTCACCGAGGGAGTTCCGCAGCGCCCCAAATAGGCTACCGAGTACAGGCCCTGCGTCCTATTCCTCCTCGTCCGGGCTGACCAGCTCGATCTCTCCGCTGTCGGCCAGTTCGCGGATGGCGGAGACCATGGCGGCCATCGCCGCCTCGCCGTCCTTGGCCTTGACCTTGCCCACGTCGCGCATCTCTTCCCGCAGACCGTCCGCCATGCGCTTGGAGATGTTCTCGAGCAGGAATTCGACCGCCTCCTCCAGCGAGGATTGCAGCGCCGCGGCCAGGGCCATGACCAGGCGGTCCTGCTCCAGCATGCGGACCACCTTGGGGACGTCGCGCCCCTCCACCCGCTGGGGGATATGGGCGAAGGTGAAGATGTTGCGGCGCACTTCCTCGGCGAAGTCGCTGTCGGTCTCGTCCAGCCCGGTCAACACCTCCTCTCGCGTGGCGGAGGGGGAATAGTTCAGGATCGCGCCGACCCGTTCGCCGGGCTTCGCCTCGAAGGCGAGGGGCGGTCGCAGGTCGAGCTGGGAGGCGAGCGACAGGCCGATCCGGTCCACCGCGTCCGGCGTCACCTTGCCGGTGAGGGAGATGGCATAGGCGATCCGGCGGGCCCGTTCGCCGGGCAGGGCGGCCATCAGCTCTGCCGCCTTGGCGGTGTCGAGCATGGACATCAGCACTGCCGTCACCTCGATCGACTCGGCCTCGGCCACGGGTTTCAGCTCTTCGACCGAGAGTGTGCGGATCCGCTGCCATGGATCGCCGGCCTGGCGCACGCCGGCCTCCTTGCGTAGGCGCGCGGCGGTGCGGGGGCTGATCTTGCCGTCCAGCACCGACAGGGCGCCGGCGATGCCGCGGGGAAAGGAGAGGCCGACGGAATCCAGCTCGTCGGCGAATTCGCGCACCACCTCGCCCAGCGTGTCGCGGTCGACATAGGTCATCGCGCCCAGTTGCTGTGACAGGTCGGCCTGCATCTCTTCGGGCAGGTCGGCCACGGGGACATCGGCGCCCTCGCGCAGCAGCAGCCGGACGATGATCGCGGCCTTCTGCTTGCGCGTCAGACCGGCCTGCGTCCCGCCGGGCGCACCAACACCCGGATCGCCCCCGGGCGGGCCCGATCCCGGCCCTTCAAACGACATCCCCGGCCCCCGCTGTCAGATTCGCCCGCATGGCCCCACTCTGACCCATGGCCGTAAAGAAAGCCCTACCGCCGCCCGGCCAAGCCACAGGACTCGAAAAGACGGCCCGAAGGCCGCCTTTTCTGCGCATGATCACAAAGGGAAGGCCGTCAGCCCGAGAAGCTCAGCCCGTCACTTGCTGAACGCAGCTGCTCGTCTCGGCGTCCCAGACCAGCCCGTCGGCGCAGGACATGGCCTGATCCTTGTGTGCCGAACATGTCGCGCCGGCAATGACGGGTGAGAGGGTCAGGACGGCCGCGGCCAGAAGCGTCTTCAGCGTCATCGGTCTCTCCTGTTGCAACACTGCAACCCTATCACGGAAACCGGTTTACCCAAAGTCACGTCGGCGTGGGGTCGCCGAAGACCCGGCCGAAAATCGTGTCCACGTGCTTGGTGTGGTAGCCGAGGTCGAACTTCTCCTCGATCTGTTCGGGGGTCAGTGCTGCGGTGACCTCGGCATCGGCCAGCAGCTCGGTCTTGAAGTCCTTGCCTTCCTCCCAGACCTTCATCGCGTTGCGCTGCACGAGGCGATAGGCGTCCTCGCGGCTGACGCCCGCCTGGGTCAGCGCCAGAAGCACCCGCTGCGACATGACCAGGCCTTTGAACTTGTTCATGTTGGCCAGCATGTTGTCGGGATAGATCACCATCTTGTCCACGAGGCCGGTGAGCCGCGCCAGCGCGAAATCCAGCGTCACCGTGGCGTCGGGGCCGATGTTGCGCTCCACCGAGGAATGCGAGATGTCGCGCTCGTGCCAGAGCGCCACGTTCTCCATCGCCGGGACCACGGCCATGCGGACGAGGCGGGCGAGGCCGGTCAGGTTCTCCGACAGCACGGGGTTGCGCTTGTGCGGCATGGCCGAGCTGCCTTTCTGCCCGGCGGAGAAGAATTCCTCGCCCTCCAGCACCTCGGTGCGCTGCATGTGGCGAATCTCCACCGCGATATTCTCGATCGAGGACGCCACCACCCCGAGCGCCGCGAAGAAGGCGGCGTGCCGGTCGCGCGGGATCACCTGGGTGGAGATCGGCTCGGGCTTCAGGCCCAGCTGCGCGCAGACATGCTCCTCGACCGCGGGGTCGATATTGGCGAAGGTGCCCACCGCGCCCGAGATCGCGCCGGTGGCGATCTCCTCGCGCGCGGTCTTCAGCCGGGCGAGGTTGCGATCCATCTCGGCGTAGAAGCGGGCAAAGGTCAGGCCCATGGTCGTGGGCTCCGCGTGGATCCCGTGCGAGCGGCCGATGCGCACGGTATCCTTGTGCTCGTAGGCGCGGCGCTTGAGCGCGGCCAGCAGCCCCTCCATGTCGGCGATCAGGATGTCCGCGGCGCGGGTGAGCTGGATGTTGAAGCAGGTGTCCAGCACGTCCGAGGAGGTCATCCCCTGGTGGACGAAGCGCGCCTCGTCGCTGCCCACATGCTCCGCCAGGTGGGTGAGAAAGGCGATGACGTCATGCCGGGTCACGGCCTCGATCTCGTCGATGCGGGCGACGTCGAATTCCACGTCCTTCGCCTTCCAGACCGCCTGCGCGTTCTCCCTGGGGATCACGCCCAGCTCGGCCATGGCGTCGCAGGCATGGGCCTCGATCTCGAACCAGATGCGGAACTTGGTGGCGGGCTCCCAGATGGCGACCATGTCGGGGCGGGAATAGCGGGGGATCATGCGAACCTCTTTCGGTGTCGTGGCGTCAGGGCGGATGGGCGGCCTCATAGACCGGCGCGCGGTGCCTCACAAGCCGCCAGCGGGCCGCAGGGGGCGGGGAGAGGGCGGGGCGGAGGACTCTGGCGGCGACGAGCGAAGGCCCGAAGGGTTGCGGCATCCGAAGGCGGGCCATCGGCCCTACGCCCGCTGTGGTCGTTCGGATCATCGCCCGGGACCGGCCCCGATGACGAGGCGCCCGCACCCTAAGCAGCCTGTGAGGGGAAGGTGACGTCCCCGTCCGGCCTTTCCAACGCGCGCCACTTCCGTGCAACATGGACCCGAGCCGGGACGGGTGCGTTGCATCCTTTCACAAAAGGGGACACTCGCCATCATGCCGGATATCGCGGCCCTGCCGTCCTGGGCGATCTTTGCACTGTTTGCCGTCGCCTCGCTGGCGGTGCTGGGGCTGGGGACGCGGATCACCGACATGGCCGACCGCCTGGCCGACCGCAGCGGACTGGGCGAGGCGGTGGTGGGCGGCATCGTGCTGGGGGCCGCCACCTCGCTCTCGGGCACCGTGGTCTCGGTCTCGACCGCGCTGGACGGGCGGGCCTCGCTGGCCTTCGCGAACGGCATCGGCGGCATCGCGGCGCAGACGGCTTTCCTTGCACTGGCCGACCTCATCCACCGGCGCGCCAACCTCGAACACAGCGCGGCCGAGGCCACGAACCTCTTCCAGGGGGCGTTGCTCACCGTCCTGCTGTCGATGCCGCTGCTGGCCTTCACCACTCCCGAGATCGCGATCTGGGGCGTGCACCCCGTCTCCGTCCTGATGGTGGCGACCTACGTGATGGGCGCGCTGACCACCAAGAAGGTGCGCGAGATGCCCATGTGGCGGCCCGTCCGCACCCGCGAAACCCGCGAGGATGCGCCCGAGGAGGCCCGCTCGCGCAAGGGCGCGCTGACGCTGGGCACGAGCTTTGCGGTGCTGGTCCTGCTGCTGGGCGTGGCCGGCTGGGTCATCGCCGAGACGGCGGTGGAGATCACCGGCCGCTTCGGCATCTCGCAGACGGTGGTGGGCGCGCTGATGACGGCGGTGGTGACCTCCATGCCGGAGCTGGTGACGACCATCGCCGCCGTGCGCCGCGGCGCCATGCAGCTTGCCGTGGGCGGGATCATCGGCGGCAACACGTTCGACACGCTGTTCCTCAGCCTGTCGGACATCGCCTATCGCGACGGCTCGCTCTACCACGCGGTCACGGCGGCGGACCTGTTCTGGCTGGCGGTCGGGCTGGTGATGACCGGCGTGCTGATGCTGGGCCTGATCCTGCGCGAGAAGGAGGGGCCGTTCCGGATCGGCACCGAGAGCCTGATCATGCTGGTGGTCTATGCCGGCGCCGTGGGGCTGCAGATGTGGACGGGGTAGTGGTCTGCAGCTCTGAAGCACGGGCGGCGGGGCTGCTCTGGGTGGAGAGGTCGCGGTTTGCTGCGGGGGACTGGTTTTGCAAGAGAGAGCGGTTCCTGAAGAAGGCCGAGAGCCTGATCATGCTGGTGATGCATGGCGGGGCCGAGGCGGCAGATCATCCGCGCGGGCCAGCGCTTAGCCGATCCAGGAGCGCTTAGGCGGCGCGTCTGATCTGGTGAGAACCGGCGCTCTGATGCCGAACCTGCTCCTGCGCGAGAAGAAGGGGCCGGTCAGGGGCGGGGTGGCTGCAGATCCGTTGCGGCGTAGTCGGCCTATGAACCTGACGGGTCAGCGCCCTGCCGGCTCCGGCACCGGGGGCCGGGCGAGGCCCACCACGACGCTTTCCAGCTCGCGCTTCAGCTTGCGGACCATGGCCGCCTCGTAGGCGCGGAAGCCCAGGGCCGTCTCGACGAAGGCGTCGGGGCCGTGGATCACGTAGGCGGTGTAATAGCCCACGAGCGCGCCGATCCCGTCGGTGGAGCTTTCGCCCCGCGCGCCGATCGTCAGCCCGTTGATCGTCAGGTCCGGCGGCAGGGTCTTCTTCACCTCGCGCGGATGCGGGCCGGAATTGTGCTCGCCGTCGCCCGAGATATCGAGCGTGCGGCGCCAGCAGCCGGGCGCCTTGTCCAGCAGCGCGACCCCGTGGCGCATGGCGGCGCCGATGGCGGTGGAGGGGTCGGAGCCCGTGCGGCGCACCGCGCGCAGACGGGCGACGAGGCCGGAGAGCGCGGCCTCCCCGTCGATCACGGTCCAGTCCGCCAGCAGGCGCTGGAAATCCGGCCCGCTCCATTCGAAGACGGCGATCGCGACCGGCGTCTCGGGCATCGCCAGCAGCGCGGCCCGCACCTCCGGGGTCTCCAGCGCCCCGGCGAGGCCGTTGAGTTGCAAGGCATATTCCTCGCGGTCGACGGAGCCCGAGACGTCGAGCGCCAGGGCCAGGGCCTGCCGGCAGGCGGCGGAGGCTGGGGCGCTCGTGGCAGCGCAGCCCGCCAGCAGGGCGAGGGCGGCGAGGGTCCGGCGGAGGCTCATCTGGGGATAGACACGTCGGGCGGCGAAAGGGGCCGAGGGCTGGGAGCGGAGACCGGGGCGCCCGCGGCAAGGCCCCGACCGGCCGGGACGGAGAGGCCACGGCTAGGGGTCATCCCGGAAAGGCCCGCGCCGTCTGCTCCCCCGGCCGCTCCCGAGCCTGCTCCGCCGATGGCTCCAGCGCGCCGACCGCGCGGGGCGTGAGCTCTCGCAGCAGCTTGCGGCGCATGGCCCGCTCGTAATCGGCAAAGCCCTGCGCCACCTCGACGAAGGCGCCGGGGCCGCGGATCACCTCCTCGCGGTAGAAGTCGATCAGGGAGACCTCGCCCTCGTAATCGCCGCCATTGATCACCAGCCCGTTGACGGTGACCCCCGCGAAGGGAAATTCGCGGTAGGCGGTCGCGGGGGGAAAGCCCTCGTTGTTCTCGCCGTCGCCGGACACGTCGAGCGTCTGGAACAGGCAGGGCGGGGCGCGCCGCAGGACGCCGGCCCCGTAGCCCAGGGCATAGCCCATGGCGGTGGGAAACTCGTCCTCGCCGCGGCGGCTGTCGGCGATCCGGCGCGAAGCGGCGACCAGGTCGCCCGCGCCGCGGATCATCTGCCAGTCGAGCAGCATCGCCTGCTTGTAGCGGCCGCTCCATTCATAGGCGGCGAGCGCCACCGGCAGATCCCCCTCCAGGAAGGCCTGCTGCACCTCGGGCGCGATCAGCGCCGCGGCGAGGCCGTTGCGCTGCAGCCGGTCCTCGGTGGGATCGACGGAGGAGCTGACGTCGAGCGCCAGCAGCAGCGCCAGCCGGCACGCCGCCCCCGCCTGCGCCGCGGCCGGCGCGGGAAGCAGGCAGGGCAGGGCGCAGAGCAGGGCGGCGGCCGGGGCGCGGGTCACCTCACCAGTGACCCGTGTTTTCCATGCTGGCCCAGGGCTCCTGCGGGGGCTTCGCCTCGCCCTTCTGCAGCAGCTCGACCGAGACGTTGTCGGGCGAGCGGACAAAGGCCATGTGCCCGTCGCGCGGCGGCCGGTTGATGGTCACGCCATTCTTCTGCAGGTCCTCGCAGGTGGCATAGATGTCGTCCACCCGGTAGGCGAGGTGCCCGAAATGCCGGCTGTCCGAGGGCAGCCCCTCGTCGCCGTCCCAGTTATAGGTCAGCTCCACGTCCGCATGACCGTCGTCCTGGCCCGGCGGGCACATGAAGACGAGGGTGAAGCGGCCCTTCTCGCTCTCGGACCGGCGCCGTTCCTTGAGCCCCAGCAGCTCGTAGAAGGCGATGGATTTCTCGAGATCCTTCACGCGGACCATGGTGTGGAGGTATTCGATCCCCATTCTCTCGTCTCCTGCTCAGTCTGTGATCGGGCTCAAGACTAGCGGGTGGCGGCAAAATGTCGAGGCGGCTCAGAAGGCGGAGCGGATGCCGAGGCCGAGGGAGAGCTCGGTCGTGTCGAAGCGGCTGACGTTGGAGCGGGTCCGGGAGGCCGCGACGGCCAGCTCTGGGATGAAGCCGCGATAGGAGACGTCGGGAAAGCCGAGGTTCATGCTGGCCGCGAGGCTGCGATCCTGCCGGCCGCCCGGGACCGAGATGATCCCCACCCGGAAATCCGGGTAGTCGGAATAGGTGCTCTCCAGCGCGAGGTCGAGGGTGACCGGGCCGACCTGCTTCGCCGGTTGCCACTCGACCCGCGCGGAGACGGAGCGCGACGAGTAGATCGACAGGGCGCTGTCATGGTCCCGCAGGCTGAGTGTCGTGGTGAAGGTGCCGAGGGTCGGCATGAAATGGCGGGCAAAGACCGAGGCCTGCAGCACCTGCGAGTCCCGGTCGGCCGTGTCGCGCCGCAGCTCCCCGAAGCCGCGAAGGCCCAGCCGCGTGCGTTCTCCCGCGGCCACCTGCCATCCCGCCTCGAGCCGGCCGAAATCGAAGTTCGGCTCGCCGCCGTACCAGGCCTTCCCGGCGGCCAGGCCCAGGCTCACCGCACTGCGTTCGCCGAGGGCATGGCGGCCGCGCAGGGCCATCTCCGCCACCGAGAAGGCGAAATCGCCGTTCCGCGCCGTGGGGGCAGCCTCCCGCGCCTCGGACGAAAGCCGGACCTTGCGGAAGTAGTAGCGGCCGTGAAGGCTGAGCTCGGTTCTCGCGCCGGGCGGGGTCAGGCGATAACGGCCGCGGATGTCGCTGCCGTATTCCAGCCCGGACAAGGCCTGCGCGCTGGGCGACAGCAGGCCGACCAGCGGCACGCCGTCGATGTAGTTCAGGCTGTCGTCGCTGCCGTTGTTGACGTTCGAGCTGGGCGACAGGTGAAACGAGAGCTCCAGCAGCAGCGGGTTGATCCGGCGAAGGCGCCGGAAATCGCGGGCGATGGCGGTGCGCGAGGCGCCGGTGGGCGCCGCATCGTAGCCGCGGCGAAGCCAGAGCTGCGCCATCGTCAGGCGGGAGGTCTCGTAGGCGGTGGTGGCCGCGATCTGGGCGGACTGGAAGCGTTGCAGGTCCGTTTCGGCCAGGCGGTAGGCCGCCGTGGCGGCGCGGTAGGCCTCGGCCGGGCGGTTCAGGCGGCGCGCCGACTGGGCCAGGACATACTGGGCCTCGCCGTCCTCCGGGTTGGCCTCGATGACGGCGAGGGCGAGCTTCCGGGCCAACGCGATATTCCCCTCGCGCCCCGACCGGTGCATCGCGGCCCGGGCCTGGGGCAGGCTGAAGCTCAGTCGCCCCGTCGTGGGCGCCCCGGTCTCGGCAGCCGTCGCGGCCGTGGCGAAGACCGCCAGCACCGCTGCCGCAAGCAGCCCAGCCGACCGGCGGCCACGGACAGGCCCACCGGCCCGCATCAGGGCTTCACTTGATCGCAGATCGACTGGTTGGAAAAGGCGGTGCCGCATTGTTCGAGAACGAAGGTGCCGTATTCTTCCTCGTCCTCGTAGCCGAGCATGTCGTTCGGCCCGTCCCATTGGTCCAGCCGCACGCCGCCGCCGACGGACTTGCTGTCCTGCCCCGCGAAGACCCCGGCATAATCGCCGATATCGTTGCCGACCGTGGGGTCGATGCCGACATAGAACGGGTCTTGCTGCTGGCTGTCATATTCGACCTCGCCGCCGGAGAAGGTGCCGTCGTCGCTGATCCCGGTGGCCACGAGCACGATCGAGGGCAGGGCCTGGCCGGTGGGCACGAGCACCCGGTTGTAGATGTTGCCCTCGACCTGGTTGTCGGCGAAATCGGCGCTGAGGTAGATGTCGCCGGTGACCTGCGCCGCCCGGCTCGGGGTCAGTTCCTCCGGCGTGTCCGGATCGACGGGGAGCAGCATGCCGTCCCGCACCCCCACATTGGTGAGCCCGATATAGTTGCCGGCATAGGAGACCAGGCCGGAGGTCTTGGACACGTCGGGCGCGTCATAGGCGCCGTCGCGTTCCCAGTAGGTGCCGCCGAAATAGCGGTTGCGCGGCCCGCCGGTCTGGACCGCGCCGGCCCGGACGCGCCCGGTGACCCCGGTGCCCGAGCTTTGCAGCACCACCGCGGTGGAATGCCGGTCGAGCGGGTCGTCCTGCGCGGTATAGACCTGGTAGCCGTTGTAATTCGCGTCGAGCGCGGCGTTGCGCTGGTATTCCGGCAGGTAGGGCACTTCGTCGAGCGTCACGCCCTCCACGACCACCCGCTGCGTGGTGGCATCGTAGCGGATGGAGGTGACGTTGCCGGCCAGGGTCTCGGGGATGGCCGAGCCGTCGGTGGGCGTGCCCGGATCGGTGGGCGTGTCGCCGCCCGGCTGGAACGGGTTCGACCCGTCGCCGCCGCAGCCCGCCAGGAGCGCCATCGTCGCGATGGCCGTCGCTATCGTCACATACTTCATCACTGCCCGCTTCATCACTGCCCGGTCCCCAGTCTTTTCGCTGTCAGGGGTGTTGCGCCAAGTCTCGTCGGAGGGCGCCGAAAGTCAACGCCGGGCGCACCCGCGAGGCGCGAAATCCGGCGAGTGCGGCCCATTTGCAGCCACCGCATCTGGATATTCCGCCGGGTCGCTTCTCAAGATATGGTGGTGCGCGACTCGAAATCTTGGACAAGGACCGCCGCCATGCCTCTCACCCCCGACCAGCAGGCCGAAATCGACGAGCTGCGCGCGGCGCCGCGCTCCACCCTGCGCGCCGTGTCGGAGGGGATGGAGGCGCATCTCTACAAGGCCATCCCGGTGCTCGACCACGGCTTCGTCCGGGTGGTGGATTACATGGGCGACGACGCGGCGATCACCCAGGCGGCGCGGGTCTCCTACGGGAAGGGGACGAAATCGGTGCAGAACGACGAAGGGCTGATCCGCTACCTCATGCGGCACTGGCACTCGACCCCGTTCGAGATGTGCGAGGCCAAGTTCCACGTCAAGCTGCCGGTCTTCGTGGCGCGCCAGTGGATCCGACACCGCACCGCCAACGTGAACGAATATTCCGCCCGCTACTCGATCCTCGACCGGGAATTCTACATTCCCGCGGCCGAGGACCTCGCGGCGCAATCCGCGGTCAACAACCAGGGCCGGGGCGAGGTGCTGCAGGGCGAGGAGGCCGCCCGGGTGCTGGACCTGCTGCGCCAGGATTCCATGCGCGCCTACGACCATTACGAGGAGATGATCTCCCAGGACGGCCAGCAGGGGCTGGCGCGGGAGCTCGCGCGGATGAACCTGCCCGCCAATATCTACACGCAGTGGTACTGGAAGGTGGATCTGCACAATCTCCTGCATTTCCTGCGCCTGCGGGCGGATGCGCATGCGCAATACGAGATCCGGGTCTATGCGGATGCGATCTGCAAGGTTGTGGCGGACTGGGTGCCTTTCGCCTATAAGGCGTTCGAGGATTACCGTCTGGGCTCGGTCACGCTGTCGGCGCAGATGGTGGATTGCGTGAAGCGGATGCTCGCGGGGGAAGAGGTCACCGAGGAGACCTGCGGCATGAGCAAACGGGAATGGCGGGAGTTTCGGGAGCTATGGGCGCAGACCACGAGCTAAGATCAAGTATTAGCGTTAAGAAACGCTTGGTGTCTATCTTGATCGAACTAGACGAATATCGAGAGTGGACAGATTTTCATGGGCAAAGAGATCGCTACTCTTCAGTGAGCCGGGGCCTTTTTCTGGGCGGTACTCTGCCCATGGTCGCTGCCGACATATTGATTCTGGAGGATAGGCGCTTCTTTAAGCATCGCGGTGCTGAGCTCCGTGCCGTCCCAAGAGCGCTGAGGCGCTGGTTGGTTTACGGTCGGCTCGGGGGAATTAGTACAGTTGAGCAGCAGTTAGTTCGAATAATCAGACGAAGGCGAGAAAGAACTTGGCGGCGGAAGGGTGGCGAACTTTTTTTCGCTGTCTTGATCAATTTTCACCGCTCAAAGTTGGACATTTTGCTTGCCTATTTGAACTGCTCATACTTCGGGCCGCACTTGAACGGGGTGGATACAGCTAGCCTGATCTGCTTCGGTATGCCAGCTAGAGAATTATCGCCTGACAAGTCTGCCTTCATCGCAAGCTTGCTCCCATACCCTATGCCGTCGAAGGTTTCTGCCGCGCTCCGACACGATGGGCCTGCGAACGACCCTTTCGAGATATTTGAGGCCGCGGCATCCACTCATCCGTGGTGGGTAAAGCGCATCAAGATGAGGATGCGATATTTGGAAGACCTTCGGCCTAGGTATTCAAAACTTTACGAAGCAATTTGAGGCTTGAAACAAACTCATTTTCAGGGTCTCTCCAATTATTTATCTGGCGCAATGATCCAAAATCATGACCTGATACAAGTTCATAAAGACCGCGACATTTCTTGAAGACGAGAACTGAAATTTGAGACAGATCATTGTTCAGTCGAGCCTTCTCTCTTGCGAGATCTTTATTGGACTTCAGCAAGCCTCTCTTTTCGTATTGTCTGCTTAGGCGTTCGATTGCCAGCCCGTTCTCGGCAATCCTATTGTGAAGCTCATTCTCGAAATCAACCACTGTCTGATATGAAAAATAGAAAAACAGCTTTCCCCTGATGGTGTTGAATTTTCCGAAGTATGATTTCAGTTGTTCTCGGTACTCGATTCTTGCCTCTTTTTGCCTCTCTTGGTCTCCGATGGAGCCAAGAAAGAGGCGTTGGGCGATAATTCTTTCGTCAAAGGTCGTGGCGATCAAATCTATTAAAGCTGATGCGTCGGCGGTCTCACGGACTCGAATTTCCTCGGCAATGCTTCTCAGCCAGTGTCGCCTTTGAAACCAAGCACCTATGAATACCGAGAATAGAGCGATGGCAACTGTAATTGGAATGTTCATGTCTCTGTTCTTACGCCGGTTCCGGTTCTGAGCAGCTTATCCTACAATAGTTGCCTCGGTTGAGAAGGATACTTTCTACTCCTATCGCCCTTCTTCAGTCATCGCGTCATGTGGACGGAGATCACCTTCAGGCGTTTCAGCCTTAAAGTAGGGTCAAAGCTTCAGCGGGAGGGCGGGCCGCCAACCCTAGCCGCCCACGGGGCTTTCCCTCGCCACCCCATCTGCTAAACCCCTCGCGACGCAAACAGGGGGTCTCCAGCCATGGCCGACCGTTTTCGCCTGACCCTCGGGCAGGCCAACCCGATCATGGGCGATATCGAGGGCAACGCCGCCAAGGCCCGCGCCACCTGGCAGGCGGGCCGGGAGGCGGGGGCCGACCTCGTGGCGCTGCCCGAGATGTTCATCACCGGCTACAACACGCAGGACCTCATCTGGCGCCCCGCCTTCCAGCAGGCCGCCATCGCCGCGATCCGCCAGCTGGCCGAGGATTGCGCCGACGGTCCCGCCCTGGGCATCGGCGGGCCCTGGGTGGAGGGCGAAAAGCTCTATAACGCGTGGTTCGTGCTGAAGGGGGGGCAGATCGCCTCCACCGTGCTCAAGCATCACTTGCCCAACGACACCGTCTTCGACGAGCTGCGGATCTTCAACGTCGGCCCCCTGGGTGGCCCCTACGCGGTGGGCGACACCCGCATCGGCACCCCCATCTGCGAGGACAGCTGGTACGAGGACGTGGCCGAGACCCTGCAGGAGACCGGGGCGGAGTTCCTGCTGGTCCCCAACGGCTCGCCCTATGCCCGCGACAAGCTGGCGATGCGCCACCAGATCATGGTCAGCCGGGTGATCGAGACCGGGCTGCCGCTGATCTACCTCAACATGGTGGGCGGCCAGGACGACCAGGTCTTCGACGGCGGGTCCTTCGCACTGAACCCCGGGGGCGGGCTGGCCCTGCAACTGCCCATGTTCGAGGAGCGGGTGGCCCACCTGGACCTGACCCGCGGCGAGGACGGCTGGCGCGTCGAGAAGGGTGAGCTTGCCCCCGTGCCCGGCGAGATGGAGGCGGATTACCACGCCATGGTCGTGGGGCTGCGGGATTATTGCCGCAAGACCGGCTTCGGCCAGGTGCTGCTGGGGCTGTCGGGCGGCATCGATTCCGCGCTGGTCGCCGCCATCGCGGTGGATGCACTCGGGGCCGGGAACGTGCGCTGCGTCATGCTGCCCTCGGAATACACCTCCGAGCATTCGCTGGAGGATGCGCGGGCGGTGGCGACGGCGCTCGGCTGTTCCTACGACACGATCCCCATCGACGGCCCCCGCGCCGCGGTGACCGAGGCGCTGGCCCCGCTCTTCGAGGGACGCGCGGCCGACCTGACCGAGGAGAACATCCAGTCCCGCCTGCGGGGCCTGCTGCTCATGGCGCTGTCCAACAAGTTCGGGGAGATGCTGCTGACCACCGGCAACAAGTCCGAGGTGGCGGTGGGCTATGCCACGATCTACGGCGACATGGCCGGCGGCTACAACCCGATCAAGGATCTCTACAAGACCCGCGTCTTCGCCATCTCGCGCTGGCGGTCGCAGAACCACCGCGCCTGGATGATGGGCCCGGAGGGGGCGGTGATCCCGGACCGCGTGATCTCCAAGCCGCCCTCGGCGGAGCTGCGCGCGGACCAGAAGGACAGCGACTCGCTGCCCGATTACGACGTGCTGGACGCGATCCTCGAGATGCTGGTCGATCACGACGCCTCGGTCGAGGAGTGCGTGGCGGCGGGCCATGACCGGGACGTGGTGAAACGGGTGGAGCACCTGATCTACATCAGCGAGTACAAGCGCTTCCAGTCGGCGCCGGGCACGCGGCTGTCTTCGCGGGCCTTCTGGCTCGACCGGCGCTACCCGATCGTCAACCGCTGGCGGGATCCCGGCTGAGGCCGCCCGCTTCGGGCATTTGCCCTCCGGCCCCCCTCCGCTAGGTAGCCCGGGGCCGGAGACGGCGCCCGCCCGGAGAAGGAGCCCGCCATGACACGACACCTCCCCACGCTTGCCGCCGCGGCGCTGGCCCTGCTGCCCGCCGCCCCCCTTGCCGCCGCCGAGCTGGATGCGCGCTACGAGGAGATGGGGCGGATGCAGGTCACGCTGGACGGCGAGACGACCGAGCTGATCATCCCCTATGACCGCGAAAGCGACCGGCCCTATGCCGAGCAGACGCGGATCATGGACAGCTACCTGACCATCAACAGCGTCGGCCGGAAGCTGGCCGAGACCGGCATGCTGATCCGGCCCATGGTCCAGGTGACGCTGCAACGGCAGGATGGGGAGATGCGCCTGCTCTCGGCCGAGATGTTCGACAACCAGGGCTTCGACGCGCCGCTGGCCATGGGCATGGACGGCGGAGAGGGGGAGCTGGTCTCCTTCAGCCTGGAGGAGGGGCACCTGGAGGCGCGGGTCGAGGGGGAATTCCTGCGGCTCGAAAGCTACATGAAGGAGCCGCAGGTGGCCGAGGGGGCGACGCCTGTGCCCGTCACCATCGACTGGACCGCCGAGATCGCGCCGCTCGACTGACCCTGCCGACTGGCCGCGGCATCGGCATTTCCTGCCGCTCCGGCTCGGCCTGCCCGCCAAACCTCCGGTCTTGCCTGGCCGGCTCCGTCGCTCCGGTCTTGCTTGCCCGGCGTTCCCGTTCCGGAGGGGCCGGCGCTGCGGGCCCCGGCATCAGACCTCCATCGTCGCCCTGACGGCCCGCTGCCACCCGGCATAGCGGGCGTCGCGCGTCTCCGCGTCCATTGCCGGCTCGAACCGGCGTTCGCTGGCCCAGGCCCGGGCAAAGCCCTCCGCCTCCGGGTAGAGGCCCGCGCGCATGCCCGCCAGCCAGGCCGCCCCGAGCGCCGTGGTCTCCAGCACCGCGGGCCGGTCCACCGGCGCCCCGAGGATGTCGGAGAGGAACTGCATCGTCCAGTCGCTGGCGGTCATGCCGCCATCCACCCGCAGCACCTGCGCTGCCTCGCCCTCGGGCGGGGTCCAGTCGGCCTGCATCGCCTCAAGCAGGTCGCGGGTCTGGAAGCCGACGCTTTCCAGCGCGGCGCGGGCGAATTCGCGGGGACCGGAATTGCGCGTGAGCCCGTAGATCGCGCCGCGGCATTCGGGCTGCCAATAGGGCGCGCCCAGCCCGGTAAAGGCCGGCACCAGGATCAGCTCCTGTCCCGGATCGGCGGCCTCGGCCAGTGGCTGAGTCTCGGCGGCGTCGGCGATCAGCCCCAGCCCGTCGCGCAGCCATTGCACCACCGCCCCGGCGATGAAGATCGACCCTTCGAGCGCATAGGTCGGCTGGCCGTCGAACTGGTAGGCGATGGTGGTGAGCAGCCGGTTGCGCGAGGCCACGGGCGTGCGGCCGGTATTGAGCAGGGCGAAACAGCCCGTGCCGTAGGTGGATTTCAGCATGCCGGGCAGGAAACAGGCCTGGCCCAGTGTCGCCGCCTGCTGGTCGCCCGCCACCCCGAGGATGGGGATCTCGCGGCCCAGCAGGTCGGCCTGGGCCATGCCGAAGTCGGCGGCGCAATCGGCGACCTCGGGCAGCATGGCCGGGGGGACGTCCAGCAGCTCGCAGATGCTGCGCGACCAGCGGCCCTTGTGGATGTCGTAGAGCATGGTGCGCGAAGCGTTTGTGGCGTCGGTCACATGGGCGGCGCCGCCGGTCAGCTTCCAGATCAGGTAGGAATCCACTGTGCCGAACAGCAACTCGCCCGCCTCGGCCCGGGCCCGCGCGCCCTCGACATGGTCGAGCGTCCATTTCAGCTTGGTGGCGGAGAAATAGGGGTCGAGCAGCAGGCCGGTGCGGGAGGTGATCATCTCCTCGTGGCCCGCCTCGCGCAGCTCGGTGCAGAGCGGCGCGGTCCGCCGGTCTTGCCAGACGATGGCGTTATGGACCGGCGCGCCGGTCTCGCGGTCCCAGACCAGCGTGGTCTCGCGCTGGTTGGTGATGCCGATGGCGGCAATCTCGGCCGCGTCGATGCCGGCCTTGGCGACCACTTCGCGGCAGGTGCGCTCCACGCTGTCCCAGATGTCGGCCGGGTCGTGCTCCACCCAGCCGCTGCGGGGATAGTGCTGGGCGAATTCCTCCTGCGCGATGGCGACCACGTTCATCTGCGCGTCGAAGAGAATGGCGCGGCTCGACGTGGTGCCCTGGTCGATGGCGAGGATATGCGTGCTCATGCGGGGCCTCCCTGTTCCGCGGCCCTTGGTAGCGTGCGGGGCGGGGCTTGTCATGTCCCGCGCCGGACCGCGCGCCGGGCCCCGCGCCTGGGCCCGCGCCGGAGGAGGGGGCGGCCGCCTAGTTGAAATCCATCGGCAGGTTGAAGCTGTAGGACGGCTGGGTCAGCCCCTCCGGCGCCGGCGGCATGCGGCCCGCCCGCGACACGGCGCGCATCGCGGCCTG
>SRJI02000360.1 GCA_005473895.2 Carideicomes alvinocaridis
GGTCCACGATCTTCGTCTCCACGTGGGGCATGGTCCGGCCGACGGTCTGGGTGCGCACCTCCAGGGAGTCGTCGCGGCGGGTCATGGTGGACACGGTCCACGATCTTCGTCTCCACGTGGGGCATGGTCCGGCCGACGGTCTGGGTGCGCACCTCCAGGGAGTCGTCGCGGCGGGTCATGGTGGACACGGGCGCGGTCTCCGTCATGCCGTAGCAGATGGCGACCTCGGACATGTGGAACCGGTCGATGACCTTCTTCATCACCTCGACAGGGCACGTCGAGCCGGCCATCACGCCGGTGCGCAGCGTGGACAGGTCCAACGCGTCCGCCTCGGGTCGGGCGAGCATGGCGATGAACATCGCCGGCACGCCGTACAGGCTCGTCGCACCGGTGACGGCCACGGCCCGCAGCGCGGAGACCGGCTCGAAGCTGCGCGCCGGGATGACGGCGAGCGAGCCGTGGGAGACGGTGGCGATCACGCCGATCACCATGCCGAAGCAGTGGAAGAACGGCACCGGGATCA
>SRJI02000361.1 GCA_005473895.2 Carideicomes alvinocaridis
GCTCATGCCGGCCTCTCTCGGATTCGTCGGGTGCGGCTCATGCCGGCCTCTCTCGGATTCGTCGGGTGCGCAGAGGTCTCACGTGTGCGATTCTGCCCCGCATCTCGGTTTGGCGGGACCCGGTGTGGCTGGTATAGTCGCTCTCTGTTGGATTCAGGTCTGAGACCTCCAACGGGGTGTGGCGCAGCTTGGTAGCGCGCGTCGTTCGGGACGACGAGGCCGCAGGTTCAAATCCTGTCACCCCGACCAGAAAGAGCCCCCGCCGGATCGGCGGGGGCTCTTCTCGTCTCCGGGTGCTCACCGGGTGCGGGCGTCAGTCCTGGCGGGACTCCAGGAACTGGAGATGCTCGGCGCGGGCCGGGTCCACTTCGCCGGCCACGTCGTCGTGTTCGTCCACCCAGTCCTTCACGTACGGGCACACGGGGACGATCCGGCGGCCCGCGGCCACGGTGTCCTTCAGCGCCTCGCGCACGAGGGTCGAGGCCAGGCCCCGGCCCTCGTACTCGTGGTCGACCTTGGT
>SRJI02000362.1 GCA_005473895.2 Carideicomes alvinocaridis
CCCAGCGAGCGCTACGACCGCATGCTGGATCTCACCCAGTACTGGGGTCGGCAGATGCTGATCTTCGGCGTGCACGTGCACGTGGGCCTGGACGACGTCTCCAAGGCCATGCCGGTGGTGAACGGCCTGGTCAACCGCGTGCCGCACCTGCTCGCGCTCTCGGCCTCCTCCCCCTTCTGGGCGGGCACGGACACGGGCTACCAGTCCCAGCGCACCCTCCTGTTCCAGCAGCTGCCCACGGCCGGCCTGCCGTTCCAGTTCCAGGAGTGGGAGGACTTCGAGCGCTGCGTGGCCCAGATGGAGCAGGTGGGCATGATCGCGGACGTCACCGAGTGCCGCTGGGACGTGCGGGCCGTGCCCCGCCTGGGCACGGTGGAGATGCGTGCGTGCGACGGCCTGGCCACGCTCGAGGAGATCGCCGCCGTGACCGCCTACACGCAGTGCCTCGTGGACGACCTGTCCGCGAGCCTGGAGCGCGGCGAGACGGTCGAGGTCCTGCCGCCGTGGCACGTGCAGGAGA
>SRJI02000363.1 GCA_005473895.2 Carideicomes alvinocaridis
TGGTTGCGCGGGTCCCATGGTTGCGCGGGTCCCACTGGCCGAACGCGTCGCGCAGGCTGATGATCCGCTCCTTGGCCCGCGCCTTGTCCTCGTCCCGGCGGCCTCCCCCGAAGACGGCGTCGAACCGGTTGGTCCGGATCGTGTCCAGCAGCGGGGTGGTCTGCAGGGTGTTGCGGGTGCCGTCGGCGCGCTCACGCAGCTCGCCGCGGTCGATGTACTCCTGCACGGAGCCCACCACGAGCCGCAGGCCGAGCCGCTCCACCGTGCGGTCGCGGAACTCGAGGACCTCGGGGAAGTTGTGGCCGGTGTCCACGTGGACCACCGGGAAGGGGATCCTCCCCGGCCAGAAGGCCTTCGCGGCCAGGTGGAGCATCACCACGGAGTCCTTGCCGCCCGAGAAGAGCATGGCGGGGCGCTCGAACTCGGCCACCACCTCGCGGATGATGTGGATCGCCTCGGCCTCCAGGACGTCCTGGACGTCGGGCCCGGCGGGGCTCACGGTCCCCGGGTCGGGGGCAT
>SRJI02000364.1 GCA_005473895.2 Carideicomes alvinocaridis
TCCGGGCGGGGCCTCCTTCTCCCTCGGCCCGGCGGCCGGGTGCATCCTCGTCGGCCTCGCCCTCGGTGCGATCGGCCGAACGGGACCCACGGTGTGGGAGCCGTCCACGGAGATCGCGCTGACGCTGCGGCAGTTCGGCCTCATGCTCTTCCTGGGCGTGGTGGGCCTGGCCGCCGGCCCGGCGTTCATCGAGACGGTGTTCACCCGGGTCGGCGGGCTGGCCATCCTGATGTCCGCCGTGCTCACCGCGCTGACCGCGGCCCTGCTCATCGCCGCGGCACGGCTGCTGGGGCAGTCCGTGGATCGCACCTACGGGGCGCTGGCGGGCATCACGGGCCAGCCGGCGATCCTGGACTACGCGCTCTCCCGGTCCACCGACGCCCGCGTGACCGAGGGGTACGCCCAGCTGTTCGCGCTGATCATGGTGGTCAAGATCGCCACCGTGCCGTTCATGCTCTGACCGGCCGGCCGGATCCGACCCGCGGGGCGGGTCCGTCCGACCGCCGGGCCTCCTACACT
>SRJI02000365.1 GCA_005473895.2 Carideicomes alvinocaridis
CCGCCGCCGGAACGCGGGGCGCACCGCATAGCCCACGTGTCCGTTGACGTGCCGCAGCGCCTCGTTCAGCTCCCACCGCACGGACACCCGGCCCACCAGCTCACCGTTCTCGTCCACGCCCACGTAGAAGGAGGCGGGCGCGCGGCCGGGCTCGACGTCGCCCCGCGCCTCGGCGGCGAACGCGCGGCGGATCGCGGGGAAGGAGCGGGTGCCGGCCATCAGGAAGTCGAACCCCTCCCGATGCAGCTCGGCGTCCGCCTCGCGCGCCGCGATCTCGTCTGCGGCGCGCAGCGGGCGCAGCAGGAGGCCGTCCACGGTGACGGTGGGGCTGGGGTCGGGGAGCATGTGCCGAGTGTAGGGGGGGTGGACTCCGGGCGCGGCCGCGTGAGCCGCCCGCCGCCCCAGCCCTCGTGCTTTCCCCACCCCCTCCCCACCCCCGCGCCGTGAGCCAGACGTTTCGGTCGTGATCAGCCCCTGATTGCGGCTGAAACGTCTGGCTCGCGGCACATCCCTCGGTGC
>SRJI02000062.1 GCA_005473895.2 Carideicomes alvinocaridis
CGCGCGGCACTCCGGGCGGTGGGGATCGGCGGCGAGGCGCGGCGCGCGGCGCGGGCCTTCGACACGCGGGTGACGGCGGCGCAGCTGCGCGCGCTTATCGCCATCGCCAATTCCGGCAGCTTCACCATCGCCGCGCATGAGCTGGACCTCGCCCAACCCACGGTCCACCGCGCCGCCCGCAACCTCGAAGAGCTTGCCGGCATCCCCTTCTTCACCGCCACCGCGATCGGGGTGGAGCTGACCGCCGCCGCGCAGGCTTTCGTGCTGGCCGCGAAGCTGGCGCAGGCCGAGATCCGGCAGGGCATCGAGGAGATCGCCCGCGAAACCGGGGAGGACCGGGCCACGCTGGTCATCGGCTCCCTGCCGCTGGCGCGGACGACCATCGTGCCGCGCGCGGTGGATGCCATGGTTCGCGCGGTGCCCAACGCCCAGATCCGGGTGATCGAGGGCCGTTACCCGCAGCTCCTGCGCTCGCTCCGCGAGGGCGACATCGACTGCCTGATCGGCGCGCTCCGGCTGCCCGCCCCCGCCGACGACGTGACGGAGGAACCGCTCTTCGACGACGACCTCGCCATCGTCGCCCATCCCGGCCACCCGCTGTTCGCCAAGCCCGACCTCGCCATAGAGGACACGCTCGCCTACCCCTGGGTCGCGCCCCCGCGGGAGACACCGGCGGGCTCGTGGCTGTTCGACACGCTGCGGATCGAGGACCGGCCGGTGACGCCGGTGCGGGTCGTCGCCTCCTCGCTGGTCTTCCTGCGCGGATTGCTGGCGCAGGGGGATTACCTGTCCGTGATCTCGCGCCACCAGATCAGCCTCGAAGAGGCGGCGGGCCATATCGCACCCCTGCCCCTCGCGCTGGAGAACGGCACGCGCTCCATCGGGCTGACCTGCCGCAGCGGCTGGCGTCCGACCGAGACGCAGGCGCGATTCATCGATTTGTTGCGGGAAACCGCCTGCGGCGGGCTGGCGGAGACGCCGCCGCCACCCGGGGCTTCATAGCTTTTTTCAATATGGCCCCGGGGATTTGAATTGGGACTTCGCCACCCCCGGTGCTATGTATACATCCGACCTCGCGGCAGGCCGGGCCGCGGACGGGAGGATGCGGGCCGGCGTCATGATGCGCGCCCCGCTCCTCCCCTTTTGACCCCGCGACCGGCCGCGCCCATATAGGGAAGAGGACAATACCTCCAGGAGACAGGACAACGTCTCCGGCAGGAGAGACAAGGCAACGTGCGGGCGGGCCCTCCGCCCCCGCCAAGGATGGAGCTCAGGAAGGACTGGCCATGACGAAAAAGGAATATGAGGATATTCCGGGGACCTTCGTCTTCGACGCGGATCGATCGCGCGAAGGCTACCACCTGAACATGTTCTGCATCTCGCTCGGCAAGCAGGTGAACCGGGACGCGTTCAAGGCCGACCCGGAGGCCTATCTCGACAAGTACCCGATGACCGCCGATCAGCGCGCGGCCATTCTGGCCCGTGACTGGAACGAGATGCTGCGCCTCGGCGGCAACATCTACTACACCTCGAAACTCGCCGCCTTCGACGGGATCACCTTCCAGGATCTCGCCGCCATGATGTCCGGCATGGAGCGCGAGGAATATCGCGCCATGATGGTCAACGGCGGCCGCTCGGTCGAGGGCAACCGCTACAAATCCGAATGGGGAGAAGAGTAATGGCCCATATCAAAGCAGGCGTGGGCGTCTCCCACGTGCCCGCCATCGGCGTGGCCATGGACCAGGGCATCACCGATCAGCCCTATTGGCAGCCGGTCTTCGAGGGCTTCAAGAAGTCCCGCGAATGGATGAAGGAACAGAACCCGGACGTGATCTTCCTGGTCTACAACGACCACTGCACCGCGTTCGACGCCTCCTGCATCCCGACCTTCGCGCTTGGCGCCGCGGCGGAATTCAAGCCCGCGGACGAGGGCTGGGGCCCGCGCCCTGTGCCGGTCGTCAAGAACCACCAGAAACTGGCGAGCCACATCGCCCAGTCGCTGATCCTCGACGAGTTCGACATCACCATCATGAACGAGATGGAGGTCGACCACGGCCTGACCGTCCCGCTGTCGGTGATGTATGGCGAGGTGGACAAGGACGATGAATGGCCCGCGCTGGTCATCCCGCTGGCCGTCAACGTGGTGCAGTACCCGGCGCCGACCGGCAACCGCTGCTACAACCTCGGCAAGGCGATCCGCCGCGCGGTGGAAAGCTTCGACGAGGATCTGAACGTGATGATCTTCGGCACCGGCGGCATGAGCCACCAGCTGCAATACAAGCGCGCCGGTCTGATCAACGCGGACTGGGACCAGCGCTTCCTCGACCTGATCGCCGAGGACCCGGTCTATGCCAGCCAGATCCCGCACGTGGAATACCTGCGCGAGGCGGGCTCCGAAGGGGTCGAGCTGGTCATGTGGCACGTGATGCGCGGCGCGCTCGACGAGAAGGTGAAGGAGGTCCACCGGCACTACCACGTGCCCGCCTCCAACACCGCGGTCGGCCACATCATCCTGGAAAACGAGGCGGCCTGATCCGCCCCACCGGCCCGGCGGCACCTTGTGCGCCGGGCCGTCTTTTGCTCTGAGACGGGCAGACCCGACAATCTCCAGAGGAGGAACACCATGCGTATCTGTGTCGCCGGCGCCTATGGCGCCTTCGGGATCAAGCACCTCGACGCGCTCGCCAATATCGACGAGGTCGAAGTCACCTCGGTCATGGGCCCCAAGAAGGACAAGATCGAGGCCTTCGCCAAGGAACGCGGGATCGGCCATGCCGCCGACAACCTCGAGGACTGCCTCGCCCGTGACGACGTGGACGCGGTGATCCTCGCCACGCCGACGCAGCTGCACGCCGAGCAGGCCATCGCCTGCATGAAGGCCGGCAAGCCGGTGCTGGTGGAGATTCCCATGGCCGACAGCCTGGAGGATTCCGAGGAAATCTGCCGCGTGCAGAAGGAGACCGGCGTGCTGGCCATGGCCGGGCAGGTCCGCCGCTTCAACCCGTCCCACCAGTGGATCCACAACAAGATCAAGGCGGGCGAGCTGAACATCCAGCAGATGGACGTGCAGACCTACTTCTTCCGCCGCTCGAACAAGAACGCCAAGGGCGAGCCGCGCAGCTGGACGGACCACCTGCTGTGGCACCATGCCTGCCACACGGTGGACCTGTTCCAGTACCAGACCGGCGAGACGGCGTCGGAGGCCTTCGGCCTGCAGGGCCCCAAGCACCCCGAGCTGGGCATCGCCATGGACATGTCCATCGGCATGAAGGTCCCCTCGGGCGCGATCTGCACCCTGTCGCTGTCCTTCAACAATGACGGGCCGTTCGGGACGTTCTTCCGCTACATCTGCGACAACGGCACCTACATCGCCCGCTACGACGACCTCGTCGACGGCAACGAGAACCCGGTGGACCTGTCCGGCGTGGCCGAATCGAATAACGGGATCGAGCTGATCGACCGCGAATTCGTCGCCGCCATCAAGGAAGGCCGCGAGCCCAACGGCTCCGTTCACCAGACGCTCGAAGCGATGAAGACGCTGGACCGGATCGAGAAATCCATGAGCTGATCGCAGGGCCTGTCCCCTGTCGCGCCGCCCGGTCCCGCCGGGCGGCGTTTTTCGTTCCGGGGAGGTTTGCCCGAAAATTGGGCAGCTGCGCGTTTCCTGCGCGAAGCCCTCCCCATGCGGGCGGATTTGCTCTGGCAATCGGCCCGTCGGGGGCCGCACTCTGGGGCCACGATGAATACCGAACCCGGGGGAGCCTCAGATCACATTTGCCGCCACGATAACGCCCGAGCGTGGACAGCCAGCCGCCCCCGCAAGCGCCCTGTCCGGGGCCACCGGGCAGCCCCGCGCGCAGGGCACGGTCTCGCTTTCGGTGAAGACGCTGGGCACCCGCAGCGTGCTGGACGGGCTGCGGCAGCAGGGCTCGCTCAAGGCGCTCTTTCCCCGCATCACAGGCGGCCCCTGCCAGGCGATCATGGTCAACACCGCGGGCGGCATCACCGGTGGCGACCGGTTCGAGCTGTCCGCCACCGCCGGGACAGGCGCCGCGCTGACACTCTCCACCCAGGCGAGCGAGCGGGCTTACGCGGCACAGCCGGGCGAGACGGGGCGCCTGACCACCCGGCTGCGGGCTGAAGCGGGCGCGACGCTCAACTGGCTGCCGCAGGAGACGATCCTCTTTGACCGCTCGGCCCTGCATCGCCGGCTGGAGGTGGAGCTTGCCACCGACGCGCGGCTCCTGATCTGCGAGCCGCTGGTCTTTGGCCGCGCCGCCATGGGCGAGACGCTGCGCGACGCCTGGTTCCGCGACCGGATCGCCATCCGCCGCGCGGGCGCGCCGCTCTACACGGATGCGACGCAGCTGTCGGGCGACATCGCCGCGCGGCTTGCCCGGCCCGCGGTGGCGGATGGCGCCGGGGCCATGGCGCAGGTCGTGCTGGTGGCGCCCGAGGCGGAGGCGCAGCTGGACCCCGTGCGCGACATCCTGCGCGGAACCCTGCCGGAAAGCGCCGGCGCGAGCCTGATCGGCGCGGATGTGCTTGCCATCCGGATGCTGGCACCGGAGTCTCACCTTCTGCGGCGCGCGCTGATCCCGGTCCTGACCCGGCTCTCGCGCGCCCCCCTGCCCCGATGCTGGACGATCTGACATGCAACTGACCCCGAGAGAGAAAGACAAGCTTCTCGTCGCCATGGCGGCCCAGGTCGCCCGCAACCGGCTGGCGCGGGGCGTGAAGCTGAACCACCCCGAGGCCATCGCGCTGATCACCGACGCGGTGGTCGAAGGCGCCCGCGACGGCCGCTCGGTCGCCGACATGATGGAGCAAGGGGCACAGGTCATCACCCGCGAACAATGCATGGAAGGCGTGCCCGAGATGATCCACGAGGTGCAGGTCGAAGCCACCTTTCCCGACGGGACCAAGCTCGTCACCGTCCACAACCCCATTCGCTGAGGCCCCCCGATGCATCGTCCGATGAAATACCTCGTCACCGCCTCTGCCGTCCTCGTCGCCGTCTCGCCCGCGCTGGCCGGGGAGGTGACGGACCGCCCGCTTTACCTGCATGCCGACTGGACGCTGGTGCTGGCCCTCGCGGTCACGCTCGCGGGGCTGGGCGGGCTGGTGCTGCGCGAACGCGCCCGGCGCAGCCTGCGGCCCCGGCTGGCCCGTCCCGTAGAGCAGCGGCGCAAGCCCGGACAGATTGCTCACGCCATCCGCCCCCAGACCGCCCGAGGACGTACAAGATGAAACGACTGGCCCTGCTCACCCCTGCCCTTACGCTGCTGGCAAGCACCACCCCCGCGCTCGCCCATCTGGGCCCGGCCGGGCACGGATCGCTCGCCGCGGGCGCCAGCCACCCGCTCTTCGGCACCGATCACCTGCTCGCCATGGTCGCCGTCGGCCTCTGGGCGGCGCTGAGCGGCGGCCGCGCGCTCTGGACCGTGCCCGCAGGATTTGTGGGCGCGATGGTCGCGGGCTTCCTGCTGGCCCTGGCCGGGATCGGCCTGCCGATGGTGGAGCCGCTGATCCTCGGCTCTGTCATCGTGCTGGGCGGGCTCGTGGCGCTGACGATCCGCCTGCCGCTCGGCGCGGCGGTGGCGCTGGTGGCGACCTTCGGCCTGTTCCACGGGCATGCCCACGGCGCGGAGATGGGCGCGGCGACGGCCCTGCCCTATCTCGCTGGCTTTGCCGGGGCGACGGCGCTGCTGCATCTCGCCGGCATCGGCCTCGGCCGGCTGCTGACCGGGCTGGGGCGGAGCCTGGCGATGCGCGGCGCGGGCGGGCTCGTGGCCCTGGCCGGGGCCGGCTTCGTGCTGGCCGGCTGACGCGGAAGGAGAGCCTCATGATCCCCGGAGAGATCTTTACCCAGGAGGGCGAGATCACCCTCAATGCCGACCGCGAGGCGATCACGCTGATGGTCGCCAATACCGGCGATCGGCCGGTGCAGGTCGGCTCGCATTACCACTTCGCCGAGGCGAACCCGGCGCTGGACTTCGACCGCGAGGCGGCCCGCGGCATGAGGCTCGACATCGCGGCGGGCACGGCAGTACGCTTCGAGCCGGGTCAGCGCCGAGAGGTGTCGCTGATCCCCATAAGCGGCGCGCGCCGCATCTACGGCTTCAACCAGGCCGTGATGGGCGAACTCTAGGCCGAAACCAGAGGGCAACCGGGCAGTCACGACAACATGCCGCCAAAGCGGCCATCAGGGAGTGAAGAGAATGTGCCATGCCTGCGTGATCGACAACGTCAAGAAATCCATGCTGTCCCGCCGCGACCTGTTTCGCGGCGCCGCCTCGCTCGGGGTCGCTTCGGCCGCGGCGGGGATCGTCAGCGCGCGCCCCGCCCTCGCCCAGTCCACGGGCAAGGTGGTAGACCTGACCCATGCCTATGATGGCGACTTCCCCACCTTCGACGGCAATCCCGGCATCCTTTACAAAAGCCAGTTCGAACATGATCCCGACGGCTACAAGATCTGGGAGCTGACGATCTACGAACATACCGGCACCCATATCGACGCGCCGCTGCATTTCGCAGCCGACGGCATCTCGGTGGCCGAGCTCGAGCCCGAGAACCTCGTCTGCCCGCTCTGCATCGTCGACATCAAGGCCAAGGCGGCCGAGGATCCCAACGCCATGCTGGAGGCCGAGGATGTCGAGGCCTGGATCTCCGAGAACGGCGAGATCCCGGAAGGCGCCTGCGTGGCGATGAATTCCGGCTGGGCGGACAAGCTTGGCGCCGAGGGCTATCGCAACGACGACGAGGGCAACTTCACCTTCCCCGGCTTCGCGAAAAGCGCCACCGACATGCTGGCCGAGATGGGCGTGGCATCGATCGGGGTGGACACGCTGTCGCTCGATCCGGGGAATTCCTCGGATTTCGCGGTGCATTATTCCTGGCTGCCCTCGGGCCATTTCGGGATCGAGAACCTGGCCCAGCTCGATGCCCTGCCCGCCACCGGCGCCACGCTTTTCGTCGGCGCGCCCAAGCACAAGCAGGGCACCGGCGGGCCGGCCCGTATCCTGGCCGTGATCTGAGGTGACATGATGGGAACGGTGCCCCTGCTCGATGACGATGACCTCGACCCGCGCGCAAAGGCGGTCTTCGACGACATCCGCGCCACGCGGGGCACCGATTTCGTCAACAACTTCTGGCGCGCGCTGGCCAACCAGCCCGAGCTGCTGGAGGCCACGTGGCACCGGCTGAAACAGGTCATGGCCCCCGGCACGCTGGACCCGGTGGTGAAGGAGATGATCTATGTCGCCGTCTCGGCCGCCAATTCGTGTTCCTACTGCGTGCATTCCCACACCGCCTCGGCCCGCGCCAAGGGCATGACCGACGAGATGCATGGCGAGCTGCTGGCGGTGATCGGCGCGGCGATGCAGACCAATGGCATGGTCACCGCCATGCAGGTGGAGGTCGATGATGAGTTCAGTGTTTGATTTCCGGAGGAACGTGACATGAGCCGCCGCAGCCCCTACGGCACACCGTTCGAGATCTGGCGCAACTGGGTCGGCCTTGCCAGCCTGGCCGCCGAGGCGCAGGCGGTGATCGCCCTGCGGCTCTGGGGGATGGCCGGGCTCTGGGCCGTGGCGCCGGGGGAATCCCACCGGATGGTGTCGGAAAAGCTGCCCGCCTTTGCCGAGGCCGCGCAGGCCGCCGCCATGGCGAGCCTTTCCGGCCGGTCGCAGGCGCAGGTCCTGAGCGCCTCGCTCCGACCGTTGCGGCGGCGGACGAAGTCCAACGTGAAGCGCCTGGCCAAGCGGGGCCCGCGCAATCCGCGGCTGCCGCGCGGGTAAGCCCCTGGTGAGACGCGCGCCCCTCTTCCCGCGGCTCACGCCCCGCCCCGCATCGCGCAGAGCGGGGCGCGACCTGTCAGCTCGGGTCCGGCAGGGCCGGCAGGCTGCGCAGGTAGAGCACGATGGCGTCGAGATCCTCCTCGGTCATCCGCGCGAGGTAGCCATAGGGCATGGGCGGGGACATCCGGGATCCGTCGGGCCGCACGCCTTCGGTGATCATCGCCTTCAGCTCCGCATCGCTGTAGCCGCCGATCCCGTCCTCGCCGCTGGTGATGTTGGGCGCGACGATGACGCTGCCATCGGGACCGTGGAACTCGAACCCGCCCTGGCCCAGGTGGTCCGGCCCCGTCATCGGGCCCTGCGGCCCCATGGGCGAGTGGCATTCCATGCAATGGGAAATCGGCCCGGCGAGATAGGCGCCGTATTCCGCGCTCACGCCCCGCGCCGGGGCGCTGACGCTTTCCACCGGGGGCCCGTAGGCCGGCGGCAGGGGGATGTTGTATTCCGAGTGCGGCACCTCGTTCTCGACCGCGGGCACCGTCCGCAGGTAGGCGACGATGGCCGCCAGGTCTTCGTCCCCCAGCCCGCGATACATGGCGAACGGCATCGGCGGCCCGATCAGCGACCCGTCGGGGCGGATACCCTCGCGGATGGCGCGGGCCAGCTCCGCATCACTCCACTCGGCGATGTGGCCGGCGGGCGTGATGTTGGGCGCGTAGGCGGTGAAGGCTTCCGATTCTTCCACCAGGCGGCCGCCCAGCGCCTGCTCCATGACCGGGCCCTGCGGTCCGAGCGGCGTGTGGCAATTGCCGCAACCGGCCGGCCCGGTGACGAGGTATTCGCCACGGGCCACGTCACCCTCCTGCGCGAAGGCCGCCCCGGCGCCGAGGCCGAGACAGGTGGTCATCAGAAATATGGCTTTGAAATTCATGGCTCTATTCCACTCCCCTCTTATTCCGCGCGGCTGAATCACCGCACGGCACGATGTCTCAGAATACCAGAGACCCCATCTCCCACGAAGAAAATTGACGCGGAGGCAACATGACCCTGACCCTGCAGGGATCGTGCCGGTGCGGCGCGGTCTCCTTCACCTGTGAAAGCCACACCCCGGTGCCCTACCAGCGCTGCTATTGCTCGATCTGCCGCAAGACCGCCGGCGGCGGGGGCTATGCGATCAACCTCGGCGCCCAGGCGGACACGCTGGAGGTCGAGGGCCGCGAGGCGATCGGCATCTACCGGGCCGAGATCGACCGCGGCGGCAGCTGCGAGGTCTCCAGCGGCGAGCGGAATTTCTGCACCCGCTGCGCCACCGCGCTCTGGCTCTACGACCCCTCCTGGCCCGAGCTCATCCACCCCTTCGCCAGCGCCATCGACAGCGACCTGCCCGAGGCGCCCGCGATCGTCCACCTGATGCTGAAGGAGAAACCCTCCTGGGTGCCGCTCCATGCCGGGCCCGAGGACGAGTGTTACGACGTCTACCCCGAGCTGTCGCTGGAGGACTGGCACCGCGAACACGGGGTCTGGGTGGAATGAGCGGCCTCGCCGGGGATCCCGCCGTCAGTCCCGGCCGGGCCAGAGGCGCGGCGGCGACGCCGCCCGACGCCGCTCAGACGAATTAACGAAACCAGGAGCCTGTGATGCCCGCCACGATCGCCCGATCCGACTATGCCGCCATGTTCGGCCCCACCACCGGCGACAAGGTCCGGCTGGCCGATACCGACCTCATCATCGAGGTGGAGCAGGACCTGACCGCTCTCCGCGTGGGCGAGGCCACGGGCCGCAATGGCCCGGTCTACGGCGAGGAGGTGAAGTTCGGCGGCGGCAAGGTGATCCGCGACGGGATGGGCCAGAGCCAGGCCAGCCGCGCCGAGGGCGCCGTGGACACGGTCATCACCAACGCGCTGATCGTGGACGTGACCGGTATCTTCAAGGCCGATGTGGGGCTGAAGGACGGGCGCATCGCCAAGATCGGCAAGGCGGGCAATCCCGACACCCAGCCCGGCGTGGACATCATCGTCGGCCCCGGCACCGAGGTCATCGCCGGCGAGGGCCGGATCCTCACCGCCGGCGGCTTCGACAGCCACATCCACTTCATCGCGCCGCAGCAGATCGACGACGCGCTGCATTCGGGGCTGACCACCATGCTGGGCGGCGGCACCGGCCCCGCCCATGGCACGCTGGCGACCACCTGCACCCCGGGGCCGTGGCACATGGCGCGGATGCTGCAGGCGGCGGATGCCTTCCCCATGAACCTCGCCTTCGCGGGCAAGGGCAACGCCTCGCTTCCCGCCGCGCTGATCGAACAGGTCCGCGGCGGCGCCTGCGCGCTCAAGCTGCACGAGGATTGGGGCACCACGCCGGGCGCCATCGATTGCTGCCTTTCGGTGGCCGACGACATGGACGTCCAGGTGATGATCCACACCGACACGCTCAACGAATCCGGCTTCGTCGAGAACACCGTGAAGGCCATGAAGGGCCGCACCATCCACGCCTTCCATACCGAGGGCGCTGGCGGCGGCCATGCCCCCGACATCATCAAGATCTGCGGCGAAGAGCATGTGCTGCCCTCCTCCACCAACCCGACCCGGCCCTTCACCGTGAACACGCTCGAGGAACATCTCGACATGCTCATGGTCTGCCACCACCTGTCCAAGTCCATCCCCGAGGACGTGGCCTTTGCCGAAAGCCGCATCCGGCGCGAGACCATCGCGGCCGAGGACATCCTCCACGACATGGGCGCCTTTTCCATCATCGCCTCCGACAGCCAGGCCATGGGCCGCGTGGGCGAGGTGCTGATCCGCACATGGCAGACCGCCGACAAGATGAAGAAGCAGCGCGGGCGGCTGGCGGAGGAGAAGGGCGAGAACGACAATTTCCGCGTCCGCCGCTACATCGCGAAATACACAATCAACCCGGCCATCGCCCACGGGATCAGCCAAGAGATCGGCTCCATCGAGGAGGGCAAGCGCGCGGACCTCGTGCTCTGGAACCCGGCCTTTTTCGGCGTGAAGCCCGAGATGGTGCTGCTGGGCGGGACCATCGCGGTGGCGCAGATGGGCGACACCAACGCCTCCATCCCCACGCCGCAGCCGGTCTATTCCCGGCCCATGTTCGGCGCCTATGGCCGTTCGGTGGAACACTCCGCCGTCACCTTCGTGTCGGAGGCCGCGCAGTCCGGCGGCATCCGCGAGAGGCTGGGGCTCGCCAAGCAGACGCTGGCCGTGCGCAACACCCGCGAGATCGGCAAGAAAGACCTGCTGCTCAACGACGCCTGCCCGGAGATGAAGGTCCACCCCGAGACCTACGAGGTGCGCGCCGATGGCGAGCTGCTGACCTGCCAGCCCGCCGAGGTGCTCCCCATGGCGCAGCGCTACTTCCTGTTCTGACCCACGCCGGAGGCCCCCGATGACACTCCCCGCCGCCCGCATCCTGCACCGCAAGGGCCATTGGTCCGGCCCCGCGCTCGCCTGTTCGCTCAGCTATGACGGCCGTTTCCTGCGCCGCAAGGCTCTCGCCTGCGACGGGGGCGAGCGCTTCCTGCTGGATCTCGCGCATACGGAATCCCTCGGCGCGGGCGATGCGCTGGAGCTTGAGGATGGCCGTCTGGTGGAGATCCGCGCGGCGGCGGAGCCCCTGCTCGCGGTCACCGGCCGGGACCTGCCGCGGCTTGCCTGGCACGTGGGCAACCGCCACACGCCCTGCCAGATCGAAGCCGCCCGCCTGCTGATCCAGCGCGACCACGTGATCCGCGACATGCTGCGGCACCTTGGCGCCGAGGTGGCGGAGGTGACGGAACCCTTCACCCCCGAGGGCGGCGCCTATGGCCACGGCCGCACCCATGCCCATGAGCATGTCCATTCCACCCATACCCACAGCCATGCCGAGGCGCAGACCCATACCCATGCGGACGGCACGACCCACAGCCATTCGCATTCGCACGGCCACGCCCATCACGACCATGACCACTGAGGCGCATCTGCTCACGCTCCAGCAATGGCTCTCTCCCGCCTTCCCGGTGGGCGCCTTCGCCTATGCCCACGGGCTGGAGGCGGCGGTGCAGGACGGTCGCTTGCCGAATGTCGCGGCGCTGCGGGGCTGGCTGGAAGACGTGCTGGAGGACGGCGCGGGCCGCTCCGACGCGATCCTGCTGACGCTGGCCTGGAAGGCCGAGAGCCCCGAGGCGCTGGCGACGCTCGACACCGAGGCGCGCGCGCTGGCCCCCTCCGCGGGCCGGATGAAGGAGACGGCGCTGCAGGGCGCGGCCTTTGCCAAGGCGATGCGCGACGTCTGGGGGCATGACCTGTCCGATCTCACCTACCCCGTGGCCCTGGGCGCCGCCGCCAGGGCCGAAGGGATCGCCGCACCGCTCACCGCCACGCTCTACCTGCAGGCCTTCGCGGGCAACCTCGTCTCCGCCGCGATCCGGCTGGGTGTCACCGGCCAGACCGGCGGCCAGCGCCTGCTCGCCGGGATCGCGCCGCTCTGCCAGTCCATCGCGGCCGAGGCCGGGGCGGCCACGCTCGACGATATCGGCTCGCAGGCCTACCTGTCCGACATCGCCTCGATGCGGCACGACACGCTTCACTCAAGGATATTCCGCACATGACCCAGATGAACGGCCCCCTTCGCGTCGGCATCGGCGGCCCCGTCGGCGCCGGCAAGACCACCCTCACCGCCCGGCTTTGCGAGGCCCTGCGCGACAGCCATTCCGTGGGCGTGATCACCAACGACATCTACACTCGCGAGGATGCGGAGGAACTGGTGCGCCGTCAGGTGCTGCCCTCCGACCGGATCATCGGGGTGGAGACCGGCGGCTGCCCACACACCGCGATCCGCGAGGATGCCTCCATCAACCTCGCCGCCGTGGCCGAGATCACCCAGCGGCACCCGGACCTCGACGTGGTGCTGATCGAGAGTGGTGGCGACAACCTGTCCGCCACCTTCTCGCCCGAGCTGGCGGACGTGACGATCTACGTGATTGACGTGGCGGCGGGCGAGGAGATCCCGCGCAAGGGCGGACCGGCGATCACCCGCTCGGACATCCTCGTGATCAACAAGACCGACCTCGCCCCCCATGTCGGCGCGGACCTGTCGGTCATGGAGAGGGATGCGGGGAAGATGCGCGGCACCCTGCCCTTCGTCTTCACCGCCCTGCGCAAGGGCGAGGGCGTGGACGAGGTAGTGCGCCTGCTGGGCGAGATCGGCGGCCTTGCGCCCTCGCGCAGCGCCGAGGAGGCCTAGCGCTCCAGCATCTCCAGCGTCTTCGGGCAGCGCTCCCCGCCGAAGAACCGCTCCAGCAGCGCCGGAAAGACCGGGCCGCCCCCGGCCGCCTCGAACAGCGTGGCGCAGGAGCGGAGCTTCATCGCGTCCACCTGCCCCATGACGCGGACCGGATCATCGTCGGGCTGGGCCAGAAGCGCCTCCGCCGCCTCCTGCAGCCGCGGGCCGAGGACCGGATGGGCGAGGTAGTCCCGCGCCTCCGCCAGCCCCTCGATCCCGTAGCGCTGCGCCATGGCGGATTGGCCCAGGCCCCGAAGCTGCGGCAGGACGAACCACATCCAGTGGCTGGTCTTGCGCCCCGCGCGCAACTCCGCCAGCGCCTGCGGCCAGGTGCCCTCCTGCGCCTCCGTGAACCGTTCGAGCGATATGGGTGACCTCCTCGGGTTGCGTTGCGCTCCATCTCAGCTAGCACTGCGCCCCGTGACACCAAGTCGTTCGAGACGCCCGGGAGCGTAGCCTCTTCTCCACATGGGGCCGAAATATTGAGAAAGGTACAGCATGAGGTCATTATTGGAGGATTTGCACTTACTGGATGTCGCACAAGTGATACCCCAGCATTGGCCACCCTCGCCTGAATCTCCTCTCTGAAGCGCTCTGGACAATCCCCGACCGCCCGGCGACACTCTGCCCGAAGAGGAGGACCCGCCATGCCAGCCACGCTCACCCCCGAGATGATCGACGCCTACCAGCGCGACGGTGCCGTGCTGGTCCCGGGCCTTTTCGCCGAGGAGGTCGAGCAGCTGCGCGAGGGTGTTGCCCGCAACATGGAGACCCCCGGCCCCTACGCGGCGGAGAACCTGAAACCGGGCGAGACCGGCCGCTTCTTCGACGATTACTGCAACTGGCAGCGCATCCCGGAATTCGAGGCCGCCCTCCGCCACTCCGCCGCCGCCGAGGTCGCCGCCGGGCTGATGCAGAGCGAGACCGCGCAGCTATTCCACGACCACGTGCTGGTGAAGGAGCCGGGCACCTCCAAGGCGACGCCCTGGCATTCCGACGGGCCCTATTACTTCGTCTCCGGCCGCCAGAATGTCAGCTTCTGGTCGCCGCTCGACCCGGTCAGCACGGCGACTCTGCGGCTCGTCGCGGGCTCGCACCTCTGGGATCCGCCGGTCCTGCCCACCCGCTGGCTGAACGAGGATGCCTTCTACCCCGACCCCGAGGCCTATCGCCCGGTCCCCGACCCGGATGCCGAGGGGATGCGCGTGCTGGAATGGGAGATGCAGCCGGGCGACGCGGTGGCCTTCAACTTCAACACCCTGCACGGCGCGCGCGGCAATGACAGCCCCACCCGGCGCCGCGCCTTCTCCGCCCGCTTCGTGGGCGACGACGCGCGCTACGTCACGCGGCCCGGCCCCACCTCGCCCCCCTTCCCGGACCACGGGATGCAGGAGGGCCAACGCCTGCGCGAGGACTGGTTCCCGGTGCTCCACCCCCGCGCCGCGTGAGGTGAAGATCACGCTTCAAGCCCTTGAGTGATCTTGTAATTCCCTGGTGAAGGCAGGGGGCTCTGCCCCCTCGTCGCTCACGCTCCTCACCCCCGCCATATTTCCGGACCGGAGAAGATCGGGCGCCCGCAACTCGCCCGAACGAGTCACGCATGGGCACACCGTGGCCGGGCCGGTGGCGCCCTCACCGCTCGAAGGTGATGACCTCTCGCTCGGTCACCACCATGTCGAGCGGCTGGTCCGTGGGCTCCAAGGGCAGCGCCTCGGCCTCCTGCCCGGCATAGGCAAAGCCGATGGCCAGGACCGCGCCATTCGCCCGCAGCCCCTCCAACGTGCGGTCGTAATAGCCGCCACCATAGCCCAGCCGCCCGCCGGCGCGGTCGAAGGCCACCAGCGGCACGATCATGATCTCGGGCGTCAGGAAATCGTCAAGCTCCGGCACCAGGGCGCCGAAGGGCCCCGCGCGCAGCGGCCCCTCGGGCAGCCAGCGGGAGAAGCGCAGCGGCCGGCCCGGCCCCTCGATCACCGGCACGCAGACCGGGCCATGGGCGGCGGCCTCGGCCATGGCGGGAAGCGGGTCGATCTCGGTCCGGATCGGCATGTAGCCCGACAGGGGCACGCCCCGGTGGCCGGCCAGCACCTCCGACAGGCGGCCCGCCGCGCCCG
>SRJI02000366.1 GCA_005473895.2 Carideicomes alvinocaridis
CCACCTTCGGCTACGTGTCGAATATGGACCATCCCCGCGAAGGCCACGAACTACTCATCCGCGCGGCCTTGCTGTTGCAAGAGCGGGGCGTCGAGGCGCAGTGCGTGCTCGTGGGCGGTGGTCGGCGGTTCGACGAGCTGCGGGCGCTCGCACGGGAGCTGGGAATCGCGAATCGAGTGGTCTTCACGGGACCCGTCGATCACGAGGAAGTCGCGGCTCTCTATGGACTCATCGATGTGTTCGTCGTGCCACGGATCAATGAACGCGCGGCACGCTACGTCACGCCGCTCAAGCCGTTCGAGGCGATGGCTCTTCGGCGTCCGGTGGTGGTGTCCGACCTGCCCGCACTCCGTGAGATCGTCGCGGCACCCCGGCGTGGCCTCACCTTCCCAGTCGGCGACGTGATGGCGCTGGCCGAGACCATTGCACGGCTCCTGGAGGACCCGGCCGAGCGGCAACGCCTCGGAGCGGCCGGCCGGGAGTGGGTGGAGGCCGAGCGGCAATGGGTCCACCACGG
>SRJI02000367.1 GCA_005473895.2 Carideicomes alvinocaridis
GTGTGGCTGCCGTGTGGCTGCCGGCCGTCGTCGCGCTGGCCGCGATCACCCTGGGCGGCACGCTCCAGCGGGTGAGCGGAATGGGTGTGGGCATGATCGCCGCACCCACGCTGTCCCTGCTCCTGGGCCCGGTGGCGGGGGTGACGCTGTCCAACGTGGCCGCCTCGGTGTCCGCGGTGCTGCTGTTCGCGATGCTGCACCGGCATGTGGACTGGCCGCGCTTCGTCCGCCTCGCGCCCCTGCTCGTGACCGGCTCGTTCGCGGGGGCGTGGGCCGTGCGGGTCCTGGACGCCCACGCACTCGAGATCCTCCTGGGGTCCTCCGTGCTGGTGGCCGTGGCCGCCGTCCTGGGCCTGCAGCAGCGCTTCACCGCCCAGGGGGACGGGGCCGTGTTCGCCTCCGGCGCCGTCGCCGGGTTCATGAACACCACCGCGGGCATCGCCGGGCCGGCGCTCGCGGTCTACGCGGTGGCGAGCCGGTGGGACCAGCGCTCGTGGGCGGCCACCCTCCAGCCCG
>SRJI02000368.1 GCA_005473895.2 Carideicomes alvinocaridis
ACTGCAGGGCCAGCAGCGCCTCGTGCGCCTTGGCGTCGTGCTCGTGGGTGTAGTGCAGGTCGTTCGTGGCCACGAACGGCAGGCCCAGGTCCTTGGCGAGCCGGCGCAGGTCCGTCATCACCCGGCGCTCGATGTCGAGGCCGTGGTGCATGATCTCGCAGTAGTAGTTGTCCTTGCCGAAGATGTCCCGGAAGTCCGAGGCCGCCTGCATCGCCTCCCGGTACTGGCCCAGGCGCAGGCGCGTCTGCACCTCGCCGGAGGGGCAGCCCGTGGTGGCGATCAGGCCCTTCGAGTACTGGCTCAGCAGCTCCCGGTCCAGCCGCGGCCACTTGGCGTACACCGAGTCCAGCGAGGCGATCGAGCCCATCCGGAACAGGTTGTGCATCCCCTCGGTGGTCTCGCTCAGCAGCGTCATGTGCGTGTACGCACCGCCGCCGGACACGTCGTCCCCCCGCTGGTGGGGCTCGCCCCAGCGGGTCTTCTCCTTGTCCGTGCGGTGCTGCTGCCCGGGGGCCA
>SRJI02000369.1 GCA_005473895.2 Carideicomes alvinocaridis
CACAGCTCGGTGGGCGTCTCCTCGGAGCCGTCCGCCCCGGACTGCCACGGGTACATGGCGCCGGCCCAGCCCGCGGCCTGGGCGTTGGCGCGGGCCTCGTTGAGACGCCGGTAGCGGTACATCAGCAGGCCGCGGGTGATCTCGGGGCGGCGCAGCGTGAGCATCGGGTAGACGTAGATCTCGTCCCAGAAGATGTGGCCGCGGTAGCCCTCGCCGTGCAGGCCGCGCGCCCCCACGGAGGCGTCCAGGTCCCGGCGGCGGCCGTAGGCCGTCTGGAGCACGTGGAACGTGTGCAGGTTCAGCGCGAGCTGCTGGCGCAGCGACGCGCCGTCCTTGCCCATCGGGACCGCGGACCCCACCGGGGCCGAGTGGCCGGCGTCGACGACGGGCGGCGCGTACTCGCCGCCGGCCTCCGCCGCCGTGGAGCGGCGGTGGTGCCGGTACGGCTCGGCCAGGTCGATGCGCACGGAGAACCGGTCCCAGTTGGTGCCCCAGCGCTGCTCGTGCAGGGTCAGC
>SRJI02000370.1 GCA_005473895.2 Carideicomes alvinocaridis
TCCGCGTGTTGCCGAGCGTGTTCGGCTTGACCCGGGCGAGGTCCAGGAACTCGGCGACGCCCTCGTCCGTGGAGCGCAGCAGTTCCGCGTAGACCTCCGGGTCCACGGCGGACTGGTCCGCCATCACCTCGAAACCGTGCCGGCGGAAGAACTCGACCTCGAAGGTCAGGCAGAAGACCCGCTCGACGCCCACGGCCCGCGCACGGTCCAGCAGCTCCTCGATGATCAGGTGCCCGACGCCGGCCCCCCGGTGGGCCTCCGAGACGGCGAGGGTGCGGACCTCGGCGATGTCCTGCCACATCACGTGGAGGGCGCCGAAGCCGGCCAGGGTCCCATCCGCCTCCTCGGCGACCACGAACTCCTGGATGGCCTCGTAGTAGGCCACCGCCTCCTTCTGGAGCAGCACGCGCTCCCGCGCCAGCGGCTCCACGAGCGCCTGGATGACCGGGACGTCCTGGGTCCGCGCCGAGCGGAGGGTGAGGGGGCGGTCGGCAGGCATGGGGTCCAGTCTAGGC
>SRJI02000371.1 GCA_005473895.2 Carideicomes alvinocaridis
GGGCTCGATCTTCCCGATGTGCTGCACGAGGTAACGATTGATGTCGTCGGCACGATAGACCTTCACGACCGAGGCCAGCCGGGGCTCGATCTTCCCGATGTGCTGCACGAGGTAACGATTGATGTCGTCGGCACGATAGACCTTCACGACCGAGGCCAGCCGGCGGATGAACTGGTCCAGCGCCTCGTCCACGTTGCCCTTCTGGCGGGCGTAGTAGAAGAACTCGACGGGCTCGATCGTCGCCGTGATGACGATGAGGCGCGGGGCGACCTCGCCCTTGTTCTTGTAGCGGGCCTTCGCAGGCGAGGCGTTGTACGGATCGAGCAGCAGCAGCCAGTCGTTCGCATCCATCGCCGAGGCCCGCAGATCGTCCAGCAGCAGCACTTCCTCGCCCCGCCAGTCATCAAGCGGGTTCCCCGTCGCGGCCCGGTAGACCTGCCACCGCTCGCCGTGCGCGTTCGCCGCGTTGATCGCCTCGGTAATGAAGTCCGTGGCGAACCGGGTCTTGCCGATCC
>SRJI02000372.1 GCA_005473895.2 Carideicomes alvinocaridis
CTTACTCCCCCCGCCCTTAGCCGCGCTATTAAACTAGGCTTCGCTCGACTGGGGCGCTGGCGCGAGGAAAAGACAACGATCTACTACCTGAAGTCCGGGGAGCAACGGAAGGTCGAAGATGGCCTCTTTCCCGTCACTGGACATCGTAGTGATGGATCAATAATCACGGATGGCTCCGGTTATGAAGCCAGATTTATCCCTAATGATATCTGGAGGATAACTGCCCATGACGCTTCCCGTGACGGCGGAAAGGGTTTGGTGAAGAATCACCTCCCAGGACGGGAATTTCCGTACCCAAAATCTGTTTACGCAGTAGAGGACGCTCTGCGGTTCTTCGTGTCAAATAAGTCTGACGCGGTCGTACTCGACTTCTTCTCCGGGTCCGGCACTACGGCTCATGCCGTCATGCGTCTGAACAAGCAGGACGGCGGGCGTCGTCAGTGCATCAGCGTGACGAACAACGAGGTTTCCACCGACGAGCAGAAGGGCCTGCGGAAGAAGGGGCTTCGTCCA
>SRJI02000063.1 GCA_005473895.2 Carideicomes alvinocaridis
GGCATCGTGACATTGTCATAGGTGCGCGCCTCGCCCGCCGCGGCGTTCAGGGCGGCGATCTTGGCGCCATAGGCCGCCATGTAGACGAACTGGTCGCGCCCGGTGACGTCGCCGGCCGCCCAGACCGCCGGGTTCGTGGTGCGCATCTCGTCATCCACCTTGATCCCTCCGCAGGGGTCGGTGGCGAACCCGGCGGCCGTCAGGTTCAGCCCGTCGCTGTTCGGCATCCGGCCTGTGGCAAGCAGGAGTTGCTCGGTCTGAATCACTCCACCTTCCGCGAGATGAAGCGCGATGCCTTCTTCCTGCTGCTCTACCCGGCGGTAATCTTCTGTCCGCACCAGTCGGATGCCTTCGTCGGCGAGATATCGCTCCAGCGCCTCCGAGACCTCCGGCTCCGCCTTGGGCAGCAACCCGCGGCGGCTGATCATCGTGACCGAAACCCCGGCTCGCGCGAAAAGCTGCGCCAGCTCGAAGCCGATATAGACCGCACCCAGCACCAGCATCGAGGCGGGCATATCAGTCAACTCCAGCGCCGAAGTGCTGTGGAGCGCACCCACGGTCTCGATCCCCGGAATCGCCGGCACATGCGGGTGGGTGCCGGTCGCGATGATGATCTTCGTCGCCGTAAAGGCTGCGCCGTTCACGGTCAGCCGGCCCTCGTCGTCGAACCGGGCGCGGCCTTCGATATGGTCTACGTTCTCGTGCCGCGGCAGCCCAGCCGCGTATTTCGCCGCGCGCGGCTCCTCCACCAGCGCCTGCTTCAGCGCGACCGTGGCAGTCCACTCGGTCACTGGGCCTTGGCTTCGATGTCATCAAACGGTTGGCGGCACGGGCGTGATGCAGACCCTCCACCGCACGGATCAGCGTCTTGGAGGGCACGCAGCCGACGTTGACGCAGGTTCCGCCAATCGTCCCGTCGCCGATCAGGGCAACCCGTGCCCGGCTTCAGCAGCAGTGATGGTGGCCGAGAACCCGGCAGCTCCGGCGCCGACCACGGCGAGGTCATAGGCGCCGCCTTTGGGGGTGCAGCAGTCTTTCATGTCAGCCTCTCTTCAATAAGTGCGTTGGCGTCGCCAGAGCGCGTAGAGGGTGATGCCGATGAACACCGCGAGCGCGGGCAGAAGCACGATGTCGAGCCAGCCCGTGCCCAGCAGGATCACCAGGATCGGCGTGAAACAGCAAAGTGCCGCGACCACCTCGACGTGGTGCGCGCCAAGATCCGTGATCTCCAGTCGATCGAGGGTGTCCTTGCGCGGACCATCGCATGCTGCAGCAGGGCCGACACCGCCGACTGCCCCCTGCTCGACGTGCTCGCCGAGGGACGGGCCGGACCACATTAGCAGTGGGCGTTCGACGAGGGCGTGCAATAGCTGATCCCACGCCGAGCTTATGACGGCCGCCCGGCATTGGTCTTGCGAACGCTCAAACGATATAGCTATCCCAACTGCCGTAATGCTCCGAACTGCAACGGCCCCGAGGCAGGCTCAGAACGACAAGGCTCAGGCCCGAAACCACCCCCAGAAGGCTCCCCGCCACCGTGCCGCCATCCAGCAGCCAAGGAGCCAGGATCAGCCACAGCCCGAAGAGGACGTTCAGGAAACGAAGGGGTCGAGCAACCTCGGCCCATGCGATCACTGCTGTGGTCAGCACCAGCGCACCCACGAGGTGATCGCTGCCGGCAAGCGGCATCCCGTTGCCGAAGATCCCCCTCGACAGCATCAGCATCACCCCGATGCCAGCACTGAAGCTAAGGGTCCAGGGCACGGTGACGCCCCGGGCGCTCTGTCGAAACAATTGGGTCACCGGCGCATCGAACGGCATCGTGCCGCCTGTCTCCGACCCCGGAAGGGCGTCTCCGCGGAAGAAGGCTCGCCAGAAGGGGCGTCCACGCCGGGTGTTCCAGACCATGAACTGGATCATCGCCACGATCTCGTCCAGCGAGAAGGGGATCATGATCAGCATCGCCGCCGCCGCCATCAGGCAGATCGTGCAGTAGGTGCCGATGGCAATCGGCTGGATGATGATGAAATAGATGCTCACGACCCCGAGAGGCCCGACGACGATGCCGAAGAGCGCAACCATCCATGGCATCGTCCGCCAGCGCTTGGCGCTGCCCATCACGCCCATCAGGATCTCGAACATGTAGCTCATGGCGCCGAGGCCGCCGTCGGCGACGGGCCACGCCTTCGAGACGTCGGAGGTCACGATGTATTCGCTGCCGTTGAGCGCGGTGGGCGAGGAAAAGAACGGCTCCCAGATGCCGTCGACATGGCCCAGTTGATAAGCCGACAGAACGCGCGACAACAGGAAGCCGACCACGCCCAGCACGATAATCGGCAGGCGCTGGACGTAAGTCGAGGGGCAATAGGTCCAGCCGGGCGGGATGTCGCCCTCGTCCTTCATCCCTTCGGGTGCCATCCCCGGCATCATGGGGATTAGGATCGTGAGCGCGATCACCAACGCCCCGATCAGCGTGCCATTGGCATAGACCGCCGGGTCCGGTGTCCAGAAGACCAGGGGGGCCGCCAGCAGCCAGACGCCGAGCGCGGCGTTGCCCCATTGAGCCCAACCGTTGCCCGGCCGCATCGAGAGGAAGGCCAGGGCCGTGATCGCCAGCCCGGTGAAGACATCGTTCCAGGCCGTGAGCCAACTGCGGGTGCCCGGAGCCCAGAGGCCGCGATCCTCGGTGATCCGCTGCACCGCATCGCTGAACGCCGTCTGGTCGAAGGTGCCGAAGACCGAGGGCGCCGTGGCCAGCCACAGCCCCAGCCCCGCCACCAGCCAATGCACCCAGAGCATCTGGAAATGCATCATTCGCATGTGCTGGTCATCCTCGCGTTCGGCGGCGTCCTCCTCGGCAGCTGTCTCCGCTTTACCATCCTGCGCGGCTTCGGCCTGTTCCACCTTGGCCGCCGAGACGCGGGCCGCATTTAATCCGTTTGCCGCATACCAGGCGTAGGGGTCCTCCTTCAGCTTCCGCACGATGCGAGGGATGTCGTCACGCAGGCCGTGCCGTGGCAGCCAGTCGAGATGCCTTTCCGCCTGCGTCAGATCGAGTTCGTAATGATCGCTGGAGATATCCACCATCCACGCGCGGATGAAGGCATCTTCGCCGAATATGCGGTTCTCGGTCCAGGCGCCGATCTTGGCAAGCTTCGGCGGGATGTTCCACGTCACCCAATCTTCGCCATGAAGCTCACGACCGATGAGGCGCTGCAATTCGCCGAAGGGGATCGGGTCCGCCTCGCCCAGCAGCACCGGGAAGACGTCGGGCAGATCGGCGCGGCGGTCAACGATCCGCTCCACCGCATCCAGCAGGTCGTCCAGATGCAAGAACGCCTGCCCACGCGCGAGATTGCCCGGGTAGACCTTGCCGCTAAAACGCTTCTCATGAATGCGGGCGATCTGATTGGCAAGAAAGGTGGAATGCCCGTCATCGTCATAGATCCCGGCGGGGCGCATCAGGACGAGCTTCTCGTCGCCCTTCTCCTCGCGCAGCATCGCCTCGGTGCGGATCTTGGAGGCGCGGTAGGGCAGTTTCGCGTCGAAAGGCGCGTCCTCGTCGATCGGCTGCCCCGGGACGGTCGGCGCGTGGGCCAGCATGGTCGAGGTGAAGACGAACTGCTCCAGCTCGAAGTCCTGCAATCCCTTCAGCAGCCGCCGGGTCCCCTCGACCGTGACGGCATCATAGGCCGGGCTGTCCTCTCCGGTCAGGTCGAAGAAGGCCGCGAGGTGGATGCAGGCGGCGATCCGGTTGCCATAGGCCAACCGCACCCGGGCGAGCGCCTTGTCGACACTGCCTTGGTCGGTGATGTCGAAACAGACGCATTCCGCTTGGTGCGGCGGATGCGGCGGCGAATGACGGTCGAGCCCCACGACGCGGTATGTCTCGTGCAGCCGGCGGACGACGGCGGCGCCCAGATAGCCGCTCGAGCCCGTGACAAGAACAACAGGTTTGTCCGTCGTCATGGCATCGCTCCTACTTGCGCAGATACTTCACCAGCGCCGCGATCACGAGCACCAGGATTACGAGGATCAGAATCCACCAGATCCCCATGCCGAACATCATTCCACCGTCCATCATCGTGCATCTCCTTCGTTCTTGTCCTGCCACTCAATGTAGCGTCCTGTCTGGAATACCAAAATCCAGTGCTGGAAGGTTCCTCGCCTCACCCGATCCGTCCGAGCACGGGGAAGGTCTCGAGCAGCCACCAGGAGAAGGCACTGAGCTGACCGGTCATAATTGCGATCCCCATCACCACCATCACCGCCCCCGCCACCTGGTGCAGCCTCCGGCCAAGCAAGCCAATGGCGCGCAGACGCCCGGTCAGGCGGTCGGTGAAGGCGGCCACGATCAGGAAAGGGATGCCAAGCCCGGCCGAGTAGATCGCCAGCAACGCCACTCCTTCCGACACGGTGGCGCTGGCGGCGCTGGCCGTCAGGATTGCGCCGAGGATCGGTCCGATGCAGGGCGTCCAGCCGAAGCCGAAGGCGAGCCCCAGCACGTAGGACGCAACCGGCCGCCCACCCGGCAGGTCGAGGTTGAAGCGGAACTCGCGCTCCATCGCCTGGATGCGCGCGGCCCCGAGCATGAAGAGACCGAAAAGGATCACCACGGCCCCGCCGACCAGGTTCAGCTCGTATCGCCAGCGCAGGAGCGTCTGTCCCAGGGCGGTCGCCGATGCCCCGAGCGCCATGAAGATCGTCGAGAACCCAAGCACGAAGCACAGGCTCAGCCAGATGGCTTGCCACCGGCCCGGGTCCACGGCGTTCGGCCCGGTCCGACCGGCGATGTAGGAGACGTAGCCCGGCACCAGCGGCAGCACGCAGGGCGAGACGAAGGAGATCGCTCCGGCCAGCAGCGCCGCCAGCGCACCGAGGGATGCGGCATCAAGCATGTTCGGCCCTCCCGGCACCGGGTCCTTGCCGCAGGGCGCCGAGGTAGGCGACCGTGGGGATGATCAGCCATTGCAGGATCGGCGTCAGGCCCGCGTCGATGATCGGGATGACCGGCATGATCTCGCGGTAGGCCCAGGCCTCGCGGACGGTGATGTTCAGCCACTCGCTGAAGATCGTGTAACCGACGCCGAAGAGGATTGTCGCCACAAGGATCGGGGCGGCCCGTTCCCCGGGCCATCGGTTGCTCCCGAAGAGGAACAGCGCCAGCAGGAGGGTGCTCATCGCGATTAGCAGGTCGCCGCCCGTGCAATGAACCACGGCGAAGGCGATCTCCCCCCAGCTGCCCTCGGTCCAGATCGTATAGAGCGGAACATGCCCGATCTCCCAGATCAGGTGTCCGATCACCGTGAAGATGGCGTAGGTGCGCAGCGCGCGCAGCCAGCCCGTCTCGGAAGCGCGCATCAGCCCGATCATGGCAGCCACCCGAACAGCCGGTCCAGCAGACCCGGCTCGGAATGCGGATGGGCATTAGTCAGCCCATTGATGTAGAGGACGAGGTTCAGCGGCAGGAAGTCCGCACCGTGGAAGATCCCCACCTGCCGGCCACTCCGGTCGAGGACATGGATCAGGGGGAGCCCGTCTCCCCGACCGCTGGCCGAGGCGAAAGCTGCGGCACGATCTTCGGTCGTCTGCCCCTCCCCGGACCGCGCGCGTGTCCAATTTGCGGCCGGGCCGGTCCCCGCCACCGGGGCATCGCCGATCGTGACGAAGACCACCATATCCCGCATCGGACTGGCGTTGAGCGAGGTGATCGCCTGGCTGAGTTGGCCCTGCTGATCCGCACAGGGCGCCCCGCGGCCCGGCGGCACGAAGCTGACGACGGCAATCTTGCCTTCCAGGCTGTCCAGTCGAACATCCGCGCCTTGCGTGTCTTGCCATGCAAGCTCCGGTGCCGGCCGCGGCGCGACGGGCTCGAACGCCGCTTCCTTCGCAGCCATCACCTGGTTCAGATCCTCTCCCGGGTGATCAGCGGATGCGGGAGTGGTGATTAGCAGGGTGAACGCCAGCACGCCCGCGCCGGCAAAGGTCTCGCGAAACATCATTGGCTTGATTCCTTCTCGAGCCGCATGGTGATTTCTTCGGCCAAGGCTTCGGGCGGTTGATCGCCTTCGATAAACACCGCCTCGAAGCTCCCGTCGGGCCGCATGAGGTAGATGTGGCCCGCATGGGCCATCGTGTAATGATCCGGCGCATCCTCATCCTCGAGGCGCTCGTGGTAGACTTTGAAGGCCTCGGCGGCGGCGGCGACCTGCGCCTTCGATCCCGTCAGACCGACCAGGCGCGGGTGGAAGTTGGCGACGTAGTCGGCAAGAACCTCCGAGGTGTCCCGCTCGGGGGCCAGGGTCACGAAGAGCGGCGCGATGCGGTCGGCCTTCGGCCCCAGGATGTCGAGCACGCTACCCATGTAGGCCAGAGTGGTGGGGCAGATGTCGGGGCAGTTGGTGAAGCCGAAGAAGACGAGCTGCCACCGGTCGGCAAAGTCGTCCTGGGTGACGGCCCTGCCCCTGTGGTCTACGAGAGAGAATTCGGAACGGATTTCGGCCTCGCCGGAATAGGTAACCTGGTGCGAAGGGCCTTGCTCCCTGAGCGCGATGAACAACAGGGCGAGAACGGCCGCGGCGATGGCGGCGCTCCACAAAGTGATGCGGAGCACACGGTGCGCCGGCGTGATGTGTGTCATGGTGTAACCTCTGCTGGCTGCGTCCGCCCGGCCAGGCGGCCGGGCGGACGCGACGCCTTAGCCTTTATCGGCCTGCGGCTCGGCCTTTTTCATGTGGCCGTTCATGGTCTGCATCATCTCGGTGCAGGCCTCCATCATCGGGCCCATCTGCGCCATCATCTTCATCATGGGCATCATGCCTTCCATGCCTTCCATGCCTTCCATGCCGTCCATATCCATCATCCCGGCCATTTCGCCGTTCTGCATGTGGCCTTGGGCCATCGGCGCCTCAGTCTCGGGAGCAGTTTCCTGGGCCTGAAGGGCGGATGCGGCCAGAAACAGGGTGGTGAGGGCGGCAGCGGTGATCTTCTTGGTCATGTCTTGTCCTTTCGGTTGAGGTTCAGTCGTTCGTTGCGCCCGGCTTGGCCGCCGGATCGCTCTTGGCGCAGCCGGCAGAACCGCCGCGCATGTACAGCCCCAGCGCGCACATGGCGGCGCAGGGAGCGAGGCTGATAACGATCGGCGCGACGCCGATTGCGGTGAGCCAGCCCCAATTGAAAGCAGCGCCCCCGGCAGCCACGGTCACGCCGGCCAGCATCAGTGCTTGGCGCCTGGACGGCGTTGGAATGGCGAAGCCCGCCTTTGTGTTATTCGAGAGGTCACTCATCTGCTGGTTCGTCCTTTTTCGATGGTTCTTTGAAATTGCGAGAGCGCCGCCGGGCTGTCCCAGTCGGCGGGACCGACACGCCGCGCGAGCTCGCGACCCTGCGTGTCGATCAGGATTGTCGTCGGCAGCCCGATGACGCCGAAGCCGAGCATCACCCGGGTCTGGTCGCCCAGGTAGACCGCAAGGTGGCGGATGCCGATCTCCTCGTAGAAGCTGCGCACCGCGCCCGACCCGGCCCGGTCGATCGACAGGGCGAGGACGTGGAATTCGGAACCGCCCAGACGTGCCTCGATACGGTCGAGCGTCGGCATCTCTTCGCGGCACGGCACGCACCACGTGGCCCAGATGTTCAGGAGCACGGTGCGACCGTGGAAATCGGCAAGGGTGAGATCCTGGCCGGCGCCGTTCCTGAAGGGCGGCGACAGCAGAGGACGTGGAGAGGCATGCTCGGGCATGACCGGGCGAGCCGCGGCCGGAGAGGCCGCGAGCGCAAGGGCGCCCCCGATGAACCCACGCCGCATCATGAGGCGGTCCCGGCCTGTAGCCGGCGCACGACCGGAAGGATATCCTCTTCCAGCGACTGCGGGTTGAAGGGACCCACGTGCTTGTAGGCGATGCGTCCGTCGGCATCGATGACGAAGGTTTCCGGCAGGCCGTAGACGCCCCAGTCGATGGAGGTTCTGCCGGCGCTGTCGGCGCCGATGCGGGTGTAGGGATCGCCCAGCTCCGCCAGAAAGCCCAGCGCCGCCTCCGCCTTGTCCTTGTAGTTGATGCCGTGGATCGGGACGGTGCCGGTCGCAGCCAGCTCCACCAGCAACGGCATCTCCACCCGGCACGGCACGCACCAGGAGGCCCAGACGTTGACGATCGACACCTCTCCGCGCAGGTCGTCCGATGACAGCCCCTCCGGGCGGCCTTTGATCGGTGGCAGGACGAAGTCCGGCACCTGCCGTCCGATCATCGTGCTTGGCAGGCTGTCGTCATTGTTCGAAAGCCCCCAGAGGAAGGCTCCGGCAAGCGCTGCGAAGAGCGCCGCTGGCAGCCCCGCCACCAGCAGGGTCCAGCGCGGCCGGCGGGCGGCATGACCGCTCATGACCCCTCCTCCGCGTTGGCCGTCACCTCGGCTTGGAAGGCGCGCTCCCGCTCGGGCCACGTGCTCTTGATATAGGCCAGAACGGCGATGATCTCCTCGTCGCTCAGGATGCCCTCGAAGACCGGCATGTCGCTCTCGTAGCCGGGGACGACAGCACCGACACCCTGCTTGGTGATGGTGAAGAGCTGCCCATCCGCGTGATGCCAGGTGTGCCCCGTTTCGTCATGCGGCGGGGCGGGCATGCGGCCACTCTCCAGCCGCCTGCGCCAGTCCGGCTGTCCCTCGAGCTCCGCGCCGTGGCAGGAGGCGCAGCTTTCGGCATAGACCTCCCGCCCCAGCTCGATAGCGGCAGGCCCCACGGTCTCCCCCATGACGGTGAGCGAGGGCGGCTCGTCGCCGCTCCCCGCCCAGACCGCCAGCGCGGTGAGCGCCCCGGCGAGCGCTGACGCGCCCAACAGATAGCGTCTCATGCCGACCTCCGCAGGAACTTGACCAGCGCCAGCGAGCTCAACACCAGCACCGCGATCAGAAGGATCAGCAGCAGCCCGCCGACCCCCATCATCGCGGCTATGATGGGGCCGTTCACCATATCCATCATCGGGCACTACTCATTGGAGTAGACGGTGATGCCGCCCTCCCCGAACGCGTAGGTCTTGAGCGCTCCGCTCTTGCCGCCCATCCCAGGCGCGTTCATGGGCATGCCCGGTAGTGTGATCCCCGTGATCTCGGGGCGCTCGGAGGTCAGGCGATCGATGATCTCCGCAGGCACGAGGCCGCTGACGTAATAGCCATCCACTTCCGCCAGGTGGCAGCCCAGACCCTGCTCGGGAACGCCCGCCTCGACGGAGCGCTCATCGAAGTCCGGGTCATCGATCCGGGTGACGTGATATCCCTCGCCTTCCATGTAGTCGGCATAGGCGTCGCAACAGCCGCAGGACGGGTCGCGCCAGATGGTCATCTGGCGGTCCGACGGAACAGACGCGGCGGCATCCGGGGCCGCCATGTTTTCGCTCTCAGCCATGCCGAAGGTCGCGAAGCCGAGGATGCCGGCAGCGGTCAGGGCGGCAGCCGCGCCCAAGGTAATCTTGTTGTTCATATCAGCTTTCCTTCTGAGAGGTTTCAGATGTCCAGGTCACGCCGCCATCACGGCTGGCGGACAGGCCGCCTTCGCGGGCGGCGACAAGGTGGTCGGGATCGGCGGGATCGACGGCCAAGGCTTCGATGGCGCCGGCCGAACTCAGGGACCAGTTCACGCCGGCATCGCCGGAGGCCCAGAGACCGCTGGACAGCCCCGCATAAAGCCGCTCCGGGGCCTCGGGCGCGAGCGCCAGGGTCGTAACCGGCTCACCGGCGGGCAGAGGCGCGGCGGGGGCCGGTGTTATCCCCGCGGCGAGCGCGTCCATGGCGTCGCCCGATGTCACGTCCTGCCAGCGGCAGAAGCAATCGGGCACGCGGGTCAGCCCCGCGTCCGTCCCGGCGTAGAGCCAGATGCCGCCCATGCCGGTCGGACTGGCCACGGAAACGAGACTCAACACCTCGTGCTCCGCCCCCTCCAGGTAAGGGCGGTCCATGACGAATTCCCAGCTCTCGCCGGCATCCTGGCTGCGCCAGAGCCCGTCGCCTGCGAGCGCGGCGTAGATCATCTCCGGCTCCCGCGCGGCGAGGGTCAGCGCCGTGACCGGGCGATCCGGCAGGCCAGCACCGGCGTCGGTCCAGCTGCGCCCGCCGTCGAGGCTGCGCCGCAGCCCCCCTTCCGCGAGCGCGGCAAAGAGCATGCCTTCCCGCGCCGGGTGGCTGGCAAGGCAGGTGACCGGTTCCGCCAGGGACAAGGCCTGCGCCTCGTCCGGGTTGAGGCGCCACAGACCGGACGATCTGGCCGCGATGGCTGTGGCGCCGTCGAAGGAAAGCGCTCGGATCGCATCGCCGGAAGCGGCGAAGGAGAGACGTGGAAGGATCAGAGCCGCGCCGAGTGCGGCAATACTACCACCCAGCAAGCGCCTGCGCGAGATGGCTCGCGGAGGAAAAACAGACATGAAGACAGTTCCCGAAGGTGACAGATGGCGTCGATCGCGCACCGGCCGCTGCGCGGCAGGCACGGCGGGACCGGGCCGTCACCTCAGGGTGCGGCCGGTCAGCTCAGGAAGCTGGTTCGTGGGGGAAAGGGGTCGGACGCCGGATCGAGCCCTGGGAGGTGGACGTCACCCGTTCTGGCAAGACGCGAAGAAACCAGATCGAACGGCTCCGCCTGGGACGCGCGCGCGGTCGAGAGCACGGGTGCCGTGCAGTCCATGTCACAGACGATGGCCTCATCGACGTCCTGGGTGCAGGCCGGGCAGATGTCATCTGGCTCCAAATCCATCACCGAGGCGGCACCGGCCATGTCCAACGACATCTTCGCCCCCGCCAAGTCATGCAGCAGCACGCCGATCAGCAAAGCAAGCGAGAGGCAGAGCGTGGCAAGGCGAAGCAGAACGCGCATGCGGGAGACATAGGAAGCCGCGCCGCGTTTGTCGAGCGCCGCAGCGTCATCGGCTCATCACAAAGCGCGGAGTTCGGCTCCGAGGCGGAATGTCGTTCCGGGCCAAGCCCGGAGCCCCCTTTCCGGAAAACTTTAAACTCGGAAGCCCATCAGTATCGAAACTGTGGCGAAGCGTAGCGACCATTCCATTTCCATGGCGTTTTTGACAACTCCCGGCCCAAGGACGATGCCGCTCGCGCGGCAATGGCGCCCGTGGCTGGCGTTCGAGACTGATCGCCACCCTGTGCATTTGGGAATGCGGGCACCTGCCTGACGATCGAGGCCTCTCAATCGACAGACAGGAGGTTCCCATGACCGAGGAGAGGATTTCGCCGCTGCGGGCGAGGATGATCGAAGACATGCGCATCCGGGGGATGGGCGAGAAGGCGCAGAAGTCACACATCAGGGCCATCAAGGACTTCGCCCAGTTCCTTGGGCATTCGCCGGATACAGCCACCTCGGAGGAGTTGCGCGCTTACCAGCTGCACATGACCGACACAGGGGTCACGGCCAGCACATTCAACGTGCGGATCGGCGCGCTCCGGTTCTTCTTCGGCATGACCTGCGGGCGCGAGGACATGAAGCGCTACATGCAGTTCCGCACACAGCCGCGGAAGTTGCCGGTGGTGTTCAGCATCCAGGAGGTATCCGACATCCTGATGGCTGCACCCGGGCCCGGGCTGAAGTATCGGGCCGCGCTCAGCATCTCCTATGGTGCTGGTCTGCGGGCCGCCGAGGTCTGCAATCTCAAGATCGGCGACATCGACAGCGACCGCATGCTGATCCACGTCGAGCAGGGCAAGGGGCGGAAGGACCGCAAGGTGGTGCTGTCACCAGGTTTGCTCGAACTCCTCCGAGACTATTGACGCGAAGCACGACCCGAGGGCTGGCTTTTCCCCGGCAAGCCCGAGATCAACCCGATATCACCGCGCCAACTGAACCGCGCCTTCACGTCGGCCAAGACCATGGCCGGGGTCAAGAAGGCCGCCACCCTGCATACGCTGAGGCACAGCTTCGCGACCCATCTTCTGGAGACCAACACGGACGTCCGGGTGATCCAGGTCCTGCTGGGCCACGCCAAACTCACGACGACGGCGCAGTACACGCATGTTGCCACCAAAACGATCCGCGATACGGTCAGCCCCTACGAGATGCTGACCAAGCTGCAGGATCAGACGGTTAAGCGAAGTCTGAAGTGACCGGACGCCGGGGTGCCCCGGCCGAAGCTGGAGATCGCTGACATCTTTCGCGCTTATGGTCCGGCCTGGCGGCAGGCGAATGCCGGGCATGTCAGCCTAATCCAGCTCAAGGTGATGTCGGCCATCGAAGCCTGCCGGACCGAAGCCCTCGGCGGTCATGTGGCCGGGTGTGCCAAGCGTGGCCACCACCATGTCGCCTACAATTCCTGCAAGAACCGCCATTGCCCGAAGTGCCAGGGGCCAGCGGCGCGCGAATGGATGGCGGCGCGCAGTTTCTCCGTTCCATGCTGTCCTCTTTTGCGAACTCCGTGGTGACGAGGAAGTTGTCAGATCGCTTCCATGGTCAGATCTCTGGGGGTGTCGAACCGTGTGCCGTGACGCAGGATGCTCCACGCCGTGCGGGCCAGCTTGTTGGCCAAGGCAATCGCAGCCTTGTTCCTGGGCATTCGGGATACGGCGCGTTCGAGCCAGGCTCCGAAGCTAAACGCCTGCCATCGGTGGGGGCGCATCATGATCACCTTGGCGGCCTGCACGAAGAGCATGCGCAGGTACCGGCTTCCCCGCTTGGTGATCCGCCCGAGGATCGTGCGCCCTCCCGTGCTGAACTGTCGGGGCACCAGCCCAACCCAGGCCGCGAAGTCGCGGCCCCGGTCGAAGGCCTCGCCCTGTCCGACCGCCGCGACAATGGCCGTCGAAATCATGGGCCCGATGCCCGGGATCGACATGATGTTCGCGCAACTCTCCTCCGTTTGGCTGATCTCCTCGATCTCCTTCGACACCGCCGCGATCCGGTCGTCGAGCCAAAGCCAGTCGCCGTAGAGCCCGATCAGAATGCTTCGCATCCGGGCAGAGATCTCGTCGCGTCTCTGTTCGAGGATCGTCTCGAAGGAATTCCGTAAGGCGCGGAGCCCGCTGCGAACCGCGATCCCCTGTTCGATCAGGAAGGCACGGATCTGGTTGATCGTTGCGGTACGCCGCGAGACGAGCCGGGCCCGCACCCGATGCAGGGCCTGAAAGTCGAGCTGGTCCTGGCTCTTCTCCGTCACCGTCCGGAGGTTCGGCCGCAGAGCGGCTTCGGCGATTGCCTCGGCGTCGTTGTAGTCGTTCTTCTGTCCCTTGTTGCACGGCTTCACGCAAACCGCCGGGATGATCCGCGTGTCGAACCCCATGCCGCGCAGCGTCCGGCTGACAAAATGGGCACTGAGGCAGGCCTCCATCCCGACCACGCATCGCGGCAACTTCTCGAACGTTGCGTCCAGTGCGAGCCGCTTGATCTGCTTGCGCAAAACCACCTGACCCGAGCGGTCAAAACCGACCAAGTGGAACGTATCCTTGCCTATGTCGATGCCGACAACTGCCAGGTCCTCAATGCTTCCTGTCTTCTTCGCACACATGGCTCCTTCTCCTTTGGAGCGGATGATCCCGGTCCAGGATAACCCAACGATGGGGGAAGCAGCCGGCACATCCCATTAGCCGTCATTAGTGGATTGCGCAGCGAAGGGCCGCTGGTCTTTCAGAACATCGACCCGATGTCGGCTGCCCCCGTCGGGTAGGCAGCCGGCATGGCCTTCACCTGCGCCGCCGTCAGCCCGAGCTTGATCGCCAGCGAGAAGACGTTGATCAGCTCGGCGTAGTCGGGCCCGAACATGTGCGCGCCGAGGATCTTGCCGTCCTTGGTGGTGATTACCTTCGCGCCTGTATGGCTTTCACCCAAGCGCTTCTGCGAGAACCAGCCAGAAGTATCGGTGAAGCTTACCTCGACGGCACCCCTCGCGCGCGCTTCTTCCTCGAGCATGCCCACCCGCGCCAGTTCGGGGATGGTGAAGACCACACTCGGCACGCCGGTGTAGTCGGGCTCTTTCCGCTTCTCCTTGAGCATGTTCGAGGCGGCGATCTTGCCTTCGAACACCGCCACCGGGGTCAACGGTTTGCCGGGCGAGGCGGCGGCGTCGCCGGCTGCGAAGATGCGCGAGTTCGACGGAGATTGCAGCCAGGGCATGACCTTCACGCCGCCTTGCTCGGTCTCGATGCCCGCGGCGACGAGTTCGAGATGGTCGATCGAGGGCACCCGGCCCCCACCGTGCACGACGAGATCGGCCTCGACGGTGTGGTTCTTGTCCGACGTCCGGTAGACGACGCGGTGCGCCCCGTCCGCATCCTCGACCCGCTCGATCGCCGCCTCGTCGATGATCTTGATCCCGGCGGCGCGGCTGCGGTCCAGCAGCATGTCGACCAAGTCGGGATCGAACATCTTCAGCTGCCGCGCGCCTCGGTCGAGGATCGTCACCTGCGCCCCGGCCCGCGCCGCGATATGCGCGAACTCGAAGGAGATGTAGCCGCCGCCGACGAAGGCGATGCGCCGAGGCAGCTCCGGCAGGTTCAGGAAGTCGGTGCTGTCGATCAGTCGGTCAGCGCCGGGGAAGTCGAGCGGGCGCGGCTTGGCCCCGGCAGCGATCAGGGCGTGACGAAAGGTGATCTCGCCATGGCCCCCGATTTCGAG
>SRJI02000373.1 GCA_005473895.2 Carideicomes alvinocaridis
TCCAGCACCGGCTGGTTCGGGCCGCGGTGGCCGAACTTCAGCTTGTAGGTGTCGAAGCCGAGCGCGCGGCCGAAGATCTGGTTGCCGAAGCAGATGCCGAAGAACGGCAGGCCGGCGTCGAGGACCTCGCGCAGCAGCTCCACCTGGGCGTCCGCGGTGGCCGGGTCGCCGGGACCGTTGGACAGGAAGACGCCGTCCGGGTCCACGGCGCGGATGCCGGCCAGGTCCGTGGCAGCGGGCAGCACGTGCACGCGGATGCCGCGGGAGGCCAGGTGCCGCGGCGTGGCGGCCTTGATGCCGAGGTCGAGGGCGGCGATCTCGGCGATCGGCTCACCCTCCCAGCCGTGCTCGGCCGGCTCGATGACGTACGGCTCCTCCGTGGTGACGGACTCCGCGAGGCGGGCGCCGGCCATCGACGGCTGGGCGCGCACCTCCGCCAGCAGCTCGGCCTCCGGGCGGGCGGCGTGCTCGCCGGAGAACACGCCGGCGCGCATCGAGCCCTCGGTGCGCAG
>SRJI02000374.1 GCA_005473895.2 Carideicomes alvinocaridis
GGTCGTCCCGCTGGTCTTCTTCGCCGTCGTCGCCTCCATCGCCAACCTGGCCCAGGTGACCAACGCGGCCCGCCTGGCCGCCAAGACCCTGCTGTGGTTCGCCATCACGAGCCTGATCGCGGTGCTCATCGGCCTCRCCGTCGGCGTCGTGCTGCAGCCGGGCGTGGGCACCGGCCAGACCGCGCCGGCGTCGTACCAGGCCAAGGACGTCGGCTGGCTCGACTTCCTGACCTCCCTGGTGCCGGCGAACTTCCTCGGCCTGACCGTCAAGACCACGGCCGGCGAGGACGGCGCGCTCGCCTCCTCCCCCACGTTCAACGTGCTGCAGATCCTCGTGATCGCGATCGTCGTGGGCGTGGCCGCGCTCAAGGTCGGCGAGAAGGCCGCCCCGTTCCTCACGTTCTCCCGCTCGGTGCTCGCGATCATCCAGAAGCTGCTGTGGTGGATCATCCGCCTGGCCCCGATCGGCACCATCGGCCTGCTGGGCAACGCCGTGGCCTCGTACGGCTGG
>SRJI02000375.1 GCA_005473895.2 Carideicomes alvinocaridis
AGCAGCGCGTGGCGCGCTAGAGGTGGAAGCTGTGGGCGTGTTGGTGCCTTGGCACTCACATTCATCATGCACATGCTTTCGTCGTGGGGCACGGAGCATGCACATTCTAAGGCCTGCTCTCCGGAGCAGTGGCTTGAGTACAGCAACCGGGGTCGGTCTCCCGGCAATCGCGGACCGGGCACACCATCCCTCCCTTGACCAGGCCGCCCCGAAGCTGCGAACTCCGCGTCACTGTTGGGAGGTCCGGCCGAACCTGGACTGCGGCACCTCTCGGATGCACCGGATCATCCAGGACCTCGCCCGCGGCGAGCATGCAGGTGCCGCCCGGCAGATCAGCCCTAGCCGCCGAACCAGGGGCTCCGTAGACAGGGTCCATGACCGGTCACGCTCAGCCCCATCCCGACCCCACCTCCGCCGCCGTGGACGAGCAGATGCTGGAGGACTTCCTCAATCAACACCTGCTCGGCTCCCGCTCCGGTGTGAAGGCGTTCCGCGCCGCCGAGCAGACCTG
>SRJI02000376.1 GCA_005473895.2 Carideicomes alvinocaridis
CGACGACGTCCTCTTCCTCGACGAGCCCACCAACCACCTGGACGTCGAGGGCGTCGCGTGGCTCGCCCGCCACCTGAAGCAGCGCTGGCGCCCCACCGACGGCGGCCTCGTGGTGGTCACCCACGACCGGTGGTTCCTCGACGAGGTCTGCACGCGCACGTGGGAGGTGCACGACGCCACGGTGGACCCGTTCGACGGCGGCTACGCGGCGTGGGTGCTCGCGCGCGCGGAGCGCTCCCGGCAGTCGGCGGTGACGGAGCAGAAGCGTCAGCAGCTGGTGAAGAAGGAGCTCGCCTGGCTGCGCCGTGGCGCCCCGGCGCGCACGTCCAAGCCCAAGTTCCGCATCGAGGCGGCCAACGCCATCATCGAGGACGTCCCCGCCCCGCGCGACTCGGTGTCCCTGGCGAAGATGGCCACGGCCCGGCTCGGCAAGGACGTCCTCGACCTCGAGCACGTGAGCCTGACGCTGGGGGAGAAGCCGATCCTCGACGACGTCACCCTGCGCCTGG
>SRJI02000377.1 GCA_005473895.2 Carideicomes alvinocaridis
GAGCCGGCGGGCTGCAGGGAGCGCACGAGTCCGGCCTCGGTGAGCGCGTGGAGGCAGTCGTAGACGGCCTGGTGCGAGGTGCCGGGCAGCGCCCGACGCACGGCGGCCAGCACGGTGGCCGCGTCCGCGTGGGGGTGGTCGGCGAGGGCGGTCAGCACCGCCAGGCGGGGCCGGGTCACGCGCAGGCCGACGTCGCGCAGCAGCGTGCGCTCGTCGTCGTCCTGCGTCGTGGTCTCCATGCCAGCCGATCCCATCCGGTTCTCTGGAACATGTCAAGAAAGAGGGGCCCGCTTCGCCCCCCGCGCACCGGTCATTCCCCGCCGCCCCCGTGCTGACTACGGTGAATCCTCGACCCCGGGGCGCACCGGCCCGGGCGCCACTGACGAGGAGGTCCCCACCCATGGCCCAACCCGAGCCCGTCCGCCTCGTCCCGGGCGGAGCCGTGGACCGCCCGGCCGAGCAGGCCCTCCTCGTGGCCGCCGCGGCCTGCGACGGCGACGTCGACGCG
>SRJI02000378.1 GCA_005473895.2 Carideicomes alvinocaridis
CGGGGACCGGGGTGAACCGGAACGGACCCAGCCGCTCGGTGCGGCCGGCGGTCCAGCACCGGAACTCGAAGTCCTGGTGCATCCCCGGCTCGGGGTCCATCCCGTACGCCTCGGCGATGCGGTCGGCGGTGCCGGCGGGACCGTAGACGGGCAGCCGGCCGCGGCCCCAGCCGGCCGGGTTCCAGCGGATGGCCACGTGCATCCCGCACAGGTCCATGAAGTGGTCCGGGTGCAGGTGGGAGAGCAGGATGCCGTCCAGGTCCTCGAGCTCGACGTAGCGCTGCAGCACGCCGAGGGCGCCGTTGCCGAGGTCGAGCAGGATCCGCCATGTGCGCGGGGTGACGCCGTCCTCGGCCACGCCCTCGGCGGTGAGGAGATAGCACGAGGCGGGCGAGCCCGGGCCGGGGAAGGACCCGGAGGCCCCGATGATGGTCAGCTTCACGTCACACCCTCCTGCTCGGCGCCCGGCCGGACGGAGGCCGTCGAGCGCGTCGGGACCGGCGCGGCC
>SRJI02000379.1 GCA_005473895.2 Carideicomes alvinocaridis
GACCCCGCCGAGCCCGCGCGTCGTCTCGGTGCAGAAGTGCATCCGCACCGCGGACATCGAGGAGGTCGGCAAGACCGTCCGCCACGGCACCTTCTTCCAGATGTGCGGCAACTTCTCCTTCGGCGACTACTTCAAGGAGACGGCCATCCCGATGGCCTGGGAGCTCCTGACCTCCTCGGTCGAGGACGGCGGCTTCGGCCTGGACCCCGAGCGCCTCTGGGTCACCGTGTACCGCGAGGACGACGAGGCCGAGCGCATCTGGCGCGAGGACGTGGGCGTCCGTCCCGAGCGCATCCAGCGCATGGGCAAGGACGACAACTATTGGAACACCGGTCAGCCCGGCCCGGGCGGACCCTGCTCGGAGATCTTCTACGACCGCGGCCCCGCGTACGGCGTCGACGGCGGCCCGGCCGTGGACGACACCCGCTACATCGAGATCTGGAACCTCGTGTTCATGCAGTACCGCCTCTCCGCGGTCCGCTCGAAGGACGACTTCGACGTCGCCGGC
>SRJI02000380.1 GCA_005473895.2 Carideicomes alvinocaridis
GGCCAGCGCGATCGCCACCGGGTTGCGGCGCCCGGCCAGCAGCCGCCCGCTGATGGGCCGGGCCAGCGCGATCGCCACCGGGTTGCGGCGCCCGGCCAGCAGCCGCCCGCTGATGGGCCGCATGATGTTGAACGCGGCGATGCCGAACACCCACAGCGCGATGGAGAAGAACATCGGCGCCATGCCGCGGCCGTAGACCTCCGCGGAGTTGTCCACCTGCATCACGGCCTCCACCGGCCGGGACATCACCAGGGCGGCCTCGTCCCGCTCGTCCTCGGTCAGGGCGGGGACGCGGTCGACGCCGTCGGAGAGCCCGGAGGCGAGCTCGTGGGCGCCGTCGTCGAGGGTGCCGAGGCCGGTGTGCAGCTCCCCGGCGCCGTCCTGGAGCTGGGCCAGGCCGTCGTCGAGCTCGGTGGCGCCGGACTCCAGCTGGCCCGCACCGTCCTGCAGGGTCAGCGCCCCGTCGTGGAGCGCGGCGTTGCCCTCGGCGAGGGTGGTCGCCCCGTCC
>SRJI02000064.1 GCA_005473895.2 Carideicomes alvinocaridis
GGGCCCCGCCCTGCTGCGGCTGGTGGAGGCGCGGCGCGAGGCGCTCGGGCGGCGGGCGGACCGGCTGTCCATCGCGCCGATCGAGCGGGACCTGGAGCGCAAGACGCAACGGTTCCGCGAGGCGGAGCGCGCGCTCGACCGGGCCGGGCGGCGGCAGGTCGAGGGCTGGGCCGACCGGCTGGAGGGGCTGGAGCGGCTGCGCGAGACGTTGGGCTACAAGGCGACGCTGCGACGGGGCTACGCGGTGGTCCATTCCGAGGCCGGGCTGGTGACGCGCAAGGCCGAGGCCGAGGCGGCGACGGGGCTGGAGATCGAGTTCGCCGACGGGCGGGTGAAGATCGGCGGCGGGAGCGCGGCGCCGAAGCGCAAGGCGGGGACGAAGCCACCGGAGCAGGGCTCGCTGTTCTGAGCGCGGTGCCGGAGGGCCGAGCGCCAGAGCGGGGGTGCCGGACGTCGCCGGGCGGCAGCCGATGACGCGCTCCGGACAGAGCTCGGCAGGGTCGCGGCGGGCCGATGGGCGCGGGTCCTCGCTGGTCCCGGAACCTCCGAGGGTGGCCTGGCGCAGCTGGACCCCCTGGACCCGGCAAAAGCATGTTTTCGTGGCTTGAACTGTGGCTAGGGGGCGCTGCCCCCTCGTCGCTGACGCTCCTCACCCCCGGGATATTTATGGTCAGAAGAAGCGGGGGCGTCAGGGCTTGCAGGCCATGGCGCGGGTCATGGCGGCGGCTGACCAGGGGCCGAGATCCGTCGTGACGAGGGTGGCTCCCTCGAGGCGGGTGGCCTGGAGGCGGCGCCAGCCGGGATCGGCGGTGATCATCTCGGGGCGGGGGCCGCACTGGCGGATGCCGCCGGCGATGTGGCGCCAGCCGATGCGGTGGTTGCTGTGGCCGGGGGCGCGGGCGAGTTCGCGCAGGGTGCCGTCCTCCAGCCGCCAGATGCGCAGGATCCCGGCGAGGTGGGGGCGGTCGACATAGGCGATCTCGGCCCGTCCGTCACCGCCCAGGTCGGCGGCGCCGAGCGGGGCGAGCCAGCGGTGCGGGCGGCCGATGAAGGGCGTGGCGGCGACGAGGCCCGAGGGGCCGTAGACCGACAGCCGGGCGCCGAGAGCGAGGTCGCTTTCCACCGTGATGACCTCGGGCGCGCCGTCGCCGTCGAGATCCGCGAGGCGGGGCTGCGTGTCCTCGAAGACGCGGGTCTCGGGGAGGCGCAGGGTGATCTGCCGGCCCGGCAGCGTCAGGACCAGGGCGCCCCATTCCACGTCGTCGCCCAGCACGCCGTGATCGTAGCGGCGAGTGGGCTCGGCATAGGTGGCGGCCTCGATGACGCCTTCGGCCCGGAGCGGGGCGGCGAGGCCGACAAGGGTGAGGCAGGTCCAGATGAGGCGGGTCAGCGTGAGGCGAGCCAGTGCAAGGCGGGCGCGCCTGCGCCGGGCGGTCAGCGCCACCGGCACGGCCCGCCCGGGCCGCATCAGATCTGCTTTTCGGGCATCTGCACGACCAGCCCGTCGAGCGAGTCGTCCACCCGCAGCTGGCAGGTCAGGCGCGAGCGGGCCGGATCGGGCTCGTAGGCGAAATCCAGCATGTCCTCTTCCATGTCGTCCTTGGCCGGCAGCTTTTCCACCCAGTCGGGATGGACGTAGACATGGCAGGTGGAGCAGGCGCAGGCGCCGCCGCAATCGGCCTCGATGCCCGGGATGTCGTTGTCGCGGGCCCCTTCCATCACGGTGAGCCCGGTCTCGACCTCCACCACGTGCTCGGTGCCGTTGTGCTCGATATAGGTGATCTTCGCCATGTCGGGCGCCTTTCGCTGGCCTTGGAATTCCGACGGGAGAGATAGCGGAGCTGTTGCCGGGCTTCCAGCCCCATTTCCCCGCCGCGCCCCCTGCGCCCGGCGCTTTCCAGCATGGCGCGGAGCGGCTAGACTCGGGTCGCCGCCCGCAAGTCGGCCGCACCAGCCCGAGGTCCGAGCAGCATGACCCGCCCCGCCCCCACGCCGCGCCACCGGGCGCCTTCCGCCGCGTCCGTATTGCTGGCGCTGGTACTGCCTGCGCTGCTGCTGGCCGGCTGTAATGCGGCGGGCGGCGGGCTGGTCAGCGGGGCGGAGCGGCCGGACGGCGCTCCGCCGGGCACCTGCTGGGGCAAGACCGCGATCCCGGCGCGGATCGAGACGGTGACGGAGCACGTGCTGGAGGCGCCCGCCGCCTATGCCCCGGACGGAACGCTGGTCCGGGCCGCGCAATACCGCACGGAGCGGCGGCAGGATATCGTCGAGGAGCGGCGCGAGACCTGGTTCGAGACCCCCTGCCCCGATGATCTGACGCCGGATTTCATCGCCTCGCTTCAGCGCGCGCTGAAGGCCCGCGGCGCCTATTCCGGCCCTGTCACCGGGCGGATGGATGCCGCGACGCGCGCCGCCCTGCGCAGCTGGCAACAGGCGCGCGGCGGTCCGGACAGCGACAAGCTGAGCCTCGAGACCGCGCGCGAGCTGGGGCTGGTGGCGGTGCCGCGCGAGACCCCGGAAGAGGGCTAGCGCCGGGCGGTCAGCGCGGCGAGCTTCTCGGCGAGGAGATCGAAGACCAGCCGGATGCGCCGCGACCGCGCAAGGTCGCGATGGGCGGCCAGCCAGACCGGGTAGGCGATATCGGCGAAATCCGGCAGGGCGCGCACGACCCGCGGCTCCGGATCGCCCAGCCAGACCGGCGCCACGCCGATCCCCGCCCCCTCCGTCACCATGGCCCATTGCGCCGGGTGGCTGGCGCTGATCACCGGGAAGTTGGCGCGGGTCACCGGCAGGCCGCGCGAGCGCAGGAAGCCGGCCATCGTCTCCACCGTGTCGAAGCCCACGAAATCGGCCTGCGCCAGGTCCTGCGGCTGGCGGGGCGGGCCGATCCCGTCGAGATAGGCCTGCGTGGCGTAGAGCTGGCCGTGATCCTCGCCGATCAGCCGCGCCACCAGATCGCCCTGCTGGGGCCGGACGTTGCGGATGGCGATATCGGCCTCGCGCCGGCGGAGGTCGCTCTGGGCGTTGCTTGCCACCAGTTCGACGCGGATGCCGGGATGGTCGCGCCGCAGCTGCGCGACGATCGGGGGCAGCAGGTGGCAGGTGTAGATCTCGGAGGCGGAGATGCAGACGCTGCCCTCCACCGATTGGGTCTGGCCCGATGCCATGAGCCCCAGCCGGCCCGCCGCCTCGCCCATGGCGCGGGCCTGGTCCAGCAGGTCGAGCCCGGCGGGGGTAAGCTCCAGCCCCCTTCCGGCGCGGGTGAAGAGCGTGACGCCCAGCTCTTCCTCCAGCGCGGCGACCTGGCGGCCGAGCGTCGGCTGTGCCAGGCCGAGCGCCCGCGCCCCGGCCGACAGCGACCCTTCTTCCGCCGTCACCAGGAAAGCCCGGACCCGGGTCCAGTCGAAGCGCATGGTCTTCCAATCCATGCGGACATGCATAGCAGGCCGGCATCGGGGATCAATTCCGCTGTGAATGTGCATCGCCTTGCGGGGGGTGGCCCCGGATGTGGAAGGCAAGGGGCGCATGAGCAGGACCGACGGGGCCGCTGACGGGCTGAGAGGTTACCTTCCCCACGCCGTGGCAGGACGAGCGGCGGGGCAAGCGTGCGAACTGGCGCAGGCTGCGGGCGCGGTGCCTCTTTTGGTCAAGCGAGTCAGGCCGCTCCGGTATCTCCGATTCCCACGACGAGGGCGGATTGCAGGACCCCGTCGACCTCGCGCAGCCGGGCGCGGGCCGCCGGGCCGGCCTTCTGCGCCAGCCCATCGTTTCGGTTGAAGGTGCTGCGCGCGCCCGACCGGGCATAGGCCGGGTCGCCCTCGTAGATCGCGCTGGCACGCGAATCGTCGAAGAAGATCTGGCTCGTCAGCTCCCGCCGCTCGTCCGGGAAGACCTTGAAATGCACATGCGGCGCGCGGCCCGGATACCAGCCGGGAAAGATCGTCAGGAAGCGCGCCACGCCCTGCGCATCGGTGGGCTGGGTGCCGCGCAGAAAGGTCTCGCCCGCCGTCCCTTCGCGCTCGAAGCCGGAATAGCGACCCTGGGCGTCGCAATGCCAGATATCGACCCGCAGCCCCTCCACCGGGCGGCACAGGCTGTCAACCACCTGCAGGGCGAGGTTCACGGCGCAGCCCGGCCGGCCCTCGGTGATGTCCTCGCGCAGGAGATAGGGGTCGATGTAATAGGGTCCCTCGGTCAGGCGCGGCTGAAGCGTGCAGATGTCGGCGGCGATCAGGTTGGTCTGCTCTGCCTGTACGGTGAGGGCCATGGGCAGCGTGGCCGGCGACAGGGCGAGCGCTCCGAGAAGCGTGCGGCGATTGCTCGACATGGAACCTCCTTTGGTCCGCCCGGGGTGACGCGGAATGCTACGGCCTCCCGCGCGCGATCCGTCGCCACGATCTCGTGAGCGGCGGGGATGGGCAAGGCTCCGCCCGCGCGAGGCGGGGGCCGGACATGCGAACGGCCGGCGCAAGGGCCGGCCGTTCGGGTTGGTCAGAGTCGCCCGGAGAGGCGAGGCTTACTCCTCGCTCTCCTCGTCGAGGCTCAGCGCCACGAAGCGCGGCTCGCCGGCGCGGCGGATCAGCAGCAGGATGGACTTGCGCCCGGCATCCTTCGCCTCCGCGATGCGGTCGTCGATTTCGCTCAGCGCCTTCACCTTCTGCTGGCCGACCTCGGCGATCACGTCTCCGGCGCGCAGGCCCTTCTCGTAGGCCTGGCTCATCTCGTCCACGTCGGTGACGACGAGGCCGCTGGCGCTTTCGTCGAGGCCCAGCTCGCTGCGCATCTCGTCATTCAGCGGCGCGAGGGTCAGGCCCAGCACCTCCTTCTCGGAGGGCTCGTTCGGCGTGGATTGCGGCTGGCTAGCCGGCACGGCGTTCTGGGCTTCCTCGCGGCGGCCCAGCGTCACCTGCAGGGTCTGCTCTTCGCCGTCGCGCATGACCACCACGTCCACGGTCTTGCCGACCTCGGTGTTGCCCACCTGGCGCACGAGGGTGCGGGTGTCGATGACCTCACGGCCGTCGAATTCGACGATCACGTCGCCGGATTCCATGCCCGCTTCCATCGCCGGGCCTTCGGGCACGTCGGTGACCAGCGCGCCGTTGGCCAGTTCGAGGCCCATTGCCTCGGCCACGTCCTCGGTCACGTCCTGGATGCGCACGCCCAGCCAGCCGCGGCGGGTCTCGCCGTATTCCTGCAGCTGGTCGACCACCCGGGTCACCACGTTGGACGCCATGGAAAAGCCGATCCCGATGGAGCCGCCATTGGGCGACAGGATCGCGGTGTTTACGCCGATCACCTGGCCGTCCATGTTGAACAGCGGCCCGCCCGAGTTGCCGCGGTTGATGGCGGCGTCGGTCTGGATGTAGTCGTCATAGGTGCCCGACAGCGCCCGGTTCCGCGCCGAGACGATCCCGGCGGAGACCGAGAAGCCCTGTCCCAGCGGGTTGCCCATGGCCATGACCCAGTCGCCGACGCGCGCGTCGTTGCTGTTGCCGAAGCTGACAAAGGACAGGGGCTCGTCGCTTTCCACCTTCAGCAGCGCAATGTCGGTGTTGGGGTCGGTGCCCACGACCTTGGCCGGAAGCTCGCCGCCCTCGTAGAATTCGATGGTGATCTCGTCGGCACCCTCGATCACGTGGTTGTTGGTCACCACGTAGCCGTCCTCGGAGATGACGAAGCCCGAGCCAAGCGCGGAAGACCGGCGCGGACGATCCTGCTGGTCGCCGTTGCGGTCGTTGAACTCGCGGAAGAAATCCTCGAAGGGCGAGCCTTCGGGAACGATGCCCTGCGGTGCGGTGCGCCCCGCCACGGTGGTCGAGGTGGTGATGTTCACCACGGCCGGGCTCACCTGTTCGGCGAGCTCGGCAAAGCTGTCCGGCGCGCCCTTGGCGGCCGCCGACAGGGCCTGTGCGAAGACGAGGACAGCGGCCAGGAAGGCCAGCCACATCGTCTTCGGCAGCATCTGCCGGTTGTAGTCCGTTGCAATTGCCTGAGTAGTCACTCCCATGCTCCTTGCTGAATGGGGTTGCTCTAGCCGGGCCCGAAGCCCGGGAGACCGGGTTAACTGCCACCCAATCTAGGTGCCGGAATGCAACACGCAAAGGCAGAAGTCGCAAATCAATGCGTCGTGAAAGTTCGTGACGCTTCTCGTAAAGATTGTTTCAACCCTGAACGCGGGCGGCCGGCGCCGGGGCGCGACCGTCGTTCCGGCATGTGTCGGGGGGTGTCGTGCGGGCTGTCAGGCGAGGTCTCCGCGAGGGACGATCAGGCGCCCAGAAGCTTGCCCAGCCAGACCAGGACGAGGCCGAGGGCCAGCGCGCCCAGGCCGATATTGCGCCGCATCTCGACCGGCAGGGCGCGCAGGCGGTCAAGCAGGCTTTCGACGAGCGAAGGGGCCAGTGCATAGACCAGCCCCTCCACGATCAGAACCAGCCCGAAGGCCAGCAGGGTGACCCCGATCATTGCGAGGCGGGCGCGGTGGCGCCCTCTTCCTCATCCTCGGCCGAGGGCATGGTCGCCCCGGCGGCAGGGCCGGTCACCGTGGTGCTGTCGCTGCCTTCGGCCTCTTCGCCGATGCCGGGCAGCGGCTGCGCGCCGGGGGCCATGTCGCTGCCCTCGTCGGGCTGCATGGCCTCCTCGCCGGTGCCGGTGGCGCCGGTTTCCGTCCCACTGTCCTGAGCGCCGCTCCCCTGGTCCCCGCTTTCGCTTTCCGGGGCGGGAAGCGCCGCCGGGCTGTCGGACCCTTCGGAGGCAGCATCGCCCGTCTCTCCGGCGGCCTGGCGGGCCTGTTCGGCCACGCGCGCGGCGTCTTCCGCGCTCAGCCCCCGGTCGGATTTCAGGTAGCTGAAGAACTCCGAATCCGGGCTCATCACCAACGAGGAATTGTCCCCCTGCAGGGCGCGACGATAGGCCTCGAGCGAGCGGTAGAACTCGAAGAATTCCGGCGCTGCGCCATAGGCGTCGGCGAAGATCGTCGAACGGCGGGCATCGGCCTCACCGCGGATGATCTCGCTCTGCCGCTGGGCGTCCGACACGATCTCCACCTGGGTCCGGTCGGCCTGGGCGCGGATACGCTGGGCCGCCTCGTTCCCGCGCGCCACCTCGTCGGCGGCCTCGCGTTCACGCTCCGCCCGCATCCGGGCAAAGGTCGCGTCCAGGTTTTCCCGCGGGAGGTCGGTACGCTTGAGCCGGACGTCGATGATCTCCAGCCCCAGCTCCTGCGCCTCGTCATAGGCCGCGTTGCGGATCCGCATCATGAGCGCCGCCCGGTCCGAGCTGAGGATGTCGTTGGAGCTGACCGAGCCCAGCACCTCCCGCGTGGTGGCGCGGAGGATGGAATCGAGCCGCAGCCCCGCCATCTGGATCGCCTGGTCACCCGCGGCGCCGGTGGCCTCGCGGAAGCGGTTCACGTCCACGATCCGGTAGCGCGCGAAGGCGTCCACCACGAGACGGCGATCGTCGAGCGGCGTGATCTCGAGCGGATCGACGTCGCGCGACAGGATGCGGTCGTCGTAGCGCACCACCTGCTGCACCAGCGGCAGCTTGAAGGCGATGCCCGGCTCTTCCTTGATGTCAACGACGCGGCCGAATTGCAGGACCAGCGCCTTCTCGCGCTCGTCCACGATGAAGACCGTGGACAGAAGCCCGACGATCACGATCACGATGACCGGCAGAATGATGGTCGATGCGCGCATCAGTTGCCCCCCTGTCCGGTGGTGGAGTTGCCGGCGCTGGATCCGGTGGCGCCGGAATTGCGGCGCATCTCGTTCAGCGGCAGATAGGGAACGACGCCGGAGCCGCCGCTCTGTTCGTCGATGATGATCTTGTCCACGCGGCCAAGAACCTCCTCCATGGTTTCGAGGTAGAGCCGCTTGCGGGTGACCGCCGGCGCCTTCTCGTATTCACTCAGCACGGCGCCGAAGCGGCTGGCCTGGCCTTCGGCCTCGTTGACCACGCGGGCGCGGTAGCCCTCGGCCTCTTCCAGCGTCTCGGCCGCCTGGCCGCGGGCCTCCGCGAGGACGCGGTTGGCATAGGCGTCGGCCTGGTTGGTGAGCTTCTCGCGCTCCTGCTCGGCGGCCTGCACCTCGCGGAAGGCGTCGATCACCGAGCTCGGCGGGTCGGCCTTGTCGAAGTTGACGCGGATCACGTTGACGCCGCTGTCATAGCTGTCGAGCGTCGACTGGATCAGGTCCTGCAGCCGCGAGGCGATGATGCCCCGGTCACGGTTGAGGATCGGCGCCAGTTCCGACTGGGCGATGATCTCGCGCATGGCGGATTCGCTGACCGCGCGGATCGTCTGGCGCGGTTCGCGCAGGTTGAACAGGAACTTGGCCGGATCGTTGATATTCCAGACCACCTGGAAGTCGATGTCGACGATGTTCTCGTCCCCGGTCAGCATCAGCCCCTCGTTGGAGCCGCGGCCGCCGACGCCGATATCCTCGGTCTGTTCGCGGGTCACCTGGATGACCTCGGCGGTGACCAGCGGCCAGGGCGCGAAGTTCAGGCCCGGCTGCCCGGTCTGGTAGTAGTCGCCGAGGAACAGCTCGACCGAGCGTTCTTCGGGCCGCACCGTGTAGACGCTGGCAAAGGCCCAGACGGCGACGAGGACGAGAATGCCCAGGATCACCGTGCCGCGGCCGAAGCCCGACCCGCCCGAGCCGCCGCCGGTGCCGTTGGCCCCGCCGCCGCGGCCGCCCATCAGCACGCGCAGCCGTTCCTGGCCACGCCGCATCAGCTCGTCGATTTCGGGAATGTTCGGTCCGCCTTCGCCGGGACGCCGTCCGCCGCCCCCGCCGCCATTGTTCCCCGAACCGGGACCGCGGCCTCCCCTGTCGCCACGGTCACCGCCGCCGGTGCCTCCTCCGCCGCCCCAGGGGCCGCCATTGTTACCAGCCATCCAGTCCTTCCTCTCAAACTCTCTCTAACCGGGTGTCACGTCCTAACTGTGCAACATCCGAGGGGTTTTCAACCAGTGCGAACCGGGTGCCGCATGGTCACGATTTCTTCGGCCATGGTCGGATGGACCGCGCAGGTGCGGTCGAAATCCTCTTTCGTGGCGCCCATCTTGATCGCGATCCCGGCCAGCTGGATCATCTCGCCCGCCTCGGGCGCGACAATGTGGCAGCCCAGGACCTTGCGCGTCGCCTTGGAGACCACGAGTTTCATCATCACCCGGTGCGGCCGGTCGGCAAAGGCCGTCTGCATCGGCCGGAAAGAGGTGGCATAGACCTCGATCTCCTCCTGGTCGCGCGCGGCTTCCTCGGACAGGCCCACCGTGCCCATCTCGGGCTGGGTGAAGATCGCCGAGGGGATCAGCTCGTGATCGGCGGGGGTCGGGTTGTCCTTGAACACCGTCTCCACGAAGGCCATGCCCTCGCGGATCGCCACGGGGGTGAGGTTCACGCGGTTGGTGACGTCGCCGATGGCATGGACGGACTCGCAGGAGGTGGCGCCGTATTCGTCCACCTTGACCGCGCCCATGCGGCCGAGCGTGACGCCCGCCTCTTCCAGCCCCATGTCGTCGGTATTGGGCTTGCGGCCGGTGGCGTAGAGCACGAGGTCGAACTCCCGCTCCTGCCCGTTGGAGCCCTGGACCCAGACCGGGCCCTTCGGGCGGTCATAGGTTCCGGTCGCCTCTTCGCCCGCGTCCTGCTGCGACGGCCCCATGCCGCCACCGGTCTCGGGCTCGCCTTCCCGCTCATCGGCGGGCTTCATCTGCACGATGTCGGTGCCGGTATGCAGGTCGATGCCGCGGTCCTTCATCATCTCGGCCACCAGCCCGCGCGCCTCGTCGTCGAAGCCGCGCAGGATCTGGGCGCCGCGGTAATACTGCGTCACTTCCACGCCGAGCCCGTGCAGGATGCAGGCGAATTCGCAGGCGATGTAGCCGCCGCCGACGATCAGCGCGGTTTTCGGCAGCGTCTCCAGGTGGAACAGGTCGTCCGAGACATGGCCCAGCTCGGCATGGGGCACCTCGGGGCGCACCGGGCGGCCGCCCATGGCCAGCAGGATGTGCCTGGCGGTCACCGTCTCGCCGGTCGACAACTCGACGGTGTGGCCGTCCTTGAGCTTGGCCCGCGCGTCATAGGTGGTGACGCCCGCGTTCTTCAGCAGCTTGCGGTAGATGCCTTCGAGCCGGTCGAGCTCTGCGTCCAGCTTTGGCTTGAACCGGGACCAGTCGAAGGTGCCGGGCTGCATGTCCCAGCCATAGGCCTGCGCCTCCTCGTGGATGTCGTGGTAGCCCGAGGCGAAGACCATCAGCTTCTTCGGCACGCAGCCACGGATCACGCAGGTGCCGCCATAGCGGTCCTCCTCGGCCAGGGCCACGCGGGCCCCCGCCTCGGACGCGGCGACGCGCGCGGCGCGCACCCCGCCCGATCCGCCGCCGATCACGAAGAGGTCGTAGTCGTAGTCGCTCATCAGGTCCTGTCCTCAAATCCGGTCCGCAGCTCTATGTCACACGGCGCCGGGCTTGGCCAGAACGGGCCCGCCCGGGACGGCCCGTGCGAGAGACGCGGATTGTCATGTCGCTCAATCGGCAGGCGGCGGCGTGTCCGCTCAGCCGTCCAGGTCGCCGAACAGGTTGTCGTCCTCGACGAAATCCAGACGCTCCTGCTGGACCGTGCCGGCATTGATGTCGCGGACTTCCACCCGGCCGTCGCCGAAACCGATCACCACGGCGTCGCAGATATCGATGAACAGCCCGTTTTCAACCACCCCCGGCATCTGGTTCAGCACCATGGCCAGCTGGCGCGGATTGCCGATCCGGCCGAGGTGAAGGTCGAGGATGTAATTGCCCTCGTCGGTGACGTAGGGATGATCCCCGTTCATCCGCAGGGTCGTGTCGCGGCCCATCACGTCCATGGAGATCAGCGTCTCCTCGACCAGCGCCTTGGTGGTCTGCCAGCCGAAAGGGATGACCTCCACCGGCAGGGGGAAGGCGCCCAGATGCTCCACCTCCTTCGCTGCATCGGCGATCACCACCATCTGGTCCGAGGCGGTGGCGACGATCTTTTCCTGCAGGAGCGCGCCGCCGCCGCCCTTGATCAGGGCGAGATCGCGGTCGAATTCGTCGGCACCGTCGATGGTGAGGTCGAGCCACTTCGCCTCGTCGAGCGAGATCACCTCGATCCCCACCTCGCGCGCCAGCTCGGCGGTCCGGGACGAGGTCGGCACGCCGCGAAAGCGCAGCCCCTCCTCGCGCACCTTCTCGCCCAGGCAGCGCACGAGCCATGCGGCGGTGGAGCCGGTGCCGAGGCCCACGCGCATGCCGTCCTCGACATATTGCGCGGCGCGCTTGGCGGCGACGAACTTGGCCTTGTCGATGGGCGACAATTCTCCGGACATGCGGCGATTCCCCTCTGGCAGCTGTTGCGCCCTCCTTATCCCATCCGGCGGGACAGGTGCGAGCCTCCTTTTGGCCGCGCCTTGCCCGACGATCGTCAGGCGCGGCGCAGGAGGTAGAGCCGCCCGCCGCCTGCCTTGCGCCCGGTATCCTCCACCCCCGCGAATTCGCCCCGGCGCACCGCCTCGAGGAAGTCGCGCCCGGTCTTCACTTTGTCGCCGATCGCCAGCGCGTCCCAGTCGCCGCCCCAGATCTCGGGCAGGTGGAATTGCCCCGGCGACCGCTGTGCCAGGCTGCGCCGGATCGCCGTCATCTCGTCGCTCGTCATGTCGCTCTCCCGGAATTGCTGCGGGTTGCCGGTCAACACCTAGCCGTGCAACCCGCCGGTCCAAGCCCCTCCCGGCCGCGCCGGCCCTGCCCCGCCGACGCCCCCGCCGGGGCCGGCATGTTGGCGCAAACACCCGGTTCCGACGGCGCTTGCGCGTTGCAAAACGCCCCGCCGACCCTTACCCAAGGGGACAAGCAAATCATTTCAGAACAGGGATCCGTTCCGATGAAATCCACCCGTGCCGTCCAGAAGATTCTTGCCAATTACGAGGGCGAAACGCCGGGCGTGAAGGCCAACCTCAACCGCCTGCTGATGAGCGGCAAGCTCGGCGGCACCGGCAAGATGATCATCCTGCCCGTCGACCAGGGGTTCGAGCACGGGCCCGCCCGCTCCTTCGCCCCGAACCCGCCGGCCTATGATCCGCATTACCACTACCAGCTCGCGCTCGACGCAGGGCTGAACGCCTATGCCGCGCCGCTGGGCATGCTGGAGGCCGGCGCCGACACCTATGCCGGCCAGATCCCGACGATCCTGAAATGCAACTCGGCCAACTCGCTGATGTCGCCCACCGCCGGCAAGGACCAGGCGATCACCGCCTCGGTGGACGACGCGCTGCGGCTGGGCGCCTCGGCCATCGGTTTCACCATCTACCCCGGCTCGGACATGGCCCTGTCGATGTTCGAGGAGATCGTGGAGATGCGGAAGGAAGCCGCGGCCAAGGGCGTGGCCACGGTGATCTGGTCCTATCCGCGCGGCGAGGCGCTGGACAAGGACGGCGAGACCGCCATCGACATCGCCGCCTATGCCGCCCAGATCGCGGCGCTGATCGGCGCCCATGTCATCAAGATCAAGCTGTCGACCGACCACCTGTCGCTGCCCGAGGCCAAGAAGGTCTACGAGGAGCAGGACATCCCGATCGCCGAACAGGCGGAGCGGGTGCGCCACTGCATGCAGGCGGCCTTCAACGGGCGGCGCATCGTGGTCTTCTCGGGCGGCGCGAAGAAGGGCAACGATTCGGTCTACGACGACGCCCGCGCGATCCGCGACGGCGGCGGCAACGGCTCGATCATCGGCCGCAACTCCTTCCAGCGGACCCGAGAGGACGCGCTCGACATGCTGGGCAAGCTGGTGGACATCTACAAGGGCAAGGCCTGACCGGCCTCCGTCCTTCGGGAGACATGAACAGCGCCCGGCCGGTTGGTCGGGCGTTTTTTCTTGTGCCGCTGCGAACGAGGGCTGGCACGGGGCGCGCGGCCTGCGCTCAGGACTTGCTTTCGTCCTCCGTCTCGGAACGATCCGGATCGTTGTAATCCGACGGGTCGAAGTCTTCCGGGTCGAACGGCTCATCCCCTTCGCTGATGCCGGTCACGTAGGAGGTGCCGGTTTCCTCGTCGAAGACGAGGCCGTAGGTTGTCCGTCCCTCGGACCTGAGCCGCAACAACTCGTGAATACCCGCATAGGCAAAGGTCACCACGAAGGGCGAGAGAATCAGGAGAACGAGCAGGTACGGATCCATTGGGCCTCCTCTGGGCCTGCCTGTCAGGACAGGCCATCTTTCCGGTTTCGGGGCACGAACCAAGAGATAGGGCTAACATGTCCGGAGTGAAGATTCGAAGACCGGGACGCGAAACCGGGGCAGATCCTCGGTGGGCTCCGGCGCGCAGGGCAATGACGGACGAGCGGGCGGCCTTCCAGGGGTCGCTGCCCGGACCTGAACCGTGCGTTTCATCGTGACGCCATAGCCGGGAACCTCCGCCCCCCTACCGGGACGAAGCGACCAACTCCTTCAGGCGCCCCTTGCCGGATCAGCGGGATTGGCCGCTCACGCCTCGCCCTGGTCCTCGCCGTAGAGCGGGGTCATCTGCGCCACGACCACCGAATTCTCGTCGAGCGCGCGCTGCATCAGCCCGCGTTCCTCGGCGTCGATCTCGTGGCCCTGTGCCTCACGCTCCTCGAGCGTGCCGTAGCCGGTAACGTCCAGCGGGTTGAGGTCGGCCTGCTTCAGCACCGCCACCGTCTCGCGCACCGCCTCGGCCTCGTCGACGCCCGAGGCATAGCACATCAGCGCCGCGCCGGTGCTGCCCTTGGGCAGGCCGTCGCCGGACTTGCGCCCGGTTTCCACCAGCAGGGTAAAGACCTTCTGCTTGCTCTTCTTGCCGTCGCTCATGGGGTCGCCTCCGCCATTCGGGTGGCGCCCTTTCGATCACGTCGCCCCGGCACTGTCCAGCGGACCGGGCGGGTCGAGCAGGCTTTCCTTCACAGGGGATGGCGCGGAGAAAATGCAGCCCGGCCCGCCGGCCTGGACGTCGCGCAGGTGAAGGCCGGCGAGGATGAGCAGGGCAAGAAGGGCCGCGCGGGCCATGGTCACCTCCGGATCACGGGTTCCGGGGGTGATACGGCGCCGCGCGTCCGTTCCGTCGCGGGGTCAGTCCTTGCGCTGCAGCACCGGCTCGCGCCGGGTGGCGCCGGAGCGGTCCTCGCCCCGCGGCTCGGGCGCAGCGCCGCCGCGTGCCTCGGCCCG
>SRJI02000381.1 GCA_005473895.2 Carideicomes alvinocaridis
CGCGAGGCGGGCCGGGTCGTCCGCGGCCAGTCGGCGCAGGCGGGCCAGGTGCAGGCGCAGGGTGCGCAGGGTGGAGACGAGGTAGGGGTTCGCGGCGGCCTCGTCCAGCCGGCTGTCCAGCTCGGCCGTCATCGCGTAGTAGTCCGCCGGGTCGGTCCCGCCGCGCAGGGCCGCCTCGGCCTCCTGGAAACGGCCCGCGAGGACCGTGAACCGCTCGGCCGCCTCCGGGGTGGCCCGCTGCGCGGCTCGGCGCGCCAGGAGGGACTCGAGGGCGATGCGCAGGTCGAACAGCTGGTCCGCCTGCTCGAGGGACAGGTCGGCGACGACGATGCCCCGGCCCGGCGCCTGCTCGGCCAGGCCGTCGGCCACCAGGCGGGAGAGCGCCTCGCGCAGAGGGGTGCGCGAGATGCCCAGGCGCTCGGCCTGCTCCACCTCGCCCAGGCCCGCGCCCGGAGGGAGGGACCAGTCGAGGATCTCCGCCCTCAGGGCCTGGTACGCCCGCTCACT
>SRJI02000383.1 GCA_005473895.2 Carideicomes alvinocaridis
TCCCTGATCATGGCACCCGCCCTCGTGGACGTCGCCGGACCCCGCCTCCACACGCAGCCCCTCGCGGGTCTGCCGCTCATCCACCTCTCCACCCCGCGCCTCTCCGAGGGCAAGGCGTTCGCCAAGCGGGCGTTCGACGTCGTCGCGTCGGGTCTGGGCCTGATCGCCATCTCGCCGCTGCTGATCGCCGTCGCGATCGCGGTCAAGGCCACGGACGGCGGGCCGGTGCTGTTCCGGCAGGAGCGCATCGGTCTCGGCGGCAGGCCGTTCACCATGCTCAAGTTCCGCTCCATGGTGGTGGACGCCGAGGAGATCCGGCAGCGGCTCGTCTCGGACGGCGGCGACGCGGACGTGCTGTTCAAGATGAAGGACGACCCGCGCATCACCAAGGTCGGCAAGCTCATCCGCCGCACCAGCATCGACGAGCTGCCCCAGCTCGTGAACGTGCTGCGGGGGGACATGTCCCTCGTGGGCCCGCGGCCCCACCTGCCACACGAGGTCGAGGCC
>SRJI02000384.1 GCA_005473895.2 Carideicomes alvinocaridis
GGAGGCGGCCAGGGCGAGGAGCTGTTCGGCATTCAGGCCGCCGGTCGGCTCCACGCCGGTGACGGTGGGCTCGCCCTTGGTCAGGGTGCCGGTCTTGTCGAAGAGCACCGCGTCGACCTGGCGCATGGACTCCAGGGCGAGGCGGTCCTTGATCAGGACGCCGCCGCGGGCGGCGCGCTCGGTGGCGATGGACACGACCAGAGGGATCGCCAGACCCAGCGCATGGGGGCAGGCGATGACGAGGACAGTGATGGTGCGAACGACCGCGTCGTCGGGGAGCCCGAAGAGCGTCCAGACGACGGCGGTGATCAGCGCAGCTCCGAGGGCGAACCAGAACAGCAGGGCCGCAGCCCGGTCGGCGATGCGCTGGGCACGGGAGGATGAGCCCTGCGCCTCGGCGACGAGCCTGTTGATGCCCGCCAGAGCCGTGTCGTCGCCGGTGGCGGTGATCTCTACGCGCAGGCCGGAGTCGGTGGCCACGGTGCCGGCGGTGACGTTCTCGCCCTC
>SRJI02000385.1 GCA_005473895.2 Carideicomes alvinocaridis
CCGACTGATGCGCCCCGGCCTCACCCGTCCTCGCGCGGGGTCACTCGGGCGTCCTCCGGGCGGACCAGCGGCAGGGACCCGGTGCGGGGCCCGCCGGGCACGATCGGCAGATTGGTCTCCGGAGCACGCCACCACGCGAGCGCGCCGAGCAGGATGACGCCGCCGGTGAGCGCGAACGCCCATCCGTAGCCGGCGGTGTCCACCACGAGCCCGGCCAGCAGCGGGCCGGAGATGGCGCCCAGGTCGGCGGACATCTGGGCGGTGGACATCACAGCGCCGGAGCGCCGCCCCTGGCCCACGACGTCGGCGATGGCCGCCTGCTGCGGGGCGTTGAGGGTGCCCGTGCCGGCACCGGCCAGCAGGCACGCGAGCAAGAAGGACAGCGGCGAGCTCATCCAGCCGATCACCCCGGTGGTGACGGCCATGACGAGCAGGCCCGCCAGGATCAGCGGACGGCGTCCATGCCGGTCGGACAGCCGCGAGCTGAACGTCACGGCCGTGACGTT
>SRJI02000386.1 GCA_005473895.2 Carideicomes alvinocaridis
TCTGCATGTACTAGAACATCTCTGCCATCCTCTAATCAGCCGCCTCCCGCTCCGCCATTATCCTCGCCTCCATTTCTTGACGTTCCCTCCTCTCTTCTTCTAGTTGGGTCTGTAATATTACAAGCCAATGTTATAGTAACTCAAAGAGAAGGTATATAACTCAAGAAAGGACGAGTTACAKAAGCACTAACCTCGAGTTGTTGTATGCGATGCTGTGAGCTGTCGTGCCGAGGTCGTATGGCTGGACTCGAGCCMGTGCTCCTTGCTCTCACCTGAGACAGAGTGGGAGTGGAGGACGAGTCGATTGCCCCGTCGGCAATCCAGTACYGCCCATGTCTCTTGCCTCCTCCGACCCTCATGAGCACATCGGGGTCGATCKGCTCGGTGCTCGGATCATAKTYTGGGCCATGGACMTSCYGYGCCATGGCGGTGTAGTCATGGAGGCGGYTGTAGACGGCGGGGTTGGTGTAGGCCTCRGGCCCGTCATCCGGGTTGTAGGTGACGTC
>SRJI02000387.1 GCA_005473895.2 Carideicomes alvinocaridis
TTGTCGCCGATGGAGAAGATCTCGGTCAGGCGGTCCGTGGCGAGCTTCTCGACGGCGGCGTAGGCGTCGTCCTGGTAGTCCTGGAACACGGGGACGTCCACCGGGTCCTTGCCGGCGCGCTTGACCAGGTCGGCCTGGGCCTCGCACAGGGCGCGGATGAAGGGCTTGGCGGCCTCGAGGCCCTCGGCCACGATCTCCTCGGTGGGCGCCTGCGCGCCGCGCTCCTTGACCAGGGTCCAGGAGTCCGGGGTCGCCTCGGCCTCGACCATCATGATGGCGACGTCGTCGCCCACCACACGGCCGGCCACGGCCATGTTGAACACGGCGCCCTCGAGCTGGGAGTGCTTCGGGAACGCGACCCACTGGCGCGTGCCGGAGCCGTCGTCCATGAGGGCCATGCGCACGCCGCCGATGGGACCGGAGAACGGCAGGCCGGACAGCTGCGTGGACAGGGAGGCGGCGTTGATGGCCACCGTGTCGTAGATCTCGTCCGGGGCGATCGAGGT
>SRJI02000388.1 GCA_005473895.2 Carideicomes alvinocaridis
TGATGCCTTCACCCCTATCCTTCGGCTTAAGAATGATGCCGAATTTGCTTAGGGGGCAGAGCAGCAGGAAGCATTTGATCTCATTAAAAAAATACCTGTCTTCGGCTCCCGTATTAAAAGCACCACAAGCAGGACTACCATTCCGATTATACATTGCAGCTGAAGATAAGGTCATTRGGGYTGTTCTGACACAAGAAACTGARGGRARGGAGCATGTGGTGACATATCTAAGYCGRAGGTTGGTGGATGCTGAAACAAGGTACACTTTTATTGAAAAGTTATGCTTATGYTTGTTTTATGCATGCACCAAATGTAGATGTTATTTACTGTCTAGTCATTGCACTGTTTCTGGTCAASCCRATGTGATCAAATACATGTTGCATAACCCAATTATGWKTGGTAGAATTGGTAAGTGGGCTTATGCACTCATAGAATATGACTTGGCYTATGAACCATTGAAATCTATGAAAGGCCAAGTCGTAGCGGATTTAATTGTAGAACATCGG
>SRJI02000389.1 GCA_005473895.2 Carideicomes alvinocaridis
AAGGTAGAAATGGATGAAGTAGCCRAAGAATGCCAAMGGGCCTTCGGCGTAGTCTGCTCTTTTATTGGGACAAGGGATTTAATACAAGAACACATTGCCTTCAGAGTRTGGCCAYTTGCAGATAACTGGGAAATGCCGAAAGAAACTGTTAAAGAAACTGACGAAGGTGGRCTAGTCAGGCTGAAGTAYKCATTCAAGTACGGAGACAAGTTCGTTGARCCAKATGATGATTGGTTAAAGAGCATTGAGACTRTAAGTGATGAATTGCTTGGGGTATATTCRAAGGCCGAAGAYACTGCATTTTCAGCARCCTTCGGAGGCCGRARAAAGAAAAGACTGAAYCGAGTKTTTGAYGCAATTGGGTTCRTGTACCCCGACTACCACTATCCAGCGCGGGGCCAAAAAAGAAAAAGCGCAACTTCTGCACAGGAAACTGCTTCAGCCGCTCCCAGCGAGCCAGCGCCGAAGAGACAAAGGGTAAAAGTTCTCACACACCGGCCACGCTA
>SRJI02000390.1 GCA_005473895.2 Carideicomes alvinocaridis
TCGGCCCCTCCGCGCTGCGCCCAGAGTAACCACTGGGTCCGTGGATCACCGGATCCGCCGCGTACGCTGTGGAAAAGTGTCGCCTCCGGGCGTTCCCCGGGGTTGAATGGGTCGACGTCGTGGGCCGCCCGCGACCGTCCTGGACGCCTCGACCGAAGGAGTACCGTGCAGCGCTTTCTCACCCTGACCGACGTCGCGGAGACCCTGAACATCTCCGGTCAGGCCGCCCGCGCCCTGGTCCGCTCGGGTGAGCTGCAGGCCATCCAGGTCGGGGGCCGCGGCCAGTGGCGCATCGAGGTGTCCTGGCTCGAGGACTACGTGGAGCGTCAGAAGGAAGTGACGCGCGCCCGCGTCCGGGAGTGGACCGAGGCGGACGCGCAGGCCCGCTGAGCCCACACGGTCCGCTCAGGCGGGGCGCAGCGCGGTCCGGACCGTCCCCAGTGCCCCGAACGGGATGACGAGCCGCCCGCGGACGGCCGCGGCCCGCCGGGCCTCGTCCCGCGGG
>SRJI02000065.1 GCA_005473895.2 Carideicomes alvinocaridis
ATCAGCGCCATTCTGTCGTCGGTCATCGTCATCTCCGTCTCAGGTTTCAGGTGTCGCAACCCAAACCTTTCCGAAGATCGACGGTGACCGCCAGCGTCGCCATCAGCGTCGCCCGCGGCCTCCTACACCACGCCGTGGGGCACTATCCGAAGATGAGCGGACTGGACCCGCAAGCCTGGCTCGCTGATGTCCTCGACCGCATCCACGATCACAAGATCAACCGGCTCGACGAACTGCTTCCCTGGCAATGGAAGCCGGCAGGGCAGACGCACAGCGCGGCGGCCTGATGGCTGCCACGAGCTATGTCTGCACGATCAGTCATGTCGCCAGAGTGCTCGGAGAAGACCCGGATCTTCTCGAGGCCATCGTCAGCAACGACGACAACCTCTCCTACGGCAACATTGTCAGCATTCAGACCGGTCGCGAAGAATACCTTACCGCTCTGACGGACCACGGCATCGACGAACTCCGCGACATGCTCCTGTCAGCCCGGGTCTCTGTCGAGGAATGGCACCGCTTCCTTGAGGACTTCGTCGGCGAGCCTGACATCATCGCCCGCGTCAAAGACCAGCCACTGCGGTAGCTATCGGGCGGTTACGCAATACCTGTCCATTCGCTACACCGAAAGGCTGGGCGAGGCCGGCATCGAACCATCCGTGGGGAGTGTTGGCGACAGCTACGACAACGCGTTGGCCGAGACCATCAACGGCCTTTACAAGGCTGAGGTCATCCATCGCCGCGGCCCCTGGCGCAGCTTCGAGGCCGTCGAATATGCCACGCTGGAATGCGTGGACTGGTTCAACAACCGACGACTTCTCGAGCCCATCGGAAATATCCCTCCCGCCGAGGCAGAAACCAACTTCTACGCAGCTCTGGAAACCGAAGACATGGCCGCGTAACTAACGACAATCAGCCTCCGGCAAACCCGGGGCGGTTCAAGGTCCCCACCAGATGCAGTTAATTTGAGACTGATGACACTCAAAACTTCAAATAAGTGCCGAACCTGTAAAAACCGCCGCACTTTTGCATCTGTGTGCTACGTGACAGGAAGCACCGCGTCGCAACCATAAGAGCCGCAGTCCTGGACGGGCAGAAACGGTTGCCCTGCAAGGCACGTCGTTGCGTCAGATTGTTCTGACCAGCCCGCCATCAACAAGGATCGACTGGCCATTGATATAGCCTGCGCTGTCAGACAGCAGGAAGGCAATAGTTTCGCCCAGTTCCTGCACCTTTCCGTATCGCCCTGAGGGCACCTTCCGGGCGTTCGCCTCTTGCATCGGATAATTGTCCATAAACCCGGGCAGTACCGCATTTATGCGAAACCCTTCGGTGCCATGGCGGTCTACACACAGCTTCATGAACGATGACAGCGCCGCGCGAAACGCCGAGGACAACGGATAGGTCAGATCCGGCTGCTGCGCGGCAAACGAGGACATGGAAACAATCGCGCCACCGCCCTGTGCGCGGAAAACCGGGGCCAACATCCGTGCCAGACGCACGGTCGGCAGCAAGACAATGTCCAGCGCGCCGTGCCAGTCTTCGTCCGATATCTCCAGCAGCTCACCCTTGGCCGCGTGACCGGTGTTGATCAGAGCCCCGTCAATACGGCCGTGCAGGTCCATTGCTGTTTGCACAAGCTGCGCCAGTGCCGCCGGATCTGTAATGTCGCCCCGGATCGCCGTTGCGCCCAATTCGTCCGCGACCTCTGCTATCTTTTCGGATCGCGACATCATCACCAACGACCAGCCATCTGCGGCCAGCGCCCGTGCACCCGCCAACCCCAGGCCTTGACTGGCGGCGGTTATGATCGCGACTTTCTTTTCCTGCTCAGACATTCGATTCCCTTTCAAACAGAAAGACCACAGCGCCGGTCATTTCTGTGCGGCCAGATCAAGCGCGACATCGACAATCATGTCCTCCTGACCACCGACCATCTTACGGTTGCCAAGTTCGATCAGAATGTCGCGAGTATCCAGACCATAAGCCTTTGCAGCGGTTTCGGCGTGCCGCAGAAAGCTGGAGTATACTCCGGCATACCCCAGCGACAAGGTTTCGCGGTCAACCTGAACGGCACGATCCTGCAACGGACGCACCAGCGTGTCAGCAGCATCCATGATTGCAAACAGATCACAGCCGTGATCCCAACCCATCTTGTCGGCCACCGCCAGAAATGCCTCAAGCGGGGTGTTCCCGGCCCCTGCCCCCATACCGGCAAGTGAGGCATCAACCCGGTAGACCCCGGCCTCAACCGCGACAACCGAATTGGCAACAGCGACCGAAAGGTTCTGGTGTGCGTGAATGCCGATCTGGGTTTCGTCCTTCAGGACGTCGCGATAGGCGGCGATACGGTCACGCACCCCGTCCATCACCAGCCCGCCTGCGGAATCGGTGACATAGACGCAATGCGCTCCGTAGCTTTCCATCAGCCTGGCCTGTTGCGCCAGTTCGGCGGGTTCAGACATATGGGCCATCATCAGGAACCCGGACACATCCATGCCGATGTTGCGGGCATGGGCGATGTGTTGCGAGGCGACATCGGCCTCGGTGCAATGGGTGGCGACGCGGACGGATTTCACCCCGGCCTCAAACGCCTGTTGCAGATCGTGAATGGTGCCGATGCCGGGCACCAGCAGGGTGGTCAACCTGGCGTGGCTCAGCTTGTCGGCAATCGCCGCGATCCATTCCAGATCGGTATGACGCCCGAACCCATAGTTGAAACTGGACCCGGCCAAACCGTCACCATGCGCCAGTTCAATCGCGTCCACCCCGGCCCGGTCCAGCGCCAGGGCAATCTCTTCGACCTGTTTCAACGTATAACGGTGGCGGATCGCGTGCATGCCATCGCGCAGGGTGACGTCCTGAACATAGAGTTTTGAGGTCGTCATATCATGCGGTCCTCCTGTTTCGCGCGGCAAGCACATGTTCGGCTGTCCGCATCGCCGCTGAGGTCATGATGTCCAGATTTCCGGCGTACTTCGGCAGGTAGTGGCCTGCGCCTTCGACCTCAAGAAACACGCTGACCTTGAGGCCAGTGGCGTGATCGTCAACGCCGGGGATGCGCATTGCGGCATTGTTGCCGATGGTTTCAAACTGCACCTCTTGTTTCAGCCGATAACCGGGCACATAGGTCTGCACCTCTTTCACCATGTCATTGATGGACTTGCGCACCGCATCGCGGTCAGTGGTCCTGGCCAGACAAAACACTGTGTCACGCATGATCATCGGCGGTTCGGCTGGGTTCAGGATGATGATCGCCTTGCCCTTTTTAGCGCCCCCCACGGCGCTAATCGCCTGTGATGTGGTTTCGGTGAATTCGTCGATGTTGGCGCGTGTGCCCGGACCGGCAGAGCGGGACGAAACAGAGGCGATGATCTCTGCATAGGTCACTTCGGCTACTCGCGACACAGCGGCAACAATGGGGATTGTCGCCTGTCCGCCGCATGTGACCATGTTGATGTTGGTATGCGCCAGATGTTCGTCCATGTTTGCAGCAGGGATCACATAAGGCCCGATGGCCGCCGGGGTCAGGTCGATCATTTGTTTGCCAGCCGCCTGCACAATCGCGTCATTCTTCACATGAGCCCCCGCCGATGTCGCGTCGAACACCACGCCAATCTCTGGCCAGACGGCCATGCGGGTGAGACCGTCGATTCCTTCATGCGTGGTTGCAATGCCGAACCCTGCGGCGCGTTTCAATCCGTCGCTGTCAGGGTCGATGCCTACCATCGCGCCCATTTCCAGAACATCGGAATTGCGGAGTATCTTGATCATCAGATCGGTGCCGATATTGCCCGACCCGATGATCGCTGCCTTGATCTTGGTCATATTGCAGTTCCACCATCTTCAAAAGCCACCTGCACTGGCGTGAACCCGGCGATTTCAGCGACGTAGACCTCACCGGGAGCAACCGGAACCATGGGCCCCAGCGCGCCGGACATCACGATCTCTCCTTCGGCCAGCGGCCGACCCAGTGTGGCCATGTTGCGCGCCAGCCAAAGGGCCGCATTCAGTGGATGACCAAGGCAATCAGCACCAACGCCACTGGACATGACCTCGCCGTTGCGTGACAGGATCCCTCCGGCCAGCCGCAGGTCCAGATCACTGATCTTGCGCGCCCCAAGGCCAAGCAGAAACCCGCCGCCCGAGGCATTGTCGGCCACCGTATCGACCAGCCGGATATCCCAGTTGGCAATCGCAGAATCCACAATCTCCAGCGCTGGGACAATGTAGGCGACCGAGCGGATGAACTCTGCCATCGGCAAATCCGGGTCGCTCACCTCACGGTCCATCACAAAGGCAACCTCAAGCTCAGCCTTGGGCTGCATGAAACGTCTGGTGTCCACAACATCGCCTTCGGTAAAGGAGTAGTCGGCCCACAGCACGCCGGAATCAGGTTGATCGACACCCAGCTGTGCCTGAACCGCCCTGGAGGTCAAGCCAATCTTGCGCCCGACAACCCGGCGCCCCTCGGCGATCCAGCGAGCATTATTGCTTTCCTGTACCGCATAGGCATCCGCCACCGTGTCCAGCCCGTGGCTGTCGCGCAGCGGTGGGATCTGCACAAGATCGGTGCGTGCGCGATACACCGCTTCGGCCATGGCGGTGATGGTTTGGCTGTCTGTCATGTTCCGGGGTCACTTTCCGTTTGGTTTGCGCCGTCCGGCAGATAGCCGCCGCGCCAGTACAACAATGGTTGGCGATCAAAGGTCCGCGCCCGCAAGACATTGCCTACAAGAATGGTATGATCCCCACCTGCAAGGTTGCTTTCAAGGCTGCATTCAATCCAGGCCAGCGCGCCGTTTATCAACGGTACACCCCCCAGACCCGGTTCGGTCTGAAGGCCGGCAAAGCGGTCAATTTCAGGCGTTGCAAAACTGCTTGAAACTGCTTGCTGATCCGCCGACAAGACATTCACCGCAAACCGTCCCGCCTTGAGAAATACCGGCAGTGAAAAAGCTGCGTTGCGCAGGCTCCACTGCACCAGCGGTGGGTCCAGTGACAATGACGCAAAGGATGTTGCAGTGACACCGTAAGGTGCCGCGCGATCATCTATTGTTGTCATCACTGTGACCCCCGAAGCGAACCGCCCCAATGCCTCGCGAAAGGCAGTTGCGTTCAACGGCGGCGGGGTGTCATCTGTGGCCCGCTGGGGGCTCATCTGTGCAGACATCGTGGCGGTCCTTTCCTCAGCGGTCCAGCAGAAAATCCAGGTGCAGCTTGTTGAACACCGCCGGATCCTCAAACTGCGGCCAGTGCCCGCATTCATTCATCACCGAAAACCGGGCACCGGGGATGGAATCGGCGATTTTCCGGCCTTCCCCGGGAGAGGCTGTCGGATCATGTGACGTCCACAACACCAGCGTCGGCGCGGTGATCCTGGCACTGTCGTCGTAGGTGAACATATTGCGCTTACGGGTCTCGGGTTCCTGCAAACACAGGATCTTTTCCATCACCGGGATGAAACCGGGTTGGGCATAGATCGCGCGACGGACCTCGACCAGATCGTCATGAACCATGGCCGTGTCGTGCATCAGGAATTCAAGCCGTGAACGGATACGGTCAGGATTGGGGTCGTTCACCGCCTCCATCGACAAGCGCTTGATCCGCTGCATCACCTCGGGGAACATGGTCCAGCCCCCCGCAGTGTTCAGCACAACGCGGTCCACTTTGTCCGGATGGTGTATTGCAAGATAGGCGGCAACCCAGCCCCCCAGCGATTCACCGGAAACATGCGCCTTTTCATAACCAAGCGCCTCAATCACATCCAACACATGGTCAGCGTATTGTTTGATCTCATAGGGAATGTCCGGCTTGTCGCTCCAGCCATGCCCAACCATGTCAATCGCATAGGTATTGAAATGCGCACCATGCGATTGCATGTTGCGCGTGAACGCTTCGGCGTGGCCACCGGTGCCGTGCAGCAACAGCAGCAGTGGCTGATCATCCGATCCCGCTGCCAGGTATCGTGTCTTGACCCCTCCGGCATCCAGATACCCCTGGCTGAACGCCACCCCGGTCAGATCGGACCAGATCGAAGCGTGTTGTGGTGTTATCGTCATTTCGCTTCCTTTCTTTCGAAGGTTGGGCCGCGAGGGTCAGCGTTTTGCCGGTTCAGGATCACCCGCCAGCGCAAGCGCTGCATTGACCAGTCTCTTGGGTTCGACATCGTCTGCACCCATGTAGTTCATCGCCCGGGTGCGCATCGGATCGCCCGCATAATAGCGTTCATATTGCAACGCGCGGGTGCCGAACGCCTCGCCAGACAGATCCCAGGCGAGTTTGAACAACCGGGCACGATCAAGCGATGAAATGTTTGCGCCGGAGTAAAAGCGCTGCGTGTCCTCCTTCAGTTCGTCCGCCAGAAAATCAGCACCCGATGGCATCATCATGAACCCGCCTGCCGCAATGGTCTGAATGATTTCCACGACCCTCGGATAGGCGGTGGGCAGATACGTGCGCAGCGCCTGAAGCGGGCCCAGCAACGGCCGCACCGTGCCGACCTGGGTGGCTTCACATGCTACCTCAGAGTGCAACAGGCCGCTTTTGAGGAACTCGATATGGTTCAGGCTTTCGCCCAACATGGACTGTACATGCAAGAAAGCGTCCGCACCCATCGAGCGGGCAACCTCCATCGCGACACCAACGGCGAACTGCATCTTAACCAGCGCGCGGGTGTTGGTCTGGTGTGCCGTATGGTTGCGCAACGATGAAGTAATGTAAAATTCGTTCGACAGTTGCACGTCACGATAGATGAACACCCGGTCCCAGGGCACAAAGCAATTGTCGAAGATCAGCAGTGAATCGTTTTCTTCGAACCGGTTGGACAGCGGGTGGTCAAAGTCAGACTTTTGCCCGGCCAGCGTATAAGGTTCGCGGCAGATCTGGCGCAGACCATTGCTGTTGGTCGGCACTGCAAACATCAACGCGTGATCTTCATCACCGGGGCGCAGACCTGGCAGGGAATACATCAACATCTCATCGGAAACAGGCCCCAGCGTCGCGATCATCCGCCCGCCAGAGATATAGATGCCCTCGTCGGTTTCCTTAACCACACGCATGTGCAGCTCGGCCTGTTCAGACGACGGTTTTGACCGGTCATTCTGCGGCGACAACAACGCATGGCTTAGGAACAGGTCATTGTCCCGAACATATTCGTAATATTTGGCGATCCGTTTGGGAAACTCCGGACCGTTCTTGCCCGCCACTTCGCGCGCTTCCCAGAACGCCAGAAGCGAACAGTTCAGGAAATCAGGCGACCGTCCCATCAAGCCGAAATTCTGCTGCGCCCACAACAGGTAGCCCTCGCGCTTTTTGGTCAGATCAGCGGTGTTCATTGCCGGCATAAAGGCCAATCCGGCGCGTTCACCGGTTTCGGGTACGATATAGGTTGTCTGGTCCTCGGTTTCTTTGGCAACCTGCATGTCATACAGTTTTGCCAATTGTTCCACGCTGGCGGAAAACGCCGGGTGCGTGGTGACATCCTGAACCTGTTCACCATTGATCCAGACATCGCGAGGAGTTGCCTTCAAGTGGTCGATAAATTGCTGTCCGCTGCGAGCGCTCATGTTCACTATTCCATTTTGTAAGTTGTTCGACCCGGCCGCCTGTCATCGGCGACCGTGCTTTTAGTGTTGCAGATCAGGCTCGTATCAGGCCGGTTGTGCAGTCATGATCCCCATGCCGGTCAGCCATTCATCAATGGTCTCGTAAAACAGCACGTCTGATTTGTAGTTCGGGCCCATCGCCGCCAGCGCCGCGACCCAGGCGCGCACCTCGTGTCCGCCGCGCCCTCCGGTTGCAGTCAGATCGGCGTCGGTTGTTTCATCCAGCACTGAGGTGTTCCCGGTCTTGAACGCCTCCAACAGCATGTTGTCCCACTCCGGGTTCAATGGCAGCAGCTTTGAGGTTCCATCCACGAGTTTTGCGCCTTCGCCCACGACCGCGTTCTGCCGGGTCATTCTTTGGACGTGGCCCATGGGACCGCCCTCTATCAACCGCTGGCGCACCTGTGGCGGGGCCGAGGCCAGAGACGGAATTGGCGGATCATGCGACAAACCACCTGACCCGATAATCAGTACCCGCTCAGGACAGGCGGCAGCCCATTTGCCCACCGCCTCGCCTAGCGCACGAACACGCGCGAAGCTGGGACAGGGCGCGATGGCGCAATTGATGAAAATTGGGATCATCCGGGCCAAAGACCGGTCGGCGGACAACAACTCAACGGGCTGAACTGCGCCGTGGTCCACTTCCATCCGGTAGGAAATCGCCGTATCGACACCCTCTGCCAGAACATATTCGGCGCAGTCCATCGCCCGGTCCCCGGGGATATCCAGCTTACCGGCGACGGTGCCGAAATCACCAACCGAATTGCCTTCGATCCCTACACAAAATGCTGGAAGCAGCTTGTAGAAAAAGCCGTTCACATGGTCAGGATGAAGAACAACTGTCAGGTCAGGCTCAAGATCAGCTGCAAATTTCTGCGCCTTTTTCAAAGCCGCGTTGAACCGTTCCTCTGTCTCGGGTTTGGCTCTGTTGCGATCCATCAGTGGGCTGTGCGACATGCATACGGCACCTACTATCATTTCCCGTTCCTCCCTCTGTTGCGAATCCAGGCGACGGCATCCCGATGCCACAAACCACGGCAAGCCCATCTTTGATCGGGCGGCTAAATGTCTTTGTGTTTCATTCGCCTGAACGCGGAATGAGCCACAACTTTGAGAAAGAAGATGAGATTTCTGCTGAGTTGGCACAACGCTTGCCCGAAATTTGTTCGCGATGTGAACACGGAAACGAGGCCGTTAAGTCGTAAGCGACATTACATTACTGTGCCTGTATCGTCGTTCGTGGCGACGTTCAGAAGGAGCTGGCCATCAGGCACAGTGTAATGAACCACCACGCCCAACAGGAGTTTCGACAGGTGAACATTTGTGGAATGACACTTGCAAGCGTCTGTTAACGTAGGCCTATTGTCGGATACGACCTGAATCCGATTGTATCACGTGCGCCGCAAGAAACGGTGTTGATGGGTGCGACCGGTATCCTGAGTCTACCGGGTCACCATGGGAGGACAGACCGATGAGCCAACAATTTTCATTGTCGAAATATGCACGCATCGCCGTGACTGCAGCAGCGATCACGGCCAGCGGGGCACTGAGTGCCGCGGCGCAAGACGTGGTCACGCTGAAATTCGGGTCCTTTGTGGGGCCAACGTCGTTTTTGAACGTCGAGCTCTTTGGGGCGTGGTTCAAAAAGCTCGAGGACGAGTCAGAGGGGACACTGAAGGTCGAATTCATAACCGGTGGTGCTTCTGCAAAACCACAAGAAGTCTTTGATGCGGTCCGCGGCGGGATTATTGACATGGGCTGGAGCATTACCTCCTATAACCCCGGACGATTTGATGCACTTGGTGTTGTCGAATTGCCGCTGCTGGCCAACGGCGCCGGGGAATCGTCCGTCGCTGTTGCCGGGTTGTATGACCAGGGGCTCATCGACGGTATGGATAGCGTCAAGGTGCTGGGAATTACCACCGCCGACATCGCGCGCCTGCACCATTCATCTGACATCGCCGGTCTGGAGGATTTCAGCGGCGCGAAAATCCGCGTGGCGGGTGGCGTGCTGTCGGCGATGATCGAAAAAATCGGCGGCGTCCCGGTTGGTATTCCAGCCCCGAGCATCGCGGAATCCCTGGCCAAGAATGTTGTCGATGCCAGTGCCAATGACTGGTTCGCCCTGGACGGGTTCAAGCTGATTGATGTGACCAAATCTCATGTCGATATTTCGTTGGGAGCCGCCGGTGTCTATCTGGTGATGAACAAATCCAGCTATGACAAGTTACCGGACGCCGCCAAAGCCGCGATCGACAACAATCCTCCTATGGAATTTGCCAAATTCTGGGGCACAAGGCTGGAAGACGAAAGCAGCCGGGTGCGCGGAGTCGTTGCGGACCTTGGCGACCACAAGATCATTACACCAACCGAGGCTGATCTGGCCAGCTGGCAGGCCGCTGCGGACGAAGTGATTTCTGAATGGGTTGAAAAGACCGAAGGCGGAGCGGAAATCCTGCAGGCATACAAGGACAACATCAGTGCCTACCGTGCCGACAAGTAACGAACAACCGACGCGCGCGGCATCTCTCAGACAGTCACCCGGCGTGTCGACCCGTCTGACCGAACTGGCCGGGACACTGGCCGGAGGCGCGTTGTTGGCATCCGCACTGATCGTCAGCACCGACATTCTGTTGCGCTGGGGGATATCACGACCAATCAGAGGCCTGTTCGAAATCATGGAACTGGTCTTTGCCTGCATCGTTGCTTTGTCCTTTGCATTTGCAAACAAGAAACGCATGCATGTTTCGATGGAACTGGTCGGAAATCTGACCGGCCGGTTTCGCGGGGTTCAGCTTTACGCTGACGCGCTGACCACACTGACTTTTGCGTTTTATACATATTTTCTGTTTCACCACGCCGGGCAGAAAACGCTCTATGGGGAAACCACCCTGGTTCTGGGTGTTCCGATTGGACCAGTCTGGTATCTGGCGGCAGGGCTGCTCACGCTGGGCCTGCTGGCACAACTCAGCGCGCTCAGCGAAAGTGCCACCGCGCTGTGGCGATCGCCGAGTGACTGGCCGTCCGAACTGGCAGCCCCTGCCGCCTCGCTGGCTGCGGCCTCGGTTGCGGCGCTGTTCCTGATCTGGACCGCGGACGATCAAGGCGCTTTGGTCAAGGTTCTGCTGGGGTTTTCCATTCTGTATTTTCTGGCACTGGCGCATGTGCCGATTGGCGTTTCCATGGGGCTTACCGGGCTCGTCGGCTGTTACGCCGTTCTGGATATCGGGGCGGCCCAGTTGATCGGGGCCAACAACCTCTCCTCGACAATATCCAGCCCCGATCTGGCGGCGGTGCCACTGTTCCTGCTGATGGGCAATCTGGCCATCGCCTCAGGGTTTGCCGATGACATATTCGAGGCCGCAACGGCAATTTTCGGCAGGATGCGCGGCGGTCACGCGCTGGCGACAGTGCTGGGTTGCGCCGGATTTGGCGCGATCAGCGGATCATCAGTGGCCACAACCGCCACCCTTGGCGGCGTCGCATTTCGCGAAATGAAAGAACGATCCTATACCGACAGTCTGGCCACCGGCAGTATTGCGGCAGGCGGCACGCTGGGTGCGCTGATCCCGCCATCGGTGATTCTGATCATCTATTGCGTGATTGCCGAATTGTCGATCTCGGAGGCCTTTGCCGCCGCTTTGATCCCCGGCCTTTTGGCGCTGACATTGTACACAATTGCGGTGATGATCCTGGTTCGGCTGCGCCCGTCTCTGGCACCACCACCGGACAAATCCTTGCGTTTCGCGCCGCTCAAGGCCGTGAAACGGGCGTGGCGGCCAATTCTTTTGTTTGTCTGCGTTCTGGGCGGGTTGTATGGCGGGATTTTCACTGTTCAGGAGGCTGCGGCCGCAGGCACCGGGTTTGCCTTTATGTTCTGGCTGCTATCCGGTCGGGCTTCGGTTGCCGGGCTGACAGAGGCGATCAGACAGGCTGCAGGTACTGCGGCCGGGTTGTTCCTGCTGATTGTGGGGGCCAACATTTTCGGCGCTTATCTGAACCTTGCAGGCGTCACCACGGCAATCCTGTCAATCATCGACCCGGCAACCATGCCCGCCTGGCTGATCCTGAGCATTCTTGTCATCATGTATCTGGTGCTGGGCAGCGTGTTTGACACCGTCGCCGCCCTTGTCGTCACAGTGCCGTTTGTCATTCCAATCATTCTGGCGATGGACCTTGATCTGATCTGGTGGGGGATTGTGACATTGGCGCTGGTGGAAATCGGCATGATCACGCCGCCAATCGGCATGAATGTCTTTGTGATGAAAAGTCTGGTCCGTGACGAAGTTTCAATCACAACGATTTTTCGCGGCGTGATGCCGTTCCTGGCCGCCGATATGGTCCGGTTGATCCTGCTCATCACCATTCCGGCGCTGACACTGTGGTTGCCGGGGATACTGCAATAACGGGTTTGGGACTCAAGGCGGGAAGGCGCGGTCCCGAACCATTTCGCGCCGATAGTTCACTGGCCGAACACGAGGCCTGCAAGGTCTGACCTTTCAACAAGGTCCCGCAGGTTGGGGCTGGGGAATTGCCAATCGAGTGACAAATCAGAATCCGGGCTGACAGGCTCTGATGGTGTGACCGCCCCCCGACGGCATCGATGTGCCAAGGTGGGTCTGCGATGATCCACAGGAGGAAGCGGTCATGTCGAAGATTATCACAATCGGGCTCGATCTGGCGAAGAATGTATTCCAGCTGCATGGGGCCGACGCGTCGGGGCGCGCGGTGCTTCGCAGGAAGCTGCGACGTGGCCAGGTGCTCGAGCTTCTCGGCGACCTGCTGTCTTGCACCGTTGCTATGGAGGCATGCGGCGGGGCACACCACTGGGGGCGCGAGATAGGGAAGCTGGGCCATCAGGTCCGGCTCATCCCGCCTGCCTACGTGAAGCCGTTTGTGCGCAGGCAAAAAAATGACGCGGCCGACGCCGAAGCGATCTGCGAAGCAGCGCAGCGCCCGAACATGCGGTTCGTGCCGGTAAAGAGCGAGGAGACGCAGGGTGCCGCTGCGGTGTTCCGGGTGCGCGAACTTCTGATCCGGCAGCGCACCCAGACGATCAATGCCCTCCGCGGCCACCTGACCGAGTTCGGCGAGGTCGTCCCGCAGGGCGCCGGAAGCATGCGCCGACTGATCACGGTGATCGAGGAGCCCGGCAGTGACCTGCCAGAGGCGGCCCGCGCGACGTTGCAGGTCCTCGTGGATGTCCTGCGCCATCTCGACGAACGGATCGCCGAGCTCGACGCGGAGATCGCCCGTCGGGCGCGGCAGGACGAGGTCGCGCGGCGGCTGATGACGATCCCGGGGATCGGCCCGCTAATCGCCACGGCTTTGGCGACGCTGGCGCCCCCGCCCGAGCATTTTCGCCGCGCGCGAGACTTCGCAGCGTGGCTGGGCCTCACGCCGAGGCAGCACTCGACCGGCGGGAAGCAGCGCCTCGGGGCGACGACGAAGATGGGAGAGCGCTCGCTCCGGCGATTGCTCATCATCGGGGCCAACAGCGTCGTCATCAAGCGGCACACCAATCCCATGGCGCAGCCGGGGACGTGGCTCGGCGGGCTTCTCGCCCGCAAGCCGGGCATGCTGGTGCGCGTGGCACTGGCCAACAAACTGGCGCGGATCGTCTGGGCCCTCATGGCCCGCGGCGGCGTCTATAGAGCTCCGGTCGTGGCGGCATAAGTCGTTCGCGTTCGGGGAACGTCGGAGCGTAGGAGGGCAAGGAGCAGTATGGCGCAATCGTCGTGAGACAAGATCGGGAGACCCAGGGCGCAACAGAGTGCCACCGAGCACGCGGCTTTGATCTGGACCTGATCCTCGACCACCATACATGGTGTGATTGGATAGTGCCCCACGGCGTGGTGTAGGAGGCCGCGGGCGACGCTGATGGCGACGCTGGCGGTCACCGTCGATCTTCGGAAAGGTTTGGGTTGCGACACCTGAAACCTGAGACGGAGATGACGATGACCGACGACAGAATGGCGCTGAT
>SRJI02000391.1 GCA_005473895.2 Carideicomes alvinocaridis
GGGTCGGCCAGTGCCTTGGCAGAGGCGTCCATCTCGCGGGTGGCCTCGGCGCAGCCGGTGCGGCGGGCGATGTACCCGGCCACCGTCTCCCCCGACACGCGCTCGTGCTCCTGCGGCAGCCAGCCGACGAAGGCGTCCGAGGGGGCGAGGGACACGGTGCCGGCCTGCGGGGCCAGGTCCCCGCCGAGGATGCGCAGCAGCGTGGACTTGCCCGCGCCGTTGGCCCCCACGACGCCGACGACGTCCCCCGGCGCGACGGTGAGGTCGAGCGCGTCGAACAGCGTGCGGTGGCCGTGGCCGCCGGCCAGGCCGGAGGCGACGAGGGTGGCGGTCATGCTTCTCCTGGCTCGGGTGCGCTTCCCTGGGGCGGGTCACCGCCACACTGTCACAGATCCCCCGGGGCACCGCCCCCGGGCCCCGACTCCCGGATCTGCGGCGCGCTTCCTTCCTTGCCCTGACATGGGGAGAGTCATAGCGTCGCCAGGGTCAGGTGCGCGGCTCCGCA
>SRJI02000392.1 GCA_005473895.2 Carideicomes alvinocaridis
GGCGGGCCTACGGCCGCGAGGCCAAGATGTACCTGCCGCACTGGAACCCGCTGCCCGAGCCGTACGAGCACATCTGCTGGGACTTCTCCCACGCGGCCATCGCGCGGCGGGCCTACGGCCGCGAGGCCAAGATGTACCTGCCGCACTGGAACCCGCTGCCCGAGCCGTACGAGCACATCTGCTGGGACTTCTCCCACGCGGCCATCGCGCGGGCGGACTCCCTGGCGGCCGTCCGCGAGCTCGGCCCGCGGCTGCGGCACGTCCACCTCACCGACGGCAACGACTCCGGCAAGGACGACCACCTGGCCCCCGGCGAGGGCACCCAGCCCGTGGCCGCGACCCTGCGCCACGTGGCGGCCGAGGGCCTGGCCGGTGCGGTGTGTGTGGAGGTGGGCACCCGCGGTGTGGAGTACGCGGGACAGCGGGAGGAGAAGCTCGCCGCCTCGCTCGCCTTCGCGCGCGAGCACCTGGCCGCCGGCGAGACCGACCACCACGACGACGGCGC
>SRJI02000393.1 GCA_005473895.2 Carideicomes alvinocaridis
CCTCACCCGGAGCGAACTTCAGTGGCACATAGGCTGCCGCCGATGCCGCGCGCTCGGTCCTGGCCCAGCTGGCCGCATAGCGGCGCACGGCATCGTAGCCGCCCTCGTAGCCAAGGGTCTGGAGCTCCTCGAAGAGACGGATGCGGGTGAGCCGATCCCGCTTCGGCCTCCGCGCGTTATCCGCCAGCATCCGGTCGAGCTCGGCCCGCCAGGGGCCGATCTTCGGCTGCGGCTGGACACTGCGCTCGTAGGTTAGTTCGGTCGCGCCGGAGCGGATGACCTTACGCACCGTGTTCCGCGACACTCGCAGCTCGCGGCAGATCTGCTTGATGGACTTCCTGTCCTGGAAAAACGCCCGACGGATCTTCGCAATAGTCTCCACGACCAACATCCCGAACCTGCTCCCGGTAGCTTCGGGAGCATCATGGCCACGCCAATGTAAGGGGGGTCATTTTTGGACGCCGATCACCCCGTTACGGGGTCAGTTTTCCATGCCGGTTCACA
>SRJI02000394.1 GCA_005473895.2 Carideicomes alvinocaridis
ACATGGGTCAGACGGCCTCACGCGTCTCGTCGGAGGCAGGCTCGGGCAGCTCCTCGGTCACCCGGGAGGTGTTCGGGAAGAAGAGGCGGTAGCTGAGACCGGCGACTGCGGCGCCCAACAACGGCGCTACGAAGAACAGCCACACCTGACCGAGGGCGTCCCCGCCTGCGAACAGGGCCACACCGAAGGAGCGAGCGGGGTTCACGGAGGTGTTTGAGACAGGGATGGAGACAAGGTGGATCAGCGTGAGCGTCAGGCCGATGGCCAGCGGCGCGAAGTTGGACGGGGCGCGGCGGTCCGTGGTGCCGAGGATGACGTAGAGGAACACGGCAGTCAGCAGCACCTCGGTCAGGAATACCGCACCCATCGAGTAGCCGGCGGGTGAGAACTCGCCATAGCCGTTGGTGGCCAGGCCATTCTCCGCAAGCGAGTAGCCCGGACGGCCGGAGGCGATCGCCAGCAACAGACCACCGCCGGCCGCTCCGCCCACGAGCTGGGCCATCC
>SRJI02000395.1 GCA_005473895.2 Carideicomes alvinocaridis
CGAAAAGAATGCCATCAAGGTGAACAATGCAAAGGATTATCAGACCAACATCCCTGGTGTATTTGCCATTGGTGATGTTAACACCTATGAAGGTAAGTTGAAATTGATTTTGTCCGGTTTTCATGAAGCGGCCGTAATGTGCCAGTATGCCTATCAGATTATCAATCCAGATAAGCGCTACGTCATGAAATATACCACGGTAGGAGGTGTGGAAGGATTCGATGGATCCAAAAAAGAAGCTAAAAAAGAAGTAGTACAGAGTATCTCATAATAGATACGGATTACTAAAGTAAAGGCACCCTTCAAAAGGCATTTGGAGGGTGTTTTGTTTTATGGTGTATATTTGAATTTTACAATCCAATGCAAAGCCTTTTTACCTTACGGGATTTTTATAGCAATCATGGTTTGCCCATTCCTGAAAATATAGGAAAGGATATTGGGCATTTCAATGTATTTAAGATTGATGAATACATAGCTCGCCTTAAAAGTGGTGAAATGCGCTAT
>SRJI02000396.1 GCA_005473895.2 Carideicomes alvinocaridis
GTGGCGGGTGGGCGTCTCGATCTCATCGAGGACGGCGCGGGCGAAGTCGGCGCCGCTGATCGCGGACTTCCCGTCCTGGTCGAACAGCGCCACCTCGCCTGAGACGCGGTAGCGTCCGAGCGCTTCCCCCGGCGCGTGGGAGCCGAACTCTGCGGCCGGGCTGACGAACAGCCAGTCCACGTCGACGGAGCCCGTGGCGAGGTCCGTGAGGATGTCGTTCATCTCCCGTGCTTCGGCAGCGAACTCCGGGGGCAGGTCGTCGCCCTCGACGAATCGCGGGGCGCCCTCCGCCGGGCGGAGAGAGCTGAATCCCCCGATCCCGACGAACCGGGCGCCGTTCGTGGCCGCCGCCTGGGCGAGCGAACGGTAGGCGTCGCGCAGCTTGCCCGCATTGTCCCCTCGCGGTGAGAGCGCGGCGACGACGACCTCCGCACCTGCGATGTCGGGGACGGACTGGGTGAGGTCGCCGGTGACGTATTCGACGCCCTCGGCCTGTGTCCCGGG
>SRJI02000397.1 GCA_005473895.2 Carideicomes alvinocaridis
CGCGGTGCCGCCGCCGGCCACGATGCCCTCCTCGAGGGCGGCGCGGGTCGAGGACACGGCGTCCTCGATGCGGTGCTTGCGCTCCTTGAGCTCCACCTCGGTGGCGGCGCCCACGCGGATCACGCCGATGCCGCCGGAGAGCTTGGCGAGGCGCTCCTGGAGCTTCTCGCGGTCCCAGTCGGAGTCGGTCGCGGCGGACTCGGCCTTGATCTGGGCGACCCGGGCCTCGACGTCCTCGGCCGCGCCGCCGCCGTCGACGATGGTGGTCTCGTCCTTGGTGACGGTGATGCGGCGGGCGGAGCCGAGCACGTCCAGGTCGGCCTGCTCGAGCTTCATGCCGAGGTCCGGGGAGACGACCTGGGCGCCGGTGAGGATCGCGATGTCCTGCATCATGGCCTTGCGGCGGTCGCCGAAGCCCGGGGCCTTGACGGCCACGACGTTCAGGGTGCCGCGGATCTTGTTCACCACGAGGGTGGACAGGGCCTCGCCCTCGATGTCCTCGG
>SRJI02000066.1 GCA_005473895.2 Carideicomes alvinocaridis
ACGGCCGCGACCTCGCGGCCCTGCCGCTGCATCCGCGGCTCGGCCACATGCTGATGCGGGGCGGCCCGCAGGCCGCCCCGCTGGCGGCCCTGCTGGCCGAGCGCGACCCGCTGCCGCGGGCCGCGCCTGTCGATCTGAAGCTGCGGCTGGAGGCGGTGGACAATCCCGCGCGCTTCGCGCGCGGCCACCGCTGGGAAGCGAGCCGCGGCGTGCTGGACCGCATCCGGTCGGAGGCCGCGCGGCTGCGCCGCGCGGCAAAGGGCGCGGAGGGCGGGCTGTCGCCCGCCGAGCAGGCGGCGCTGGCCTATCCCGACAGGATCGCGCACCGGCGGAAGGGGGATGCGCCGCGCTACCTGTTGTCCGGCGGCAAGGGGGCGATGCTCGACGCCGCCGACCCGCTGGCGGGCGCGCCCTTCCTCGTGGTCACAGATACCGACGGCGATCCGCGCGAGGCCCGCATCCGCCAGGCCGCGCAGATCACCGAGGGCGAGATCCGTGCCCTGTTCGCCGAAGATATCCGCCGCGAGGAGGTCTGCCGCTGGTCGCGCCGCGAGGGGCGCGTGATCGCCCGGCGGCAGGAAAGGCTGGGCGCCATCCTGCTGGACGACCGGCTCTGGAGGGACGTGCCCGCCGACCGCGTGGCGCGCGCCATGCTGGACGGCGTGCGCGAGCTGGGCCTGTCGCTCACCGATGCCGCGCGCCGCTTCCTCGCCCGGGTGGCGCTCGTCCGCGCGACGGAGCCCGACCTGCCCGATCTCTCCGAACCCGCCCTGATGGAGACGCTGGAGGACTGGCTCCTGCCCTTCCTCGCCGGTGTCCGGAGCACCGCCGACTGGAAGCGTTTCGATCCGCTGCCGGCGCTGCGGGCGATCCTCGACTGGGACCAGCAGCAGCGGCTGGACCGCGCCGCGCCGCCCGCCTTCACCAGCCCGCTGGGCCGGCAGATCCCCATCGACTATTCCGGCGACCCGCCGGAGATCGCGCTGCGCCTGCAGGAGATGTTCGGCCAGACCACCCATCCGACGGTGGGGCGGACCCCGCTCAAGGTGACGCTGCTGTCGCCGGCGGGGCGCCCGGTACAGGTCACCACCGACCTGCCCGGCTTCTGGGCCTCCAGCTATGCCGACGTGCGCAAGGACATGCGCGGCCGTTACCCGAAACATCCCTGGCCCGAGGACCCGACCAAGGCCGACCCGACCCTGCGCGCCAAGCCGCGGAAATAGGTCGCCCAGGAGGCCCGCGCCTCTGGCAGACGGATTCGCCGCGCGATTCGGGCTCTGGCTCGCTGGCCCTACCGCCCTGGAATGTTTCAGCGGTGGCGGTCCGCGTCGATGCAAGCCGCGCCAGCGGTTCAGTCCAGGTGGCGGCAGCGGCAGAGCAATTTCCTCGGCACGCGCCACCCTTTCCCCATTGGATGGCCCTCTCCGCACGGCATGTCGCACAGCGGCCCTCAGCCCGCAGTCCGCCCCATCGGGCCTCACATCGGCGCGCGTCGTATCACGCCTGCGTGCGCCCCCTTTTCCGATCGCCGCAGAGGCTCCATTCTGCGTCCCAGCACCACGGAGTCCCGCATGAGCCTCACCCGCCGCCATCTGCTGGTCGGCCTCGCCGCCCCGGCGATCCTGGCCCTCGTCCCCCGGCCCGCCCTTGCCGGCGCGTCGCAGGTCTTTGCGCCCATGCAGATCGCCATCGGGGGCGCCGACCCGGTGGGTTATTTCACCGAGGGCCGCCCGGTCGAGGGTCGCGCCCGGCATGCGCTGCGCTGGCGCGGGGCGGACTGGTACTTTGCCAGCCGCGCCAACCGCGAGCGCTTCGAGGCCGATCCGCTGCGCCACGCACCGCGCTTCGGCGGCTATTGCGCCTATGCCGCCGCGAAGGGGTTCCTCGCCCCGACCGAGCCCGAGGCCTGGACCATCCACGGCGGGCGGCTCTACCTCAACAGTTCCATGCGCTCGCGCACCCTCTGGCGCGAGGCGATCGAGGCGAATATCGCCCGGGCGGAGCAGAACTGGCCCCACCTGCTGGATTGACCTCGCGGCGCCGCCCCGGCCCGCCCGGCCGGGCTGTTCCCCGCCCCCCGCCTGTGGCAGGGTGCCGCGGACCTAAGCCCGAGCAGGAGGAGCCATGCCCCCCGTCCCCGTCGCGACCGGCGCGCCGCCCGCGCCCCCGTGCCGCGCACGCCCCTGCCCCGTCCCTGTCCCTGTCCCGGCCCCCCTCCCGGCGGGAGCGCGCGCATGAGCGAGCGACTGCACCGGCCGGAGACCTTCGCCCCGGACGCCGAAACGCAGAAGGATTTCCGCAACGCGCTCGGCCGGTTCGGCACGGGGGTGACGGTGATCACCTGCATGACCGACGAGGGGCCGCTGGGCATCACCGCCAATTCCTTTGCTTCGCTGTCGCTCGACCCGCCGCTGGTGCTGTGGTCGCCGGGCAAGTTCTCGCGCCGCTACGGGGCCTTCACCGCCGCGCAGCATTTCGCGATCCACGTGGCCGGGGCCGATCAGCTTCCGCTCTGCGAGGGCTTTGCCAAGGACGCGGAGTTCTTCCACTCGGTGGAGTGGGCCGAGAATGACCGGGGCGTGCCGGTGCTGGACGGCTGGCTGGCGCGGTTCGAATGCGACAAGGTCGCCCAGCATGACGGCGGCGACCATGCCATCGTCGTGGGCCGCGTCACCCGGGTGCAGACCCGCCCCGGCGCGCCGCTGGTGTTCTTCGAGGGCCGCTACGGAAGCTTCGAGGATCCGCAGGACGGGGCGTGAGGACGGCCGCCCGCGACGGATACCGGACTCCGCGCGGCTCGGTCAGTGCCGCCCAACCCCTCAGCCGATGAGCCGCTCGAAGATCTCCCGCACCAGCCGCGCATCCTCCGGCCGCGACAGCGAGGGCGCGTGGCCGCAATCGGCAAAGAGCGTCTCGTCGGGCCGCGGCCCCTCTTCCGCCATCCGCGCGGAGATCGCGGCGGGCAGGATGTCCGAGCTCGCGCCGCGCAGCACGTGGCAGGGCGTCGCGATCCGCGCGAAGTCGTCCCACAGGCGGACGTCCTCGGGCTCCTGCAGCATGGCGACGATCCGGGGATCGTAATGTAGCGTCCAGCGCCCGTCGTCGCGGCGGCGCAGCGAGGTCTCGGTCGTCCGCGCCCTGTAGCTTTCCGGCGAGGGCCCGAACGGCTCGTAGACCGCGCCCAGCCAGGCATGCGCCTCGGCCACCGTGTCGAAGACCGGCAGGTCGGCGGCATAGCCGAGGATCCGGTCGATGGCCGCCCGCGGGATCTCCGGCCCGATATCGTTGATGACGAGGCTGCGCAGACGCGGCGCCCCCGGCCCCGCGGCCAGCTTCATCCCGATCAGCCCGCCCATGGAGGTGCCGAGCCAGTCGACCCGCTCAAGCCCCATCGCGTCGAGCAGGCCGAGCGCCACGTCGTGCAGGTGGGGCAGCCGGTACTCCTCCTCCGACCGGGCCCAGCTCGACATGCCCCGCCCCACCGTGTCCGGGCAGATCACGTGCCAGCGGTCCGACAGCGCCGCCGCCAGCTCGTCGAAGTCGCGGCCCGTGCGCGCCAGCCCGTGCCACATGATGAGCGGCGGCGCGCCCGGCGTACCCCATTCGGTCAGGTGCACCTCGTGGTCGAGGACGGGCAGGAATTGCGAGCGCGGTCCGGTCATGCGGGCCTCCCTGTGAGTGGGGCGGTCATCCCTTCACGCTCCGCCGTGCCATGGCGGTGCCGGCGATGCCGCGGGGGAAGAAATAGACCAGCAGGATGAAGCAGATGCCGAGCCACAGGAGCCAGCGGTCGGGGTTCAGCAGGTCGGGCAGCAGCGGCACGCCGGACACGGCCTCGGCCGCCACGCCCATCAGGTCGCGCAGGTAGTATTGCGCCAGCACCAGCAGCGTCGCCCCGATGGCCGCGCCCCAGAGTGTGCCCATGCCGCCGATCACCACCATCAGCAGTATGTCGATCATGATGTCGAAGCTCAGCGCCGTCTCCGGCCCGGTATATTTCAGCCAGACGGCATAGACCGAGCCGGCAAGGCTCGCCACCGCGGCGGCGATGCAGAAGACCGCCGTGCGATAGGCCACCACGCGGTAGCCGATGCCCTCGGCCCGCGCCTCGTTCTCGCGAATGGCCTGCAGCACGGTGCCCACGGGCGAGGCCACCATGCGCAGCATCAGCCAGAACAGCACGGCGGAGACCGCGAAGACCATGTAATAGGCGGCGAGCTTGCCGTTCAGCTTCACATCCGCGATGCGCACCACCTTGCCGTCGGCATCGGTCCAGAGCTTGGTCGCGGTCTTGAAGAGGTCGGGCGTGCGGTAGGTCATCCCGTCCTCGCCGCCGGTAAAGCCCGAAAGCTGCACCGCCAGGACCAGCATGACCGAGGCCGCGGCAAGCGTGATCATGGCAAAGAAGATGGCCTTCACCCGCAGCGACAACAGCCCGATCAGCGCCGCCAGCGCCACCGCCACCACCAGCCCGCAGAGCGTGCCCAGCGCCAGCGGCCCCCAGCCGTTGCCGATATGGTCGAGCGCGATGGCGGTCCCATAGGCGCCCATGCCGAAGAACATCACATGCGCGAAGGAAACGATGCCCGTGTAGCCGATCAGCAGGTCGTAGCTCGCCACCAGCACGATGAAGATGCAGATCCGCGCCGCCACCTCGATCGACCGCACGTCCTGGAACAGGAAGGGCGCGAAGAGCAGCGCCGCCCAGATCAGCAGCACGACGGTCTTGATGAATTTCGATCCGGTCATGTCCGCCCCCTCACTTCACCGCCGGCGACAGGCCCGAGGGCCGCCATAGCAGGATCAGGATCATCAGGATCATGTTCGACGCCAGCGCCACCTTGGGCGCGAGGAAGCCCACGTAGTTGGACGTCAGCCCCACGAGGATCGCGCCCAAGAGCGTGCCGTTGATCGACCCCAGCCCGCCGATGATGACGACGATGAAGACGATCACCAGCATCTCGCCGCCCAGCGCCGGGGTGATCAGCGTCTCGTAGCCCGCCCACATGGCGCCCCCCAGCGCCGCCAGCGCGGAGCCCAGCATGAAGACCCCGATGAACAGCCGGTCGATGCGGAAGCCGAGGCTTTCCACCATCTCGCGGTTCTCCACGCCCGCGCGGATCAGCAACCCGATGCGGGTGCGGTTCAGCGCCAGGTAAAGCGCGAGGTAGACCAGCGCGCCGAGGCCGAAGGCGAAGACCCGGTAGACCTGGATCGACGAGCCACCGACGATCCACGACCCTTCTAGGAACTCGGGCCGCAGCACGGTCGTCGGCGTGCCGCCCCAGATGGCGAGGATCAGCTGCTCGGCCACGATCAGCGCGCCCACGGTGATCAGGATCTGGCGCAGGTGGTCGGAATAGACCGGCTTGATGATGACCCGCTCGAAGAACAGCCCGGCCACCAGACCCACCGCCGTCGCCGCCATCAGCGCCACCAGCAGCGCCGCGATGTTGAGCAGCACCGAGGGCGAGCCCAGCCAGCCCGACAGCGCCGCGAGGGTGGAGGCCGCGATGAAGGCGCCCAGGCTGACAAAGGCGGAATGCCCGAAGTTCAGCACGTCCATCAGCCCGAAGACGAGCGACAGGCCGGACGCCATGAGGAAGATCATCATCCCCATGGACAGCCCAGCCACGGTCAGCGTCAGCCAGGACGAGGGCGCGCCGATCAGCACGAAGGCTGCAAGCGCCACGGCGAGCGGCAGCAGGAAGACCCCGCCCATCTTGCCCAGTGTTTGCGAAAGCTGGTCCATGCTGCCCCCTCAGACCGACAGCCCCAGGACCTGGTCCTGAAGCGCCTGGTTCGCGGCGAAATCCGCCATGGTGCCGGAATGCACGATCCGGCCGTCATCGATCACCGCCATGTCGCGGCCCAGCCGCTTGGCGAACTGGAAATTCTGCTCCACCAGCAGGATCGTCGTGCTGTCCGAGATCTCGACGAAGGCATCGCCCATCGCCTCCACGATCGACGGCGCGAGGCCCTTGGTGGGCTCGTCGATCAGGATCAGGGCGCGCTCCTCGATGATGGCGCGGGCGACCGACAGCATTTGCTTCTGCCCGCCGGACAGGGACCAGGCGGGCTTGTCCCAGAACCTCTCCAGCGCCGGGAACAGCTCGTAGACCCGTTTCAGGCGCGCCCTGTCGAAGCGCCCGGTATGGGTGGCAAGCACCATGTTCTCCGCCACGGTCAGCCCGCCGAAAACACCCATGTTCTCGGGGACATAGGCGATGCCCCGCCGCGCGATGTCCGAGGTGTGCAGCCCGGTGATGTCGTCGCCGCGGAAGGTGATCGACCCCGGCGATGGCTGCCACAGCCCCATGATCGAGCGCAAAGTGGTGGTCTTGCCCGCCCCGTTGCGCCCCAGCAGGACGAAGACGCCGCCCTCGGGGACCGAAAAGCTCACATCGTGCAGCACGTGGTACTGGCCGATGGAGGTCTTGAGGTGGTCGAGGGTCAGCAGGCTCATGCCGCGCCCTCCGCCTGGCCGAGATAGACTTCGCGGACCACGCGGCTCGACATGACCTCGCCGGGGTCGCCGTCGGCGATCAGCTCGCCGTTGTGCAGGACGATGATCCGGTCGGCGAGCGCGCGCACCACGTCCATCTTGTGTTCCACCAGCAGCACGGTCTTGGTCTTGTCCTTCTTGATCTCGGCGATCAGGTTCAGAACGTCGGGTGCGTGGTCGAGGGACATGCCCGCGGTCGGTTCGTCGAACATGTAGATGTCGGGCTCCATCGCCATGAGCAGCGCCACCTCCAGCTTGCGCTGGTCGCCGTGGGGCAGTTCCGCCGCCGGCTGGTCCGCGACCTTGGCCAGGCGCGTGGCCTCGAGGTAATGGCGCGCCTTGTCCTCCAGCGCGGTCAGGCGCGAGACCGGGCGGAAAAAGCCCCAGCCCTCGCCGGTCTGCGCCTGCACGGCGAGGCGGATGTTTTCCAGCACCGTCAGCCGCGGAAACAGGTTGGTCAGCTGGAACGCGCGCCCCAGCCCCATGCGGGCGCGGGCCGAGGGCGCGAGGCGGGTGATGTCGGTGCCGTCCTTCTCCACCCGTCCGGCGGTGGGGGTCAGCTGTCCCGAGATCATGTTGAAATAGGTGGTCTTCCCGGCGCCGTTCGGACCGACGATGACGGTCAGTTCACCGGGGCGGAACTCGCAGGAGACCCCGTTGACGGCCACGTGACCGCCGAACCGGATCGTCAGATCCCGCGTGATGAGAGAAGCGTCGCTCATGGATATGTCCGAAGGTCGGGCCAGAACGGCCAGGAGTCACAAGGGCCGGAAGTCAGGGGATGTCCCGGGGCCGATGCGGCGGTGGCCCCGGGACGGTTGGTCGCGATCAGTTCTCGCGGCCGACGGGAATGTCCATCTCATCGGGGGTGATGATGCGGACTTTCTCGGGGATGGCCCATTCGACGTCGTCATCCACGCGGATCTTGAAGTGCAGCATGGATTGCAGCGCCTGGTGATCCTCGGGGCGGAAGGTCATCTCGCCCTTGGGCGTATCCCAGGACATGCCCTCCATCGTCTCGATCAGGTCCTCGGTGTCGAGCGAGGGGCTTTCCTTCAGCGCCTTGACCACGGCGAGCGCCGCCGCCATGCCGCCCGCGGTGAAGAAGTCCGGCGGGCTGTCGAAACGCTCCATGTGCTGTTCGACCAGCCAGTTGTTGATCGGGTTGTCGAAGGCTTCGTAGTAGTAATACACGGCGCCTTCCATGCCCGGGAAGCGCGTGTAGGTCGGCAGCACCGGCAGGATGTGCCCGCCCATGGAGATCTCGATGCCGAAGCGGTCGGGATCCATCGCCTGGATCTTGCCCGGCGCGTCGCCGCCGCCGGCGATGTAGACGAGGATCACCTTGCGGCCGTCCTTGTCCTTGAGCGCGTTGAACATCCGCTCCGCCGCGGCGGTGAAGTCGGCGGTGCCCTGCGGCACGTATTCCTCGGTCACCACGGTGGCGCCGGTGCCGTCGAGCGCGTTCTTGAACGCCTGGATGCCGTCACGGCCGAAGGCATAATCCTCGGCCAGCGTCGCGACATAGAGGTTCTCGTCCGGCTGCAGCGCCAGCGCCTGGGCTTGCATGTCCATCGACGAGTTGCGCGAGGTCTTGAAGACCCAGCGGTTGCTGTCCGGCCCGGTCAGGCTGTCGGCTACGGCCGGTTCCACCAGCAGGATGCGCTCGTATTCCTCGGCGATGGGCAGCATCGCCTGCGTCACGCCGGAGGAGGTCCCGCCGACGGCCAGCAGCACCTCGTCGTCGCCATAGGCCTCGGCCAGCACGGCGCGCGCCACGTCGGGCTTGAACTGGGTGTCCTTGATGATCAGCTCGATCTTGCGGCCGTTGACTTCCATCGAGCCGTCGGTCGCATATTCGATGCCCATCTCGAAGCCGGTCTGGGTCTGCTTGGAAAACGCCTCCAGCGCGGAGCCCGAAAGCCCGTGCACCAGCGCGATCTTGATCGGGTCGTCGTCCTGCGCGGCCGCCGGCACGGCAAGGCCCAACGCCAGCCCGGCCGCGGCCAGGAATTTCAAGGGTGTCATGGTTCTCTCCTCCGTCACGGCGAGCGATTGCGGCGCGGCTCTCCCTTTTACCGCGCACCCGCCTGATTTATTGTGCCCCAAGGCTGTCAGCCGGGCACGAGGAGAGCAAGTTGGGGAAAACACGTAACGAGATCCTGTTCGAAGCGGAGGATTTCGCGACGCTGGGGTTCGAACATGCGCCGGTCGGGCTGGTGATCACGGAGAACCGGGTCATCCGCGCCTGCAACGCCGCCTTCGCCCATATGTTCGGCTACGAGCCCGAGGATCTGCGCGACCGCTCCTTCGAGGTGCTCTACCCCACCCACGAGGAATTCGTGCAGATCCGCGACCGCGGGGTCGAGGCGCTGCGCGAACGCAACTCCTACTGGGACGAACGGGTCATGGCGCGGGCGGACGGATCACTCTTCTGGTGCCGTGTGCGGGGCCACACGCTGATCCGGGAGGAGCCACTGGCGCGCGCCGTCTGGTCCTTTGCCGACCTGTCGGGCCACCGCCCCTACCAGCCGCTGACCCCGCGCGAACGCGACGTGGTGCGCCACCTGTCCGAGGGGCTGACCTCGAAGGAGATCGCGCGCGAGCTGGCAATCTCGCACCGCACGGTGGAGGTCTACCGCGCCCGTCTGCAGAAGAAGTTCGGCGTGGCCAACACCAATGCCCTGCTGCGCGCCATGTCAGGCGTCCCGCAGGAGCGCATCGCCTCGGATCGGTAGGCAGGCCGACGCGCCCGGGCCGGGGCGGATGGGTCTTTCCCTATCTCCGGTACCCGTGAAAACCGTTCCGAAGGTTCCATGCGCCCCCGCCCCGCCGGGTCGCCCCATGCACCCTATATGCGACAGCATAAGACCGTCCGCGCCCGGGATCTCCTCCTCTTTGCCGCCTGGATCCCGAGCACCCGCCCGCCAAGCCGCCCGCGCTGATCCACCAGCCTCAGCCCTGGTCCGAGCCGCGCAGGCCAAGCCGGGTGGCGTGCCAGGCGGCCTCGGCGCGCGACGAGATGCCCAGCTTGCGGTAGACCGCCTTGATGTAGCCGGCCACCGTAGATTCCGCGATGTTCAGCTCCGAGGCCACCTCGGCGTTGCGCAGGCCGCGGCCGATCAGGCCCAGCACCTCGGTCTCGCGCTCGGTCAGCCCGCTCTCCAGGTCGGCGGAGGGGCCGGTATAGCGGAAATGCGCCATGATGCGTCGCGCGATCGCGGGGGACAGGGCCGGCATCCCGTCGCCCATCTGCTGCAATTGCCGGATCAGCACCGGCGCCGGGTTCTCCTTGAGCAGGTAACCGTCCGCCCCCGCCGAGAGCGCGGCCACCACGGTCGCATCGTCCCCCATCACCGTGGTCACGACGCAAAGCGCATCCTCGTGTCCCGCCCGCATCGCGCGCAGGATGTCGAGCCCCGAGCCGTCGGGCAGGCCGAGATCGATCAGCGCCATGTCGAACCGCTGGTCGACCAGCGCCCGCGCCTGCCGCACCGTCGCCGCCGTCTCGATCTCCACCGGGCCGCAGGCTTCGCGCACGAGGTCGGCCAGCCAGTCGCGCGTCTCCGCGATGTCCTCCACGATCAGGATGCGCCGGGGCCGCTCCATCCCCCTACTCCCCCGCAAGCCTGAGCGCGGGGGCCTCGCGCTCCAGCGGCAGGACCGCCCGCAGCTCGGCGCCGCCTTCGGGGCCCGCGCCGAACTCGAACCGGCCGCCCCGCGCCTCCGTGCGCTGACGCAGGTTGCGCAGCCCGTTGCC
>SRJI02000398.1 GCA_005473895.2 Carideicomes alvinocaridis
CCGCCCGTCAGCCCGCCGCGATCTCCGCGACGACGGCGCCCGTCACCTGCACGAGGTCGGCGGGCGCGATCTCCACATCCAGGCCACGTTGCCCGCCGGAGACGTACATGAGCTCCGCGTCGAGGGCGGAGGAGTCCAGGACGACGGGGTGGGGCCGGCGCTGGCCCAGGGGCGAGACGCCGCCCCGCACGTAGCCGGTCCGGCGTTCGACGACGGCCAGATCCGCCAGGGCGAGTCGCTTGACGCCCAGCACCGCGGCGGCGGCCCGCAGGTCCAGCTGACCGGACACGGGCACCACGCATGCGGCGAGCGCGCCGTCGGGGTCCGCCACCATCAGCGTCTTGAACAGTCGGTCGGCGGGCACGCTGAGCGCCCGGGCGACCTGGACGCCGAACCGCTCGCCGCCGGCGTCGAGGGCCACGTCGAAGGTGTGCAGCCGGTACGGAACCCCGGCGGCCTCGAGTGCGGCGACGGCCGGCGTGGCCGCCCCGTGCCGGGCGCC
>SRJI02000399.1 GCA_005473895.2 Carideicomes alvinocaridis
GGTTGCGGCCCAGGAAGCGGGTGAGGGTCTGCGCCACGTTCCACGCGCCCGTGGACAGGTACAGCACGGGGGCCTTCGGCTCGAGCTCGGCGATCCGGCGCAGCAGCACGGCGATCCCCGGGGTGGGCGTGCGGGCGTGCTCGTCGATCACGAACGAGTTCCAGGCCGCCAGCAGGGGGCGGGGCAGCGAGGTGACCACCACGGTGTCGTCGATGTCCGAGACCAGGCCGATCCGCGCGCCCGGCTCGCAGATGTACAGGTCCATGACGGCGTGCTCCTGCTGGCCGCCGACGTGGAGGGTGGCGGTCTGCCAGCCGGGCTCCAGCTCGACGTCCAGCACGACGTCGACGACGCCCATCCGGTCCGTGCGCACCGTGGTGCGCAGGTCCCCCACCTGCACCTCCACCTCGGCGTAGGCCATGGGCGGGGCCACGAAGTTGCGCCAGCCGCGCACGCCGTCCGCCACCACCTTCGACAGCCGACGGCCGTTCATGAACTCCT
>SRJI02000400.1 GCA_005473895.2 Carideicomes alvinocaridis
CTCACCGGCGTCGATGGCCGCCACGGTGGACAGGATGCCGGGCAGGGCGGCGACGTCGTCAAGGCCCGTCACTGAGCCGACCGTCCCCGGACGGATCAATGTGGACACGTTGAACCCGTACCCCCGATGTCGTGGCTTGGCTACAGCCGCCAGATCAGGCTCGCCCATCGAGCCGGTGAGGGCGAAATGGATCAGCATGGACAGCGGGTTGTACCCGCACAACTCCTCCACGACGCGGTACTCCTGGGTCGGCGTCACCCGATAGCCGATGTCGTAGGTGTGGAACACACCCTCGTGGATCAGCCCCTGCATGAACATGATGCCGTCTCGCACCCCGGCTGAGCGCATCATCGCCTGGACGGGCGGCGCCACTTCCGCCAGGTACGTCGGCAGTAGCGAACTCGGCGAAGAGTACGCCACCGGCAAGCGGTACCGGTCCTGCGGGCCGAAGTCGTGCATATGCCGGTGCCACATCAGCGAGACCCGGCAGTCACCGTCCT
>SRJI02000401.1 GCA_005473895.2 Carideicomes alvinocaridis
GATGCCCGCACGATGTTCTAAGCCATCGTCCACCGGTACAGGTGCTTCGATCCCCTGACGGGACCTGCCCGAGGTCTACGGGCCCTGGCGATGCCCGCACGATGTTCTAAGCCATCGTCCACCGGTACAGGTGCTTCGATCCCCTGACGGGACCTGCCCGAGGTCTACGGGCCCTGGCAGAGAAGTGTGGACCAGGCACCGGCGCGAGACCGAAGAGGGCACCTGGAACACTGTGATGGCACACTGACCGCCTGCAGCGGATGCCGAAGGCCTGATCGGCTGGTCGGTCTCGGTGGACTCCACGATCGCCCGCGCACAGCAGCACGCGAGGAACACCACCCGGTTCACAGGGGCTGGATCGAACTGCACGGAGTCCGCGTGAAGAGCCCGCCGATCACGGCATCGGGCGCCCCCGGGGCGGGCTGCGCACGAAGACCCCTCACCGCCTCGACGGTGCAGGGCTGCCACTGGTCAGCCTGATCACCGCCAGCCATGCAGGA
>SRJI02000402.1 GCA_005473895.2 Carideicomes alvinocaridis
GAGATCATGTCGAACCGGCGCGCCACGTAGCCGTCCACCCAGTCCGTGCCGGAGAGCACCGCCAGGATCACGAACGCGTCCAGGTGCCGGCCGTCGACGGTGAGCCACACGAACACCGGCACCAGGGCGAAGCGGGCCAGGGTGATGAGGTTCGGCACGGTCAGCCAGGTGTCGCGGACGCGGTACTCGTGGCCCTCGCGCAGGCCGACGTCGATCACACGCATGGGTCACTCCTCCAGGGTCCGCGGGCGGACGCCCCCGCCGGGCGCCCCACACGCCCAGCCTACCGACGCCGTCGCCCCTCCCCGCAGACGACGAGACCCCGATCCGTGGGGATCGGGGCCTCGGGGGCTGGGGAGCGCGGGCGCCCCCGGATCAGCGGCGGCGCAGACGGCTGGCGAGCGCCACGAACGCGGCGGAGGAGGCGCCGAGCAGCGCGAGCGGCTGCCAGTTGTCCTTCACGTAGTCCTCGGCCTCGGCGGTCCGCTCCCCCGCGCGGG
>SRJI02000403.1 GCA_005473895.2 Carideicomes alvinocaridis
TGGAACAGTTCGCGCCACACTGCGGCCCGCCCCTGAGCGGAGGTCCCGCCTCGACGGCGTGATCCGCGGCGCCACTGGTCCATCGTCTCGAAGCCGACGGCCAAGAGAGCACCGTGGAATTCTTCGACGGCATCGGGATCGAAGCATCGAATGAACGCCTCGGCACGCCGCGGAAGGGTGCTCGGGTCCAGGTCGAACGCCGTAAGTGATCCACGGAGGAGCGGATGGTTCTCAAGCCGCACCACCGTCGGCTCGATGTGAGGGCACTCCCTGAGCAGACGCCGTTTCGCCAGCTCGTCCTGCCGGTCCGCATCCCATCCGAGCATCGTGGCTTCGGACAGGTCACCGGAGCGGACGAACTCCTCCACCTCTCGGAGGAGCTGAGGGAACTCCTCGGCACGGTTCTCTCGCTGGCCCAGCAGGTTCCGTAGGACTCGTATGCGGTCCGGGAATGACCCGGTCTTCTCCCCCCGGTGTACGAGGACTGCGTGGAGCATG
>SRJI02000404.1 GCA_005473895.2 Carideicomes alvinocaridis
GCAGGTCTCGCCGAACCAGCTCGCCGTGGCGCGAGCCTCGCGCGCCCGTTCGGGTGCGGGACTGATCAGTCACCTGCCAGCATTCCTGGGCGCGGATGTCACCTCGGTGCTGTCAGCCCGCGCAGAGCTCGAGGCGCCACTGGGCCGATACCGGTCTGCGGTGAGCGAACTGACAGAACGCATGAAGCTGGGTCCTTTCGACGAGGGGCATGGGGATGAAATTGCCGACTTTTGGCGCGACGAAGTCCGTCCGACCGTTGACTCCCTCCGCGCAGACCTGAGCGTCTCCAGGCTCACTCGGGATGCAGCGCTGAACGTCGCCTCAGACACCAAGGCCCTATTCAGCGGCGGAGCGGTCTTCTTCGGTCTCGACTGGGTTGCTGAGGCGCCCACTATGGCTGCCGCGGCGGCCGGCACTGTCGCAACCACGGTGAAGGTCGCAGCTGACGCCTACAAGGGGCGTCAGCAACGACGTGAGGATGCTAAGAGCCACGGGA
>SRJI02000067.1 GCA_005473895.2 Carideicomes alvinocaridis
CTGATCCCGGCGCGCGCGCAGCGCGCGCCCCCCTCGTGGCCGCGCCTCCGGCGCGGCGGTGGCGGGCGCCCTTCGGGCGCCCGCTTTTTCACATGTGGATCACCCGGCCATAGGCGTCGAGCACGGATTCATGCATCATCTCGCTCAACGTCGGATGCGGGAAGACACTCTCCATCAGCTCCGCCTCGGTGGTCTCGAGCGTGCGGCCCACCACGTAGCCCTGGATCAGCTCGGTGACCTCGGCGCCCACCATGTGGGCGCCCAGCAACTCGCCGGTCTTCGCGTCGAAGACGGTCTTCACCATGCCTTCCGGCTCGCCCAGGGCAATGGCCTTGCCATTGCCGATGAAGGGGAAGCGGCCGACCTTGACCTCGTGCCCCGCCTCCTTGGCCTTCGCCTCGGTCAGGCCCACGCTCGCCACCTGGGGATGACAATAGGTGCAGCCGGCGATGCTTTCGGGCCGCACCGGGTGCGGCGTCTGCCCCGCGATCAGCTCGGCCACCATCACCCCCTCGTGGCTGGCCTTGTGCGCGAGCCAGGGCGCGCCGGCGATGTCGCCGATGGCATAGAGCCCGTCGACACCCGTCCGGCAATATTCGTCCACCACCACGTGGGTCCGGTCGAGTTTCACGCCCATCTCCTCGAGCCCCAGCCCGTCCACGTTGCCGACGATCCCCACCGCCGAGATCACCGTGTCGAATTCCCGCGTCTCGGTCTTGCCGCCCTGCTCGATATGCGCGGTGACCTTCCCCTTGGCGCGGTCGAGTTTCTTCACCCCGGCCTTCTCGAGGATGGTCATGCCCTGCTTCACGAACTGCTTCTTGGCGAAGGCCGAGATCTCGGCGTCCTCCACCGGCAGGATGCGGTCCATCACCTCGACCACCGTCGTCTCGGCGCCCAGCGTGTTGTAGAAGCTCGCGAATTCAATCCCGATCGCGCCCGAGCCGATGACCAGCAGCTTCTTCGGCATCCGCGGCGGCTGCAGCGCGTGGCGGTAGGTCCAGACGAGATCGCCGTCGGCCTCCAGCCCCGGAAGCTCGCGCGCGCGCGCGCCGGTGGCAAGCACGATGGCTTTCGCCGTCAGCTCCTCCTCGCCCGTCTCCAGCGCGACCTTGACCCGGCCCTTGGCGGGCAGCGTCGCGGTGCCGCGGAAGACCGTGATCTTGTTCTTCTTCATCAGGTGGTCGATGCCCGAGGACAGTTGCCCCGCGACCTTGCGCGACCGCTTGATCACCGCGTCGAAGTCGAAGCCGAGGCCCTCGGCCTTCAGCCCGAACTCCCCGGCGCGTTCCATCAGGTGAAACACCTCGGCCGAGCGCAGCAGCGCCTTCGTGGGGATGCAGCCCCAGTTGAGGCAGATGCCGCCCATGTGCTCGCGTTCCACGATGGCGACGCTCAGGCCCAGCTGCGCGCCCCGGATCGCGGCCACGTATCCGCCGGGGCCCGCCCCGATCACCACCATGTCGAAGCTCTTTTCCGCCATCGCCGCCCATGCCTCCGTCAGATTGCCGGGCGACGCTAGCGGAATGGCCGGGGGGCTTCAACGCAAAGCGATGCGGGCCGCGCCCCCTCGGCCCCGTGGCCTCAGTTGTTGGCGGTCAGCGGGTCGATGATCTGGCTGACCTCGGTGACCTTCGAGAAGGGGATGCCGCTGAGCTCGGAATGCCGGCGGATCGCCCCCTCGTCCTCGGCGAGGTAGAGGCAGAAGGTCTTGTCCCCGGCAACATAGCTGTGTTCCCACTGGATGCCCGGCCCGATCTCGGCCAGGGCCTGGTTCGAGGACCGGGCCGCGCCGCAGAGCTCGGTGGTGGAAAAGGCGCCGATGCCGGGAATGTCGCGTTCGATGATGTAGCGTTTCATGTCGTGCCCTCCTTGCTGGCGGCCCCAGTCTGCGCCCCTGACGGCCGATCGCCTAACGCGGTTTTCTTTCGCGTCCGAAAGGCAGGCTTTGGCGAAATGGATTGTCTGCTTGCCCGGTGAAGTTTACCTTTACGTCATGCCGGTCACCACTCACCTGAAATCGCTTCAGGCGCTGGAGATGGCGCTGCGCCGCGGCTCGCTCAAGGCAGCGGCGGAGGGCCTGGGCATTTCCCCCGCCGCGGTGGGTCAGCGGATCCGCGCGCTGGAGGATTATCTCGGCACCGACCTGCTGGTGCGCGGCAGGTCAGGGTTGCAGCCGACGGCGGCTTTGGAGCAGGCGGTCGCGGATCTGCGGGCGGGCTTTGCCGCCCTCGACCGGGTCACCGAGACACTCGACTTCCAGCGCATCGCCGAGATCCACGTGGTGGCGGATACCGACTGGGCCGCGCTGTGGCTGGCGCCCCGCCTGCCGGCCTTCCGGGAGCGTAATCCCAACGTCCTGTTCTGCATCAACGGCGAAGGCGACGTGCCCCTGCGGCTGGGCGCGCCGGATCTGCGGGTGGAATATGGCAACGCCGACTCCGGGCCCGCCGAGCTGCTGTTCACCGACCTCCTGGTGCCGGTCACCGGGCCGGACAACCTGCGCCGGCTGGGGGACTGGGACCGCGAGTCGGTGCTGGAAGGATTGCCGTTGCTGCACCTGGTGGCGCAGCAGGAGGATCCGCTGCGTCCCGGCTGGCCGGACTGGATCGCCGCCCATGGCGACCGGCGCGAGGGGGCGGGCCGCGGTGTGCATTACCGCCAGGCCGCCATCGCCATGGAGGCGGTGCGGCAGAACGTGGGTTTCCTCGTCTGCGGCATGGCGCTGGCGCAGCACGACCTGGAGGCCGGGCGCGTGGTGATGCCCTTTGCCCCCGCGCGGGCGATCCCGGCGCCCTGCCCCTACCGGATGCAGATCAGCGCCGCGGCGGCCCGCCGGCCGCAACTGCGCGCCTTTGCCGAGTGGCTGGGCGCCGAGGCCCGGCGCACGCGCGACTGGCTCGCCGCGCAGGCCGGCGCCGGCACTTAGGTGTAACGGGTCCGTCCGCTCAGGCGGCTTCCTTCACCCGTTCCATGGCATGGGCATAGCCCCCCGCCTCGAGGAAACGTTCCTCGGGGCCGGTGGTGCTGCGGCCCAGCGGCGCGTTCCGGTACGGGAAGCGGCCGAAGTCGCGGATCACCTCGCGGTGGGCGCGGGCATGGACGAGGTTCGCCTCGCCGGTTTCCGGCATCCGTTCCTTGATCAGCCGGACGCAGCGGTCCTGGTCCGCCAGGCATTCCGAATGCATCAGCGGCAGGTAGAAGAACTGCCGCGCCGGTTCGTCGATCCGCATGTCCCACCGCTTGTGGATGGCCGATTTCGCCGCCGCCAGCGAAATCCGGTCCGAGGCGAAGGCGCGCGCCTCGCCGCGGAACATGTTCCGGGGGAACTGGTCCAGCAGGATGATGTAAGCCAGTGCCCCCGAGGGGTAGGTCAGCCACAGGGCGTGCCGCCCTTCCATCGCGCTTTCCCACGCGGACAGGAAACGCTCTCGGATCGTTTCGTCCAGATCGTCCGGTGGGTCGTACCAGCCCTTCGGCCCGACCTCGTCGAGCCAGAAATTCAGGATATCTTCAGGTGCCGCCATGATCCTGTCTCTCCCAAGGATGCCTTGCCTGTGTCACAGGATGGTTACATTTCTCCTAACAGGCGGGCGAGTAACATTTCACGACAATTGCGACATGTTGCCCGTCGTTATTCAAGCGTTCAGGCGGCCGATTCGGTTTCCTCCTCGTCCTGGGCCGCTTCCATGGCGTATTCCTGGGCGGCTTCCAGCGTGACGACCGAGGCGGTCGGCGTGATCGGCGCGTAGCTGGCTGTCGCGTCCACCGAAGGAGCGGCGCGCTGCGTCATCCTGTAGGCGGCATAGGCCGACAGCAGGAGCATCAGCACCGCGATCAGCACGAAGAACCCGTAGGCCCCCATCACCCCCATCAGCCAACCGGCGATCAGCGGGCCGGCGATGGCCCCCACGCCGTTGATGAAGACCATCCCGCCCGAGGCCGCGGCCATGTCCTCGTAATCGAGGAAGTCGTTGGTATAGGCGATCAGCAGCGAATAGAGCGGGTTGGAGGTCCCGCCGATCACGAAGGCGGAGAGCAGCAGGAACACGTAATTCTCCCCCAGCAGGAAAGCGAGCACCGCACCGGCCCCGCCAAGCGCCGAGACGCCGAGGATCAGCTGCCGCCGGTCCATCCGGTCCGACAGCCAGCCCAGCGGGTACTGGATCACCGTCGCCCCGACATAGAAGGACGCCACGAAAAGCGAGATCTGCCCCACGCTCAGCCCCGCCTGCGCGCCGAAGACGGCGGCCATGCCGAACTGCGCGGCGAACACGCCGCCCAGCAGGAACATGCCCATGCAGCCCAGCGGCGAGACCCCGACAAGCTGGCGCAGGGTCATCGGCTTGGTGGTATCGAAGGCCGGGGTCGGCGAGATCGACAGCAGAATCGGCGCGAAGGAGATCGAGACCAGCACTGACGGGATGACGAACAGCACGAAGCCCGAGGGGTCGGCGGTCACCAGCAGGCCCTGGGCGGCGACGATGCCCACCATCTGGACGATCATGTAGAGCGACAGCGCCTGCCCGCGGTTGGTGTTGGAGACGGAGTTGTTGAGCCAGCTTTCCGCGGTGACGTACACGCCCGAGAAGCAGAAGCCGATCAGGACCCTGCCGCCGATCCAGACCCAGGGATTGGCGAAGGTCGGGTAGATGATCAGCACCGCCGAGATGAACGAGGCCAGCGCCGCGAAGACCCGCACGTGTCCGACCCGGCGGATCATCTCGGGCGCCAGCCGCGAGCCGCCGAGGAAGCCCACGAAATAGGCCGACATGATCACCGACATCTCGAGCGTGGAAAAGCCCTCGATCTCGCCGCGGATACCCAGCAGCGTGCCCTGGATGCCGTTGCCGACCATGAGAAAGCCCATGCCGAGCAGCAGCGCCCAGGTGTTCGAAAGAACCGATATCATCGCGCGTCTCCACTTGTTGGCCCGGCACGGCCGCGCGGGTCGCGCCGGGTCTCTTGATCTCGGTCGCCGGCGGCCCGGGGGTCCGGCACCAACAGCGAGGCGTCGCCGTAGGAAAAGAAGCGATACCGCTCTTCTACGGCGTGACTGTATATGTTTCGTATCTGTTTCTGTCCCATCAGCGCCGAAACCAGCATCATCAGCGTCGATTTCGGCAGATGGAAATTGGTCATCAGCGCGTCGGTCACGTTGAAGCGGAAGCCCGGGTAGATGAAGATGTCGGTATCGCCCTCCCAGGGCGCGATCTCTCCGGTGGCGCGGGCGGCGGTCTCGATCAGGCGCAGCGCGGTGGTGCCCACGGGGATGATCCGGCCGCCGGCCGCGCGGGTGGCCGCGATCTCTTCCGCCGCCTGCGCGCTGACCACGCCCCATTCGGAATGCATGCGGTGGGTGGTCACGTCCTCCACCTTGACCGGCAGGAAGGTGCCGGCGCCGACATGCAGCGTGACATGGGTCGTCTCCACCCCGTGCGCGGCCAGCGCCGCCATCACGCCCTCGTCGAAATGGAGCGAGGCCGTGGGCGCGGCGACGGCGCCGGAATGGCGGGCCCAGATGGTCTGGTAATCCTCGCGGTCGCGCTCGTCGGCGGGACGGCGCGCGGCGATGTAGGGCGGAAGCGGCATCGCTCCCGCCTCGGCCAGCGCGGCGTCGAAATCCTCGCCCTTGAGGTTGAAGGCCAGCCGCGCCTCGCCCGCCTCGCGCGCCACCAGCCGGGCGGAGAGCGCGTCGGAAAACACCACCTCCTCGCCTTCGCGCAGCTTCTTGAGCGGCTTGACCAGCGCCGACCACGTGCCGTCCGCGCCGGGCTCCAGCAGGGTGACCTCGATCCGCGCGGCGCTCTCGCCCTGGGCGCCGCTGCGGTGGCGCAGGCCCGACAGGCGCGCCGGGATCACCCTCGTGTCGTTGAGCACCAGCCGGTCGCCGGGCCGCAGGAAGCGCGTGATCTCCGACACGACCGAATCCGTGATCTCGGGCCCCGCGCCCTCGGCCACCAGCAGGCGCGCGGAAGAGCGCGGCCGCGCGGGCCGGGTGGCAATCAGCCCCTCGGGCAGGTCGAAATCGAAATCGGACAGGTTCATCGTGTGTCTTTTGTCAAACTTTGCGCCCGGACCCAACCCTGGCCCCCTGGCGGGGTGGCCGCAGGCTGTCCGCAGGTTCTTTCGAGGGTCAGCGGAAGGCGGGGGTTACTGGGAGGGCTCCGGCGGGCGCCGGCGGAAGATCTCGCGGAACATGCCCGGCGTCAGCACCGAAAGTGGATTGACCGAGACCCGCGGCCGGTCGGCCGAGCCCCGCAGCCCGAAATTGAACCCGATCAGCCCCTCGCCCTTGCGGGTCAGGATCGAGCCGATTCCGTTTAGCAGGTAGACCGGTGAAAGCACGCCCTGGAAATCCATCTGCTTGCTGCCGAGGTTGTAATAGCCGTCGAGCGACAGGCCCATGGAGGGGCCGACCGCGCTGCTCCTCGTGACGACGACCTGTTCGGGGGTCAAGCGGAAATCGGCGTCCACCTCGGCAAAGTGAATGCCCTCGCCCCCGAGCTGTTCCAGCAGCCCGACGATGGAGATGGCGTTGAGCAGCGCCGCCATGGCGGGCGCGTCCTTGAGCCGGGTATTGGTCACCCGCAGCTGGCCGCGGAATTCGCCCTCCCCGCCCCGCGGCGCCAGCGTCAGCTCCATCTGTCCGCCGCGCGCCTGGCGCAGCAGGCCGGCCGCGCGCAGCGTCTCGCCCGCGTCGGAGGACCGGATCTGGAAGGCCGAGCGCCCGTTCTGCGGCACCACCCGGCCCGCCACCGGCGCCTCGCCGTTCACCCGGCCGGTGAAGTCGCCCATGATCCCGTGCGCGGTCTGGAAACTCCCGCTCATCCCGGTCAGGGCGATCCCCTCGGTGATCTGCAGCCGGTCGAGATCCAGCCGCACTGGCCCGCCGCCGCTGCCGCCTGCGCCGCCGCCCCCGGTATCGGGCAATTGACGCATGTCGATCATGCCCCCCGCGATGGTGACCGCCGGCGGCGCGCCCCGGCCGCGGCCCGTCAGGCGCACCGGCGCGTCCAGCCAGCCGCCCGCCCGCACCCGGTCGAAGACCGCCTGTTCCAGCCCGCCCTTCGCGTCGAGCGTGACGCGGCCCCTCGCATCCAGCCCCGGCGCGTCCAGCACCACCCGGTCGAGCCGCGGCGGCCGGCCCAGCTCTCCGGCGATCTCCAGCCGGCCACGGCTGCCGCGCGCCAGCCCCCAGCCCAGCGGATCGATCCGCAGCCCCACGCCCGCAAGGTCCGAGGTCAGGGTGAAGGTGGCCGGCTTGTCCTTCTCCAGCACCACCTCCACGTCGGCCGACCCGCTGCCCGAAACCGCCCCCGGCGGCAGCCCCACCTTGAACTCGTCGACGAAGCGCTCCGACAGCTCCAGGCTGGCGGCGACCCGGCTCGGCTGGCCCGGCCCCTGGCCCAGCGGCATCGACCAGCTGCCGTCGAAGGGCACGCGGCCCAGCCGTCCCTGCCCGGCGATGCGCAGCGCCTCGGCATCGGCGGTGACCTCGAGCCGGGGCGCGGCGAGCACGCGGCCCTCCACCAGCGTCTCGCTGCGCATGTCGGTGATCTCGCCCGCCACCGCGAAACTGACCTCGTCGGGCTCCAGGTCCTTCTTCAGCAGCAGGCCCAGATCCGCCTCCAGCCGCACATGCCCGTCGGCCAGGGTCACCGGCTGCCCCGCCTTGCTGAGGAATTCGAACGGTTCGTTGTCAAGCAGCGCCAGCGCCGCGGTCACGGTGCTCTCGGCCTGGATCACCACCCGCGCGGGGGGCTTGTCGATCCGCAGGTCGGGAATGGTCAGCGTCGTGCCCGAGGCGTCCACCATGCCGCCCTGCGCCGCGCGCACCTGCCCGCTTTCGGCCACCACCACCATGCGATGCCCGCTGATCGTCATGTGGCCCGACGCCCCCTCCACCGGCGGCATCGTCTTCATGAACAGCAGCGACGTGTCCTCGAAATCGAAGTTCAGGTGCACCCCGGGCGTCTGGCCCGGTTTCGCCCGCAGCGCCAGGTGGCCGTTGCGCAGCCGGCCGCCGAGGATGTTCTCCTGGACCCAGCGGCGGGTCTTGGGCTTCAGCCGCTTCGGCCAGTAGGACAGCACCCGCTGCGGCCCCGCCTCCTCCAGGTCGGCATCGAGCGACAGGTCCCAGCCCTCGGGCGCCGCCGCCAGCGTGCCGCGCAGGCGCAGCGGGCGGCCGCCCTCCTCCAGCGTCATCTGCCCCAGTTCCAGCCGGAACGGATCGAGCGAGAGCCGGAAATCCATGTCCGCCCGGTCCAGCGACACGGCCTGCGGATAGACCCCTTCGGGATTGGCCTCGATCCCGGTCAGGGTGAACTGGCCCAGCATCGAATGCGGCCAGCCGCCGGGATCGAAGTTCAGCACGGCGCTGCCCTCGGCCTGGGCCGTGACCCAGGCGCTGGTGACCGACACCTCGTCGAATTGCAGCCGCCCGGTCGCCGGCTGGTAGGAGGCATAGGCCCGCGCCGCCTCGAAGGGGACCGGCCGGGTCTCGTCGGTGGGCTGCAGCACGCCCTCGCCGATCTCCAGCACCGCGTTCATCGGCAGCAGCCGGCCCTCTGCATCCGCCCCCGCCCGGAGCGAGCCCGAGATCGGCGCCCGCAGCGCGCCCAGCCAAGCCAGGGCCGGCGATTGCGCCGCGATGTCGCCCGCCGGCATGTCCTCGAAACTGACGCCGACCTCGGCCGAGGGGGAACCGCGCGCGCTCTCGAAGGTGAGCGACAGGGTGGTGACCGTGTCGCCGCCGCCCAAAAGCGCGAAGTCCCCGGCGATCTGCACCTCGCCGCGGTCGCGCTCCAGCCTCAGCCGCCCGCCATCCACCGTCCAGGCCCGGCCCGAGCGCGCATCCTCGTATCGGATGGTGAGCGCCCGCGCCCCGGCCCGCCGCAGCTTGGACAGAAGCGGCGAGCCGAGCGTCCGGTCCACCGCCCGCGCCACGCCCGACAGGTCGCCCGCATGGGCCAGCACCGCCCCGGATTCCGGGATCGCCAGGTCGAAGGCCCCCTCGGAATCGCGCCGCAGGGTCAGGAAGGCGCCGGAAAGCTGGATCTCGCGCGGGCGGATCTGCCGGTGCATCAGCGCCCGGAGCGACAGGCTGGTATCGGCGTGGCTGAGCGCGATCAGGTGGCCGCCCCCCTCCCGCGAGAGGTCGACATTGCGCAGCCGCACCTGCGGCCGCCAGCCGTATTCCATGATGAAGGCAATCTCGCCCACGTCGAGCGTCAGGCCCGGCAACGCCTCTTCCAGCCGGGTCTCGATCCGCTCCGCCAGCCAGCCGGGGGCCGCGATCTCCCGCCCCGGCAGGTAGAGCGCGGCGCCCCCCGCCGCGGCGCCCAGCAGCAGGCAGAGCGCCAGCAGCGACCAGCCGAGCGCGCGCAGCCAGCGCCTGCCCTTGCGCCGGGCTCCGTGCCGGGCTGCCCCGCCCTCCGTCTCGTCCTCCTCCGCCTGCGCCTGCTCGCCCAATCGCCCTGCCCTTGTCCGGCCCGTTGCCGGCCCCGTTCCGCCTGCCTGCCTCGCCCGCCTCTCCGGGCGGCTTTCCCGGCCGCCGCTCGGGCGCCCGGGCTTTCTCTGGCCTTGCCGCCCGGCTCCTAGTATGAAACCGAACCACCGCAAAAGCCAAATGGAAGCCGCCATGACCGACGCGCAAGAAACCGCCCCCGATTTCACCCTTCCGCTGGCCGGCGCGCGCGAGGTGACGCTCTCGGCGCTGCGCCCGGCGCCGGTGGTGCTGTTCTTCTACCCGCGCGACGACACGTCCGGCTGCACCAAGGAGGCGGTGGCCTTCTCCCAGCTCCTGCCCGAGTTCGAGGCCCTGGGCGTGCAGGTCTTCGGCATCTCCAAGGACAGCCTGAACAAGCACGAGCGCTTTGCCGCCAAACATGCGCTCACCGTGCCGCTCCTGTCGGACAAGGAAGGCGACGTGGCCGAGCGCTACGGCGTCTGGAAGGAGAAAAGCATGTACGGCCGCACCCATTGGGGGATCGAGCGCTCGACCTTCCTGGTCGACGGCGAGGGCCGGATCGCGCGCGCCTGGCGCAAGGTCAAGGTCGCGGGCCATGCCGAGGAGGTGCTGGAGGCGGCGAAGGCGCTGTGACGCTCAGCCTCGCGCAGATGGCGGTGGAGGTGCTGACCACCGCGGACGGGCGCGCGAAGACCGCGCTCTCCCGCGCCCATGCGGAACGCTGGTTCGCCGCGCGCGAGGCCGGCGCGCCGCTGCCGGTGGGCCGTGCCGATCCGCC
>SRJI02000405.1 GCA_005473895.2 Carideicomes alvinocaridis
GAGGAGCACCCCGAGGGCGCGTACGAGGTGGTGGACACGAAGCTGGCCCGGCATGCGCGGGTGCCGGCGCTGCTGCAGATCGCCGCGTACGCGGACCTGCTGGACGGCATGGGCGTGCCGCGGGCGCGGCAGGGCAGCCTGTGGCTCGGGGACGGTTCCCGGCACGTCGCGGACCTGGACGAGGTGATCCCGGTGTACCGGCACCAGCGCGCCCGGCTGGAGGCGCTGCTGCAGGATCATGTGGCCGCCGGGGAGCCCGCCCGCTGGGGTGACGACCGCCTGAGCGTCTGCGGCGCATGCGAGGCGTGCGAGGAGGCCGTCGCCGAGCACCGGGACGTGCTGCTCACGGCGGGGGCCACGCGATTGCAGCGCACCCGGCTGCGCGAGGCCGGCATCATGACCATCGAGCAGCTCGCGGCGTCCGTCGCACCGCCGGAGGGCATGGCCCGCCGCACGTGGGAGGCACTGCGGGAACAGGCGGCGATCCAGCTGGAGCC
>SRJI02000406.1 GCA_005473895.2 Carideicomes alvinocaridis
TGAGGACCTGGTCGAGCACGTCGAGGCCGAAGCGCAGGTCCTCGTCCGAGATGTTCAGCGGCGGGCACAGGTGGAACCGGTTCTCGGCCATGAACAGCAGCAGCCCGCGATCCTTGGCCTCGGCCATCATCCGCCCCATCACGGGCGCGACCTGACCGAGCGGGGCCAGCCGCTCCCGGGTCTGCCGGTCCTTCACCAGCTCGACGGCCCAGAACGCGCCGGCGCCGCGCACGTCGCCCACGCTCGGATGGGCCGCGGCGATCTCGGCCAGGCGCGGCCCGATGATCTCCTCGCCGATGCGCTTCGCGTGGGCGACCATGCCCTCCTCCTCCATCGCGGTGATCGCGGCGACGGCGGCCGCGCACGCGAGGGGGTGGCCCGAGTAGGTCAGGCCGCCGGGGTAGGGCGTGGTCGCGAAGCTCTCGTAGACGTCGTCGCTCATGGCGACGCCGCCCAGCGGCACGTACCCGGAGTTGACCCCCTTGGCGAACGTGACG
>SRJI02000407.1 GCA_005473895.2 Carideicomes alvinocaridis
TGAACCCGCTGGACGAGGACACGATGACCGCCTCGGTCGCCAAGACCGGCCGCGCCGTCGTCGTCGCCGAGCCGCAGGGCTTCGCGTCCGTGGCCTCCGAGCTGGTGGCCCGGATCCAGCAGCGCTGCTTCCATTCCCTGGCGGCGCCCGTGGGCCGCGTGACCGGCTTCGACATCCCGTTCCCCGCGCCGAAGCTCGAGGAGCACCACCTGCCGAACATCGACCGCATCCTGGACGCGATCGACGACCTGAACTGGGACCTGGACGCCGCCGAGGAGGCCCGCGCATGAGCAACACCTTCCTGCTGCCCGACCTGGGCGAAGGCCTGACCGAGGCCGACATCGTCCGCTGGCTCGTCGCCGAGGGCGACACCGTGGCCGTCGACCAGCCCATGGTCGAGGTCGAGACCGCCAAGGCCCTCGTCGAGGTGCCGAGCCCGTACGCCGGCACCGTGCTGACCCTGCACGGCGCCGAGGGCGAGACCATGGACGTCGGCA
>SRJI02000408.1 GCA_005473895.2 Carideicomes alvinocaridis
AGCCGCCGCTGTACCGCATCAAGTGGTCCAACGCCCCGCACGACTACGTGTTCTCGGACGAGGAGCGCGACGCCGCCGTCGAGGCCGGCCTGGCCAAGGGCTGGCGCTACCCCAAGGACAACGGCGTGCAGCGCTACAAGGGTCTGGGCGAGATGAACTACCAGGAGCTCTGGGACACCACCATGGACCCGGAGCACCGCACCCTGCTGCAGGTGACCATGGAGGACGCCGCCGCCGCGGACGCCGTCTTCTCCATGCTCATGGGCGAGGACGTGGAGTCCCGCCGCACCTTCATCCAGCAGAACGCCAAGGACATCCGCTTCCTGGACGTCTGAGCCGGACCCGCAGACCTGCCTGAGCCGACCACCCTCCCCGCCGTCGCGGGGAGCACGAGAGGACCCGCGTGAGCGACGAGACCACCCCCCAGACCCCGGACGAGCCCGTCGAGGGCGCCCCGACCCCGCAGCCCCCGCAGACCGGCCTGGACATCGAGGTC
>SRJI02000409.1 GCA_005473895.2 Carideicomes alvinocaridis
GTGCGCACGGTGGGCGGGCTCCCGACCGCGGAGCTCGTCTCGGAGACGCCGGGGGAGGCCGCGCGGATCCGCGGGGCGATCGCCGAACTCATCGCCGCGGGCCTGCTGGACGGGCGCGCCGCCGTCGACGGGCGCATCATCCCGACGCTCGAGGGGCGGCTGCGCAACGACGCGATCGTCCGGGCGCTGGCCGGCTTCTGACCGGCCGACCCCGGGTCAGCGCAGGATGCGCAGGTTGAACGGGTACCGGAACGGACGGCCCTTGGACACGTGCGAGGCGCCCATCACGCCGTAGACCGCCATGGCGGCCCACGTGAGCGCGCCGAGGATCGCGAAGATCGGGCCGACCACCGGCAACAGGGACAGGAAGAAGAACAGGAGCGTGATGAGCGTGGGCGGCCCGGAGAAGTTCAGGGCCTCCCGCGACTCCTGCGAGGTGAACGGGCCGCGGTCGCGATAGAGCAGCCACACGACCAGCGGGCCGAGCACGCCGAAC
>SRJI02000410.1 GCA_005473895.2 Carideicomes alvinocaridis
ATCCCCGTGCGCGATCTGACGCGCGGGGCCGGAGTCCAGCGCGAGCTGACGGCCGAGTGGCCCGCCCCCGCGGGCGTCTCCACGCCGCTGCTGGGGATCCCCGAGGGGGACCATCCCCGTGCGCGATCTGACGCGCGGGGCCGGAGTCCAGCGCGAGCTGACGGCCGAGTGGCCCGCCCCCGCGGGCGTCTCCACGCCGCTGCTGGGGATCCCCGAGGGGGACCCCGTCGAACTGGACCTGCGTCTGGAGTCGGTGCACGAGGGAGTCCTCGTCACCGGCACCGCGGACGCGACCCTGAAGGGCGAGTGCGGCCGTTGCCTGCGCCCGCTGCACGAGGGGATCACCGTGGACCTGCAGGAGCTGTACCTCACCGGCACGTCCGAGGACGACGCCGGCGAGCAGCCGCTCGTGGTGCGCGAGACCGTGGACCTGGAACCCGTGTTCCGGGACGCCGTGGTCATCGCCCTTCCGTTCCAGCCGCTGTGCCGGCCGGA
>SRJI02000411.1 GCA_005473895.2 Carideicomes alvinocaridis
CGCGTCCGGCATCGAACGCTCCGACCTGACCACGAGCATCGACACGGGCACCGTCGCCGAGGGCGTCCCGGTGACGGTGACGATGAACGTGATCGACATGGCCAACGGCGACGCCGCCATGACCGGCGCCGCCGTGTACCTCTGGCACGCCGACGCGCAGGGCCGCTACTCGATGTACTCGGACGGCATCACGGAGGAGACCTACCTGCGCGGCGTCCAGGTGGTGGGCGACGACGGCACGGTCACCTTCACCACGGTGTGGCCCGGCTGCTACGACGGCCGGTGGCCCCACCTGCACTTCGAGGTGTTCCCGGACAAGGCGTCCATCACGGACGCGACGAACAACGTCCTCACCTCCCAGATCGCCATGCCCGAGGAGCAGTCCTCGCAGGTCTACGCCACCTCGGCCTACGACGGGTCGGCGGCGAACTTCGCCAAGGTCAGCCTCGAGACGGACAACGTCTTCTCGGACGGCTACGAGACGCAGCTGCCGCA
>SRJI02000412.1 GCA_005473895.2 Carideicomes alvinocaridis
GGCATCGAGGCTGTCCCGGTCCGGCTGGGGTCCGGTGAGGTGGCCGGGGTCGAAGCCGGTGCACGTCACCCAGGCGCCGGGGTCGAGCTCGGCGGCGCGGGCGCGGACCCGGCGGTGGACCTCCTCCGCGGTGCGCGCACCCTCGAGGTCCACGTCCAGCCGGGACTGGCCGAACCAGACGCTGTGCGCGTGGGCGTCGTTGAACCCGGCGAGGACGGTGCGCCCCCGCACGTCGAGGCATTCGCGTGCTGCGAGGCCGTCCAGCTCCTCGTCCACCCCGACGACGACGCCCCGCCACACCCCCAGCCGCGAGGCCGACGGGCGGGCGGGGTCGCCGGTGATGAGGCGGGCGTTCTCCACGATCAGGTCGAGCTGCATGGGGCGGGTCTCCTGGGGCGGGGCGGCGGGGGCTGATTCGCGAGCGTAGCCGGGCTGGGCTCAGGCGGGCAGGCCCAGGCTCAGGCGGGTCCGGCCGCCGCGTCCAGCGCCTGGGTG
>SRJI02000413.1 GCA_005473895.2 Carideicomes alvinocaridis
GCTATCTCCGCCATCTGAAGTCCCAGGACGTGCAGCCCGGGGACAGCTTCCTGACCCGCCGCGGCGAGCCCGCCCCGCCCGTGGCCTCGACCCGGGTGATGCGGGACGACTTCGGCACCCCCGCGCTCGTGATCGCCACCCTCGAGGGCGGCCGCGAGGTCAAGATCGCCCACGGCTCCGTGATCCGGGTCCGCACGGACCGCCCGGAGGAGCGCAGGGCCGTCCCGGACACCACCTTCTCCCCCGTGGACGCGGGCTCCCCCGAGGAGCGGATCGTCGCCGTCGGCAAGCGCCACCTCGAGGACACCGAGCTGACCGCCACCGCGGCCCGGCTCTCCCACGGGTTGAACCTGCGCTCCGGCTCCCAGCTGGAGGACGTGTTCGGCATGGCCGAGCGGCTCTACCTGCTGCACGAGGACACCGAGGGCACGCTCGCCACCCTGGGCCTGCTGACGAACCTGCCGTGGGACGGGGCCGTGGGGCGGTGGAAGTCCA
>SRJI02000068.1 GCA_005473895.2 Carideicomes alvinocaridis
CCCGGGACGACCGGCGCGCCCCGCCGCCCCCGCCAGCGCGCCGCCGCCCGAGGCGCCCGAACCGCAGGCCAATGGCGGCGACAGCATCCGCACCATGTCAGCCTCCGACTTCCAGTCGAACACCGCGATCGAGGTCTGGCTCGACCGGCTCAACGAGTTCCGCGAGGACGAAGGCCTGCTGCGGGCCTTCCACCTCTCCCCCGGCTCGGCCGGCGACCTGACCGCCGAGCTGGTCCACGGCTTGCGCCGCTGCAAGGTGCCGCGCCGGATCAGCCGCGAGCTCGACGCGATCAATTTCGGCCACACGGTGGACAAGCAGGCCCCGCCCGCCGCCATCGTCTGCGCCGAGCGGATCAACGAATTCGTCAACGGGCTAGGCTTCGACGTGCTGCCGCCGCAGGACCGGCCGCAGGTTCCCGGCCCGGATGGAGGCGAACAGCCGGTCTTTGCCGACCGCCCGCATCACGACAGCGCCGAGGGCTTGCCGGCGGTGCAGCGCGCGACGGCGCAGGACAAGTGGACCGACTGGGTCTTCGCGCTGGAGGCGATGTTCGTCGCCAACGCGATGGACAGCGAGGGGGGCACGGTGAACCTTGAACTCAACAGCGGGCTGGGTCGCATCCTGACCGGCCTGACCGGGGCGGAGGCGTGATGCGGATCGATATTCGCCCCGACCCGTCCAAGCCCATGGGCGGCTATGCCCGGCTGGACCTGGAGCCCGCGCCCGACACGGGCGAGGCAAGCGTCGCCGTGCGCAACGTCTTCTCCGGCCAGTACCTGGGCGAGGACGGGTGGCAGCCGACCCGCGCCGCCTTCGGGCCCTACCCGGTGGTCACCGGGGAGGACGGCGCGCACCTGATCGTCGGCCCCGAGATCGTCAACCAGATCGAGGAATACACGCCGGTGGAGCTTCATGTCGGCGAGGCCAGCGTGCAGACCAGCTGGCCCGACGACGTGGCCCCGGCGCCAGGCGCGGCCCGGCTGGGCGGCATCACCGCCGCCAGCACCCAGCGCGGGGCGGAGCCGGAAAAGGCCCTGCGCGCGCCCCAGCGCGTGGAGGAGGTGGCGGAGGAACCCGGCGAGTCCGTGGAACCCGATCCCGTCACACCGCCCACGCCCCCGCCGCCCGAGCGGGGCAGCCGCGTGCCGGTCCTGATCGGCGCCCTGCTGGTCCTGCTGGGGATCGCGGCGGCTTTGGCCTATCTCTTCCTCTTCCCGGACGAGCCCGAACCAGAGCCGGAGCCCGAGCCCGTCGTCGAGGTGGCACCGGACCCCGAGCCGGAGCCCGCCCCCTCCGACCCCTGCAGCGCGGAGGCCGTGGGCCAGCTTTCCGACGGCCCCTTCACGGAGATCCGGGCGCGGCTGGAGGAATGCAGCGGCAGCATGTCGCCCGACACCGCCCTCGCCATGGTGGAACAGGCCGCCGATGCCGGCGACGGCGCCGCGCTGAGCCTCTTCGGCCAGCTCTATGACGGGGAGGAGACGGCGGCCTCGATCGAGGACGAGATCGGCCTGACCTTCGCCAGCAACGACCCGATCGCCGCGGAATACTACCACCGCGCGGTCGAGGCGGGCGCGTCCGAGGCCGAGCCGCTGCTTGCCGCCACCTGCGAACGGCTTGCCGGGGATGGCTCCGACCTCGCCCGTTCGGCCCGGGAGGATTATTGCCAATGAGCATCCACCACCTGTCCCGCCTCGCGCAGGCCGCGGCTCGGGGCCTCGCCCTCGGTCTTCTCCTGCTCGGCCCGGCAACCCTCGCCCCCACCGGCGCGCAGGCGCAGTCGCAGCAGGTCCGCCCGCTGCTGGTGGAGGGCAAGTCCACCGTCTACCAGCGCGTGCTGACCCGGCCCGGCACCCACCTTCATTCCATGCCCGAGGGCCCGCAGGAGCGGATGTACCCAGCCTTCCAGCCGCTCTATGTCTTCGAGCGGCGCAACGGCTGGGCCAGTGTCGGGCCGCTCGCCTCGCGCCTGCCCGAGGGCTGGGTGAAGGAAGACGAGGTGCTGCCCTGGAAGCAGAACATCGTCGGCGCCTTCACCAACAGCGCCGGGCGCAAGCGGCAGCTCTTCTTCGAGACGAAGGACCGGCTGCGCTGGCTGATGAACCACGAGGCGCTGACGCAGGTGCAGGATCGCCTGCTGGCCGAGGCCGCCACCGGCATCTCCGAGGGCGACGGCGTGGTGGCGGTGGAGCCGGAAGAGTTCGTCAACATCCGCGACGAGCTCTACGTCATGCCGATCCTCGAATTCGAGCAGGACCTCTCGCCCATCAACTACGACAACGTGCTGCTGATGGAGGTGGCCTCGGTCCCGCTCGAGGCGCCGGTCGCCGCGCCCTCGGCCGCCACGCAGGGCACCGCCGATCCCTTCGACGTGGGCATCGTCTTCGTGCTGGATACGACGCAATCGATGGAGGAATACATCGCCCGCACCCAGAAGGCCCTGGGCCGGGTGATCGCGGATATCGAGGGCACCGATATCGGCAAACTGGTCAATTTCGGCGTCGTGGGCTTCCGCGACAACACCGAGGCCGTCCCGGCGCTGGAATACCGCACGAAGGAGCTGATCCCGCTTGCCCGCCGCGACGACCAGACGCCGGTGCTCGACGCCATCGGGGCGGCCACACGGGTGGCGACGGTCAGCTCGCCGGGCTTCAACGAGGACAGCCTTGCCGGCGTCGAGGACGCGATCGAGAACAGCGACTGGGACCAGCAGAACGTGCCCGACGGCGACCCGATCAACGCGCGTTACGTGATCCTCGTCACCGATGCGGGGCCCAAGGATCCGCGCGACCCCAACGCGCGCTCGCAGATCGGCGCGGCCGAGCTGGCGCGCGACGCTGAGGGCCGCCAGATCGTCGTCATGACCCTGCACCTGCGCACGCCGGTGGGCGGCGAGGCCAATCATGCCTACGCGGCGGAGCAGTACAAGGCGCTGTCCCGCTTCGGCGACAATGCCTTCTACTTCCCGATCGAGAACGGCTCGGAAAGTGCCTTCGAGTCGGTCGCGACGCGGCTGGTCACCGCGCTGACCGACCACGTGCGGGTGGCGCGCGGCGAGGCCACGCAGCTCTCCGACGACGAGGCCGGGGAGGAGCTGGTGGAGCTGGGGCGCGCCATGCGGCTGGCCTATCTGGGGGACAAGAAGGGCACGCAGGCGCCCGACGTGATCCGCGGCTGGGTGTCCGACCTCGCGGTGGAGGATCCGCGCAAGACGGCGGTGGAGCCGCGGCTGCTGGTCACCAAGAACGAGATGGCGACCATGGCCGACCTGCTGCGGGTGATGACCGAGGAAGGCGAGCGCATCACCGATTCCGATGAGGCGATGAGCTTTTTCGTCCGCGTCCGCGAGGTGGTGTCGCGCATGGCGCAGGACCCGAAGATGGTGATCGACGCGGGCTCCGACACGCTGGGCGGCGCGCTCGAATTCCTCGAGGACCTGCCCTACCAGAGCCAGCTCATGTCGATGACCGAGCAGCGCTGGAGCGAGAGCGCCATGCGCCGCCGCACCATCCTCGACACGATGCGGCAGAAGCTGGCGCAGTACCGCAAGTGGCTGCTCGACCCCACGGTCTGGACCGCCCTGTCCGAGGACGCGCCGGACGGCGAATACGTCTTTGCCATGCCCTTCGACGTCCTGCCCTGAACGAGAGGCGGTCCCATGCGCTCCAGCCTCCATGCACGGCAGCTCTCCACCACCCTGCGCTCGCCCGAGCGCGGGTTCCGGCTGGAGGTGCCCGATTTCGCGATGGAGGCGGGCGAGACCGTGGGCCTGACCGGACCCAGCGGCACCGGCAAGACCCTGTTTCTCGAATTGCTGGGCCTGCTGCGGCGCCCCGATCCGGGCAGCGCCTACGTCGCGGAGCGCCCCGAGGGTCGGCTCGACCTCGCGGCGCTCTGGGGCAAGGGGCGCGATCACGGCGCGGCCACGAGCACGCGCGGCGGGCTCTTCGGCTTCGTGCCGCAATCGGGCGGGCTGCTGCCCTTCGTCACCGTGGCCGAGAACGTCACGCTGGGCCAGCGCATCACCGGCCGCGCCGATCCCGCCCATGCGGAGGCGCTGATGGAGCGGCTGGGGATCCTGCCGCTGGCCGGGCTCTACCCCGCCGCGCTGTCCATCGGGCAGCGGCAGCGGGTGGCGATCGCCCGGGCGCTGGCGCACCGCCCGCCCTTCCTGATCGCGGACGAGCCCACCGCCTCGCTCGACCCCGCCACGGCGGCCGAGGCGATGGCGCTGCTGGTCTCCGCCGCGCGCGAGGATGGCGCGGCGCTGCTGGTCTCGTCCCACGATGTCGGCCTGCTGGAGCGCTACCCGATGCGGCGCTGCCACCTCGCGCTGGTGCCCGGCGCGCCGGACCTGACGGTCAGCCGGCTGGCGATGGACGCGGAGGCGGTGGCATGAGGCTGGTGCTGGCCCTCGCGCTTCGGGACCTGCTGCGCGAGCGGGTGCAGCTGATCTGCAACGTCTCGGTCATCGCCGGCGTGCTGGTGCCGCTGATGGTGCTGTTCGGGGTCAAGAACGGGGTCTACGACGCGCTGATCGGCCGGCTGCTGAGCGATCCGTCCAACCTGCAGATCGATACCTCCGGCAACCTCGCCTATTCCGAGGCCGACGCGGCCGAGGTGGCGGGCTGGGCGGAAAGCGGCTTCGTCACGCTCAAGACCCGCAGCCTGTTCGATTTCGTCAACGTCAAGCCGGTCTCGGGCGGGGCGCTGCGCGACGCGGTGATCGCGCCCTCGGGCGCCGGCGACCCGTTCCTGCCCGCGGGCGCGACGCTCGGCCCCGGGGAGGTCGCGGTCAGCGGCCAGCTCGCGCGGCAGATCGGCGTGTCCGAGGGCGACGAGATCCTGATCGCCACGCAGGCGGAGCGGCCGCGGCAACTGGTCTTCCGGCTCAGGGTCTCGGCCGTCATTCCCTCCGAGCGGCTGGCCGGGCGCAGCGTGCTGGCCGGCATCGACAAGCTGGACCTGATCGAGGCCTTCTACGACGGCTTCGCCCTGCCCGATCACGGGATCGAGGATGGCCGGCCGCTGGCCTCGCGCATCGCCACCTACGAGGGGATCCGCGCCTTTGCCCGCAACCTCGAGAGCCTCGCGGCGCTGCAAGACAGGATCGAAACCCGGTTCGGCGTCTCGACGGAGGCGCGCACCCGGCAGGTGGAGGCGACGCTGGGGCTGGGCCGCAACCTCGACCTCGCGCTGGTCCTGACCGCCACGGTGGCCTGCATCGGGCTGGCCGCGGCGCTGCTCTTCGGCTTCTGGGGCGCGATCCAGCGCAAGGCCCGGGTGATGGCGACGCTGGCGCTCATGGGGATCGGCGGCCCCCGGCTCGCGGTCTTTCCGATCGCGCAGGCGCTGGTCTCGGCCGCGGTGGCGCTGGTCGTGTCCTTCGGGCTGTTCCTCGCGGCCACGCTGGCGGTCAACGCGCTGTTCGGCGGCGGCGTGGGCGGCGACGGGATGGTCCGCATGTCGCCGGTGCAGGTGCTGGCGATCATCGTCGCGGTGCTGGTCTTCGTGCTGGCCACCTCGCTCGCCGCCGCGCGACAGGCGCAGCGCGTCGATCCCGCCACCGTGCTGCGGGAGGGGACGTGATGCGCGCCGCCGCCCACGCCTTGCTGCGCGCCGTCGTTCCGGGTCCTCACCGCGCGACTGGCGCAGCGCGTAATCCCCGCCACCGTTTAGCGGGAGGAGACGTGATCCGAGCCTTGGCCCTCCTGCTCGCTGCCGTGCCGGTTCCCAAGCGCACGACTGGCGCAGCGCGTCGACCCAGCCACCGAGGAGCGGGAGGGGGATTCCGAGCCACCGCCCTCGCCCTCCTGCTCGCCGCCGCCGGCCCGCTTCAGGCGCAGGAGATCACCTGGCCGGTGAAGCTCTACGATCCGGCGGCCGAGGCGGGCAGCCCCGCCGATCTGGTCCTGCCCATGCCCTGCGGGGCGGCGATGGCGTTCCAGAAGGTGGACGTGCCGGTGCGCGAGGGCGATCCGCTCTCCGACCAGCGGGTGCGGCTGGGGCAGTCCAATCCCGAGACCGGCTATTCCGACTACCTGCGCAACGAGTTCCTGCGCGGCGCCTTTTCGGGCGAGGACGGCACGACCTCCTACTACTTCATGGCCCGCTACGAGATGACCGCCGGCCAGGCTCGCAGCCTGCGCGGCGATTGCGCCGAGCCCGGCAACCCAGACCGGCTGGCCGAGGGGGGCCTGTCGTGGTTCGACGCGGTGCAGCTCGGCCAGGTCTACAGCGAATGGCTGCTGGCCCACCTGCCCGAACGGATGCGGATCGACGGCGAGCGGCCGGCCTTCCTCCGCCTGCCCACGGAGGTGGAGTGGGAATACGCCACCCGTGGCGGCGCCCGGATCGACCCGGCGCGCTATCCCGGCCGGCGCTTCTTCGAGGAGGGCACGCTCGACGATTACGCGCTGTTCGGCGACGGGCGGCGCAAGACCCCCGGCCCCGTGGGCATCCGCAAACCCAACCCGCTGGGCCTGTTCGACGTCTACGGCAATGCCGAGGAGCTTATGCTCAACCCCTTCCGGCTCAACGCCTATGGCCGCAGCCACGGCCAGGCGGGCGGCATCGTCACGCGGGGCGGCGCCATGGACGCGACGGAGGGGCAGATCTATTCCGCCCAGCGGACCGAGTACCCGCCCTTCGACCCGACCTCGGGCGAGGCGCTGGCCGGGGCCTATTTCGGACTGCGGCTGGTGATGACCAGCAACGTGGTTTCCGACGCCCGCTTCGCCGCGATCCGCGAAAGCTGGAGCGCCGAGACCGAGAACGAGAGCCTTGCCGCCGGGGATGCCGTCACCCAGCTGGGCGCGCTGGTGGAATCAGAGCTCGACCCCCGCCGGCAGGCCGCGCTGAGCGGGGTGCAGCTGCAGTTCCGCCGCGCGCAGGAAGAGGCGCGCCTGGCGCAGGAGGAAAGCATGCGCTCCACCCTGCTGAGCGCCGGTGCCTTCGTCGATGCCCTGCGCCGCGAGAATGCCGAGATCACGCGGCTGCAGCGGCTGACCTTCGAGCTGGCCGACCGGATCGGTGTCACCCAGGGCAAGCAGAAGGCCACCCTGATCGAGAGCCTGCGCCAGACGGTGGAGCATATCCAGGACCGGCGCGGCGTGCAGGGCACCTACCTGCTGGTCTTGCACACGGCGCTGGAGACCATGTCGTCCGAGATCCCGCAGGAGGCGCTGGCGCAGCTCTACGAGGCGCTCACCTCGAGGCTGCGGGGCGCCGGGCAGGCCCCGGTGGCCGACCAGGTGGCGGCGGCGTGGAACGTGCTGGGCGCCTTCCGCGCCGCCCCCGACATGACGCAGGACAGCCTGCTGGCCGCGGTGCTGGCCCGATGAGCGGCGCAGGGGGTCCAGCGATGACACAGGAGGACGGATCGTGGATGGCAAGCTGATCACCACCACCAGCTCCGAGGGGCTGAAGCCGCTGGGCTCGCAGGCCCAACGCTCCTTCGAGCTGATCCAGTCCGAGATCCAGGCGAGGCTCGGACCCGACCACGCCATGCTGTTCGCGGAGCCGGTCAGCACCGACCTGGGCGACCAGACCGACTGGTACGCGCCGCGGCCGGGCAACGTGGTGCCGCTGGCCTCCCTGCCCGAGGAAGACCAGGCGGAGCTGAAGGCGCGGCTGGCCGCCCTGACGGCCGAGATCCGGCAGACCGGGGAAGCGCTGGCCCAGAGCAAGGAAAGCGACGAGCAGCGGCTGGGCGAGGCGCTGGTCAACGCCGTGGAGGTGCCCGACGAAAGCGCCATCCACGCGATCCGCGACGGCGAGGCGCTGCATCCTGTCCTAATCAACTGGGCGCGGCTGGCCGATGTGCGCGCCCCGGTGCGCGGCGTGCTGAGCGCCGCGGCGCGGTCTGCCCCCGCCGCACGCCCGCCCGTGTCCGGTGCCGCCGATGCGCCTGCCACCGCCGCCACCGACAATCGCGCGACGGTAAGCTCCGGCGGGGCGGGCCTGGCCGGTCTGGCCGGCTGGCTGATCATGCTCGGCTGGCTGCTGCTGGCGCTCATGCTCGCCGCGATCATCGCGCTGATGGTGGAGGCCTGCGCGCTCAACCTCTCCTTCCTGCCCTCCTCCTGCCCCGTCCCGGTGACCGAGGAGGACCCCGACGCCGCGCTGGCCGAAGCCCCGGTGCTGCGCAACCGCATCGCCCAGCTCGAGCGGCAGATCGCCATCGCCGACCGCGTCTGCCAGCCGGTCTATGAGGAGGAGGCCGCCGTCGCTCCCCCGCCGGCACCGCCACCGGCCGAGGCCACGCAATGCGCGCCCGGCCAGGTGGCCCGCCCGCCCGGAGAGCTGGTGGTGCTGGTCGATGCCTCGGGCAGCATGGAATTCGCCCGCGACATCCCCGAGGCCCAGGAGGCGCGCTATTACCAGCTGGTCGAGGAATCCGATCGCTTCACCCGGGCCGGCCGGCGGATCCCGAATCCGCTCCTGTCGCAGCTTCGCGATTTCGAGAACCGCTTTTCCAGCCTGCCCGGCCCCGACCGGATGGCGGTCACCCGCGAAGTTCTCGCCGACACGGTGGACCGCACCCCGGCGGATATCGACATCAGCATGGTGGTCTTTGCCAATTGCAACAACGTGCAGGATGCCGGCACCCATACCGGGCCGGCGCGGTCCCGCCTGAAATCCATGATCGCCGCCCTGCGACCCCGCGGCCGTACCGCGCTGGCCGATGCGATCCGGCTGGGCATGGGCAAGCTGCGCGGCGGACGCACCAGGGACGATCCGGCCAACATCCTGCTGATCTCGGACGGGGTGGATTCCTGCGGCGGAGATCCCTGCGCCGTCGCCCGCATGGTCAAGCAACAGCGCCCCGGCGTCGCGATCAACATCGTCGACCTGGGTCGCAGCACGCAGCTGCAATGCGTGGCCGACGCGACGGAGGGGTTCTACGTGCAATCGGCCCAGCTTTCCAACGAGGAGCTGGGCGGGCTGATGCGCGAGGCGGCCGGTTTCGAGGGGCGCGGCCTCTGCCGGTAGCAGGGGTGCCCCGCCAAGAGCCCGCGGCGCGCCGGACATTCGGCGCCCGCAGATAGTTGCGGGGTGGCCCGAGGCTGGCGTCCGGTCAAGCCACGGGAGCCTTCCTGACCCGAAGGGCGACCCCCGCTCCGGACCCTGTTGCACTCACTGGAACGGCTCCATATGCTTTGCCCGAATCCGTTGGGGTGCCCCTTGAGGGGGCTGAGAGGCCAAGCGCCGACCCATCGAACCTGATCCGGGCAATGCCGGCGTAGGGAACGGAGATCGTGCAGGCGGGCAATGGCCCCGTTTCGTCACCCTTCCCTTCCGTCGCATCCCGAGCGCGGAGGCGGACATGGGCAAGATCGCGAAACTCCTGATCATCGCGGGGTCGGACAGCGGCGGCGGCGCCGGTATCCAGGCCGACCTCAAGACCGCCTCGGCCCTTGGCGTCTACGGGGCGACCGCGATCACCGCGATCACTGCCCAGAACACGACCGGCGTGCAGGCGGTCGAGCCTCTCTCGCCCGCCATCGTCGCCGCGCAGATCGCCTCGGTCCTGGATGACCTGGAGATCGACGCGGTCAAGCTTGGCATGCTCGGCACCGCGGACATCATCGAGGCGGTGGCCGACGCGCTGCGGCCCTTCGCCGGGCCGGTGGTGCTCGACCCCGTGATGGTGGCGAAGTCAGGCGACCCGCTGCTGGCCGAGGAGGCGGTCGCCGCGATGCGCGCGCATCTCCTGCCCCGCGCCACGATCCTGACCCCCAACCTGCCCGAGGCGGCGCGGCTGCTGGACGAGCCCTGCGCGACGAGGCCCGAGGCCATCGCCGCGCAAGGGGCGGCGCTGCGGGCGGCGGGACCGGAGGCCGTGCTGATGAAGGGCGGGCATGCGCCGGGGCCGGTCTGCCTCGACCTGCTGGTCACCGCCGCCGGCACGACCGGGTTCGAGGCGCCGCGGCTCGCCACCCGGAACACCCACGG
>SRJI02000414.1 GCA_005473895.2 Carideicomes alvinocaridis
AGGGCGAGTCCGGTGAGCAGGCCGGTGCCGGCGAGGGTCCACATGGGTGAGGACGCTAGAGCCCGGCCGGGCCTGAGCCAAACGAAGAGAACTGCAGGTGCCTAAGCTCTGCTTCATGAACCTGGATCAGCTGCAGGCGCTGCGTGCGATCGCGGACGAGGGCTCGTTCGAGGCGGCCGCGTACGAGCTCGGCGTCAGCGCCTCCGCGGTCAGCCAGCGCATCCGCGGTCAGCCAGCGCATCCGCGCCCTGGAGCGGGAGGTGGGCCAGGTGCTGCTCCGGCGCGGCGAGGTGCTGGCCGCCGTCACCACGGAGCCGCAGCCGGTGCAGGGGTGCGCGGCAGAGCCGCTGGGGAGCATGCGCTACGTCCCGCTCGCCTCGCCCGCCCTGCTCGCGCGGCACGCGGCGGTGGACGTCGTCGACCTCGGTGCGATGCCCATGATGCGCTACAACGCGAAGGACGACCTGCAGCGCCTCGCGCTGAGTGGCGCCGGG
>SRJI02000415.1 GCA_005473895.2 Carideicomes alvinocaridis
GCCCGTGCATGCCTGTCCCGGGGTCACCGGATGACGCGGACGTGCGCGGACCACGAGTGGTCTATGGGAAGCTTACCACCATGACAGACGAACGTCAGGCCCAGGACGCCACCCCCATGGCCGCCCCCGCCGAGATCCGCGACATCCACGAGGTCCCCGCCGTCGAGGTCATCACGACCACCGCCGTGCACCTGATGACCGCCGCCGCCGTCAAGTGCGGCCTGGCCGACTCCCCCGACGCCCGCGAGCTCATCGATCTCGACGAGGCCCGCAAGCTCATCACCGCCCTCGCCGGGCTGGTCACGGCCGCTGCCCCCGAGATCGGCAGCCAGCACGCCGGCCCGCTGCGCGACGGGCTGCGCTCGCTGCAGCTGGCGTTCCGTGAGGCCTCCCCGTTCCCGGACGCCCCGGGCAAGGGCCCCGGCGAGAAGTTCACCGGCCCGGTGAACTGACCACGGCCCCGATGACGACGACGGCGCGCCCCCGGCCGGGGG
>SRJI02000416.1 GCA_005473895.2 Carideicomes alvinocaridis
GGGCCTAGACTCGGGCCCCATGAGCACCCCGCAGCCCGACGCCGCCCGCCCCGACCGCGACCGCCTGCCCGAGCAGGTCTCCGACATCTTCGACCCCACGCGCTGTCGCGTGGTCGAGGGCTTCGACTTCGAGGACCTGACCTACCACCGCCAGGTGGAGCGCGACGCCGACGGCCGCTGGGTGCGCGACCTGCCCACGGTGCGCATCGCCTTCGACCGCCCCGAGGTCCGCAACGCGTTCCGCCCCGGCACCGTGGACGAGCTCTACCGCGCCCTCGACCACGCCCGCATGACCCCGGACGTCGGCACGGTGCTGCTCACCGGCAACGGCCCCTCCCCCAAGGACGGCGGCCACGCGTTCTGCTCCGGCGGGGACCAGCGCATCCGCGGCCGCGACGGCTACCGCTACGCCGAGGGGGAGACGGCCGAGACCATCGACCCGGCCCGCGCCGGACGCCTCCACATCCTCGAGGTCCAGCGCCTGATGCGCACCT
>SRJI02000417.1 GCA_005473895.2 Carideicomes alvinocaridis
CCGGCTTCGCCCAGGACGAGCTGCTGCGCCTGGCCGCCTCCGCCGAGCAGTACTCCGTGCACGTGCTCGCCGACGCCATCCGCGCGGCGGCCGAGGAGCGCGGGCTGTCCCTGGCGACCGCGCAGGATGCCACGGAGGAGGCCACCCACGGCGTCGTCGCGGTGCTGGAGGGGCGCCGCGTCGTCGTCGGCAAGCGCGCCTACGTCACGCAGGCCGCCCCGGACACCGTCACCGCCGACCTCGCCCCCGGTCAGTCGGCCGTCTACGTGGCCGTGGACGGCGCCTTCGCCGGCGTCCTGCTGCTGGCCGACCGCATCCGCCCCGAGTCCGCCGCCACCGTGCAGGCGCTCCACCGCCTCGGCGCACGCCAGGTCCTCATGCTCACCGGCGACGCCGAGGCCACCGGACGGCACATCGCCGGGGAGGCGGGCATCGACGAGGTCCACGCGGACCTGCTGCCCGCGGACAAGGTCCGCCTGCTCTCCGAGCGCCC
>SRJI02000418.1 GCA_005473895.2 Carideicomes alvinocaridis
GCAGGAGTCCGGCGCGGACGGGGAGGCCGTCCGCCTCCAGGTCATGGTGTCCCTGGCCGCCGTCGGTGAGGAGTCCCTGGCCGAGTGGAAGAAGGTCGTGGACCTGGGCGACTTCCTCTCCGTCACCGGCGAGGTGATCGTCTCGCGCCGCGGCGAGCTGTCCATCATGGCCTCGGCATGGGAGATGGCCTCCAAGGCGCTGCGCCCCCTGCCCGTGCTGCACGCGGACCTGAACGAGGAGACCCGCGTCCGCCAGCGCTACGCGGACCTGATCGTGCGCGAGGAGGCCCGCCGCATGGTCTACACCCGCGCCAAGGTCACCTCGGCGGTGCGGCGCACCCTCGAGGGCCACGGCTACGTGGAGGTGGAGACCCCGATGCTCCAGCTCGTCCACGGCGGCGCCCTCGCACGTCCCTTCGAGACGCACCTCAACGCGTTCGACCAGCCGATGACCCTGCGCATCGCCACCGAGCTGTACCTCAAGCGCGCCGTC
>SRJI02000419.1 GCA_005473895.2 Carideicomes alvinocaridis
CCCGGAACACGATCCGTGCGGAGGCCCGGTAAGCGCCGAGCAGGGCGTCCATCGTGCGGCCCTCCCGGAACTCCCCCGCGCCCAGGTAGGCCATGAGCGCCCGCGTCTCGGGGCTGAGCGCGGGACGGGCGGTGCCCGGCAGGCTCATCAGCTGCTCGAGGGCCGCGGTCACCCCGCGCGTCAGGTTCTCGCCGTAGCGGCCGTCCCGGGCGCTCACGTACGCCGGGATCTGCTCCGGCACCGTCTCGATGATGCGCTGCATGATGGCCGGGATCGCGGGGGCCAGCCGGCCGGGGAGGTCCGAGGGCAGGGACAGCCACGGCGGGTGCCAGTCCGTGCCGCGCGATGGGGCGGGGGTTGAGGCCATGATCTTGTCTCCTCACGATGAATCCTGCGGGTCGATCGTACGTCCGACATGAAGAATCATGGCGCGCTGCGCCATATCGTGGGGGCATGCCCGGCCCCTTCCTGCTCACCCGCCTGGTGACCACG
>SRJI02000420.1 GCA_005473895.2 Carideicomes alvinocaridis
CTCGCCGGCTCCTTCACCCGCCCGATGTGGGTGTACGAGGGCGACACCGTCTACGCCGACTACGGCCCGCTCGGCACCATTACCTGCCGCTTCGCCTGACCCGCCCGTCGTCGTCGCCCCGCCCGCCCGCAACGCGGGTTGACCTATCACCAGTACGACCCCGGTCCACCCGCGACAACTCAACCCGCGTCGGGTGGAGGGCGCGGAGAACCCCGGAGGAACGTCCCATGCCCGTCCGCCACAACCCGCAGCCGCTGTTCCGCGACCTCTTCACGCCCGAGGCCGTCGCCGCCCGTGGGGGCCGCCCCGCCGCCGGCATGTTCCTCTCCTCCGGGGACCCGACGACGGCGGAGATCTGCGCCGGCGCGGGCCTCGACTACCTGCTCATCGACGCCGAGCACGCACCGCTGACCCTGCAGGACGTCCTCGCCCAGCTGCGCACGATCGCCGGCTACCGTGTGCCCACCCTGGTGCGCGTGCCGGCGCTGGAC
>SRJI02000421.1 GCA_005473895.2 Carideicomes alvinocaridis
CGGCTGGCCCGGCCGCCGGCCCGCGGCCCGCCCCGCGCCGGACTGGACCCCGGGTCGGTTCCACTGGGGCGACGCCGTCGTGGTGCTCGTGTACGTGGCGCTCATGGTGCTCGGGCTGGGGCTGTGGCTGGCGGTGTCGCTCGGCCTGGTCCCCGGTGACCTCGAGGCGTTCGACCTGGTCCGCGACGGGTTCACGGTGAACATCGTCAGCTACGCGATCCTCGTGGTGCTCGTGCTGGCCGTGGCCTGGCGCCCGCTCGTGACGTCGCTGCGGGTGTTCCGCACGGGGACGTGGTGGAAGCTGTTGCTGCTGCCCGCCACGTGGCTGGCGTGCATCGTCGTGAACGTGATCGTGCTGAGCCTCATCGGGGAGGCGCAGACCAGCGCCAACCAGGCCGCGCTCGAGGAGATGACCACGCAGGCCCCGCCCGTGCTCATGATCCTCATGACCGTGGTGGCCGCCCCGCTCGTGGAGGAGTACCTGTTCCGCC
>SRJI02000069.1 GCA_005473895.2 Carideicomes alvinocaridis
ACACTCTTTCTCGCCCGCGCCCCCGCCGCCGCACCGCCGGCGCCCGCCGACGACACCGCCACCCCCGGCCCCGACGAGAACCCCGCCCTGGAGGCCATGCGCAGCAGCGCCTACAACCGCTGACTCGGTGAGCCCGCCCCCCGCGCCAAGGGCCGTCGCCCCAATCCCCGCGCCACCCCGCCCACGGGCGCCGGCTCCCCCTTCATCTTGCCCGAAAACTCTCGCCGGAGGCGCAGGGGGCCATGTCCACCAACCCCCGCGCGACCCTGACCACAGGCGAAGGCTCCCCCTTCATCTTGCCAGAAAAACTCCCGCCGGAGGCGCAAGGGGCCACGTCCCCCGAGCCCAGAACAACCGCTCCCACACGCGGCGCCCGCGTCAATCCGCAGCAGCCCCCCACGGCCCCGTGAGCGGGAAGGGCATTGGCCCGCGCGGGCGCCGCGAATATACTCGGCCCATGGTGAGATCATGGTAACCGAGCTTGGACATTTCGCGCTGGTGCTGGCGTTCTTCGTGGCGCTGGTGCAGGCCATCGTGCCGATGATCGGCGCGCAGAAGGGGTGGCGCGGCTGGATGGCGGTGGCCGATCCGGCGGCCAATGCGCAATTCCTGCTGACCGGCTTTGCCTTTGCCGCGCTGGTCCATGCCTTCGTGACCTCGGATTTCTCGCTGCGGCTGGTGGTGGAGAATTCCCACTCGCTGAAGCCCATGCTCTACAAGATCTCCGGCACCTGGGGGAACCACGAGGGGTCGATGCTGCTCTGGGTGCTGATCCTGACGCTTTTCGGGGCGGCGGTGGCGCTGTTCGGGGGCAATCTGCCGCCGGCGCTGAAGGCCCGGGTGCTCGCGGTGCAGTCGATGATCGGGGCGGCCTTCTTCGCCTTCATCCTGTTCACCTCCAACCCCTTCCTGCGGCTGGCGCGGCCGCCCTTCGACGGGCAGGATCTGAACCCGCTGCTGCAGGATCCGGGCCTCGCCTTCCATCCGCCGTTTCTCTACCTCGGCTATGTGGGCCTGTCGGTCGCCTTTTCCTTCGCCGTCGCGGCGCTGATCGAGGGGCGGGTGGATGCCGCCTGGGCCCGCTGGGTGCGGCCCTGGACGCTGGCGGCCTGGATCTTCCTGACGATCGGCATCGCCATGGGCTCCTGGTGGGCCTATTACGAGCTGGGCTGGGGCGGCTTCTGGTTCTGGGACCCCGTGGAGAACGCGTCCTTCATGCCTTGGCTCTTCGCCGCGGCTCTGCTGCATTCCGCCATCGTGGTGGAGAAGCGCGAGGCGCTGAAATCCTGGACCATCCTGCTGGCGATCCTCGCCTTCGGCTTCTCGCTGATCGGCACCTTCATCGTGCGCTCGGGCGTGCTGACCAGCGTGCATGCCTTCGCCAACGACCCGGAGCGCGGGGTGTTCATCCTGATCATCCTCGGCGTCTTCGTGGGCGGCGCGCTGACGCTGTTTGCGGCGCGGGCGCAGGCGATGGAGGCGCGGGGCGTCTTCGGCATGGTCAGCCGGGAATCGGCGCTGGTGGCCAATAACGTGCTGCTGGCGGTGGCGGCGCTGGTGGTCTTCGTGGGCACGATCTGGCCGCTGGTGGCGGAGATGGCCTTTGACCGGAAATTGTCCGTCGGACCGCCCTTCTTCGACAAGGCCTTCACGCCCTTCATGATCGCGCTGGCGCTGATCCTGCCGGTGGGCGCAATGCTGCCGTGGAAGCGGGCGCGGCTGGGCCGGGCGATGCGGCCGCTGGTGCCGGCGCTGGGGTTGGCCATTGCCGTGGCGGGGCTGGCCTGGGCGATGCAGACCGGGCGCAGCCTGCTGGGGCCGGTGGGCCTGTTCCTGGGCACCTGGCTGGTGGCGGGCGCCGCGGTGGACCTCTGGTCGCGCACCGGCCAGCGGCGCGACTGGCGGCGGCTCGCCCGCCTGCCGCGCGCCGATTGGGGCCGGGTGACGGCCCATGCGGGGCTGGGCGTGGCGATCATCGGCGTCTCCGGCCTGACCGCCTGGCAGCAGGAGGATATCCGCGTCGTGCAGGAGGGCGTGCCCTGGCAGGTCGGCGGGTTCGAGCTGGTGCTGGAGGATGTGCGCCAGGTCGAGGGGCCGAACTACATCTCCACGACGGGGCAGGTGGGCTTGTCCACCGTCGAGGGGCGCGAGATCGCGACGCTGCACCCCGAAAAGCGGGTCTACCCGGTGGCGCAGATGCCCACGACCGAGGCCGCGATCGATTACCGCCCGCTGCGCGACGTCTATGTCGTGATCGGCGACGCGCAGGATGGCGGCGGCTGGACCATGCGGGTCTATATCAAGCCGCTGACCAACTGGATCTGGGCCGGTGCGCTGATCATGGCCCTGGGCGGCGGGCTGTCGCTGACGGACCGGCGCTACCGGGTGGCGGCGGGCGCGCGCAAGGTGCCGGCCGGGGTCGCGGCGGAATGAGTGCCGGGGTCGCCCGCGCGGCCTGGGCCCGGATCGTGGCGGCGCTGCTGGTCGTCGTGCTGGCCTGGCCGGCCCTCGCCGTGCAGCCGGACGAGATGCTGGACGACCCGGCGCTCGAATCCCGCGCGCGGGAGATCAGCCAGGGCCTGCGCTGCCCGGTCTGCCAGAACGAATCCATCGACGAGAGCAATGCGCCCGTGGCGAAGGACCTGCGCCTGCTGGTGCGCGAGCGGCTGGTCGCCGGCGACAGCAATGCGGAGGTGGTGGAGTACATCACCGACCGTTACGGCGAATTCGTCCTGCTGGAGCCGCGCACCGGGGGCGCCAACCTGCTGCTCTGGGCGGCGGGGCCGCTGATGCTGCTTCTGGCAGCGGGGCTTGCCGTGCTCTACCTGCGCCGCCGCTCCCGCGCGCCGGCCCCGGCGGAGGAGGGGCTGAGCGACGAGGAAGAGGCCCGCCTTCAGGAGCTCCTGCACAGGTAACGCGCGGTTTCACGTGCCTTGCCGGTCGTCCGGCGCTATGACACCGTCACCGGGCCGGGAGGGCCGGCGATGGATCAGAGGCACGGGGAGCGCCATGCAATACGACACGATCAGCTTCGAGACCGGCGAGGGGATCGCCACCATCACGCTGGACCGGCCGGACGTGATGAACGCGATGAACCAGCAGATGCGGGCCGAGATCACCGACGCGGTCCGCTCCGCCGCCGAGAGCGCACGGGTCATCGTCCTGACCGGCAACGGCAAGGCGTTCTGCTCGGGCCAGGACCTGGGCGATGGCGGCAGCATCGACGCGCCCGACCTGGAGCGGATCCTGCGCGACGAGTACGAGCCGATGGTGCGCGCCATCGTCAACAGCCCGGTGCCGGTCATCGCCGCGGTGAACGGCCCGGCCGCCGGGGCGGGGGCGAACCTGGCGCTGGCCGCGGACGTGGTGATCGCCACCGAGTCGTCCTATTTCCTGCAGGCCTTCAGCCGCATCGGGCTGATCCCGGATGCCGGCGGCACCTATGCGCTGCCCCGGGCCATCGGCCTGCCCAAGGCGCTTGGCGCCGCCTTGTTCGCCGAGAAGATCTCGGCCCGTGACGCGGAGCGCCTGGGCATGATCTGGGAGGCCGTGCCGGATGCGGAGTTCGAGGCCCATTGGAAGGCCCGCGCCGCCCACCTGGCCAAGGGCCCGACCGAGGCCTACCGCGCCACCAAGGAGGCGATGATGGCCTCGCTCGGCAATGATTTCGAAACCCAGCTGGGGCTGGAGGCAAAGCTGCAGGGCCGCTGCGGCCAGACGCGGGACTTCAAGGAAGGGGTCGTCGCCTTCCTCGAGAAGCGGCCGGCGGTCTACGAGGGGCGCTGAATGCAAGGGTCGGGCCGGGCGCTACGGGCGGTGATCGCTGCCTGCGCCGGCCGGTGACGTGAGCGCCGGCGCGGACCCGGCCAAGGCCGGGCCCGCCGGGTCGAAACCCTGGAAACGGGTGCGCCTCCCGGCGGCGAAACTGGGAGGCGCACTTTCACTCACAACCATCTACACTCGCCAAAAACCGGAGACCGGCGAGATTGTTCGAAAGAAATCTCAGAAAAAAGCGCTGAACCAGCCGTCCTTGTCGGCGCAGGCCTCTTCCTCCCGGTCGTGCCACTCGTCACTCTTGTCGTCCTGCTCGTCCTCCCAACGATCCTCCTGTTCCTTGTCCTTGACCATCAGGTCCTCGAAGCACCGAAGCGGATCCTTGTCGTCCCAGGCCCAGCCGGACTTGCCCTCGTCATGGCCGGCCGGGTCGTCCTCTTCCTGGCGGTCGTCGTGCCCGCCGTTCCACTGGTCCGTCCGGCCGCCGCGGACCTGGCCGAGCAAGTCCTTCAGGTCGAATAGCTTGTGGCCGTCGCCCCGGTCGTCGCGGTCCGAGTGGTCCTTGCCGGCGTGATCTTCCCGGTCGTCGCGGCAATCGTCGTCGCGGTCCTGGCGGTCGTCCTTGCCCCACCGGTCGTGGTCCCTGCCGTGGCGGTCGTCGCGCTCGTCCTTGCCCCACCGGTCGTGATCTTTTCCGTGGCGGTCGTCGCGGTCATCCTTGCCCCAGCGGTCGTGATCCCTGCCGTGGCGGTCGTCGCGATCATCCTTGCTCCAGCGGTCGTGGTCCCTGCCATGGCGGTCGTCGCGGTCGTCCTTGTCCCAGCGGTCGTGATCTTTGCCGTGGCGATCGTCCCGATCATGCTTGCCCCAGCGGTCATGGTCCTTGCCGCGCCCGTCGTCGCATTCCTCCGGCTCCTTGTCCTCTTCGCACTCCTCCGGCGTCTCGGGCTCCGGGTCGGGGTCTTCCTCGCAGGGGGCGTCGGGATCCTCGGGCTCGTCCGGCGTGCCCTCCGTGTTCACCAGCAGCGAGAAGTCCACGTCCTTGAAATCGGCGAGCGAGAGAGGCTCCTCGTTGTCGGTGTAGAGGGTGAACTTCACCTCGTTGAGCGTGCCCGCGTGGCCCGAGCCTTCGCCCCCGGTGCCGAATTCCACGAACATGTCGTAGCTGCCGCCGGCTTCGGTCCCGTCGGGAAGCTCCGAATAGGCGTCGGGCGTGGCGCCCTGTGCGGTGACGTTGTCGCCATAGGCGTGCAGCGCCGAAAGCTTGCCCGGATCGTTGGTCTCGAGAAACAGTCCGTCGATGTCGGACAGGTCGGTATTGTCGTCCAGCGACGAGAGCGTGAACGACAGCGTTCCGTCATCATTCGCCTGGACGGTCACGTTGACGGCGATGTCGCCCTCGGTGGTGAATTCGAGCGTCGGATACGGATCATACGAGCCCAGCGTTCCGGGCGTGACACCATTTACAGCAACCATGACTGACCCCTTCGGTCCCTAGTTTCCGGCCAGCCCCCGGTCTCCGAGGTGCCCCCGATGGCCGAAATTTGCAAAGACTCTGGCGGAAATAAGGCGGCAACGCTGTGTTGCTTGCGGGGAAACACATGGCGCCTGCGCCGGTGGAGCCGTTACAACCCACGGTAAACGCTTGCATTTCCTCGGGCGGGCCGGAGTCGGTTGCACCGGGGATCGCGGGAGATTGAGGCAGGAATGCGGCGGGGACAACGGCCGGGCGGTCGCCGGTTTGTCGCCGTTTCGGGAACGATGATCCGGGCATCGCGCATGAAAAAACCGCCCGGCACGGGGCCGGGCGGTGCGATTCCCTTCGGGAAGAGAGGCGTCAGCGCTTTTCGATATCGACGTAGTCGCGCATCGTGGCGCCGGTATAAAGCTGGCGCGGGCGGCCGATCTTCATGCCCGGATCCTCGATCATCTCCTTCCACTGGCTGACCCAGCCGACAGTGCGCGACAGCGCGAAGATCGGGGTGAACATGGCGGTGGGGAAGCCCATCGCCTCGAGAATGATGCCCGAGTAGAAGTCGACGTTCGGGAAGAGTTTCTTCTCGATGAAGTAATCGTCTTCCAGCGCGATGCGCTCCAGCTCTTTCGCGGTCTGGAGCAGCTTGTTGTCCTCCACGCCCAGCAGGTCCAGCACCTCGTCCGCGGATTGCTTGAGCACCGTGGCCCGCGGGTCGGTGTTCTTGTAGACCCGGTGGCCGAAGCCCATCAGGCGGAAGGGATCGTTCTTGTCCTTCGCGCGGGCGATGTATTCCGGGATATTCTCCGGATCGCCGATCTGCTTGAGCATCTCCAGGCAGGCCTGGTTTGCGCCGCCATGGGCCGGACCCCAGAGGCAGGCGATGCCGGCCGCGATGCAGGCGAAGGGGTTGGCGCCCGAGGAGGAGGCCAGCCGCACCGTGGAGGTCGAGGCGTTCTGCTCGTGATCCGCGTGCAGGGTGAAGATCCGGTCCATGGCGCGCGACAGGATCGGGTTGACCTCGTATTCCTCGGCGGGCACGGCAAAGCACATGCGCAGGAAGTTCGCCGAATGGTCCAGGTCGTTGCGCGGATACACGAAGGGCTGGCCGATCGTGTACTTGTAGGCCATGGCCGCGATGGTCGGCATCTTGGCGATCAGGCGGATCGAGGCGACCTCGCGCTGCCAGGGATCGTTGATGTCGGTCGAGTCGTGGTAGAAGGCCGACATCGCGCCCACCACGCCGGTCATCACCGCCATCGGGTGCGCGTCGCGGCGGAAGCCCCGGAAGAAGTTCATCATCTGCTCGTGGATCATCGTGTGCCGGGTGACCCGGTCCTCGAAATCCTCGAGCTGCGCGGCGGAGGGCAGATCGCCGTAGAGCAGGAGGTAGCAGACCTCCAGGTAATGCGACTTCTCGGCCAGCTGGTCGATCGGGTAGCCGCGGTGCAGCAGCACGCCCTTTTCACCGTCGATATAGGTGATGGCGCTGTCGCAGGCCGCGGTGGAGGTGAAGCCGGGATCGTAGGTGAAGACACCGGCCGTGCCATAGAGCTTGCGGATGTCGATGACGTCCGGCCCCACGGTGGGGGAGTGGATCGGCAGATCGTATGTCTTGTCACCGATGCTGAGCGTGGCGGTCTTTTCGGAATCAGTCATGGTCGTCCCTTCATCTGCTCTGCCCGATGCGGGACTCGCTTCGGGCTGTGATTACTCCGGCGGACCTTGATGCGGGGTTAATGCAAGCCCCGGCACCACGCCGCATGCGCGCTCAGGCGCTTGCCTCGCCAAGTCTCGCGACGGTCTCGTCGCGGCCCAGGACCAGCATCATATCGAACACGCTGGGGGTGACGGTGCGGCCAGCCAGCGCCGCCCGAAGCGGGGCCGCCAGTTTCCCGAACCCGATCCCGTGCGCCTCGGCCACACGGGACGCGACAGCCTCCAGTTCGTCCCGCGTCCAGCTAGCATTTTGCAATTGCGGCGTCAATTCTGACAGTATTCCACGGGATACCGAATCCAGCGCCTTGGCCGCCTTCTCATCCGGCGCGATCGGGCGGCGGGCGAGGGCGAATTCCGCCTTTTCAAGGAGTTGCGGGAAGGTCTTCGCGCGATCCTTGAGGCAGTACATCGCGCCCAGCATCAGATCCGCCGTCGCGTCGTCCAGCGGTGCCTGGCCCGTCGCGGCGAGGTAGGCGCGCAATTCCTGCAGCAGTGCAGCATCGGGCGTGGCGGCGATATGCTGGCCGCAGAGATTCTCCAGCTTCTTGAAATCGAACCGCGCGGGCGACTTGCCGATGCCCGAGATGTCGAACCAGGCCTTCGCCTGCTCGTCGCTGAAATACTCGTCGTCGCCATGGCTCCAGCCCAGCCGGGCGAGGTAGTTGCGCATCCCCGCCGCCGGGTAGCCCATGCGCTGGTACTCGTCGACGCCGAGCGCGCCGTGGCGTTTCGACAGTTTCTTGCCGTCGGGCCCGTGGATCAGCGGGATATGCGCCCAGACCGGCACCTCCCAGCCCATGGCCTCGTAGATCAGCATCTGCCGGGCGGCGTTGTTGAGGTGGTCGTCGCCGCGGATCACGTGGGTCACGCCCATGTCGTGATCGTCCACCACCACGGCCAGCATGTAGACCGGGCTGCCGTCAGAGCGCAGCAGCACCATGTCGTCGAGCTGGTCGTTGCCGATGGTGACATCCCCCTGCACCTCGTCGCGGATCACCGTCTGGCCCTCGCGCGGGGCCTTGATGCGGATGACATAGGACGCGTCGGGATGGTCCGCGGGATCGGCGTCGCGCCAGGGGCTCTGGAAGAGGGTAGAGCGTTTCTCCTCCCGGGCCTTTTCGCGGAAGGCCTGGATTTCCTCCTGCGTGGAGAAGCACTTGTAGGCCTGGCCCTTGTCCAGCAGCGTCTTGGCGACCTCGGCGTGGCGCACGGCGCCGGCGGCCTGGCTCACCGCCTCGCCGTCATGGTCGAGGCCCAGCCAGTCCAGCCCGTCGAGGATCGCCTGCGTCGCCTCGGGGGTGGAGCGTTCGCGGTCCGTATCCTCGATCCTGAGCAGGAATTTCCCGCCGCGGCCCCTTGCGTAGAGCCAGTTGAACAGGGCCGTGCGGGCCCCGCCGATATGCAGGAAACCGGTGGGAGAAGGGGCGAAACGCGTGACGACCTGGCCGTTCATGGGCTGGTATTAACCTTTTCGTAACCGTGGGGGAATAGCGTCGGTGACTGCATAACCGATGGCCGAGGGCGGGGGCAAGCAATGGGTCCGATCGCCGGGGCGCGCGCCGCCCTGCAGGCGCAGCGTGGACAGCTGTTTCCCTTCGTCCCGGTCTTCCTGGGGCTCGGCATCGGGGTCTATTTCTGCCTCCGGACGGAGCCGCCGGTCCGGGTCCTGGCGGCCTTGGCTTTTGCCGGCGCGGCGGGGCTTGGCGCGGGTGGCGCGGTGTGGCGGGGGCTGCGCCGGCTTCTGGTCCGGCGCGGGTCGGGGCGTGAAGTGCCGGGTGATGCGGGCTCGGGTACGACGCTTGGGCACGGCGGGGAGGACGCGGGCAGCGAGGGCACGGCGCCGGAAGAGAGAGGGTCGGAAGGCGCGGAGCCGGCCGGGGGCGGAAGGCTCGGATGGCTGTGGCGCGCGGCAGTACCGCGGCCCGGGGGGCTGCGCCAGGCGGGGCTGCGGGCGGCGGCGCTGGTG
>SRJI02000422.1 GCA_005473895.2 Carideicomes alvinocaridis
CAGGGCGTGGGCGAGGTCGTCCGGATACGGGGAGGTGATCGTCACCGGCTCCCCCGTGACCGGGTGCGGGAACGCCAGGCGGTGGGCGTGCAGCCACTGGCGGGTCAGCCCGAGCTCGGCCGCCAGGCGCGGATCCGCCCCGTACGTGAGGTCGCCGACGCACGGGTGGCGCAGCGCCGAGGTGTGCACGCGGATCTGGTGGGTGCGCCCGGTCTCCAGGTGGACCTCGAGCAGGGTGGCCCGGCCGAACACCTCGAGCGTCTCGTAGTGGGTCACGGACGGCCGGCCGTCCTCGAGCACCGCGAACTTCCAGTGGTGGCCGGGATGCCGCCCGATGGGCGCGTCCACGGTGCCGCTCAGCGGGTCCGGGATGCCCTGGACCACGGCGTGGTAGACCTTCTCCGGCACGCGCTCGCGGAACTGGTCCTTCATGGCCGTGTAGGCGCGCTCGGTCTTGGCCACGACCATGACCCCGGTGGTGCCGACGTCGA
>SRJI02000423.1 GCA_005473895.2 Carideicomes alvinocaridis
GTCGGCTTCGCGTTTCTCGACGTCGAGGCCGATCTGCTTGGGCGTCCCACGCTGCTTCTCGTCGGCGTAGTAGAACAGCTTGCCGCCGTGGTCGACGACGACGGACCGCACGAGCGCATCGAACACGCGGAGCTGCTGCGGAAAGCGCGCGGGGGTATCCGGCCGGAACAGATGGGCGTGTCAGATGGTCTGTGTAAGCCGTACCGAGAGGAACGGTAAGAATCATGACCATGACCGACGAGAAGAACCCAGGCGAGCCCTCGGGCCAGGACCTGGTCGAGCAGCTGAAAGCCTCAGGGCAGCTTGATGCCCTGTTCGCGCAGATCGACGCGGGCGGCGTCGAGCTCACCGGTGACGGCGGGTTCGTGCCCGCGCTGGTCAAGGCCGCGCTCGAGCGGGGCCTGCAGGCCGAGCTGACCAGCCATCTGGGCTACGAGAAGGGCTCGAGCGAGGCGCTGAAGCACGCCAACTCCCGCAACGGGACCACTCCG
>SRJI02000424.1 GCA_005473895.2 Carideicomes alvinocaridis
TTTTTCCAACAGTTCCCTTATCGCCATGTTGATATCGGCCATGCTGTGGAAGACCTGGTTCCGTAAAGGGGCGAACACCCTGGTGTAGATTATCTTCACGGCGTTCTCCACTATTGCCTTGTCCCTTGGCCTATAGGTACGTGTGGGCAGTACCGCCGTTTCGTAGTGTTCGGCAAAGTCGGCGAACACCTCGTTGACCTTGGGCTCGTAACGGCTGCTCTTGGTGACCGCCGACTTAAGGTTGTCGGGCACCAGGGCCTTTGGTACGCCGCCGTAGAACCATAGTGCGTTTTCGGTGCAGCGGATGAAGTCCTCCAGTTTTTGGCTTGCACAGGCCTCTACATAAGTGTATTGGCTGCTGCCGAGTATACACACGAACACCTCCAGTTCCTTCAGTTCACCGGTCTCCCTGTCAACGATATGGAGTTTCTTTCCCGTGAAGTCTATAAAGAGCTTGTCGCCGGCCTTGTGCTCCATGTGCATTACCGGAG
>SRJI02000425.1 GCA_005473895.2 Carideicomes alvinocaridis
CGCGTGAGCATCCTGTGCGTCATCCCCGTGCGCGGCGGGTCCCGGGGGCTGCCCGGCAAGAACATCCGCCTCCTCGGCGGCCACCCGCTCGTCGCCTGGACCATCCAGGCCGCCCTCGAGGCGGAGGAGGACCTGCACGTGGTGGTCTCCACGGACTCGGCCGAGATCGCCGAGGTCGCCCTCCGCTACGGCGCGGACGTGCCGGGCCTGCGTCCGGCCCACCTGGCCCAGGACTCGACCCCCACCGAGCCCGTGATCGAGCACGTGCTCGCGGCCGAGCGCGCGGCCGGCGTCGAACCCGAGGGCGTGATGCTGCTCCAGGCCACCAGCCCGCTCCGCCTGCCCGGCACCCTGGACCGCGCCGTGCGGCAGTTCCGGGATACGGGGGTGGACTCGCTGGTCGGCGTCGTCCCGGTGTCCCCGTTCCTGTGGCGCCACGCCGAGGACCCCGACGGGGAGCCGATCCCGGACTTCGACGTCACGGCGCGCA
>SRJI02000427.1 GCA_005473895.2 Carideicomes alvinocaridis
AGAACATGGAGATCGGGCACAACGTGCTCCACGGCCAGTGGGACTGGATGCGCGACCCGGACATCCACTCCACCACGTGGGAGTGGGACTTCGTGACGCCGTCGCGGGCGTGGCAGAACACCCACAACGACCTGCACCACCGCTGGACCAACGTGGTGGGCAAGGACCGCGACGTGGGCTACAACGTCCTGCGCATGGACGAGTCCGAGCCGTGGCGGCCCCGCCACCTGCTCAACCCCGTGATCAATGCGGGGTTGGCGCCGATCTTCGAGTGGGGCATCGCGCTCTACGACCTCGAGCTGGACCGGGTGCGCACCGGCGAGAAGTCCCGCGAGGAGCTGATGACGGATCTGCGCTCCGTGGGCGTCAAGGCCGCACGGCAGTTCGCGAAGGACTACGTGGCCACGCCGGCGGTCGCCGAGGTGCTGACGGGCTCGGGCAAGGCTGCGCTCGTGGGCACGCTGCTGGCCAACGGCCTGCGTAACATCTG
>SRJI02000428.1 GCA_005473895.2 Carideicomes alvinocaridis
GTCCAGGACGTTCGACTCCTCCATGGGGGTCTCCTTCGGTCCGGGCCGCGAGCCGGGGGCGAACGCCCGTCCCGCGGCGTCGCTGCCCGGCCCCGATCGGGGCCGATGCAAGGAAGATACCGGAGGAGTGGGCCGCACCACACGTCGATGACGTCTCCGTGACAGAACAGGGCCCCTCCCGACGACGTCGGGAGGGGCCCTGGACCGGGGTGCGGGACGTCAGTCGGCCAGCAGCGCGTCCACGAAGCCCTCGGCGGTGAACGGCGCGAGGTCATCGGGGCCCTCGCCGAGGCCGATCAGCTTGACGGGCACGCCGAGCTGGCGCTGGATGGCGATCACGATGCCGCCCTTGGCGGTGCCGTCCAGCTTGGTCAGCACGATGCCGGTGACGTCCACGACCTCGGCGAACACCTTCGCCTGGGTCAGGCCGTTCTGGCCCGTGGTGGCGTCGAGGACGAGCAGGACCTCGTCCACCTCAGCCTGCTTCTCG
>SRJI02000429.1 GCA_005473895.2 Carideicomes alvinocaridis
CGAGCAGGCCGTGCGCATCCTGGCGCTCCAGGCGCCCGTGGCCACGGACCTGCGCACCGTCGTCGCCACGCGGCGGATGAGCTCCTCGCTCGAGCGGATGGGCGACCTCGCCCGCCACGTGGCCCAGCTGACCCGGCTGCGCTACCCCGAGCACGTCATCCCGGAGCAGGTCCGGGCCGTGATCACCGCGATGTGCGACGCCGCCGTGGAGGTGGCCGAGGAGGTCGTCCTGCTGCTCGAGACCCAGGACCTGGCGCACGGGGACCGGATCGACGCCCTCAACGAGGACGTCAACGCGCTGCACCTGTCCGTCTTCCGCGCGATCGCCGCCCCGGACTGGAGCGCGACGCCGGCCACCACCACGGACGTCACGCTGGCCTCGCGCTACCTCGAGCGGTTCACGGACCACGGCCTGTCCGTGGCCGCCAAGGTGCGCTACCTCGTCACGGGCGAGTGGGCGACCCACCGTCCGGACGCCACCGGCTCCTG